>CAVQZQ010000099.1:0-15678 GCA_963718435.1 uncultured Acidobacteriota bacterium | reverse complement strand
GGGGTGAGACCTCCGGTGTAAACCATCTCGTTGGCGTTCACGTAGAGGACGTTTGTGACCGGATCGATGGCCGGCCCGCCCCACTCTCCGCCGCCGTCGAAACCGGGAAAGACAATGGTCTGCTTGTTGAGGGCGAAGGGAATGAATTGCCCGTCGCTGCGGAATTCTCGAAATGTCTTGACGGCCCATTCATGCGCCTGGGGCGTACGGGTGGTGAGCATATCTTCGGTTAGGCGCTGGCGCGCGAAGGGCTCAGGCCAATCAGGCAGAGGCTGGGTGGGCGACGCGGCTTCGCCAGGAACGGGGCTGGCAGGATAGGGGTGCTCGTGGATGGGGAACAGCGGCTGCCCGGTGAGCCGGTCGAACAGGTAGAGGTAGCCCTGCTTGGTGGTTTGCGCCAAAGCCTCAATCCGCTTGCCATCGCGCTTCACCGTAAAGAGTGCGGGCGGCGAGGGGAAATCTCGATCCCAAATATCGTGGTGCACGCCCTGGAAATGCCACAGGCGCCTGCCGGTGTTGGCATCGAGAGCGAGCAGCAGTGTTGGCATAGAGATCGTCTCCCACGCGATCACCGCCGTAGAAATCCATTACAGCCGAGCCAGTGGGCGCATAGAGAATGCCGCGCTCCACATCGAGCGACATGCCGGCCCAGTTGTTGGCTGCGCCCGCGTTCTTCCAGGCATCTTTGGGCCAGGTTTCGTAGCCCGGTTCGCCCGGCAACGGGATGGTGTGAAAGGTCCAGCGAAGTTGGCCCGTGCGCACATCGTAGGCCCGAATGTAACCAGGCGGCGCTGGATGCGTCTCCGGATTGCGACCACCGACGATTATGAGGTCTTTGTAGAGAACGCCGGGCGTGGTGAGGGCGATGGACTGGCGACTCAGGGTCGCGGCCCGAGATTCTTGCGCAGATCGACGCGGCCGTTTTCGCCGAATGACGAGACGGGTTTGCCGGTTTCTGCGTCAAGACAATAGAGGAAGTTCATCACCCCGGCGAAGATGCGCGGGGCTGATCACCGGTTTCATTCCGGCCCAGTAAGTGAGACCGCGCGCGGGCTGGGTGCCTTCGATCCCCGAGTCGAATTTCCACTTGAGCTGCCCGGTGGCTGCGTCGAGGGCAACGACCTTCTGCGTGGGGGTATAGGCATAAAGGGTGGGGCCCGCGACGAGCGGATTCGCCTGCAGGCCTCCCTTCTCTCCAGTATCGAATCTCCAAGCCTGCTGAAGGCGGTGCACATTGCCGCGATTGATCTGCTTAAGGCTGGAGTAGTGATCGCCATCAGGACTGCCGTTGTATGTGGGCCAGTCACTTTGTTGCGCGGGTGACACGCCGCATGTGCTGAAGGCGGCAATGCAAATGAGAATGGCTGATTGAAGTCGAATTTTAAGGAGCATGCGCGCCGCGGCCCCCTGGCTCGGGCTGGTCAAGAATACATGGCCGGAACGGCGCCGCGCAGCACCGTTTCGAGTGGGGCCTTTTGGGATGTGCAGGTGAGATAGTGGAGAAATAGAGCTGTCCCGCTGCGCCCGGATGTGGAACCTGCTCAGTCTTCGCGGGTATTCTTATTCTCTTTCTTTGCGTCCCCTGTCTCTTTTACTTCGTCTGAGCCGGTCGAGTCGGCTATGTTGACAGTACCTAATGAATCGTTGATGACGCCGTCGTCCGGTTTTTGCTTCTCTTCAATGAATGCGCCGGGCTGCGTATGGGTGGGCTTCTGCTTTTCGCTCATTCGGGTCTCCTGGAAGTTGGATGCCGGAGAGGCAAGGGGCGTCTTGGGAGGGGCATGGTTGCGACCGAGCAGGGCGCGAACCAGAGAAGACCCTGTGGCAGGGTGAGGCGTTCATTCTAGTGCGAGTGGTGCAGCCGGGCGATCGCACTCATGATCCGGAATACCCGCCAAAGCAGGAAGGCCATTGTGAGCAAAAAGCCGCCCATGCCGGCAAACAAACCCGAATTGAATTTGGGAGCGCTCGTCTTCGCACTTGCCGCAGCCACCGATGGTGGGACGGACCGGGCCGAGAGAAGTTGTGAAACAGGCACCCAGTGCCCGATACCCTGATCGCACCCCAGATCGGAGCTTGCGATTTTACCGGCAGCCGCACTGTCGTTCAATTCTGCGAGCGAATACGGTCCGAGAACCTGGCCGTTATGCTCCACCATATAAGGCATAGTTATGCGCCTCTTCTCGTTTTTAATCTGGGGGATAACTCAGGATATTAGCACATAACTCGCGGAGTCAAAGTAGATTGGATTTGTGGTTTCCCAATCTTAAATCACAAAACGATTCAAGGATGGGCACCCGACAAGTCGAGCCGAGCTGACAGCCGGGCGCAACTTGGCCATCTAGCATTCGCCAGGAAAGCGAAGATCAGGAGAATGCAGGGGGGTGGGTACCCCCAAAAAATCATTTAAGCCATTAATTACAAAATGTTTACGCACAATCCAGAGCGCGTTAAGTGCACCTTACGGCAATTCCTGAGTTTTTGTGCCCTTTCGTAGTTCTGTGCAAGGTCGCCGCTCCCTGATGGTCGCGTCGACTTGAGTGAGGTGGCTCCGGGGTACAGCTACTCAGGAATTGCGACAGCGACCGTTTTGACGCGTCAAGGATGTTGGCCCGGGGGCCGTAGGTTTCCCGTGACGGGAGCTGGACTACACCCTGCACTTCATCTATTGTGCGCCGCGTAGAGGAAATTCTATGCAAAACCGTGCCGCCCGTTCGCCGATTGGAATGACGGAGTTGGCGGCAAGAGAGAGCGGCCCGGATATTGACAACGCGGCTACACCAAGAAAACACTCACGCGAATAAGCTTCCAGAAAGCCATCCTCAGTTGGATTGGCTCTGATCCCAAAGATGCGGCGCGTTCGTTCTTTTGCGAAGTGAAGAGGCGATCATCGACCAAACAATTTGGCGCAATGGCCCTACAGGCGAAGAGCCGCCGGGAGCCCATAGTGTGGCCAGGCCAGGAGCGCTCAGTTTTTTGCTCAGAGTGGGCTGTGACTAATGGCGACCGCCGCCGCCGTGACCGCCACCGCGGTAGCCGGGGAGAGCATGTTCACCACCCGCTTCATGACCTGGGTTGCCGATGTGGCCTCGCCCATCGCGTGCTTCGTTTCCGTGAAAATGATTGAATGGCTCTTCGCCGCGGCCGGGGAGCGGTCCATGATAACCGTGGTGAGGATCGTAGCGATTGTCGACGTGGCCGTAAAAGCCGCGATGCCCATGAAACCATGGTCCGGCTCCGATGAACAGGCCTCCGACAAACCAGTCCGGCCCATAGTAGCCATAGGGCGCACAGTCGTAGGGAGCATAGTCGAAGTACCCATAGGGGCACACTGGCGGTGCTCCAATACTCACGGCGATTTGAGGTGCAGCCAAAGGTGCACAGCTCAGAATAACCGTCGCGATAGCTGAGACAGCACAGGTCTTTAAAATGGACATAGTATCCCTCGAATGCTTAGAACAGGAAAATGAATTGCGAGTTGCCTCTTGGAAACAGACTTTGCGCTGATTGGCGGGCCTCGAGTTCGAGGCAAAGCACCTACTCAATCGGCGGTTTTGGCGAGGAAGCGCTCCATGAACTTGGTGTCGAAGTTGCCGGCGCGGAAGTCGGGGTCGGCAAAGATGGCCTGGTGCAAGGTGATCGAGGTTTCAATTCCCTGCACTACGAACTGCGAGAGCGCGCGCTCCATTCGGGCGATGGCTTCGTCGCGGTCGATGCCATGCACGATGAGTTTGGCAATGAGCGAGTCGTAGTAGGGTGGGACGATGCCTTCGGCATATTGCGCCGTATCGACGCGCACGCCGTTGCCGCCGGGGACGTTAAAGACTGTGATCTTGCCGGCAGAGGGGTGAATTTCTTCGGATGCTCGGCGTTGATGCGGCATTCGATGGCGTGGCCCCGAATCTCGAGTTTCGCAGGCAGAATGGCGCCGAGGCGCTCGCCGGCGGCGATGCGCAGCTGCGCCTTGACCAGGTCGATGCCGGTGATGGCTTCGGTCACCGGGTGCTCCACCTGGATGCGCGTGTTCATCTCGATGAAGTAGAGCTTGCCGTCCTCATCCATCAGGAATTCGACGGTGCCGGCGTTTTGATAGCCGATTTCGGTGAGGCAACGGCACAGGGTCCTGCCGATCTCCTCGCGCATCTTGGGCGTGACCTGCAGCGAGGGCGCCTCTTCGATCAGTTTCTGATGGCGGCGCTGGATGGAGCATTCGCGCTCAAAGAGCGTGGCGACGTTGCCGTGCTCGTCGGCCAGGATCTGGAACTCGATGTGGCGCGGCTGCTCAATGAATTTTTCCATGTAGAGTTCGCCGTTGCCGAAGGCGTTGGCCGCCTCGGTAGACGCGGCATGGAAAAGATTGGGCAGTTCTTCGGCGGTGCGCACGATGCGCATGCCGCGTCCGCCGCCGCCGGCCTTGGCTTTGAGGATGACGGGATAGCCGACGTCCTCGGGCCACGTCCTGCGCTTCTTCGACGGTGGCGATAACGCCGTCGGAGCCGGGAAGGATGGGCACCTTGGCCTCCTTCATCGCCTGGCGGGCCTTTTCTTTTTCACCCATGAGGCGGGTGACTTCAGGCGGCGGTCCGATGAACTTGATGTTGGAGGCGCGGCAGACTTCGGCGAAGTTGGCGTTCTCGCTGAGCAGTCCGTAGCCGGGATGAATGGCGTCGACGTTGGCGATTTCTGCGGCGGAGATGACGGCGGGTACGTTGAGATAGCTGTCGGCGGGGCGCGGCGGACCGATGCAGATGGCCTCGTCGGCAAAGCGGACATGGAGCGAGTTGCGATCGGCCTCGCTATAGACAGCGACGGTACGAATTCCGAGTTCGCGGCACGCGTTCAGCACGCGCAGAGCAATTTCACCGCGATTGGCAACCAAGACCTTACGAAACATGCAGACCTTTAAAAGTGGAGTGCAGCGGTTAGCGGAGTTAGACGGGCTAACGTTTCGGTCAGTCATCACTGTAGCTTGCTAACGCGGCTAGCTCCGCTAACTCCGCAGTACCGCTAACTCCGCTTCGTCTCAACCTTCGCGGATCGAGAACAGCGGCTGACCAAATTCGATGGGCTGGCCATTGGTGACGAAGCACTTGACGACTTCGCCGGAAGCGTCGGACTCGATTTCGTTCATCAGCTTCATGGCTTCGACAATGCAGATTACCTGGCCCTTTTCGACCCGGTCGCCGGGCGAAACAAACGGAGGGGCGCCGGGAGAAGGAGAGCCGTAATATGTGCCGACGATCGGCGATTTGACGATGTGCAGGCCGCGTCGCGGTCGGCGGGTGCAGCTGGAGCTGCCGCCGGCGCTGAGGGCCGCGAGCGGAGCAGCTGCGGGGGCTGCGGCTGAAGCCGGCGCCATGTCGGCTGACGCGGCCGTGGATGCTGCAGCTGGCTGAATTTGAGGCGGATCTTCATGTCGCCGCGGTCGAGATCGAACTCGGCTACCTGATATTTTTCAGGAACTCATCAGTCTTTAAGATCCTTGATATCTTGTGGTTTCATTCGTTCCTTTACCTTACCCGCGTGATGGCGCGTCATCGATCAAAGTTCGATCAGAGCTTTGGGCGCCGGGGTGAGCACCTGTCCCCCGGTTCGAGTCACGGCCACCATGTCTTCGATGCGAATCCCGAACTTGCCCGGCCAGTAAATTCCGGGCTCAATAGTGACAACCATGCCGGGCAGCAGCCTTGTCGTCTGTCCGGCACCGACGCGCGGCGACTCGTGAATCTCCAGGCCGACACCGTGACCGGTGGAGTGAGAAAATGCTTCGGCCAAACCCGCTTTGCGCAGACGCTCCGCGCGGCTTCGTCCACTTCGCCGCAACTGACGCCCGCGCCAACTGCCGAAACCGCGGTTTCCTGGGCTTCCAGCACTGCCTCGTAAGCATTTCGTTCTTTGCCTTTGGCTTGCCAAGGTAAACAGTACGGGTCATATCGGAGCAATAACCCTTGAGGATTATACCGAAGTCGAGGGTCAGGAATCCTTTACGGGGAGCCGGCGGGTGGCCCGTCCGTGGGGAAGAGCCGAACGCACGCCGGATGCGACGATGGTTTCGAAACGACATGCCCTCGGCACCAAGCAGTCGGGCCTGGTGCTCGAGTTCGGCAGCCACTTCAATCTCCGGAATTCCGGGCCGATGAAGCCAAGGATGTGGTCGAAGAGCGAGCAGCCAACCAGGGCTGCTTCAACCATCACGTTCAGCTCTTCCTCGTCCTTGATCATGCGCAGAGGCTCAACCAACGGCGCGGTGAGCGGCGGAGAGGAATGTGCGGCGCAGCGGGAGGCAGTTCCGCGCGCCAGCGGGCTAGTTCGGCAACCGTTGTATGGGCGGGGTCAAAACCCGCAAACTCACACCCGATTGCGCGGCCAGCCACTGCACCGCGTTGACGGCCGGGAACCGGAGACGATCTTGACCTGCGCCCCGCTTACCTCTTCAGCAGCCTGCGCTGTGTAGCGGCCGTCGGTAAACAGGCGCGCAGCCCGGCGCGTGACGCCAACGCCGCGCTGGAGCCAGTGAAGCCGCAGAGATAACGGAGGTCGGGAAGATGAGTGACGAGAAGGCCCGGAAAGCCCGCCCGGCTCAAACGGCGGCGCAGTTGGCCGATGCGGCGTGAGGTGGTCCATCCGGAAAGGTATATCACATGGTGAGGCAGGGATCAGGGATCAGGGATCAGGGATCAGGGATCAGGGAGGATGATCTGGCACAGCGGCTAACGGTCAAGGTCTCTCTTGAACCAATTTGGCTTATTCGAACGGACAAATTCCGTTTTCTTCCCTGATCCCTACTCCCGGTTCCGCGCTCTTACATCGCCGGGCGGACGGGCTTCTTCTGGTTGGGGTCGGCGTCGGCGGCGTGGAGTTCAGATTGCCGATCCATCCACTCGTCGAGTCGGGAGCGCTTGAAGCGCCAGCGGTTGCCCAGCTTGAACGCTGGAACGAAACCCTCTGAGGCGTACTTGTAGAGCGTGTCGGCCGAGATGCCGAGATAGTCGGAGGCCTGGCGAATATCCATGACCTCGCGAATTTCAGGAACCAGAAGATTAGAGCGGGCCGCGGAGTTGCGCATTTTTCCACCTCCTGAAAGGCTGAACGCCCTCAGGCCAGATTCCGGCGGAGCTGCCGGTACTCCTGTATATAACGCGGATTCACCCATCGGTTCAAGGTTTTTCAGATATTTAGAGGAAATTCACGGTCTTTGGATCAGCATCTGGAAATCCTCAAATTGGACCAGCCCGACGCATCCCCTCCCTATGGGGTCGACGGGATTTGCCCACCCAAGGAGTAGTGGAGTTGGAGCGGATGGTGCGTGACCGGGGACGATCTGAAGGCCAGGTTCATTGATCTGCTGTTTTGAGGCACGGGTCTCTGGCGCGTCCACTTTCCCTGAAAAGAGCATTGACGCCCCGGCTCCCGGAGCGCCAATGCTCTGCTCTATTTCCTTACCTAACCGAAATTCCGTGCTCAGTTCTGGTCTTCGCGGCGGTGCAGGGTCGGCTTGTCGTCACCGCTCGTGTCGCTACCGGCCTGGGTGCTGCTGCCGGTGCCGTCGTCGGTTCCGGTGCTGGCACGGCGCAGCGAGGGCTTCTTGCCGCCCTTGGTGTCGAGCAGGCGGCGCTTGTTTTCGATGCGAGCCAGCCGGGCCTTCACGTCGTCGAACTCCGACGTCGTGACCGGGTACTCATCTTTGGGCGGCAGGATGCGGGCAATCTCTTCCTGCGAGTGGAGGATGCGGTCAGGGGTCTGCGGGTGGTCGGAGAAGGCCTTGGCAACCAGGCCGGGCTTGCGCTTCTCGAGTGCCTGAATCTTCTCAAAGAAGCTGATAAAGGCCTGCGGATCGTAGCCGGCGCGATACATATATTGCACGCCGAGGTAGTCGGCCTGCGCCTCGAACTCGCGGGAGAACTTGAGGAAGGTCATGGGGACGGCAAACTGGGCGGCTTCATAGATGCCATAGCCGGTCCAGCTGTAGCCGGTCATCATGATCAGCGGGATGGTGCCCAATTGCGCGTAGTTCATGCGCGTCATTTCGCGGGCCGCGTGGTGGGCGCAAACATGGGCAATCTCATGAGCCATCACGCCGGCCAGTTCGGCTTCTTCGTCGGCATTCAGAATCAAGCCCGAATTGACGTAAAAGAACCCGCCCGGGCAGGGCCATGGCGTTGATCTCATCCGAGTCGATGACCTTGATGGTGAAAGGCACCTTGCAGTCGGAGTTCTTGACGATGTTCTGGCCGATGCGATTGACGTATTCGGTCACCTCGGGATCGGTGATGAAGTGAGTGCTCTTCTCAATCTGATCGGCGTACGTCTTGCCCATCTTGATTTCGGAGTCGGTGGAGTACCAGTTGCCCATGCCGCGGCCGCCGATGTTGCGATTGCCGACCGCGCTGACATCCTCGATGCTGCCGGGCTTGACCTTGATCATTTCGCCGCCAACAGGAACCACCTTGTCGGGGTCGACATCCTTGGCGGGAACGTCGCCCTTGACCGGGGTTGTGCCGGGGGCAGGGTCTTTGGCATCAGGATCCTTTTTTGAGGAATCCTTTGACTTATCAGCAGGCGCGGATGCCGTGGGAGGGGTGTCGCCGGCAACCGGCGTCGTTCCGGGAGCAGGCTGAGCCGCCGGGGTGTTTGCGGGCGATGTGGTGGACGGGCTCGCCGGAGCCGAAGGGGTCGATTGTGCGTCCGGCTGATTTGGCGGAGCGCTCGATGGGGTCTGAGTACCTGAAGGGCTCGCCGGAGCAGTGGACTGGGCTCCCAGCGTGGTAACGACGGCCAGTGCCAACCCCGCCAGCATTCCTGCCTTGATACCGTTGAAAGCTGCGCTCATTCCTCTACCTCCGGCTCGGACGCACCCGTCGCGAGATGGGTGTTTCCGCTTCGCTCCACTCATTAGACGCTAGTATTCACCTGGTTGGCAGCAGCAGGTCAAAAAAAACGTTGCGGATTGAAAAACGCCGGGGGCGAAATCCTGGACTTTTCCGGAAATCTGATCTCCGGCCCGCGGGACGTTCTTCTTGGAGCTTGCGCCTATCTGAATTAGAGTGGTGAACACGCAGCAGCGGGAGGCGATTTGGCTTGTAAGTTCCTGGTTCGTGAAGCCCTGGCAGCGATGGCCCTTGCGCTGTGCGCGGGTGGTCAACTGGCAGCGCAACAGGCACATTCTGCTCATTCACTTGCTGAGATGCTGGCGTCACGAAAGCACCTGCCCCCAGCGCCGGTGAACGCGCCTTCCACGCCCACGATTGTTTTCGACGCATCGCATCTTGGATCCCCGGAGACCCTCGACAAAGACTGGCGAGTGGGAGTTACGGCCAATGAGCAGGCGGCCGATCCCGGGTTTGATGATTCGAAGTGGGTGGTGCTTAAACCGGGCGATCCACTCGACAATCTTGATGACCTCGACCGGCCCGATGGGGATACCCCACCCGATCATCCCGGGCCACCCCCCGGCCACGGACGGCCCTTTGTCTGGTTTCGGATACATTTGACGCTACCGCCGGGTCATGGACCGATTGCGCTGCTGATTGCGCTTCCCGTCTCGCAAAACACCACCATGCCGGGCGGCGGAACGGGGCCAGGCGTCGATGTGTTCGCGGATGGAAGACAGATCCATCCCGAAGGCCCTCATGGGGACGCGCCGAACCACTACCAGGAGATCTCGCGAATTTACGATCTGGGCGTTCCTTCCACCGATACTGACCTCGTCCTGGTGGCGCGCACGATCTATATTCCCTTCGGCCTAAGCGCGTATACGAACTTTTTTGAGAGAGGCACGCTTCGAATCGGCAACCCGCCGGATCTGCAGCATGAACTGGAACTCTGGTCGACTCACAGCCTGTTTGAACGTCTGCCGCGGCTGGTCAACGCCATCCTCTTCACCGTGCTCTCCTTGTTTCTTTTGGCTCTCTACTTCACGCAAAGAGCCCACGTTGAGTATCTATGGCTCGCCCTGCACGAGTTAATCCAGGCGCCCATAGGGTTTGTCGATCTGGCAGGCAGTGCCGCGCAGCTCGATCAGATCTGGTACGCGGCAATCATCCTGCAGCTTGTCGTCATTTCGGCTTATCTGTACTTCGAGTTCCTGGTCGCCTTTCTGGCCCTTCCGCAGCGCTGGTACATCCGGGCGTTGCGCTACACCGCGCCTGTGTTGCTCGGCGTGGGACCAGGGATGCTGCTGCTGGGGAGCCACAGCCGCCCGGCCCTGCTTGTGATGATCGTTGGCTTTCTGGGCAGCATTTTGTGGATGACAGGTGGGATGCTTTTCATCTTCTTCACCTTGATTGTGGCCACGATCCGGCGCAACTTCGAGGCGGGCATGCTGCTGATTCCCTTTGTGCTGACCATTGTGGGTATTGTCGAGCCTATTCTTACCGGCAGCATGAGCGACTTTAGCGGGGGGCACCCATACCATTCGCCGCTGACCATCCAGGCGGGCATGATTCCAATCCACTTTGCCTCGATTGCGGACTTTATCGGACTACTGGCAATTGTACTGATCATCTTTGTGCGCTTTCTGCGCATTCAGCATGACCAGGAACACGCCAACAGCGAACTGGCCGCGGCGCGAAGCGTGCAGGAATTGATGATTCCGCGGGAGAAACTGGAAACCCCGGGCTATGAGGTGGACTCGGTCTACACCCCCGCCAACGAGGTAGGCGGCGACTTTTTCCACCTGCAGCCGACCAGCGACGGCGGATTGCTGGTGGTGATTGGCGACGTGGCCGGGAAGGGCCTGAAGGCGGCCATGAATGTCTCCATGTTGATGGGAGCGATGCGCGGGATCCGGAAAGAAGTCCGGCCAAAATCCTGGAATCGCTGAATCGCGTTCTGGCAGGCAGCGACAGCCTGACCACCTGCGAGGCCATATGGTTTGGCCCCAATGGTGAGCTTGTGCTGGCCAGTGCGGGACACTTGCCCCCTTACTTGAACAGCCAGGAGATTCTGCTGCCGGGCGGACTCCCGCTGGGCGCCATTCCCGAGAACACATATGACGAGGTCAGCCTGTATCTGCATCCGGGAGACCGGCTGCTGTTGCTCTCCGATGGAGTCGTGGAGGCACGGAAGTCTTCGGGCGAGCTGTTCGGATTTGACCGCGTACATAACCTGAGCAACCAGTCAGCGTTTTATATTGCCGACGCAGCCAAAGGGTTCGGGCAGGAAGACGACATTACGGTGTTGACGGTGCGCAGGCTGGCAGAGGTGATGGCGGCATAGGTGTGTATTCGCCGGGAACGCGATCCCGGCCATCAGGCGGTCATCTGGAAGGCAAGTCGTGGACCCTTAGGTGCGGAGGCGACGTCATTTTCCGCCGCGGCTTTGATGAGATTGTCCGGAGTCATGGGCCGTCCCAGCAAGAAGCCTTGCAGTGAGCTACAACCCAGTCGGGTCAGAAACTCCTGCTGCTCCCGCGTCTCCACGCCTTCCGCAACGATCTTGAGATTGAGGGTTTGTCCAAGCGCCACGATGGCCGAGATGATTGCCGCGTCTTCAGCATTGTTGACTAAATCGTTGACGAATCCGCGATCGATCTTCAGTTCGCTGGCCGGCAAACGCTTTAGGTAAAGCAGGCTGGAATAGCCGGTCCCGAAATCGTCGATGGAGATGCGCACACCCGAATCATGGAGTTGCTGCAAGATCACCATGCTCGCATCGGCGTTGCGCATTGCCGTCGACTCAGTGATCTCCAGGGTCAGGCAGTGGGGAGCCAGTCCATGACGCTCCAAGGCGTTACGAACCATTTGAACCAATCCGGGATGATTGAACTGCACTGCGGAAAGGTTAACGGCAATCGTCCAATCGGGACGGCCGGACGCTTGCCATTGGCTCATTTGGCGGCACGCTTCGTCCAGCACCCATTCCCCGATGGGAACGATCAGGCCGGTCTTTTCGGCCAGTGGTATGAATTGATCCGGCGGCACGAGCCCGCGGGTGGGGTGGTTCCAGCGCAACAAGGCTTCTGCTCCGACCATCCGACCGCTCAACGCATCGAACTTCGGCTGGTAATGCAGAACCAACTGTTTCGAGTCGAGCCCGATGCGCAGATCGTGCGTCACCTGCAGGTGCTTGTGCGCATCGTCGTTCATCGACTCTTCGAAGAAACAGTAGGCGTTACGGCCCAACGCCTTGGCATGATACATAGCCGCATCGGCGTTCCGCAGCAGAGAGTACTGCTCGTCTGCCTCGCCGCCATAAATGGCTATGCCGACGCTGCCCGAGACACGCAGGTCGTGGCCTACGACGTCAAACGGCTCACTGATGGAAGTAATCAGCTTGTCGGCCAAAGTTGCCACGTCAGCCGGTTCAAAGGCATTGACCAGCAGAACAAACTCGTCCCCGCCGATTCGAGCCAGAGTGTCGCGATTGCGGATACCTGCCCGAATGCGGTTTGCAACCTCTATCAACAGAAGGTCCCCAACATGGTGACCGAACGCATCATTGATTTGCTTGAAACCATCCAGGTCGAGGAGCATGACGGCGAAACTGCTGTATTCGCGCCTGGCATTCTGAATCTCCTGTTCAAGGCGATCTTCAAGCAAGGCACGGTTAGGAAGCTTGGTGAGGCTGTCATGCATGGCAAGGAACTGGAGTTCCTGATTGGCGTCGGCCAGAGAAGCAGCCAGGACGGAGGTGCGCGACTCCAGCCGCAAATCGAATACCGAAGTAATCAACGCGATGGACAGGACCGACAGCGCAAAGACGATGGTAAGTGCGGCCAGCCATTCTGTGCTGATTCCCTCGCCAGCCATTGCACCTGTGCTGCCTGCGGGGAACCGGGCTGCAGCCACGCCGGTATAGTGCATACCCGCAATCGCGAGGCCCATCACCGTCGCGGCGCCGGCGCGTATTGACATGACCCGCGCCGAGTGCAGCCGAAGATGGAAGGCGATCCACAAGGCAGCGCCCGATGCCAAGACGGCAACCAAAACCGAAAGAGCAAGAAGCCACGGCATGTACTGGATTGCAGGAGTCATCTTCATTGCTGACATGCCCACGTAATGCATAGCGCTGCCCCCGACACCCATCAGCGACGCACCAGCGATCAATCGTGACCACGGCAGCTCTTTCTGGCAGACGATCCAGAAGGCGATGGCCGAGGAGGCTATTGCAATCAACAGGGAAAGGAAAGTAACTGCGGGATCATAGCCCCTTGGGATGGGCAGATTGAGGGCCAGCATGCCCAGGAAGTGCATGGACCAGATTCCGACCCCCGTGGCCACCGAACCGCCCGCCAGCCACCAGCGCGCAGAGCGTCTCCGCGTAGCCGATACACGTCCGGCGAGGTTCAATGCGGTGTAAAAGGCGAGTACAGCCACCAAGAGAGAGGCCAATACCAGCCAGGGATTGTAACTCCCGGCTAACATCAGGAGCCCTCCTAGGCAGGCTCGTGAGCCAGATCAGGCGACGCCATGTTCGAGGCTTATGGTCTTCGCTCCACACCTTACTGCGATGTCGGATTTACTCTGATCTGCACACAGCATATCAACCGATGAGCTGCACTGACTGTACGACTTAGGTGTGATTCAGGCTACATTTTACGCCTCTGTCGCACGTCGAACACGAGAGCCGAGTTAATGACTCGCGTTCAGGTGGGCTAACTCAAGAGCTATGGGCGACTGTGATGAGAAAAGACAACCCGAGTTAGCGGACCGACGGGCTCAGATGCGAAGGAAGAGCCGCTTGCGGTACATCCAGTAAAGAATGAGCCAATAAATCAGCATTACCGTAATGCCGAGCATCAGCGGTTCCAGGCCGGTACCAAATATGCGGAAGATCCGGTAGCCCAGATTGATGTGCAAGTTATTGATGATGAAGTCTTCCCAAAGATGCGCGATGAGGTAGGCCGCGATGGAATTCATACCGACCACGACGAGCGGGATGGCCCAGCGGCGGTATTGCTTGACGTCGATGATCCAAGAGAACGCCGCGAGAAAGAAGAAGCAAACTCCGCCGCTGAAGAGCGTCCAGCTTGGGGTCCAGATGCGCTTGACTATCGGGCAAATTCCGGTGACATGAAGAAGGAGTGCCGTGACTGTGAGCACTGTTCCGGCGATCAAAAAGCGTTTGACGGGGATCTTTGGAGCGGCGGAGCGGAACCATTCACCAGCGCGGAGGCCAAGGAGGATGGTGCCTAGCGTGGGGATGAAGCTAAGGGTGAGGTAGCCGCCTTCGTTGAATAAGAAGCGAGAAGGGCGCGGGAGGACGTTGAGGAACCAGACGTCGAAGGCCTGGCCGAGGTTGCTGTTCTTGTTCCAGTGAGAAGCGAAGCCGGTGAAGTTATGGTGCCAATTCGCAGGAACTCCCACGGCAGCGTAATTGAAGCCGGGTCCGGGAGCGGGATAAAGAGCCCATGCCAGCCAATAGCCGAAGAGGAGGGCGCCGAATGCGGTCCATTGCCATCTTGGACGGCAATGGGCGAGCAGGAAGGCGAACGTGTATCCCAGGCCGATCTGGGTGAGCGTGTCTTCAAAGGTGAAGTTCGTTTGGGTGCTGCCGGTGGAGCGCAAGAAGATGCCGAGGGCGACGAGGAGGAGGCTTCTCCAAACAGTGTGCGCCAGTTGATGACCGAAGCTCTGCCCCTTCTTGGTGCGGCTATGGATCGAATACGGAAGCGCGACGCCGACCAGGAACGTGAATCCGGGTTGAATGGTGTCGTGGAGTCCCATGCCAGCCCATTCAACGTGGGTCTGGTTAAAGGCAAGGATGCTCCAGAACCAGCTATGGGGAAAGGCCCGGGCGACTTTAGCGAAGCTCATGACTTCGCCCATCATGAGCAACATGACCAGGCCGCGATAGGCATCGACAGCCACATTGCGCGGGGGCGTGGGCGCCGCGATCTGGCGAGCTAAAGGCGGCTGCTTGACTTCGTGAATATCCGTGGCGATTGTGGCTTGCATTCAATCCTTCATTGATTAATAACGGTGCGCTGCTGGAAACGGAGAGCGTGCAGAAACGTGCCTGATAATCAGCAACCGTAAGGTAGCACAGACATTTGGTTCCAGCCACAGAAAAGCGGGCGAATGGGGCTGGTGAAACCCTTGGGGAATCCCGACCATCAACCTCGTCGAGATGACAAAACTCCTTCCTGGAGCAACGGCGATGGTTATTGGATACAACGAAACTGCACACGTTCCGCATCCAACCAGCATGGAGCGTACGCTACTTCCTGGTCAACCCTTCCCTCTCGGAGCCACGCCATCCAATAAAGGTACGAACTTCGCCATCTTCTCAGAAGCTGCCACGCGGGTTGACGTGTGCCTTTTCGATCGAAACGGCAAGCAGACAAAGTGCATCAGTCTGCGAGAGGTCACGGCCTATGTGTGGCATGGTTCATTGTTCGGCATCAAGCCGGGCCAGCTCTACGGCTACCGTATCGACGGGCCATGGGACCCTGAGCGTGGCCATCGATTCAATTACAACAAGCTGCTGGTTGATCCATACGCCCAGGCAATCTTCGGTCAGGTGGATTGGAAGCAGCCGATCTTTCCTTTTGATGTTTCCTCAGGGGACGACCTGAAGATGGATCTTCAGGACAGCGCAGCCGGAGTTCCGAAGTGCGTGGTGACCGACGGCAAATTTAATTGGGGCCGGACACTCAATTGAATATTCCGCTGGCAGATTCGGTGATTTATAAGATGCACGTCAAGGGCTTCAGCATCCGCAATCCTGCAATTCCCG
>CAVQZQ010000098.1:0-38719 GCA_963718435.1 uncultured Acidobacteriota bacterium | reverse complement strand
CCCCAACCCGGACGCCCAGTCGATGCAAGCCTTCGACCACGCCGGCAGCCAGCCGATCTTCGATCGATATGGCCCGTCCCTCCGTCATCGGCAGCATGCGCGGCGCATCCACTGCCGCATATGGGTCCAGCTTGAAATCGAGTGCGTAGGTCAGCACCTGAGGCACCGTGCAATGGACATTTCCCGGGGAACCGGCGGACAGCACCGGCTTGCCGCCCTTGAGGACGATGGTGTTGCCGATGATGCAGCGGCCCTTCGCGCCCTTTACGAGCGTGCCGAAAACCTGCGCGGCACCTATGCAGGTATGGCACACGAATCCACATTGCGCTATCTGAAGAAACTCGGCGTAACCGCCGTTGAGCTTCTCCCGATTCATCACTTTATTGATGAGGGACACCTGGTCGAGAAGGGGCTCACTGACTATTGGGGCTATAACACGCTCGGTTATTTCTCGCCTATGTCGCGCTATAGCTCGTCGGGCGACCGCGGCGGCCAGGTGCGCGAGTTCAAGGAGATGGTGAAGGCGCTCCACAAGGCTGGAATCGAAGTCATCCTGGATGTTGTGTACAACCATACCTGCGAGGGAAACCACCTCGGACCCATTCTGAGCTGGAAGGGAGTTTGTAACACAACTTATTACCGGCTGGTTGCTGACACCCCGCGCTTCTACATGGACTATACCGGCACAGGGAACACGCTCAATGTTCGCAATCCCCAGGTTCTGAAAATGATCATGGACAGCTTACGTTATTGGATCACTGAGATGCATGTCGACGGGTTTCGCTTCGATCTGGCAGCGACGCTGGCGCGAGAACTCCACGATGTGAGCAAGCTTTCCTCCTTCTTCGACACCATTCATCAAGACCCGACGCTGGCCGATGTAAAGCTGATTGCGGAGCCATGGGATGTGGGGGACGGCGGGTATCAGGTCGGCCAGTTCCCGGTTCTGTGGGCGGAATGGAATGGCAAGTATCGCGATACGGTTCGGCGGTACTGGAAAGGCGATAGCGGGCAAATGTCCGATTTTGCGTATCGCCTTACCGGTTCGAGCGATCTTTACCAATTTGATGGCCGGAAGCCTTATGCGAGCATCAACTTCGTTACCGCACACGATGGGTTCACATTGTGCGACCTGGTCAGTTACAACCAGAAGCACAACGAAGCGAATAAGGAAGACAACGCGGACGGCACCGACGAAAACTACTCGTGGAACATGGGAGTGGAAGGGTCGACGGATGATCCTGAAATCAAAGAGGGGCGAGAGCGCCAGATCCGCAATTGCCTGGCGACGCTGATGCTGTCGCAAGGAGTACCGATGATTTCGGGCGGCGACGAGGTAGCGCGAACACAACAAGGCAACAACAACTGTTATTGCCAGGATAATGAGCTGAGCTGGTACGACTGGAACCTGGATCAGCGAAAAATAATGCTGCTCGATTTCACCCGGAAACTCGTTCATCTAAGGCTCGCGCATCCCAACCTGCACCGACGGAAGTTTTTTCAGGACCGCGAAGTTCGCAAACAGGGGGGCGGCGTGCTTTATACAGTGAAGGATGCCGCATGGTTCAACACAGATGGGAATGAAGTTTCCGACGAGGCGTGGAGCGCGGAATGGACGCGCGCAATTGCATTGATGCTGAATGGACAGACGCTCCAGATGATGGATGAAGAAGGCCGGTGGATCATGGATGACAGCTTTCTGATACTGGTCAACGCTGCATCTGAAGGAGTGGAATTTACTCTTCCGGCTTCTCCGAGCGGCAACTCATGGATGGAGATCATTAATACGGAGAACATCGCAGATCCTTTTGCAAAAACAGCAGCGGATGCCAAAATCATTCTGGGGGGGAGATGTGTAAAGATGCTCAGCGATGAATCGTATCAGAAAATAAACTCCCAATGAGTCGGCAGAAAGTTGTGCCAAGTGACAGCCGACATGAGCGGCGGCGAGGAGTTAGATAGATCGCCGATCCGGTTGCGGTGACATTGACCGTCTGGTATGACACGGGCACCGCACAGGTGAATGTCAGGGCCCAATAGGCGAAGCGCGCTAAAGGCCCATCCTTGCGGATGGGCCTTTAAATTTGGCGAAACTAAAGTAAACGCCGCCTAGACGGCCAGTCCAGCACCGCAGGTTCCTAGTCGTAGTATTCAAGGCCGAGGTGGGTGATGAGACCCGCGCCCATGATGTGGCGGAGGGTGTTCTTAAGCTTCATGGATTGGATGAACAAATCGTGCTCAGGATAAAGACCGGCAGCGGTTTGGGGTGACTTGAGATAAAAGCTCAGCCACTCCTGTATGCCGATGGAGCGTAGCGACGGCGTGCGCTTGGCCAAGTCAAGAAACAGCACAAGGTCGAGCGCGATAGGCGCGGCCAGAATGGAATCGCGGCAGAGGAAATCCACCTTGATCTGCATCGGGTAACCCAGCCAGCCAAAGATGTCGATGTTATCCCAACCTTCTTTGTTATCACCGCGAGGCGGGTAATAGTTAATGCGAACCTTGTGGAAAATATCCTTATAGAGATCGGGATATAAATCCGGCTGCAGGATGTATTCGAGCGAGCCGAGCTTGGACTCTTCCTTGGTCTTGAAGGACTCGGGATCGTCGAGCACTTCACCGTCGCGGTTGCCCAGGATATTCGTCGAGTACCAGCCGGAGACGCCCAGCAGGCGCGCCTTGAATGCGGCGCCAGCACTGTCTTCATGAAGGTCTGGCCGGTCTTGAAGTCCTTGCCGCAGATGGGCGCCGCGTTGCGCTTGGAAAGCTCGATCATGGCCGGGATGTCGACGGTGAGGTTCGGGCGCGCCATTGGCGAAGGGCACGCCCTCGTGCAGCGCCGCGTACGCGTAAATCTGCGAAGGCGCAATGGCGATGTCGTCGTTTTCCAGGCCCTTTTCGAACGCCTCGATGGTCTGCGTGCACGGCCGTCGGCTCGATGAAAATCTCAGTCGACGCGCACCAGATCATGACCACGCGGTCGACGGTCTTCTTGAAGTCACGAATGTCGTCGCGTCACCTGCTCGGCGAGGTCACGCTTGTTCTTGCCCTTCTTGACGTGGGTGCCGTGCAGGCGCTTGACGTAATACTGATCAAAAACGGCCGGCAGCGGCTTGACGGTTTCGAGATAAGGCTTGAGTTGTTCAAGGATTTCCTTGTCGAGGACCTTGGCGTGGGAGGCGGCCTCGTAGACGTTGTCCTCGAAGATGTCCCAGCCGGTGAAGACGATGTCGTTCAGGTCGGCCAGTGGAACGAAATCCTTCACCAGCGGCGACTTGTTATCGGTGCTTTTGCCCAGGCGGATGGTTCCCATCTGCGTGAGCGAGCCGATCGGCTTGGCCAGGCCGCGCCGGACCGCTTCGACTCCGGCGATGAACGTGGTGGCCACGGCACCAGCCTACCACCATGATGCCAAGCTTGCCCGTTGCGGGCGTCGATCTTCGGTTTGCAAGACTTTCGCGGCATTCTGGCCGCCTTGCTGCTCTGTATCGACATCGTTTTCTCCTATCCTTCTCGTTGACTACTGCAGATTGAGCAATCCAAAATTGATTTCTGCGACGAATCAGTGTACGCCAGCAAGTGACGCCTTCACGCCTGAGCTTCCTCTGTTTGTCCGCCGCGATCGAGATGGACCAGACAAACCAAACCACGCCCACAATCAGCAACACCAGCACGACGGTATGAAACCGGTGAAACAACTCATGAAAAGACGAGTGGGGATCGTCCCACTTCTCGCCCAGTTTCATGCCCGCGTATGCCAACGCAAGGCACCAGGGCCACGAGCCTACGAAAGTGTAAATGTGAAACCTCAGTTGCGGCATCCGCGCAATGCCGGCCGGGAAGGCAATAAAGGTGCGCACCACCGGCAGCAGCCGCCCCAGCAGCACCGTAATCGCGCCAATTTCGTGAAGAAATACGTCATGCGGTCGAGATCGTGCCGGCTCATCAGCACCCATCGGCCATAGCGCTCCACCAACGGCCGTCCGCCTTTGGCGCCGATCCAGTACGCGACCACCGAGCCGAGATTGCAGCCAATGGCTCCCGCAGTCGCCGTCCAGAACAGGTTGAGGTGTCCGAGATACACCAGGTAGCCCGGCGAACGGCATGATGATTTCCGAAGGCAGAGGAATGCAGGCCGACTCGATGCCCATCAAGCGCGACGATGCCGGCGTATCCACCCGATATCGATGACATGGGTAACGAACTGGACCAGAAAGGCGAGAATCTGTTCGCTCATGGGCCTTTAAGTATATAGGTCCGAGTGCGGGGCACTTGCCCCTCGCGGTATTGACCCACGCGGGATACGTACTGTTTCGTGGCCCGACTGTTGCGAACGCCTCGTTTGCTAGGATGATGATTGTCCAGGAACGTTGCGAGGTGGCTTCGTTGGCCAGTTTTCCGCCTGTTCCGTTACGCTTGAAGGTTCAAGCCTGCTGCATCAGTTTTTCCGTTTCGATTGGGAAGTGGCGCTCCTGCGCGGAGGGCGAGTCCTCCGCGGACGGCGAACGTGCCAGCATGGTTGCTGAATTTACGCCGGTGCTTCAAGCGGCTGGAGAAGACGGGCGATGGAAAAGTGCAGACAGCGCTCTTTTCCCAGCTTGGGCACAAAGGCGATTTGATTCTGGTGCATTTTCGCGAGTCGTTCGAAGCGCTGAACCAGGTAGAGCTGGACTTGGCGCAGACGGACGTTGTACGACTTTCTAGAACCGCGGCACTCCTACGTTTCGGTCGTCGAGCTGGGGCTGTATGAATCCAGCCGGAAGACCTATGAGGCGGCGTCAGCAAAGGGGTTCGAGGCGCATACGCCGGAGTGGAATGCGGAAATTGCCGCCTCGCTGCAACGCGGCGCCGATGCGATGAAGCCACGGCTGTTCCCATCCGTGCCAGACACGAAGTACATGTGCTTTTATCCCATGGACCGCAAACGCGGCGAGCAAGTGAACTGGTACACCTGCCCTTTGCCGAGAGGCAGCGCATGATGCATCTGCACGGGCTGATCGGGCGGCGGTACGGCGACGTGGTGAAGCAGATCATCTCCGGGTCGATTGGGATGGACGACTGGGAGTGGGGAGTGGATTTGTTCGCCGAGGATCCGGTGGTTTTCAAGAAGTTGATCTACGAGATGCGCTTTGATGAGGTCAGCGCGGTGTATGCGCTGTTTGGGCAGTTCTTTCTCGGGGTACGGCTGCCGGTGGAGAGGCTGGGCGGATGGCTGGGCGGAAAGCTGTAGAGCCGCCGCTCAATCAGGACTAATGCACATGAAGCAATCCAAACCATCAACAAAGACTGCAGCAAAGAAGAGCCAACAACCTCTCTTCGAGATGCACATACCAAAGCGCGGGCTGCCACAAAGACTTCGTCGTCGCGCGGCGACCTTGCCCCAGAGCGTATAGCTGCGATCCTCAAGGCTCTCGACGAGGCATATCCGAACGCGGTTTGCGCTCTCACGCATCGCACGCCCTGGGAGTTGCTGGTGGCAACGATTCTGTCCGCGCAGAGCTACGGACGTGCGCGTGAACATGGTGACCCCTGAGCTGTTCAAGCGCTTCCCTACCCCGGCAGCCATGGCCAAAGCTTCGCTGCCCGAACTCGAAGCCCTCATCCGCACCACGGGTTTCTATCACAACAAGGCGAAGTCGATTCAGGGCGCGGCGAAGAAGATCACTGAAGAGTTCGGCGGCAAAGTTCCGGAGACGCTAGCGGGGTTGATTACGGTTCCCGGGGCGGCGCGGAAGACGGCCAACGTGGTGCTGGGCGTTTCGTTCGGCAAGGCGGAAGGCGTGGTCGTTGACACACATGTTTTTCGCATCGCGCATCGGCTGGGGCTGGCCAAGGGCGACACGCCGCAAAAGGTGGAGCAGGAGCTGATGAAGGTGATTCCGCGAGAGCACTGGATTCGTTTTCGCACCAAGTGATCCATCATGGGCGTCAGGTTTGCATTGCCCGCAACCCGAAATGCGGGAGTGCAACCTGGAGACCTTGTGCCACTCGAAGGACAAGACCTGGGAGTCCTAGTTCTCCAGGTCTCAGAAGCGAGACCTGGGGCACCCGCACGCGTTAGCAGAATTTGCGGAGTCAGGCGCACTTCGCGCGTATTAGCGGTAGAGCGGAGCACCGCGACGGACCCAGGCCTTGATCGTGTATTGTGAGTTCGATCGCTTATGGTCCTTATGACCTTGACGCTCGCTGAGCCGCTGCACTTTTCCACTTGGGAGAGGGCTCTTTTTGGCGCTTTGGTGGTGGCTTCGGGCGCGCTGTTCTGGCGACGCTTCGGGCCGATCCTCAACAGAATCCTCACATCGAAAAAAGACCCGGATTTTCACCTCTTCCCCATCGGCAAGCGGGTGTGGGACTTTGTCTGGGAGGTGATGTGTCAGGCGAAAGTGATCCGCCAGCGACCGCTGCCGGGACTGGCGCATGCGCTTGTGTTCTGGGGGTTCTGCGCGTTTGCGCTGGTGACGCTGAATCACTGCGCGGTAGGATTCGGATTCGGCTTTCTTGATCCGGGCGGTCCCGTCGGCAGGATTTATTTCTACAGTGCCGCTGTGTTTGCGGTGGCTTGCGCCGTAGGGATTCTGGGGCTCTTTATTCGACGTTTTGTGGTGCGGCCGCGGTGGCTGGGCGGCGAGCTCTCATGGGAGTCGGGATTTATTGCCCTGCTGATTTTTATGCTGATGACGACGTACCTGGCGTCGTTCTTTGTCGCGGATGCAAGTGTCTCGGCGCGCGCCCTGTGGTGGACACACACGCTGACGCTGCTTGTGTTTCTGCCCATCATTCCGCATACCAAGCACCTGCACCTGGTATTGAGCCCCGCGACCGTTTTTCTCTCGCGCGGAGGCTTCAGCCGGATTCCGCCGCTGCATGGGGACGACGATTTTGGGCTGGTCGCCGGCACGGACCTGACGCAGTTGGTGAGTCTGCAAGCCTACTCCTGCGTGGAATGCGGACGCTGCAGTGAGCATTGCCCCGCCACGAATACAGGAAAGCTGCTGAACCCGAAGGAAATCATTCTCGGGATGCGCGGGTATCTGAACGATCTACGGGCCGGGATCGGCCGAGCCACTGCTGGGCAAGTACGAGAGCCAGGAGGCGGTGTTTCAATGCACGACGTGCGGCTCGTGCGAGTTTCAATGCCCGGTAGGGATCGAACATCTGCCCATTCTGATCGGTCTGCGGCGCGGTGCCGTGAATACCGGCACATGGGAGGACGATCACGGCGGCAAGCTTTTTCTGGCGCTGGAGCGCGGGGCAATGCACTGGGTCTGAGCACGACGGATCGCGACAAGTTCATCCAGAAGCAGGCGCTGCCCATCTTCGACGGGACGCAGGAGTATTGCCTTTGGCTGGGCTGCATGGGCGGCTACGATCCCAAGGGCCGCGAGATTGTTGCCGATTTTGCGCGGGTGATGAATTACCTGGGCGCGAGCTACGGCGTGCTGCGCAAGGAGAAGTGTACCGGCGACCCAGTGCGCAGGCTAGGGAATGATCTGGTCTTCCAGCAACTGGCCGAAGTCGAATCTTGAAATGCTGGCGCAGCAGAAGGTGAAGAAGATCGTCTCCATCTGCCCGCATTGCGTGCGCACGATTCAAGAGGATTGGAAGGAGTTTGGCGCGTCCCCGGAGATTGAGCATCATAGTGAGTTTATGGCGCGTTTCGCGGACCAGCTGCCGAAGCAGAAGAGCGGGGAAAGCATCGTCTTCCACGACCCTTGCTACCTTGGGCGGTATCGCAATGTCTACGAGGAGCCGCGGCAGGTGGTGGAGATGGCAGGCACATTAGTGGAGGCGCCGCGTATCGCACGAGCGGAGCTTCTGCTGCGGGGCAGGCGGAGGGCTGGCCTTTCTGGGTGAAGAGACAGGCGAACGAGTGAGCCACGTTCGAGCAGCCGAGCTGGTGGCGACCGGCGCTTCCACTGTGGGAACTGCATGTCCTTTCTGCAACACGATGTTTCGGGATGCGCTGGCGGCGAATGGCGATGGAGCACCGCAGTTGCTGGACATTGCGCAATTGACGGCGCGGGGATTGCCGGGGAATGGGGCGAGTTAGAGGAATCGTTCTCCCAGGTCTCAAAAGCGAGACCTGGGGCACCCAGTGTTGAGTCGGTTTGAGATTTGTGATCTGCAGGTTTCAAAAGCGAGACCTGGGCACCCGAAAAAGAGGATGAAGGTGAGATGAAAATCATTGTTGCGATCAAACAGGTGCCGGAGCGGGATGCGCAGGTGCATATCGACTCGCCGCCAAGTGGATTGATGAATCCGACATTCATTGGGCGCTGAACGAGTCGGATGCCTATGCGCTGGAAGAGGCGTTGCAATTGAAAGAGAAGCACGGCGGCGAAGTGGTGGTGGTGAGCGCCGGGCCGGAGCGCGTGGGGACAACAATTCGCGAGGCGCTGGCGAAGGGCGCGGATCGCGCGATCCACATTGATGCAGACGACCTTGGGAGACGCGACGCGCTGGGGGTTGCGCGGTTGCTGGCCGAGGCGGTGCAAGCCGGAGAGTCGCCGACCTTGTGCTGACGGGCTTGCAGTCAGACGATCTGGGTTACGGGCAGACGGGCGTGATCATGGCCGAGTTGCTGGGGCTGCCGCATGCATCGCTTATTTTGCACGTGAGAAGACCGACGGCGGGCTCACGGTGAAGCGCGAATTGGAAGAGGGCTGGTTTCAGAACATCGAACTGCCGACGCCCGCGGTGCTGACGATTCAATCGGGCGGCAACAAGTTGCGCTACGCGACGCTGATGGGCATCAAGCGGGCCAAGACCAAGGAGATGCGACGGCTTTCGCCGAGCGAATTGGGTGCAGAGGCGGCACCTGTGGTGACGCTTGAGCATATTTCATTGCCGCAGAAACAGAAATCCACACAGATACTTCCCGGCTCGCCGAAGGAAGCAGCGGCAGCACTGGTGGAGAAACTGAAGTTCGAGGTACGTGTGCTATGAGCGGTGTGTGGGTGGTACTGGAAGCGCATGGCGGCCGCATGAGCCGCATCAGTTGGGAAGCAGTGGCGGCAGCGCAGCAACTAGGTTCTCAGTTGGAACTGACGGTGAATGCGGTGCTGCCGGGCGTGCAAACGGAAACGCTGGCAACGGAGGCGGCGACAAAGGCGCTGGGCAAGGTTGTACGACTGGAGCATCCGCTGCTGGCCGCTTACACCAGCGATGGCTTTACGGTGGCACTGCAACAGTTCATTGAGAAAGAAAAGCCGGAATACGTCGTGTTTCCGCACACTTACCAGGTGCGCGACTACGCGCCGGCGCTGGCGGCACGGATGGCGCGAGGTGCTGATTGGCGATGTGGTGGGTATCGGCGAGGGACCGATCTTTACCAGACAATTGATGCAGGGGCGGTTGAATGGTGAATATCGCCATGCCGGGTCGGGTCCCTGTTTCGTTTCTGTGCAGTCTGGGGCGTTTCGTGCGGAGAAGGCAGCGGCGGGCGCAGCGGCCATCGAAGTCTTCGCGCCAACCATCGATGCCACACAGATTCGCACCAAACCCGGCGAGCCATTCCGCGGTTCGGCGCAGACGGTGGATCTGGGTTCGGCGCAACTCATCGTCAGCGTGGGACGCGGCATTAAGGACGCTGAGAACCTAGCACTGGTGCAAGAGCTGGCCGCCGCGCTGGGCGCGGAGCTGGCGGCGTCGCGACCCATCTGTGACAACGGATGGCTGCCGATCGAGCGGCAAGTGGGCAGTTCAGGACAAACCGTTTCGCCCAAGCTCTATCTGGCAGTGGGCATCTCCGGTGCGATTCAGCATCTGGTGGGGATGAAGGGCTCGCAGTGTGTGGTCGCCATCAATAAAGACCCCGATGCACCCATCTTTGAGGTGGCGGATTACGGAATTGTGGGCGACCTGTTTGACGTGGTGCCGGCGCTGACTGAGGCGGTCAAAGCTGCAAAACAGTAAGATTTCAAATACACGTCCAACCGCATTATTCCGGTACAGACCCGGTGTGCTTGTTTGCACCGTGATGGGTTGAGCCGCTATGGTTCGCGAGTTGCGGCGCGATAAACGCGCAGATGGGGGCAAGCTGAATGTTTCTTCCTGAAACGTATCAGGCAGCACTTTTTTTGATGCTGGTGAGCATGTTGTGCTGGGGGTCGTGGGCTAACACTTTAAAGCTGTGCCCGCGGTATCGATTCCAGCTTTTTTACTGGGATTACGCGATTGGATTGATGGTTGGAGCAGTAGTTCTCGGACTGACCGCGGGTAGCATTGGCAAGACGGGTTTGCCCTTTCTCACCGATATTGTGCAATCGCCTCTGCATGCGGCCGTGTGGGCTGCCGCCGGTGGCGTGGTCTTTAATGTGGCTAACCTATTGCTGGTGGCGGCCATCGACGTGGCAGGGTTGGCGGTTGCCTTCCCGGTGGGAATCGGGCTGGCGCTGATCGTGGGGTCGGTGTCAAGCTATCTGGTGTCACCTGCAGCCAATCCCGTATTGCTCTTCGGCGGAGTCGCCCTGGTCGCGGTGGCTATTGTGACTGATGCGGCTGCCTATCGCAAACGCGAAGCATCTGCGAAAGCAACAACTACACGCGGCATTGTGCTGAGCCTGATCGCCGGGCTGTTGATGGGGAGCTTCTATCCCCTGGTTGCTCACGCGATGAAAGCTGCACCCGGAACTCCTGCACCCGGTCCTTATGCCATTTCGTTTTTCTTCGCCATTGGCGTGCTACTCTCCACGGTGCCGGCAAATCTGCTTTTGATGGCGAAGCCGCTGGACGGGAAACCGCCCGTCGTTGGCGGCGACTACTGGCGCGCGCCGTTGGGATGGCATGTGGCAGGCGCACTGGGCGGGGCCATTTGGTGTACGGGAGCGGTGGCGAACTTTGTGGCTTCGGGCGCGCACCTGGTGGGGCCGGCGGTCTCCTACTCGATTGGCCAGGGGGCCACCATGATTTCTGCATTCTGGGGAGTCTTTGTGTGGCATGAGTTCGCAGGGGCTCCACGATCGGCGCGGCTGCTGCTGGGATTGATGTTCCTCTTTTTTGCGCTGGGGTTGAGCGCGGTGGCGCTAGCTCCGCTTTATTGAGGATTGGATGATGGGCGACAATCGAAAGCCGATTGTGGTGGATGTATTTATCGCCCAAAATCGTTAATCTGCACTTGCACCCATTCGCTGTTCAACCTTGTCTTAATCGTGGAGTCGACAGACCTGATGCGCGGCCCAATTTATCTCGGATTTCTGGTTGCAATTTTCATCCTGACCGCAGAGGCGCAAGATACGCAGTTTCCAGCTAGAGGACAGCAGATTCCTCCGCCAGTATGCATGAACCTGCGCAACGCATGGGAGGGACCCCTGTTCACCTGCCCGCCCTTCAGTCATGAACACTGGCTTGCCGACCTGCAGCACTGGCGCACGGAACGCCACATTCGCACCACCTACGACCCGTCGCGCTATGGAATGCCTGCGCTGCGTTGGACTCAGTCGAGTTTCATTCAGCCGCAAATGATGGTGCAGGATCGCTACTTCTATGACCCCGTGGCCGGGCGCTATACAGTGGATCGCTATCTCGACGACCTGGAAAAGCGCTATGGCGGCATCGATGCCGTGCTGGTGTGGGCGACTTATCCCAACATGGGCATCGACGATCGCAATCAGCTTGAAATGGTCCAGTCCATGCCGGGCGGTGTGGAAGGGCTGCACAAGATGGTTGCTGATTTTCATCGTCGGGGCGTGCGGGTGCTGTTTCCCATGATGATGTGGGACGAGGGGACGCATGAACCGGCGGAGCCGTGGCCCGATGCGATTGCCGCGCTGATGAAGGAGATCGACGCCGACGGCATTAACGGGGATACACAGGACGGTGTGCCGCTGGGATTCTCGCTGGCCGCGGACAAGATCGGACACCCGCTGGCATTTGAGCCGGAGGGAAGCCCCAGCGATGAAGCGCTGAGCTGGAACGTGATGACCTGGGGGCAATACACATTTGAACCCATCCCAATGGTGGATCGTTACAAGTGGCTGGAGACGCGCCACATGGTCAACATCAGCGACCGGTGGGCGCTGGACAAGACCAACGACCTGCAATTCGCTTTCTTCAACGGCGAGGGCTGGGAGAGTTGGGAGAACATCTGGGGTATCTGGAATGGAATCACTCCGCGCGATGCCGAAGCCACGCGGCGTATGGCAGCCATCGAGCGCGGTATTGCTCCCTTCCTGGTGAGCGCGGAGTGGGAACCGCTCTATCCCATGCACAACTACGGCGTGTATGCCAGTCGTTGGCCGCAGCAGAACGAGACTGTGTGGACAATTGTGAATCGCTCCGCATACGACGTGGGCGGGCGGCAAATAGATGTGCCGTTTGAGCCCGGGATGCGCTACTTCGATCTCTACCATGGCGTGGAGTTGAAGCCGGACGTACTGCCCGCATCGGAAGGGCCGTTTGCTGTGTTGAGTTTCAATATTGAGGCCCAGGGATACGGCGCGGTTCTCGCCACCCATGGTGAACCAAGCGAGGCCATAAAGGCGTTGATGGGGCGCATGGCGACAATGACTGCGGTTCCGCTGGCCCACTTTTCGCATGAGTGGAGGGTATTGCCGCAGAAGATTGCTGAGATAGCAACGACGCAGCCCGCTGACGCAGCGCCAGAAGGCATGCTGAGGATTCCGGGGGGTGATTTTGTATTCAAAGTGCATGGAACGGAGATCGAAGGCGGTGCCGATCCGGGAGTGGATGTGCAATATCCATGGGAGGACTCGCCGCGGCGTTTCCACGAGCACAAGATGGCGATCAAGCCGTTCTTCATCGACAATTTTCCGGTGACCAATGCGCAGTTCAAGCAGTTCCTCGACGAATCGCATTATGCGCCGAAGGATACGCGCAACTTCTTGCGCGATTGGAAGAACGGGACATACCCGCAGGGTTGGGAAAAGCGTCCGGTGACATGGGTGTCGCTCGAGGATGCGCGCGCCTACGCAAGTTGGGCCGGCAAACGCCTACCCCACGAATGGGAGTGGCAACTCGCGGCACAAGGCACCGATGAGCGGGCTGTATCCGTGGGGGTTTGAGTGGCGAGCCGCTAACGTGCCGATGCCCGAAACGGGGCGTACGATGCGCGGCCCCGATGCGGTCGATGCACATCCGCAAGGCGCGAGCACCTACGGCGTGATGGACATGGTGGGCAATGTCTGGCAGTGGACCGATGAGTATACCGACGAGCACACGCGCGCGGCCATTGTGCGCGGCGGCGAATACTATCAGCCGCAAGGCTCTATATGGTATTTTCCGCCGGCCTACCGCAATGATGAGCACAGCAAGGTCCTGCTGATGGCACCCTCGTACGACCGGTCAGGGGGAGTTGGATTTCGCTGTGTACGCGATGCACAATAACGCATCTAAGCACTGGAAGCGCAGACGATAGATCTCCAAATTTAGTGTAGAGGTGAATGAATGGGTGAGACGGTAGTCACGAAGGCCGCTGATGGCCATGAGCTTGATTTATATGTTGCGCGGCCCAAAGGAGAACCGATTGCCGGACTGGTGGTGATTCAGGAGATTTTTGGCGTGAATCGGCACATTCGGTCGGTCGCCGACGGCTATGCGAAAGATGGATTCCTGGTGGCGGCTCCAGCGCTGTTTGACCGCGTGGAGAAAGGTGTTGACCTGACCTACGAAGGCGCCGATGCACAAAAAGGAATGGCGCTGATGCAGAAGATCGACGTCGACGAAGCATTGGTAGATGTAAATGCGGCGCTTACCTACGTGCGCGAAGAGACCGGCAAGAAATCGGGAGTGATTGGCTACTGCCTGGGCGGGCTGCTGGCGTGGCTCAGTGCAGCCCGTCTTCATCCCGATGCGGCCGTGGGGTACTATGCCGGGCGCATCGGCAACTATGCGGCGGAGACACCCAAGGTGCCGGTGCAACTGCATTTTGGAAAGCTCGATACGCATATTCCGGCCGAACAGGTGGAGCAGGTGCATGTCGCGCATCCCGAGGTGGAGATTCACTGGTATGACAGCGCGGGGCACGGCTTCAACTGCGATATGCGCGCAAGCTACAACCAGGAAGCCTCGGCACTGGCACGCAAGCGGGCGTTGGCATTTTTGAAGAAGCACCTGAAGTAGGAATCGGCCGGCGACAGGTCAAGCCACTTCATTTTCCAGCGTGCCGATGGGTTCGATGGTGATGCGGATTCGGTCTCCGCTAGCCAGGGTAAACGAGCTAGGCGGCACGATGCCGGTTCCGGTCATCAGGAAACATCCGTTGGGGAAAGCGTTGTCGCGGAGCAGATATTCGACCAGGCTTTTCGGGTCGCGTTTTAACTCCGTCAGCGCCACCGAACCTGAAAACTCGATCCTGCCATGACGCAGAATTTCGATCGAGATTTCAGTTGAATGCGGCAATGGCCCCTGGCTGACTAGAATGGCGGGGCCGAGGGCACAACTGCCGTTGTAGACCTTGGCTTGGGGCAGATAGAGCGGATTTTCGCCTTCGATGTCGCGCGAACTCATATCGTTGCCGATTGTATAGCCGGTGATTTTGCCTCCGGGACTCACTACCAGCGTCAACTCGGGTTCCGGCACGGACCAGTGGGCGTCGGCGCGAATCCTCACCTTGCCTCCGGTGCCCACGGTCCGGCTTGCCGTGGATTTGAAGAAGAGCTCAGGCCGTTCTGCGGAGTAGACGCGGTCGTAGAAACTGCCTCCTCCGGCATCCTTGGCCTCTTCCATGCGTGCGCCGCGGCTGCGGAAGTAAGTCACTCCCGCGGCCCACACTTCCTGCTGGCCGATGGGCGCAAGCAGTTCCGACGCGTGGATCTCCGGCGACGGCGATTGGTTGGCGATGCGACTGGATAGAAACGTTGCCAGGTCCTCACGCGCCAGGAGTGAATCGAGCGTGAGCCCACTAAGGGGGTAGTACTGGCTGTCCTCTTCAACGAAACATCCGGCGGCGGTGCGGTAAAGCTTCACGGCGGCGGTAGCCTCCTGCGGTGCCTTCATGGTAAATGTCGACACAGGGTGAGGTTGCCTGTTACGCGAGAGCGTTCCCCACTACGCGCACCACGTGTCGAACTTCCCTGCCCTGACGGCTGCGGCAAGAGCGTCCATGTCGGGAGCGAGGGTGCGATCTTTGTCGAGATGCGGAACAACGGCACGCACCGCTGAGTGAGCGCGCTCGATCTCGCGGCTGGGCCGGAGAGGTTTGCGGAACTCGACGCCTTGCGCGGCGCACATCAACTCGATGGCCACAACGCGCTCGGCGTGCTCCACAATCTGGCGCAGTTTGAGGGCCCCGGTCATCCCCATGGAGACGTGATCCTCTTTGCCTCCGTCGGTGGGGATGTTGCCCGTGGATGCAGGATGCGAGAGCACCTGGCACTCGCTGATGAGCGCGGCCGCGACGATCTGCGCCATCATGAAGCCGGACGAAAGACCTGGATCGGGCGAAAGAAATGCGGGCAGCCCTTCGCTGATGTCGGGATTGAGCAGGCGGTCAATGCGCCGCTCGGTTATGCCCGCCAGGTCAGTCAGCGCCAGTGCAGCGTAGTCGAAGGCGTAGGCCAGTGGGGCGCCATGAAAATTCCCCCCCGACACGACTTCGTCGTTTTGTGTTTCGGTTGAGAGTTGCGGAAATATGAGGGGATTATCGGTCGCGGAGCCAGCTTCAATCTCCAGCACGCCGGCCACATGCGCCAATACATCTCGTACAGCGCCGTGGACTTGCGGCATGCAGCGCAGGCAGTAGGCGTCCTGTACCCGCTTATCGTGCTCGCGATGCGACTCGCGTATCTCGGAGTCGGCGAGGAGGCGGACGAGGTGAGCGGCTGAGGCGATCTGGCCGGCATGGGGCCGCGCCGCATGAATGCGCGGATCGAAGGCGGCGGGCGTGCCCTTCAGCGCTTCAAGTGACATGGCGCCGGCAAGGTCAGCGAGTTGGGCTACCCGGCGGGCGCGCGCCACGGCCAGTGCGCCCACGGCCGTCATGGCCTGGGTGCCGTTGAGCAGGGCCAGGCCCTCTTTCGCAGCGAGTTGCATTGGATGCAATCCTGCGCGATGCAGGGCTTCGCCTCCGGGCATGCGCTCGCCGCGGTAGAAGGCTTCACCTTCTCCAATGACGACGAGCGCGAGGTGCGCCAACGGGGCAAGGTCGCCGCTTGCACCGACAGAACCTTTCTCAGGGATCACTGGATGCACGCCGGCATTGAGCAGGGCCACCAACAGTTCGAGCAGCGAGGGGCGAACGCCGCTGAAGCCCTTGGCCAGCACATTGGCGCGCAGCAGGAGCATGGCGCGTGACTCGCCCTCGGAGAGTGGCGAACCGACTCCGCCGGCGTGGCTGCGTACGAGATTGAATTGCAACTCGGCGAGCTTTTCCGGAGGAATGCGCACGTCTGACAGCTTGCCGAAGCCCGTGTTAACGCCATAGACCGTCTGCCCGGCCGCCAAAATCTCCTCGATCGATGCTCTGCTTTGGGACACGCGCGTCAGTGCTGCAGGGGCAATCTCGACAGGGCGAGCAGCGATCGAGACAGCCTCAATTTCGGCCAACTTGAGCGGCTGGCCGTCAAGAATCACAGTTTCCATGTGCCCGATGTTAGGCCGCAACAAGCGCTCAGTACAGATTGGATCAACGGCCGGGTGGCGCTTAACCTTTGCGATCGACTATATTCTCCTAATATGACAATGGATTCCACTACACTTCTGGACAGTTATGGGCAAAAGATGCTGGACGAATTGCAGGTGAATGCGCGGCTGAGCCTGGCTGAACTGGGACGGCGCATCGGGCTTTCTCCGACCGCAACGACGGAACGACTGAAGCAGATGGAGGAGGCAGGTATCCTGCGCGCCTACACCATTGAGATCGACCGCGAGGCGCTTGGCCTTGAAGTGATGGCATTCATCCGCATGAGCTGCGGCGGGCAGAATTATCACCGACTGCTCGAGTACGTGCAGACTCTGGAGGAGGTGCGCGAGTGCCACCACCTCACGGGCGGCGATGATTTTCTGCTCAAGGTGACGACTACGAGCATGGCCGATCTGGAGGCGCTGATCGAGGCGCTGCTGCCGTATGGCAATCCCGTAACGAGCCTTGTGCTCTCTTCGCCGGTCGAGCACCGCAAATATGCTGTGACCGGCAAGCTCATCACGATAACCAAGAAGCCCGCTCGTCATCGCTGAGCTTATCTTATCTGAGAACGCCGATTTATAGTGGATGGGTGCTGCTTTCCCCTCGATGCCGTCACTCGTCGCTGACACCACGCGGAAAGCCTGCTCTACCGTTCGATCAATTCGCATGAAAGAGAGTTCCAAGACTATGGATCTGACTCGAAGAGATTTTGCCAAGTTGGGCGCCCTGGGGCTTGCAGCCCGGTTCACACCCTCACTTCGCGCGCAGACGAATGAGAAGAAGACGGGTTACGCAGTGATTGGGCTGGGCCGCATTGCAGGGCACTTTATGCCGGGTTCGCGCTCTACGACCAACTCGCAAATTACTGCGCTGGTGAGCGGCCACCGCGACAAGGCCGAGAAGATTGCGGCTGAGTACGGTATTCCGACGACTTCGATTTACAGCTATGAGGATTTCGATCGCATCGCGGAGAACAAGACTGTCGATGCGGTATATGTGGCGCTGCCCAACTCGATGCATGCCGAGTACACGATTCGCGCAGCCAAAGCGGGCAAGCACGTACTGTGCGAAAAGCCGATGGCGACCAGCGTGACCGACTGCGAATCGATGATTGCGGCCTGCAAGGCGGCCAACGTGAAGCTGATGATCGCCTATCGCTGCCACTACGAGCCGACCAATCTGAAGGCCGTTAAACTGATTCGCGACGGCGCGCTCGGCCAACTGCAGGCGATTGAGAGTTCGTTCGGGTTCAACATCAATCCCGGCGAATGGCGGCTTAGCAAAACGTTGGCCGGTGGCGGCCCGTTGTACGATGTCGGGATTTATTCGTTGAATGCGTGCCGTTATCTGACCGGTGAAGAGCCGCAGGACATTGCCGCCTATGCTTCTGTACTGGACCATGACGGGCGGTTCAATGAAGTGGAAGAGAATGTCTCCTGGACGATGAAGTTCCCCTCGGGCATTGTGGCGAGCTGCAATACAACGTATGGCGCGCCCATGGATGGGTTCTTCCGCGTGCATGGATCAAAGGGATGGCTTGAGGTGGACCAGGCTTTTGTGTACGAGGGCCTGCATCTGCGCGCTAGCTTTAGCGGAACGCAATTGGATGAGCCCAATCCAGCGCGCGACCCCTCACACTTCCAAGCCGAGGCCGAGCACTTCTCGCATTGCGTGCAGAATGGGCTCGAGGCGCAGTCCCCGGGTGAAGAGGGCCTGCGCGACTTGCATTACATCACACAGATCTACAAGTCGGCGGGGATCACGGTTTAGGGTGTTGCCTTGACCTCGGGTTCCAGTCCCAGAATCCTGCGATTCTTTTCCTCGTCCGCGCCGGAGCCGGCAAAGTCGTCAAAGGCACGATCAGTCACGTGAATGATGTGGTTCGCGATGAAGATCGCCCCCTCGGTCGCGCCAGCCTTGGGATGCTTAAGGCAGCACTCCCACTCTAGAACTGCCCAGCCGGGAAAATCGTACTGCGCCATCTTGCTGAAGATGGATTTGAAGTCTACCTGGCCATCGCCCAGCGAGCGAAAACGACCGGGCCGCTCAATCCAACCCTGATACCCGCCGTAGACTCCCGAGCGCCCGTTGGGCCGGAACTCGGCGTCTTTCACATGGAATGCGCGCACGCGGTCATGGTAAAAATCCAGAAACTCAAGGTAATCGAGTTGCTGCAGAACCATGTGGCTGGGGTCGTAGAGGATGTTGGCGCGCGGATGTTCCTTGACGACAGCAAGGAAACGCTCGAAGGTGATGCCGTCGTGCAGGTCTTCGCCGGGATGCAACTCAAAGCAAACGTCCACGCCCTTTTCGTCAAATTTTTGAAGGATGGGCAGCCAGCGCCGGCCGAGTTCCTGAAATGCCGCGTCGATGAGGCCGTCAGGCCGCTGTGGCCAAGGGTAGAAAAAAGGCCATGCGAGCGCACCGGAAAACGTGGCGTGCGCGGTTAGGCATAACCGTCTGCTGGCGGCGGCGGCCCACTCCAGTTGCTGGACGGCCCATTCCTGGCGGCCCTTTGGATCACCGGCCAGAGTTGGAGGAGCGAAGCCCTCAAGCAGCACGTCATAGGCCGAGTGGCTGGCGACAAGCTGCCCTTGCAGGTGGGTCGAAAGCTCGGTGAGCGAGAGTCCAGCCTGCTTGAGCACGCCAAGCACCGTGTCGCAATAGTCCTGGCTCTCCGCGGCAAGCTTCAGGTCGAACAGGCGTTGATCCCAACTGGGAATCTGGACGCCTACAAAACCCATTGTTGCCGCCCAATTCGCCATTCCTTCCAAAGAATTAAAAGGGGCAACATCGGCTGCAAACTGCGCGAGAAAGATTGCCGGGCCCTTGATAGTTTTCATCTATTTTCCCCTGAAAAACTTCGTCAGCTTAGAACTCAATCCAGTTTTTTCGCTGGCTGCTCTCGATGGCGCGGTCAATGAATCTCATTCCGCGCACTCCCGCTATGATACCCGGGAGAGTGGCCGGCAAGGGATCAGCTTGTCCATTCTTCCACGCGGCCAGCGCATCGGCAAATTCCCGATAGAGCACGGCGAAGGCCTCGAGGTAGCCCTCGGGATGGCCTCCAGGCAGCCTGGATACGGCGCGCGCGTCCTCGCTCAAATAGCTTCCGGCTGCGTGCCGGATCTCCTCGGGCCCATCGAGCCACTTGAGCCGCAGGCGGTTCGGGTCTTCCTGCTTCCAATCGAGCGAGCCGGTCTCTCCGTAGACGCGCAAGCGCAACCCGTTGCCCTCGCCGGCTGCGATTTGCGAGGCCATCAGTGCACCGCCGGCACCATTGTCCAGGCGCAGCAAGGCCGTGCAGTCGTCGTCAATGCGCCGGCCTGGCACCACGGACAGCAGCGATGCGTTCAGGCTCGTGACTTTGAGGCCGGTAACATATTCGAGCAGGTGGAAAGCATGCACGCCGATGTCGCCGATGCAGCCGCCGGGGCCGTTCTGCGCAGGATCGGACCGCCAGGCGGCCTGTTTCTGGCCTGTCGTCTCAATGGGACGGCTCAACCATCCCTGCAGGTATTCGACGACGATCTTGCGAATCGGGCCTAGCTGACCCTTAGCACAGATGGCGCGCGCCTCGCGGACGAGCCCATAACCCGCATATGTGTGGGTCAAACCATAGGGCAGGCCGGATTTGACTACGAGCTTCTCGAGTTCCACCACCTCGGCGTAGGTTGCGGTGGCCGGCTTGTCGCTCATCACGGGAAAGCCCGCCGCCATGGCGGCAGCTGCAATTGGAAGGTGCAGATGATTTGGAGTGACGATGGCGACGAAGTCGATGGGATCAGTGCGGCGGCGCTCCGCCTCCATCATTTCCTGGTAATTGGCATAGGCGCGGGCGGGGTCGATCCGAAATGATTCGCCTGCAATGCGCGAGCGCTCCGGCGATTGCGAGAATGCACCCGCAACTAATTCGATCTTGCCGTCCAACTCGGCGGCGATGCGATGTACGGGGCCAATGAACGCACCCGGGCCACCGCCCACCATCCCCATTCGAAGCTTGCGCTGCTGACTCATTCTGAATTCCCTTTCAAGATTTTGATCCTGCTCCTACCAAACTAACGGTACAAGCCGGTACTTCACTTTTTCGTGGTATTCACGATAACCGCTGAGATTTGCAGAAAGGAACCTTTCTTCGTTGAGCAATCGGCACGCAAGTGCTGCCGTCATCACGATGTTCGCAAGCTCACCCCACCACGAGCCGAGGGCCAATGGGATACCAATCAGCATCAGCAGTGCGCCGGAGTACATGGGGTGACGAACCACGGCATACGGTCCGGTGGAGATCACCGTCTGTTCCGGCGCAACCTCGATGATCCCTGAAGTATAAGAGTTGGCCTTGAAAACGACGAACACCATCAAGAAACCAGCCAGTATCAGAGAGTCCCCGAAAATCGTAACCCATAGCGGAACCGAAGACCATCGGAACCGATGATCGAGCACGGAAACAACAAAATCAGCGAGAAAAGCGGCGAAGGTTACGGCCTGGATGATCTTTTGGCCCGGTTCCGTTTCGGCCTTTGCGCCAGCTTTCATTCGGCGCTCAAGCAATGCCGGATCATTCTTCGCTACATACACCGTGATGACCACGCACGGGCCGAAGAAAGCGACCAGGCACGCCCAACCCTGCCAGTAGGTCAGTGTCCACGCCGGAAGAAAGATGATCGCGATGAGCATGATGAACATGCGTGCTATCCCAACCGCCGCTTTCCGGTTTAGTGCTTGCATCGCGCGCCTCAACTCTCTAATCGTGCCCGCTGCAGTCCGGGGGCCAACGTACGCAGCAGTAGTAGGGCCAGCAGATAGGCAAAGGCGGAATAGAGAAACAGCGGCACATAACTGTGCGTGAACTGCAGAATATGCCCGGCGACGGCTGCGAAGATCGCACCTCCAAGCGCCCCGGCGACTTGTCCAAAGCTCACCACGGTCCCAACCATCTCTACGGGAAACATATCGGAGGCGGTGGTGAAGATATTCGCCGACCAACCCTGGTGAGCGGCCGCAGCAAGGCTGAGCAGACCCACGGCAGTCCATTCCGAGTGCAGGCCGCCCGCCAACATGATGGGCACCACCAGGCATGCGCAAGTGAGCATTGCCGCGAGGCGCGCGGATTTCAATTGCATCCCCAGACGCACATAGCCGCGCGGCAGCCAGCCACCGCCGATGCTTCCTATGGTCGAAACGACATAGACTACAACCAACGGCGGACCGATGTGCGACAGGTCCAGCTTGAAGCGTGAATTAAAGTACGAAGGCAGCCAGAAAAGATAGAACCACCAGACCGGATCGGTGAGGAATTTGCCCAGTGCGAATCCCCAGGTCTGGCGATAGCCGAGGAGCTTCCACCAGGCGATCTGCGGGACGGATAACGATGTTACGACACTGCAGGCCTCATCCATCGATTCGCGTGGCTTGCGGTACCGGATGGACCACCACACGATCCAGATCGCGCTGAACGTGCCGGTGACAAGAAATGACGCGCGCCATCCAAAGTGCAGTGCCACCCAGGGGACGACCAACGGAGCAACGATCGCGCCCACACCCGCGCCAGAGTTGAAGATGCCCGTGGCCAGCGCACGCTCCTTAGGTGGAAACCACTCTGCCGTGGCCTTGATCGCCGCAGGAAAGTTGCCGCTCTCACCGAGTCCCAGGAAAAAACGCGCCACGCCGAAGCCAGAGACCGAATTGACCAGGGCGTGACTCATCGCAGCCAAGCTCCAGATGCCGGTAATGAGTGGGTATCCCCTGCGACAGCCGAGCCGGTCAACAAGGCGCCCGGCGAAGATCACTCCGAGGGCATAGGCGATCTGGAAGCAATCCACGATGTAGCCGTACTGAATCTCATTCATCCGAATTGACGATTCGACTGTGGGCCAGCCATGGATATAGGGCACCAGGTGAAGGGTGCTTCCGGCTAGCACAGGCTTCAGGATGGACAGCACCTGCCGATCTACATAGTTGATTGTGGTGGCCACGAAGAGCATGGCACAGATGGTCCAGCGACCTGGAAGCGCAGGTGGCTCGGTCGGCGACTCCGCGCGCTCGATTGGCTGGCTCGGATTTTTCAGGATTTTCATGAGTCTACCAGTCACTCAACGTGCCATCTAGCTTGCGATTGATGGGGAGATATGCCCTCTGATAAGGGTACTTACTCGCCAGCTTCTCATCCAAATCAACGCCGAGGCCAGGCGCATCGCCGGGATACATCATGCCATCCTTAAAGGCATATTTGTGCGGGAAAACCTCATCGGTTTCATCGGTATGCAGCATATGTTCCTGGATGCCGAAGTTATGAATCGCTATATCAAAGTGCAGGGCGGCCGCCATGCAGGCGGGCGAAAAATCAGTGGCTCCATGACACCCGGTGCGAACATGGTATAACTCCGCAAAGTCGGCGATCTTCTTCATGGGGGTAAGTCCGCCACCATGCACAATGGTCATGCGGATATAGTCGATCCATTGGTTCCGGATCAGGTCGTGCGCGTCCCAGATGGAGTTGAAGACCTCGCCCACAGCGATGGGTGTGGTGGTGTGCTCGCGAATGACTTTGAATCCCTCCTGCAACTCCGCCGGCACGGGGTCCTCCATCCAGAACAGGTGGAACGGCTCCAGTTCCTTGCCCAGCCGCGCGGCCTCAATGGGTGTCAGGCGATGGTGGCAATCGTGCAGCAAATGTAACTCTTCGCCAAAGCCTCGCGCACCCTTGCAAACAGCTTTGGCACATGGCGCAAATAGGGCTCAGTGGACCATGCGTATTCTGAAGGCAATCCGCGCTCCGCTGGTTCGTAGCGCCCGGGCCCTTTTGTAACTCCATAAGTGGTTGCAAGCCCGGGAAACCCACTTTGCACGCGGATGGCTCGGTAACCCATTTCCTTGTGGCGAGCTACGTCTTCGAGGGCGTGATCGATGTCATTTCCGTTGGCGTGGGCGTACACGAGCGCGCCCTCGCGGCTCTTGCCTCCCAGAAGGTTATAGACCGGCGTATTCAGCGCTTTTCCTTTGATATCCCATAGGGCAATGTCCACCGCTCCAACGGCTGCCATGGTGACCGGGCCGCGCCGCCAGTACGGCCCGCGGTAGAGATACTGCCAGATATCTTCAGTCTGAAATGGATCGCGGCCGATGATGCAGGGAATTACATGGTCGGTTAGATAACTTGCGACTGCCAACTCGCGGCCATTAAGTGTGGCGTCTCCGAGACCGTAGATGCCCTGATCGGTCTCAATCTTCAACGTGACAAAGTTGCGCCCCGGTGACGTGATGATGACATGTGCCTTGGTAATCTTCATTGCGTCAGGCGCTCCGATGGCTCAAAACATCTGCGGCGGCGTTCTACTCATCGCTTTTCAGAGAATTAAGCTTCCAACGGCGTATGAAGCCTGATCCCTTACTACTGGTTTACGCCACTTGCCAGGAATCCACCGTCGACGGCGATGATCTCGCCGGTGACAAACGAAGCTGCTTCCGACGCAAGAAAAATGGCGGCACCCGCCAGTTCCTTTGCCTCGCCAAATCGACGCATTGGCGTACGCAGAATCAGTTCTTCACCGCGCGGTGTCCCCTGAATCAAAGCGCATTCAGGGGCGTCGGAAATACTCCTGGCGCAAGCGCATTCACGTTGACTCCGGTTTGCGCCATCTCAATCGCAAGCACCTTGGTCAGCGAAGCCACCGCGGCCTTGCTCGCGGAATAGGCGGCCACGCGGTAGAAGCCAACAAAAGAAGTGAGGGACGCAATATTGATGATGCGGCCATATCCCGCGCGCACCATGGTCGACCCGAAGATCTGGCATGCGCGCAAGGTTCCGTTCAGATTGATGTCGATGACGCGCGACCAGTCAGCCTCGTCCACTTCAAGCGTGGCAGACTTATGCGTAACACCGGCCGCATTCACAAGAATGTCCACCTTGCCGAACTCCTTGAGCACCTCATCATGCAAGGCCTGCAGCGATTTGCGGTCCTGCACGTCGCTGGGCACACGCAGGGACTTGCGGCCAAGCGCTTCGATCTCCCCGGCGACGATCCCTACCTGGTCCCGCCTGCGCGAACTCGGCACCACGTGCGCGCCAGCGCCGGCCAGACCCAATGCAATTGCGTGTCCAAGCCCGGTGGTGCCGCCCGTCACCACGGCAATTTTGCCACTCAAATCGAAAAGATTGTCGCTCATGAAGAAATCCCCTTGTGGTGCCTCTTTGCCGCCCGGCAGATCGTGGTTGGAAACCGTGACCCGCGTTCCCTGCCTGCCCTCAAGAAATCTATCATGTGAGACGACTTACCCGGCGATCGGGCCGCAGGCCTCCGAGTGCGGCCCAATGCGATAGAGTGTTCAGTGAACGATTGATTGAATTTATGGACCCGCTTCTCATTCCCGATTCGAGGCGCCGGTGGGATTGCGTAAGCCTCGGTGAAGTGATGCTTCGCTTCGATCCGGGCGAGGGCCGCATCCACACCACACGCCACTTCCAGGTCTGGGAGGGCGGGGGTGAGTACAACGTGGCGCGCGGGCTCCGTCGCTGCTTCGGCCTGCGCACCGCCATCGCGACCGCACTCGCCGAGAACCCAGTCGGCCGGTTGGTCGAAGACTTCATCCTCCAAGGCGGGGTCGACACTTCCCTGCTGAAATGGGTGCAGTACGACGGCGTGGGGCGTACGGTACGCAACGGCCTCAACTTTGTTGAGCGCGGTTTTGGCGTGCGTGCGGCGGCGGGCTGCAGTGACCGGGGCCAAACCGCGATCAGCCAGGTTAAGCCTGGCGATTTCGATTGGGAGGTAATTTTCGGTTCGTCTCAGGGTTCACGTTGGCTGCATACCGGAGGCATCTTCGCGGCGCTTTCGGCGTCTACGGCCGATGTTGCCGCCGAAGCCATGGATGCCGCACGCCAACACGGCACGCCTGTCTCGTATGACCTGAATTACCGCGATTCGCTCTGGAAATCCATCGGCGGCAAGACCGAGAGCCCAGGAAGTCAACCGCGCACTTGTCAGCAAGGTCGACCTGTTGCTCGGCAACGAAGAGGATTTTTCCGCCATGTTGGGTGTCGAGATCAAAGGTGTGGGCGAAGATTTTGCGGAATTGCCGATTGCAGGCTACGAAGAGATGTTGCGCGAAGTGGCAGCGGCGTATCCAAACCTGAGACTGATCGCCAGCACATTGCGGACCGCACACACGGCAAGCCGCAACGCGTGGGGCGCCATCGCGCTCTATCAGGATCAGATTGTTTACGTGCCCCAGCACGAGGTCGATATTCTTGATCGCGTGGGCGGCGGCGACAGCTTCGCTTCAGGCCTCGTTTACGGAATGCTCGCGGGCAAGCCGATTGAATGGGCGGTGAGGTGCGGGGTAGCTCACGGCGCGTTGGCCATGACCACGGCCGGCGACACCAGCATGGCCACACTGGCCGAGGTTGAACGAGCCATCAAGGGCGGCTCGGTGCGTATTGCACGGTAGAGGAAGAAGATGCCGGAAACCACACGGGAAATCATCGAACGAGTCGGGTTAATTCCGGTGCTGAGGGCACGAACCGCAGCGCAGGGGCACGCCGTGGTGAAGGCGATGATCGCGGGCGGGGTCACCGTGGTTGAAGTCACGATGACCGTTCCCGGCGCGGTAGATCTGCTCAGGGAACTGAAGCAGGAGTATCCCAGTCTTCTTCTCGGCGCCGGCACCGTGACCACGGCCGAGGAGGCGGAAGCCACCATTGCGGCGGGCGCGGAGTTTGTGGTCAGCCCCAGCTTTCACCCGGCGGTCGTCACGAGGACGCGCGCTCTGGGAAAGTTGTCGATTCCTGGCGCTCTGACACCTACCGAGGTGATCACGGCGTGGCGCGCAGGTGCGGACTATGTGAAGGTTTTTCCATGTTCTGCGATGGGCGGCGCCAGTTATTTGAAGTCTCTGCTTGCGCCTTTCCCTGATTTGAAGCTGATCCCGACCGGCGGCGTGACCCTGCAGACCGCTGAAGGCTTTCTTCGCGCTGGAGCCCGCGCGCTGGGTGTTGGCGGCGATCTGGTTAACCTGGCCGCAGTCGATGACGGGCTTCCGGAAACGATCACAGAAACCGCCCGCGCCTATTTGAAGACGGTCGCACAAGTGCGCGCGCAGATGACCTTGCTATCGTGAGGAGTTGGCGCGCTCAGTTCAGTATCGACGAAGCCGCGCCGCTATTCTGACGCGACGCAGGACGAAGACGCAAGATGAAGTTGATCGCCCAGAGTTGAGGTTTCCATGAATAGAAATGAGGAGCAAAACTCCCCCGGGTCTGAACCCGCGGAGCCCTTCCGCCTCGATGGCCGCCATGCCCTCGTGACCGGCGGCGCCAGCGGCATCGGCGAGGCGACTGTAAGGAACTGGTCCGCGCCGGCGCGTTCGTCTGGGTCGCCGACATTAATCTCGCCGCGGCTGAAGCCTTGGCCGCAGTCGCTGCCGCTGGCGCAGGTTCCCTCATCTGGACGTGACCAGCCATCGAGTCCATCGCGCCGCTGTAGGCACACTCGGCACGGCTCGACATCCTGGTCAACAACGCCGGCATCGGCCATGTGGGCTCCATCGAGACCACCGAGCCCGGGAGATTTCGACCGGCTGATGAACGTCAACGTACGCGCCGTCTACCTGGTCACGCGCGCCTTTTTGCCCTCTGTTGCTGCCGCGCACCATTCAGCCACGAAGCTGCCGGCACTATCGTCAACATCGCCTCGGTTTCAGGACATGGTCGGCATCAAGCAGCGCTTCGCCTACTGCACCAGCAAAGGCGCAGTGCTCGCCATGACCCGCCAGCTGGCCGTCGAGTATCCCAAAGACCCTGCGCGTCAACGCGATCTGTCCCGGCACAGTGGAGACTCCTTTTGTCGAGGGCTATCTGGAAAAATTCCACAAGCAAAACAAGGAAGAGATGCGCGCCGAACTGCGCGCGCGCCAGCCCGTCGGGCGGCTCGGACAGCCCGAGGAAATTGCGTCGCTGGTGCGCTATCTGGCCTCCGACGAAGCCGCATTCGTCAACGGCTCGTGCTTCACCATCGACGGCGGCTGGACTGCGGCCTAAAACCTGCGAATTCGCACAATGATCAATCTCTTAATTCGATCCGGAGGATTGAATGAAACTTGTTTCATTTTCCAGTTCCGACGGCACGGTCCGGCCCGGCTCGCTTATCGAAGATAGCCAGCCTTGTCGTCGATCTCGCCGCCGACAGGCTACGGAGATACGCTGGCCGTCATCATCGGCAGGTTTGACGCATCTGGTCAATCCGGCACGCATTCCCGGTATCCGCTGAGCGATGTCCGCCTGCACGCGCCGCTCCCCAACCCGCCGCGCGTCTTCGCCATCGGCCTCAACTATCGCGATCACGCCATCGAATCCGGCATGGCGATCCCCAACGCCGGTTGTCTTTTTCAAGCTGACCACTGCCATCATCGGCCCTGGCGATTCCATCGTGCTGCCCAAGAACTCCACCCAGCCCGACTATGAGGCCGAATTGGCCTTTGTGATTGGCAAAGGCGGCTACCGCATTCCCGCATCGACTGGCGCGAGCATGTCTACGGCTACACCATCGTCAACGACGTGAGCGCCCGCGATGTGCAATTCGCCACAACGCAATGGTCGCTGGGCAAGAGCTTTCCACGTTTTGCCCCCTCGGCCCGGCCATTGTCACCGCGGACGAAATCGGCGATCCGCACAATCTTGCCATCCGCCTCTCATAGACGGCGAGGTGTTGCAGAACTCGAATACCAGCGAACTGGTTTTCAAGGTTCCCGACCTGATCGAATATCTCTCATCGATCACGCCCCTGCTCCCCGGCGATATTGTTTCCACCGGGACGCCGCCGGGGTGGGGCTGGGCCGCACGCCCAAACGCTGGCTCAAGCCCGGCGAAACCGTGACGGTCACCGTCGAGGGCCTTGGGCGCTCTTACCAATCCCGTGACCGCTGAATAAGTCCGGCCAGCGTGCCATGTCGCGGAATGCGGGATAATCCTAGGGTGACTATGGAACTCAATGGACAATCGTTTATCGGCGGCCGGCGCGGCTCAAGCGAAGGCGCAGGATTTCAGGCGATGAATCCGCAGAGCGGCGCGGCTCTCGACCCCATCTACCACTCAGCGACCGCCGCCGAAGTGGATGAGGCCGTCAAGCTTGCTTCCCAGGCCTTTGCCAGCTACTCGCAAACCAGCAGCAAGGCGTGCGCCGCCCTCCTGCGCCGGGCCGCGGAGGGCTTTGAGCGCCAGCGTGACGCACTGGCCGAGCGCGCGCATCTTGAGACTGCGCTGCCGATGCCGCGTCTGCTCGGCGAAGTGAGCCGGACCGCGGGTCAGTTGCGCCTGTTCGCCAGCGTGGTCGAAGAGGGATCGTGGGTCAATGCCCGTGTCGATCCGGCGCTCCCTGACCGCCAGCCTATGCCACGGCCTGATATTCGCTCCATGCTGCGCCCGCTTGGCCCCGTAGCGGTCTTCGGCGCGAGCAATTTTCCGCTGCCTTTTCAGTGGCCGGGGGGGACACGGCCTCCGCGCTGGCAGCCGGCTGTCCCGTCGTCGTCAAGGCTCATCCCGCCCATCCTGGAACTGGCGAACTTGCCGCGCAAATCATCGCAGAGGCTGTCGCAGCCGAAGGGCTGCATCCCGGCGTTTTTTCCCTGGTGTTCGATCGCGGGCTGGACGCGGGTACGGCGCTGGTGAAGCATCCGCTGATTCGCGCCGTCGCCTTCACAGGCTCGCTGCGCGCGGGCCGCGCCCTCATGGATCTGGCAGTAGCGCGTCCCGACCCCATTCCTTGCTTCACTGAGATGTCGAGCGGCAATCCGGTCTTTGTGCTGCCGGGCGCGCTGCGCAAAGGGCCGGCCGCGCTGGCGAAAGGGCTCTTCGGATCATTCACGCTGGGCGCGGGACAGTTCTGCACCAAGCCGGGCATCGTCCTGGTTCCCGATTCGGATGGGGCTTCGGATTTCGTTCAGGAACTGAACGCGCATGTGGAGGCCGCTCATCCCTTCCGCGCTACTGACGGCAGGGATCGCCGCGAGTATTCCCGCGCAACCCAGACTCGCGCGTCGCAGGTGAAGCTTTCGGCGCATTCGCGCGACGCGGAATACAAATCTGAGTTCTGTGCGGTGGAGCCAAGCTGTTCGAATGCAGCATCGACGACCTGCTCGCGAACCCGTCACTGGCCAATGAAGTCTTTGGCCCCGACACGCTGCTGGTCCATTGCAAGGACACACAGGATTATCTGCGGGCAGCCGCGGCCCTCGACGGCCATTTGACCGCAACTTTCCTGGGCGACGACGAAGACCTCCTCGCGAATCGCGAGTTGATTCACATCCTCGAGCAGAAAGCGGGCCGGATCATTTTCAATGGCTTCCCTACGGGCGTTGAGGTCTGCCATGCCATGGTGCACGGCGGGCCCTATCCGGCGACGTCGGACCCGCGCTTCACCTCGGTCGGCAGCCTTGCCATCTATCGCTTTGCACGGCCAGTCTGCTTTCAGGGATTCCGCAGGCAATGCTACCCCCGGAACTGCAGGACGCCAATCCATTGGGCATCGCACGGCTCTGGGACGGCAAGCTAGGGCTCGCGTAGCGCATATTCAACTGTCCTTCTCAATAGAGAGAGCGGATCACAGCACTCTCGCCAGCCACTTTCCCGTGTGGGAATGCAGATTGCCGCAATCTGTTCCGGCGTGCCCTCGGCCACGATGTGGCCGCCGCCTTCGCCGCCTTCCGGCCCCAGATCGATCACCCAATCGGCGCTCTTGATCACGTCCAGATTGTGCTCGATCACGATCAGCGACCCGCCGCCGTCGATCAGCTTGCGAAACGCCGTCAGCAGCTTCGACACATCGTCGAAGTGCAGCCCGGTGGTCGGCTCGTCCAGAATGTAGAGCACGCGGCTGGCCTGCGACGGCTTGGCGTTCGCATTCGCCGCGCGCACCTGCGCCAGGTGCGCGGCCAGCTTCACGCGCTGCGCCTCGCCGCCTGAAAGCGTCGTCGCGACTGCCCCAGCCGCAGATACCCAAGACCAATTTCATCCAGCACCGCAAGCTTTTCCAGCAGCTTCGTCTGGCCGGCGAAAAAGCGCAGCGCTTCCTTCACCGTCACTGCAGCACGTCGTGAATGTTCTTGCCCTTGTACTGCACCTCCAGGACTTCGGCCTGGTAGCGCGTGCCGTTGCAGTCCTCGCACGGCAGTTCAACGTCGGCCAGAAACTGCATCTCGACCGTGACCGTGCCGTCCCCCTCGCATGTGTTGCACCGCCCGCCCGGAACGTTGAAGGAAAAATGCCCCGGCGTCAGCGAAAGCCGCTTGGCCTCGGGCTGCGCTGCAAACAGTTCGCGCACCAGGTCAAAGCCCTTGATGTAAGTAATCGGATTCGACCGCGGCGTGCGACCGATCGGAGTCTGGTCCACCAGCACCACGTCGTTCAACCGCTCCACGCCAGACAAGCACTTGAAAACGCCGGATGGATCGCCGCCATCGCTCTGGCCCAGCGCGCGCGCCACCGCTCGATACAGCACCTGGTGCACCAGCGTCGACTTTCCCGACCCGAACACCCGGTAATCGCGACCAGCATCCCCAGCGGAATCTCCACATCCAGCCCATGCAGGTTGTTGGCCTCGGCGCCGCGCAGCACCAGCCGTTCTCGCGTCCCGGCGTGCGCCGTCGCGTCGGCACCGGAATCGAAATCTGTCCCGACAGATAGCGCCCGGTCAGCGAGTTGGGATTCGCCTCGATCTCCGCCAGCACGCCTTCGGCCAGCAGCTTGCCGCCAAACTCGCCCGCTCCCGGCCCGAGGTCCAGCAGATGATCGGCAGAACGCAGCACGTCCGCATCATGCTCCACCACAAGAATCGTGTTGCCCAGATCGCGCAGTTCTTCAAGGATGTGAATCAGCCGCGCGGTGTCGCGCGTGTGCAGTCCGATCGAAGGCTCATCCAGCACATACAGCGCGCCCACCAGCCGCGAGCCGAGCGACGTCGCGAGCTGAATCCGCTGCGCCTCGCCGCCAGACAGCGTGGAAGCCAGCCGGTCGAGCGTCAGGTATTCCAGGCCGACCGCGTCAAGAAAACTCAACCGCTGGCGCACCTCTTCGCAGAATCGGTCCGGCAATCTCCTCCTGCATCGGCGTCAGTTTCAACGCGGCAAAAAATTCCTTGGCCTTGGCAATGGTCAGCGCCGTTGCCTGGCAGATGTTCAGGCCTTCAGGCGCACTGAACGGGCTTCGGCGCGAAGCCGCTGGCCGCGGCAATCCGGGCACTCCGCGTAACCGCGATATTTGCTGAGCATCACGCGCACATGCAGCTTGTATTTCTTGCGCTCCATCTGCGCGAAGAAGCCGATGCACGCCGAGGAAACTGCCCTTGCCTCGCAGCACTGTTTCCCGCGCTGCCTCAGGCAATTCTCGCCATGGCACATCCAGGGGACGCCCAACTCTGCGGCCTGTTTGCGCAGATCGGTGAACCAGGTGCGATACTTAGGCCGGTTCCACGGATCGATTGCGCCGTTGTTCAGGGTCAGTCCCTTGTCGGGAATCACCAGGTTCAGATCGTAATCCACCGTGTTGCCAAATCCCTGGCAGCGCGGGCAAGCACCGAAAGGATTGTTGAAGCTGAACAGCCGCGGCTCAGGCTCCTTGCCCGGACGATGGCAGCTTGTGCATTCATATGCGCCGGAAAAGCGGTGCCGGCGTGCGCTCCGCCGTTTCCTCCCGGGGCAGCCTCTTCGAAGATCACTTCGCCCGCCTCGCGATAGGCGATCTCCGCCGCATCCACGATGCGGGCGCGATTCTCGGCGCTGACGACTATTCGGTCCAGCAGGACAAACACCGGCAGCGTGAAGTCCAGATCCAGCAGCGACTCCGGCGTTGAGAATTCGACGATCTTGCCCTGCTGATAGAGCCGGTTGAATCCGCCTGCCCGCAACTCGGCCAGCCGCGCCTTCAAGGTCTCAGTGTGCGGAGAATCCGCCGCCGATTTAGGCTGGCTTTCTGCGACGGTCTTTGCTGCGCGCTTTTGCGCTCTTCGCAGGCGTCTTGCGCCGGCTCTGCCGCGGGACCATCGCATGCCGCACCGGAAACAGTACATTCAGCCGCGTTCCCTCCCCCAGCGCGAGCATTGCCTCGGCCACCTCATCCATGGAATCGCGCTTTACCAGCCCATCGCAATAGATGCAATGCACCTCGCCGCAGCGCGCATACAGCAGGCGCAGATAATCGTAAATCTCGGTGGCCGTTGCCACGGTCGAGCGCGGGTTGCGCGTGGTGTTTTTCTGCTTGATGGCGATGGCAGGGGCCAGCCCATCGATCTCGTCCACATCCGGCTTTTCGATCCGCTCAAGAAACTGCCGCGCATACGCCGAAAGCGACTCGACATAGCGCCGCTGTCCCTCGGCATAGATGGTGTCGAAGGCCAGCGACTCTTGCCCGACCCCGATACGCCGCTGACCACCGTCAGCTTGCCATGGGGAATCTCGCAGGAGATGTTCTTCAGATTGTGCGTCCGCGCGCCGCGGATGATGATGGCATCGTTCAATGGATTCAACGAAAAGCACCGGGAAGATATTCTGGTCGCATCGCCTGTCTCCTCAGCGAGGCTCAAGACGCAAACAGCCATTCTTTATTATAGGCGCGCGCGGTCCACCCCGCCCGGCAGGCGGCAAGGCGAGCGATTCGGCGGGAGGGTTGCCGGCCGGCTTGCCATCGGGTGAAAGCCATGCCAAGACGCACTTAGATGGAGATTCAGTTAGCTGACAACGTGGTCTCCACGAGCTGTGCCCAGACGCGCACTCTCATTCGTGCGGCTCGCCACAAACTGCGTGACTTACCTCGCGCGCCTTGAAACTCGGAGCTACAGAATGTTACTCAGGCAGCGATCGCCGGAGGCCAGGAGTAAACCGGCTGCGCGTTCAAGCGCTCTTCGCAAGCACGATCAGTCCACAGCCAGCCCCATTAAAGCTGTGGAAGCGCAGGCAGGGCACTGCTTTGCACAGTTTCCGACGCAGTTGCAATCCTGACAGAGATAGGCAGAACCAAGAGGAAAATACTGCATTGCATTCAGTGGCATAGTCTTACCTCAAATGGGATTCGCACCCAGTTTTGTGCTATTGGGGACCCAATGAACCTTTGCTACTGTTACTTAGCCCGTAATAGATGCTAGTAAACAGCAAAAAGTTGCACCAGACAATTCCACTTTAGGTGAGCTTAGCGGGCAGTCTTTCGGATTGATTTGCGAATTTTAGTAATACTCTATTAGTAATCTGAATGGACACGCGCCGCATCTCGAAAACGGGACGCGGCGCGGCCACTCAGGACTGAAATCTATGTATCTAATTCACTCATTTAGAGATAGTGGAGTGCTGCTGATCGTACTCCTGTTCCGTCTTGGCAGCCTTGTGGGCGGATTTGTCGGCCTCGCGCTCAACCCTCTTGTGAGCATCGCTCGAGGATTTTTCCGAGATATCCACATTCGGGATGTCGGGTCCGTTTGCGGGAAAAGGCTTGCTACCTGGGATCGGATTGTTTTCGGGAATCGGATTCGTGTACTTGGCATTCTTTCCTCCAATTCAGTTAGATGCCACCGGCTTTGACTGAAGATGTATTGCTAGCCTCTGCACGGTTCCAACGGCTTGACCCGAGGAGAACAGCCCAGATCCTGCCGGAAGAGGTGCGTCCAATTGCCGGTCACCACTTAAAATGAAATTGAGGTAATTCGTGCTTCGTCCGTTTTTCTTCGTTCTTCTTCTTGCGTCCACAACAAGCTTTGCTCAAAGCCCTGGACAAGATCGTCCGAAAGAGAATCCGCTGACCACGACTGGAACGAAGGCGAGCGCCGCTGCAGAGCCTGTCGCCCCACCGGTTGCAGAGGCACAGGGCGGGGATCGTTAATCCGACTGGAAGATGGCCGAGGCAAAGCTGGACGCTTGGCTCACGACTCACGCAACGGACGCGCGTGCACTGTTCGATGCGGGCTACGTGGCGGATGCCCAAAACCGCCTGGACGATGCCGTGAATCTCTATCGCCGGGCGACGGTGGCCGACGCGCAGTCTTTCGAGGCACATCTGTCTCTGGCTCTATTGCTGGCGCGGCAGAAGAACCTGGCCGACGCACGCCCCGAGTTGGTCGCGGCCACGACACCGATCCAGGCGAAGCCGGACCCGCGCTGAAGGCTCGCGCGTGGCGAGCGCTGGCTGAGATTGACAAGCCCGGGCCAGGAAAGGCCGGGGATGATACCAGGCTTCCGAAGATCTTCTCGAAGCGCTCAAACTCACCCCGGAGACGCCAGCCGATACGCTCCTGGCGGCAAGCCTCGCCGAATCGGAGGGGCAGCATGAAGCCGCGGAAGCTGCCTACCACCGCATTCTGTCAAAGGATCCCAAATCCGCCCAGGCAAACGCCGGACTTGCACACCTGCTGATGGCGCAGGAAAAGTACCCTGAGGCAGAGTCGGTACTGCGTACGGCGCTGCAGCAGACGCCCGACGACCCCGCGCTGAACGCTGAATTAGCCACTGACCTAGCTGCGCAAGACAAGGCTGAGGCGCTGCCCCTGTTGCAGAAGCTGCACGACGCACATCCCCGGGACCCGGCAATCACCCGCATGCTGGCCGACGTGATGACTCAGGCGGGCGACGCTGCGGGCTCCGATAGACTCTACGTCGGCTTGCTTGCCGCCGAACCGGACGATCCGGGCCTTCTGCTTGCGCACGGGCAGAATCTGATACGGCAACTGAAATACGCTGAAGGGTTCAGTGTCTTCGAAAAGGCGACGAAAATTGATGCCGCCAACGGAGATGCGTGGAGTGGGCTGGCGTTTGCCGCAATGAAGACAGGCCAGCCCGCTATCACACTTCACGCCCTTACCATGCGATCAAAGTACCTGTCTGAGGTGCCATCAACCTACTTTCTCTGGGTCAACATCCCTACGACAACATTGCACGAGAAGGCGGCGGCTATCACCTACTACCACCACTTTCTAGACGCGGCCGCCGGCAAATACCCAGATCAGGAATGGCAGGCACGTCAACGGCTTCAAATTGCTCGAACCACAAGCAGTAAATTAAGAGACTAACAATGTGCAGGAGAATTGGATTGGACAAGTGGTGCATTGGGATGCGCCGGAGCGAAAGGGCACCTGGGCGGTCAAACTATTTGCTTGCAAATGCCGCTGAGAAGCTCCTATAGTCACGGCCTGGGTAGAGCGGGTTCCCCTCGAACCGCTCGGGTTCCGCAACAGCGGAGGTTCCTCATGCGGTATCAGACGGCTCCGTTGGCGATTCTCATCCTTCTACCCCGGCGATTGCCGATTCCGGCTGCGCGCTTATTCTGCGGACGAAAAATCTCCTATATCAAGACACGCATCGCCGCGCTCGGAGAGCAAGATTGAGCAGGCACCGCCCCGCGAGCAATGCTACCTCTACGCCGAATTGATCGATCAAATAACGGAATTCAGCCTCCGGCAATACTCCGCCGGCGATGTGCAGAAAGGCAATGCGCTGCTCCAGCACGTGCAATTGCTTGCGCATAAGCTGCATCTCTCGTTCGGCGGCGGCAACGACAAGCGGCTGAAGAATGCCGAGATCCTGCTGCGTCATTCGGCCTTCCGCCTGAATGAGATGCTTCACGCCAGTGACTACGAGACACGCCCCCTGCTGGAGCAAACCCTAGCCCAGGTAAACCAGGCCGACAGCGAAGCCATGATGCAGGTCTTCAAGAAATAGCCTCTCCCTCGTGTCTCCCGACAAGTCCCGCGCGCCCTTTTCCCGACTCAGCCATTTGTGATTGAATGAGACCCGTCGGGGGTTGCGCAATGCCACGTTGGTCGATTTTGCTTTTCACTTGTCTGCTCTCTGTCAGCCCCTTGGTGTCGCAGAAGGGGAATCGCCAGACGTTGACCCCGGCTGAAATCGAGCAGATTCGCGAGGCCGGGATTGACCCCGATGCGCGCGTCAAACTCTATGCGAAGTTCATTGACGATCACGTGGAGACCATCGCCGGACTCACCAAGAGGGCGCATTCCTCCGCGCGCGTGTACCGGATTGACAATGAATTGCAGAACATTACGGCTTTGATGGACGAGCTTGGCTCGAATCTCGATCAATACGGCGACCGGAAGGCAGATATGCGCAAGTCCCTCAAGGTGTTGAGCGACTCCTCGCCGCATTGGCTCGGAACCCTGCACGACCTTCCTACCGAATCCGGTTTCGAGCTCTCCCAAAGAAGCCATCGACAGCGGCAACGATCTGGCCGATGAGGCGAAACAAATGCGACTGAGCGAGCAGACCGACTACTTCAACCTGCACAAGGACCAGCGAGGCCAGGACCGTGCGGAGCCGCAGTGAAGTCAACCGCCCACTCCCGAGCACGCTGATTAACAACCATCTGACGATTCACGCCAAACCGCTCGTCGCCCTGAATGCAACACCAATGCTGGGAGCCTCTCCGCAACCGGGGACTCCACTCCGGCAATAGAACGCTGTCAAGCTGTAGTTGGTGGCCGCCGATTTTGTTCCTCATCTTCCAAGAGGAGTACCGGGCATTGCGCCCTCGAGCGCCGATGCCGCCCATCCTGGTTCGCTTGCGTCGATTCACGTTGCTGAATACGACGATACGACTGCGCGAAGGCAAGATCCTGGTCAGCTTGTCAGACCTTCTTGAGGGCGCGCCGGAGAGCGTGCTGCGCGCCATTGCGCACATTCTGCTGGCCAAGCTCTATCGAAAGCCGATCGACACAGGGCACAACGTGCGGTTCAAGCGGTTCGCCTCAAGCGCAGCCGTCACCCGGCAGACAGAGCTCATCCGCCACGCGCGGGGCACCAAGCGCTTTTCCGGTCCTGAGGGCCGCTTCTACAACCTCGAAGAGGTCTTCGACGCGCTGAACGTGCGCTTCTTCGGGGGTCTGTTGGGCCGGCCCGATTCCCACCTGGAGCGAGGGAATGGCCAAGCGCTCTCTGGGTCGACTATGACGCCACGCACAACACCATCGTGGTGAGCCGCGTTTTCGATCGGCCATCGAGCCCGCGCTATGCTGTCGAATATCTTCTCTATCACGAAATGCTGCACATTTGAAGCATCCCGTCAGGATGCGGGGACTCCCCGCCGCTGCGTGCACTCGCGCGAATTCAAAGCGGAGGAACAACAATTCCCGCAATTGAAAGAAGCGCTTTCGTTTATCAAGCGGCTCTAGCGGCAATCTGGCCTGCGAGTCCGGCACAAGTGCAGTCGGCCTTCAATCTGCCTGGCGATGAAGAATCGGCCGAGATTGCCGATGAGGAGCACAGTGGCGATTGCGCGGGTAGCTTTGAAGCAGCCAGTTGCAAAAGAAGATCAACGCGAAGGGGAGGTATCCAACGAAAGGCGCCGTAGGAATAGAGCGGCGACTTCACCGGCGGTACCCTTGCAACGGATTCGCGGAAGGTATCGTTCTTCATCCCAAATTGCTCTTTCGTGGAGAAATTCGGGACCTGAGCGACACCGGATGCTTCGTAGAAACAAGGGCCCGCGTTGACGTGGAACGCCTCGCCAAGATCGACCTCCGTTTCACGATCCGCGGCAACCACTATCACTCCGCGGCGCGAGTAATGAAGTCCTGCCCGGAAAGGGCATGGGGCTGGAGTTCTTGTTTGCCGATAAGAAGACTGAAGAGTTGTTACGGGGCTTGATTGCGACGAATTTAAACAAATAATGTTTAAACAGATAAGGATTGTTGCGGAAAGAGGTACAGAGGCATGGGCCTTCTTTCCGATTCTCCCTTGAGAAAAGAAATATCTTTCGATCGAGCAGCTCCTGACCGGTAAATTGGGCCGTTTTCATTCGAGCAGTTAAGAGCGAAGTATCCAACTAACTTGAATCGTCTTTTTGGCAGGTGACCAAACTGAATGACCAAGACCGCCTTGATGGATTGGCTGTTGGCGAGATGAAACCCAAAGGAGCGCACAGCCGCCGGGAGCCGGTTCACTCATGGTGGGGCGCGTCATGTGCCTCACAGGTGTGGACTACTTCTCTACCTTGGGCTACCAGCCGGGAATTGCATTTCTCGCCGCAGGCGTTCTTTCACCCCTGGCGAACTCTTGTCCTCGTGTTGGTCACGTTGTTTGCGGCGCTTCCCGTGTATCGGCGCGTTGCTCGGACCAGTCCTAACGGTCAAGGCAGCATCGCCATGTTGGAGAGGC
>CAVQZQ010000097.1:0-138130 GCA_963718435.1 uncultured Acidobacteriota bacterium | reverse complement strand
TGGTACTGACGGGTATACATAAGCCAGCAAACCAACGTGTTTGTCCTTGGCGTAGGAAACCATCTCCGACACATCTGCCGGAATCGGGTCTTTAGAGGGATCCCAATCACCCTTGCGAATTTTCTCACCCAAGTTGAGCCACAGGACGTACTCCCAACTCCATGAGTCTGTGCTTTGCATTCGATCTGCGAGTCTTGAATTGCCGGGACCATACAGAAGTGTGCTGATACCCAACGACGAGGCCGTATTGATGATGCGTTTGTATTCGGCCTTTCCATTTCCGTTCCCACATCGATCTGATAATCGTTGAGAGTCCATCCCACTTCCACGCTGATGGGAGATTGCGGGGGATCAATCAGAAAAGTGTGCACGCAGTTTGTGTAAGCTGCGATCTCGGCATCGTCCATCCCGTCATCGGGTGTTTGGGCGGGCGGAAGATGCCATTCGAGCACCATCTCGCGCGGCATGCGCCGGCCGCTGAGACGATAAGTGCCGATGCAGGCGATATCGCTCGCGAACGTTCCCCACTGCTTACGCCACTCCATCTCGGGCGCATAACTTACGGTGATCGATTGCCCATCACGTTGTACGGCGAGAAAGGGATTCTGGACCACAAGAAGCGCGCCCTGGTTATCGGTCAGACGCAGGAACTCTCCCAAGTCCTTCCCGGGCAAGCGCTCGCGGCTCTGTTCGATGGTGGCACCGAGCTGCGGCACATAGGTCGACGGAACGTAGTCGGAACTCAGTGAGTTCCGCACTGTTACATCCCAAGGGACAACGCGGTGAACTGTAAAATTCTCGTTGGGTGAGAGAAGCACTTTGATTTGCTTGCTCACAAATGTCCAATCCGCGGCAAGCCTATAGGTCACCTCAATATGATAGCCAGAGGTCTCATAGTTGTAAGAAACTTCCCCGGGCGTGGTATTCGCGATTGCAGGATGCAGCTCCCCGCTTCGCAAGATACTGTTGTCGATTGATAGCAACCAGCCATCTCGCATCAGGTCGAATCGAGATCCTGACTCGGCATTTCTAATCGAGGTCAACCCTTGCGAGTCGAAAGTTGCGACTACGCGCGCATTCTTCAATTCGACATTCTGTGCCGGGGATTTTACGGATAAGAGCGTGAGCAGGATGGCAGCGCTGAACACAACACGATATGCCGATGACATATACCCTCGCGAAAAGCGTCTGAAAACCGGGTTGGAATGCAACAAATCCAGAGGACGATGCGGAATTGTCAGACTCCGCATCGCCTCTCGAAAGCTCTACAGTTGTTCAGGATGGGAACTGTTGTTCGGACTATGGGGAGAAATCTCGACATAGATTGACAGGCAGCTTCTCACACGGCTCGAAGAATCTCCACACCGCATTTGGGCCGAGTTGAACTTTGGCCGCAACCCACCGAATACATGGTGAGCTGCGGCCTTGATTGGGCATTCAACTTCAGAAAGTGATTCTGCGCCGACCTGCATGTTACGCGGAGGCAAATTGCTGCTGGTGGTGCCGAAGCTCGCGCTCGCGTCTCCAAAGTTGTTATTCACACCGTTCAGATTGACCCGATTGAACAGGTTGAACATGTCAAGACGAAGCTCAAACTGGAGACGTTCTGTGATGGGCGTGACCTTCTTCACAGAGAGATCTGTGTCTGCATAACCTGGATTGCGGAATTGCCCCAGCTTCTCATTCCCTTCGGTTCCCCCTGCCTTGAACGCTGGCTGTGCGAATTGAGAATGAGAAATGATTCCCGAGTCGACGACGCCCGTGTACTGATACGACTTCCGGTCGTGCTTCTGATGGTAGCTGGCCACGTCAGGCACGTCACCCACGCCACTGGGGTTGTTATCGCCGTCTGCGGAGTAGTTGCCGCTGTTCGGAGCGAAGGTGATGTTCCCGGCGGCAAGCTCGCTCTGGTAGTTGCCCGCGGTTACCGCAACATCGGCGGTGTCGATCAACGCTAGCGGATTTGGATTGTACACGTAGAATGGAGTGCCCGATTGAAGGACGGTCGTAGAGCCCATGTTAAAGCCTGTCGTCAACCTGCGCACGAAGCCGCCATTCCGCGTTATCCCGGGAATGTCGTAGCTCCAGCCCAGCGAAACGCGGTTGGGTACATCCCAGGTTGAAGGGCTATACCACTGATCAATATCGTATGAAGTGCCGCCTGTCGCCACATATCCTTCAGGATAATTTGCCGAGTCGTCCTTGGAGGAGGAGCGCGTGTAAGAGGCAGTCAGGAAACCGTGCCTGCCGAAGCGTCCCTTCACCGCCGCAATAAGTGCGTAATAGTTCTGCCGCGCGCCGTTGTACTCATAGCCCATGGAGCCGAAACTCGTGTTGAGACGAGTCTGGATTCCGGACCCTGTCCACAACCCGCCGGAGTCAAAAGCCGGGTGCTGGATAAGGTCTCCGGGGATGAGGTTCATGTCGACCGTGTAGCTCGTATCGCCCGTATTCCCGCCGACCACGATCAGGTTGGAAGAATGTGTTCCGGTATATCCAAAACTGGCCGTCATGTTCGAGGTGAGCTGGCGCTCAAGGGCCGCGGACCAGTTGAGAGTATTGGGAGCGCTCAAGTTCAAATCATTTCCGTTGACCCCGACCTGGGCGCCCGGAATGCCGCCTTTCGAATCGAGTGGCTGTCCCACGAAAGCCGGATACTGGAAGCCGAACGGATACGAGTTCTTTGTGCCATAGCCGAAGATGGGTGGGGCGGTGGAGCCGTTGTTGAAGAACGTTGGCGTAACCGGTCCTGGTGGATTGCTCCCCAAATCATTTTCAGCATTTCCTAACGTGACGTAGTCGTGGAAAACGCCAAATCCCCCACGTATGACCCACTTGCCGGTTCCAAATGGATCGTAGGCAACACCGGCACGAGGACTGAATATCCAATTGATATCGTGGTTGAATACATTCGATTGTTGGACCATCGACGCACCGGCAATCCTCTGCGCCATGTTCGATCCCGACGCGAGGTGGAGGTTCGCGAGTACCGTTCCCTTCAATGCCACATACGGATTTCCGTCGTTGTCGTAGCGGATGCCGTAGTTGACGGTGAGTTTGCGATTCACTTTCCAGGTGTCCTCTGCAAACAAGCCGAATGTTGTTTCCTTGTAGCCATAGTTTCTGGCTGCCGGCTGGCCAGTCACGGGATTGTACGCAAGCCCGGTTTCCTGGAAGGGATGGTCGTTGATGAGGTCGATGATGTTCGTGTATTGGAGATTGGGTTGGGCAAAAGCTCCGGCGAAGAGGGCGATGTCATCGCCGCGCCATGCCTCAAAGCCGGCTTTGATGTCATGCGACCCGACAACCCGGGTCAAGACGTCGCGCCAGTGATAGCTGTGCTGGATGTAATCGCCATCCGCAAAGCCGTCTCCCCAGCCCGTGCCCAGATTAGTGACATTGACAATGGGTACGGTAAACAGTCCGGAGATGGGCGAATGGCCTTCAATGCGGTTGTAGCCGAAGACCGCCTCGTTCAACATGTTCGAAGAGAAAGTGTGCGTCTCGTTTACCTGCAGTGAGAAACCATAATAAGCGCTCTTGGTCGCGAATGCGGGTCGAACCGCCGGGCCGCCGTTGCTGATGGTGTTACGGAAGAACTGTCCGTATACGCGATCCTTGCTGAAGTACTTGTCAAGACGAACGTTCCACTGCTTGGCGTTATCGAAGCTGGAAGAGTTGAAGTGTCCGTTGTCGAAAACCGGCGTCGCGCACGGGATATTGTCATAGGCGGCGCCAAGGTTTCCCACCCCCGCCAGGCAGGAAGCCTGGTCGGCGGACGGAAGAGTGTTGCTCCACAACTGCGCGGCCGTCGATGCCACTCCAGCGGTTGTAGCGCCCGCGGGTGGATACTTGACCATGAGCTGGACTTCGGGGCTGTTTGGCATTGTTGCCTGAGCCCAGGTGACAAAAGCAGGATCCTCGTAGCCGACGAGGCCACTGCCGTTCGACGCCAGCGACAGATAAGGCTCATAACCGGCAAAGAAAAAGAATTCCTTGTGGGGAATGACCGGCCCACCGGCAGTAAACGACAAATTGCTGGAGTGATATGGGTTCAGCTTCTGCGGCTGCGGCACGCCAAACTCGCCGCGGGTAGTCAACTGCTGGGATTGGTAGTATTCACTGGCCATGCCGTGATATTGGTTCGACCCGGATTTGCTGGTCATCACCGTTTGAATTGAGCTTGCGCGGCCATAATCGACGGTGTAGGTGTTGGTCTGAACGCTGATTTCCTGCACGACATCTGCATTTGGTGTCAGGTTGATGACACCGGGGCGAATGCTGCTGGTCACATCCATCCCATCCACAACATACTGATTGCCGTTTGCGCCGCGTCCATTGGCACTGGCGTTGACCCAATTCTCAGGAGCGAAGTTGGTGGATGTGCTCGACCCCGGGGAGTCTGTCTTCCCGTCCCGGTTACGCCGGGAGCCATCGTGATTACATTAGTCGGATTGCGCCCCTGCAGCGGCAGATCGGTCAAGGCCGTGGTATCCAAGGTCTGTTCAAGCCGGCTGTCAGAGGTGTCGAGCAGGGCAGCCTGAGTGGTTACATTGACTGTGGAGGAAACTGCCGCCACCGTGAGCACAAGTGAAACATCGCGGGTCTGGTCGGTGGCCAGATTGAATGACACCGTGGCTGTTGTGAAGCCCTGCACGGTCGTCGAAACTGTGTAATTCCCAGGCGCCAGGCTGGCGAACCGGTACACCCCGTTTGCATTGCTCTCCGCCTGCTGTTTCACGCCGGTATCCGCGGCTATCAAAGTAACCGTCGCATTGGGAACGACAGCCCCCTTGGCGTCCTGAACTGTGCCCTGCACATTGCCATTGAATTGTGCATAGCAGCTTGCCGATGCCATCAGCAGCCCCAGAGTCAAAAGGAATCTTTGTGTGGTTTTCTTCATTGTGGCCTCTCAAATACAGCGGTGTGTGTGCGAAAAAACGCATGATGCCTGCCCTTTTCTGAGGGCGACTGACATCATGGCTGGCACCGTTTTCTAACTTGTCTCCTGAAAACGTTTAGCAAAATCCCTGGTTTTCAAGAACATCGCGAGACTACTCATCAGGGATGAGTCGCGCATGAGCTAGTATGACCACGCTGACATAGTACATATGGACTAGGAGTCGCATTCGCTTGCTGGCGAAGAGCTCCACAGCGTAGACTCCAGCCAAACCAGAGATGCTAAGTATCTTGCAATCCTCGCTTAAAACCAGGCATTACCGCTCTTGTCAAAGGATGATTGGGCTTATCGGTGCACTTGGTCTTTGCATCTCTGCCTGCGGCTCTCATCCCAAGGTGAGGATTGCCGTGATCCCGCAGACTGAAGGTAATCAACTATGGGATCCCGCACATGAGGGGGCCGAGAACGCAGCTGATCCGGCAGGAATTTCCCTTTATTGGAATGCACCCACCCGCGAGGATGACGTCGAGGCTCAGATTGGGCTGATCGACCGCGCTGTTGCAAATAATTTTCAGGGTTTGGTCCTCGCTCCGAATCAGGCTCTGTCCCTTATTACGCCCGTGCGCCGTGCCCTCGAACACGGCATCCCCACGGTGATTATCGGCTCCCCTCTGCCAATTGCCCCCGGCGGAAATCTAATCTATGTGCTCAACGACGACGAAGCAGGCGGGCGGATCGCCGCGCAACGAGTCGCCAAATTACTGAACGGCCATGGAACCGTCGCTCTCCTGGGTATAAATCCGGATATTACTGGCATCATGATTCGCTCGCGCGCGTTTGAAGAGTTTCTCGCCCGGAATGATCCGGGCATTCGCATTGTAGAAAAGCGAATGGGAACATTTAACGTCGCGCACGAGCAGCAGGAAGCTGAAGATACATTGAGGGCGAATCCCGATCTCGATGTGGTTGTAGCTCTGATGTGGCCCAGCATCGATGGAACTTCGGCTGCGCTCGCGGCAACGCCGGAGAACCATCACCTGAAGATCATTGGGTTTGATCCGTTTGGGGCTTCCTCAATTTCAACAGGGCGGGAACATCGATTCCGTGATCGATCAGGACACACGATCCATGGCACGCGACGCGATCGAACTGATTCACGCGAAGCGGCTGGGAAAATCCGTGCCCTCATTGGTGCACATCCAACCGAAGCTCATCACCAGCGACAACGTTAACTCGCCAGAGGTCCGTTTCATGCTTTCTACCGGAGACTGGCACTGGAGCCCCGCGCAATGAAACCCTCGCCCTCATTGCGCCGCGGAGTTGTGGCTTTGTTGCTTGTGAGTCTCGTGCTGGTGTTGGCGCTCTTGGGCCTGCGAGCCTACTTGAGGAGCCCCAACCGCGGCTTGCCTTATCACGATTCCTTTGCGACCGGTAACGCCGATGAATGGAAGGCGTTGGGCGGTACCTGGGAACTTGTGAATGGCATCATGCGCAATGACTCGGATGAGCGCGGCGCAAAGTTGCTGACTGGGTCACCCTATTGGCGAAATTACTCCATCGAAGCCGATATCAACCTGCTGGGCACCAGTGGTGACGCGGGCCTGATCATTCGTTCAGGAGATGAAGAGGAAGGTGTCAACGCCTACAGCGGTTATTACGCTGGCATTCGGACCAGGGACAACTCGCTTGTCCTCGGCCGCGCCGAGCACCGTTGGCTGGAGGCCTCCAGACATATTTCCACGCCAAACGGTATTCGGCCTTTTCGGTGGTACCACCTGAAATTGCTGACCTATGATTGCCAGATTGTTGCTGCGGTTTCCGCACCTTTCCAAACCGTCCCAACTTCGCTGGGCGTAAAAGACTCGGATTGCATCCACTCGGGCCGGGTGGGCCTCCGCTCCTACTCATCGGGAGGTCTCTGGCGCAATGTAACCGTTCGCCTCGCGACACGCCAGGACATGGTTAGCATGCTCGATAGCGCCGGAGGCCACGCTCAATCCACCCCCCGAGTCTAGCGACCGATGACGTTGAGTTTCGAGGTTTGTACGGTTCCCTCGGGCAAGAGAAGGAGAGAGTCAGTTCCAGCGCAGGCGCGCAGAGCATAGAAAGCTTGCGCGTCGCTTCTTTTGCCACTCCCGCGACCGCAACAGTCCGAGGCGTCGTCATCCTGACCGAGCCACGGCTCTATATCGAGGACTCGACTGGCGGAGTCTACGTTCCCCAGCCCAAGGCGCCACAACTGAGGGTCGGCGACGAAGTTGAGGTCACAGGCCAAGTGCATCCGGGCGATTTCAGTTCCACACTGGAAAACGCATCCGTGCAGGTGCTCTGGGCCCGCACGCCGATGCCTCCTGTGTCCGCAACAGCGTTTCAGGCATCCACGGGCAAATTTGATGCGACGTTCATTGAGGTGCAAGGACGCCTGACGGCAAAAGAGCACGGCCCGGACAATACGCTGATTCTGGATCTCGACGAAGGTTCGCAATCGTTCCGCGCCATCCTGAATCCCGGGCGGAGCGATTTTCTTTTCAGCCAACTCAAACTGAACAGCAGTCTTCGTCTGCGCGGCATCTGCGTCGTCGATCCCGCGTTCACCAGAAACCTCACTCCCTTCGTTCTCCTGCTGCGGTCCAACGAGGATCTTCAAGTCCTCGCGGGTCCTCCCTGGTGGAACACAGGACACGTGATTGCGATGGTCGTCGCAGTGTTAATGCTCGCACTGATTTTCAACTTCTTTTATCACCGCATCGCGCATTGGCGGATGCAGGGCGTGCTTGATGAGCGTCAACGCCTGGCTCACGAAATGCACGATACCCTGGCGCAGAGTTTTGCCGGCATTGGATTCCAGTTGCAGGCGATTCGCAACGGACTTCCCGAGACAAATACAGCTGTACTTGAACAACTCGATTTAGCCAGCAACCTTGTTCGCCACAGCCACCAGGAGGCGCGCCGAAGCATTGCAACGCTCCGACCCGAGTCGCTGGAGACAGAGGACCTGTTGTCAGCCCTCAAGCTTTGCGCACAGCGTATGGTGGAAGGCGGTACCGTTCAGGTTGTCGCGGAAAAGGAGGGCGATCAGCGGCCCATCCCCCTGCGTATCACGGACGCCCTCTTCCGTATAGGCCAGGAGGCCATTGCCAACGCGGTGAGGCATGCAAATCCTACTTTACTCACCATTCGTCTCAAGATCGGCGATAACTTCGCGCGCCTCCAGATTGGAGACAACGGGATTGGTTATACCCCGAGCAACGGCTTACTTGGCTTCGGTATTCGCGGCATGCGGAGACGGGCCCAAAGCATCTCAGCCGGATTTCAAATCCGAAGCACGCCGGGCGAAGGCACGCGAGTCGAGATCTCCGCGCCCCTGCCGCCTCGTATTACACTCGTCAATTGGCCAGGATTGTTCTGGAGTTATGCAAGGGAGCATTGGATTGATGTCCGACCTTCGAAACGCGCCGATTCGCATTCTTATCGTTGATGACCATCCGGTTGTACTGGCGGGACTGACAAGCATGCTGGGAACACAAGCGGGCATGGAAGTCGCGGGTTCCGCTTCAGGCGGCGAGGAGGCCTTGCAGATGCTGCAGCGGACGCCGGTGGACCTTCTCCTGCTCGATCTTCGCATGCCCGGCATGAGCGGTATCGACACGCTTCATGCTCTCAAGAGAGCCAAAATCAGCATTCGCGTAATAATTCTTACCAGCTTTGAGACCGATGAAGACATCTACCGTGCGGTACAGGCCGGAGCGCAAGGTTATTTATTGAAGGACGCGCCCCAGGCCGACATGATCGATGCGATCCGCGCGGTTCACGCAGGCAAGCGATATTTTCCCCGCCACATTGCCGCGCGGCTGGCGGAGAGGATGATGCGCACAAATTTGACAGCGCGTGAACTGGAAGTGCTGAACATGCTCGCCCGCGGTCTCACCAACAAACAAATTGCCCACGCTCTCGAAATCAGCGACAACACGGTTCGCAATCACGTTAACAGCATCATTGAGAAGCTTGAAGTCTCAGACCGGACTGAAGCCGCCACCACCGCAATCCATCGAGGCATGATCGATGTGAATAATTGATATTCGAGCAGAGCGCCATTAGCTTGATATATTCATGCGGTCTACGATCGCTCTAAATTGTCTGAACTCTCATACAGCATCGAAGATGGATTGCGTTTCTTGCTTCGATGGCGAAAGTAGACCATCTGTACTATGCGCAAGAAAACCGTTTTATGTAGTATAGGCGCCAGCTTGACTCAGGAGTTGATTGTGCCGTCTTCATCCAAGCTCTCCCTTCACGTCGAAGTTTTCTAAATCGGCTCGGCCTGATCGGGATGGCGTCGACGCTTCCCATCGGCCGGTTTCTTTCTGCTTCCGATACGCCGGTGCTTGCTTCCTCAGAATCGGATTCCAATACATCTTCGCTATTGAGGAACCGAGCGCCGCTAGCTCCCAGCGTGTTTCATTTTCTGCCGCTTGGTTCCATTCGCCCCGCCGGCTGGCTTGAGGGCCAGCTTCGTATTCAGGCCAATGGCCTCAGCGGCCACCTCTACGAGACCTGGGCGGACGTCGGACCGCAGAGCGGCTGGCTGGGAGGGAAGGGCGAATCGTGGGAACGTGGACCCTACTTCCTCGATGGACTGGTTCCACTGGCTTGGCTTCTTGCGATGCGCGCCTCAAAGCGACCGCGCAGCGGTATCTCGATTGGACGCTCGACCACCAGGCGCCCAACGGAATGATCGGCCCGGCGTCAAACAATGACTGGTGGCCCCGCATTGTCATGCTTAAGGCTCTTACTCAATACCAGGAATTCACCGGCGACAGTCGAGTGATCCCGGTGATGGATAAATATCTGCGCTATCAGTTTGGCCAGTTAGCCCAACGCCCACTGCACGACTGGAGCAAGTTCCGGTGGCAAGATGAATTGCTGAGCGTCATCTGGCTCTACAACCGCACTGGCTCTGCTTATCTGCTCGACCTGGCGCGGCTGCTGCGGAAGCAAGGCTATGACTGGATGGCACAATACGCAAACTTCCAGTACACGAAGCGCATTACCGCGGACTACATCAAGCTCGAGAAGGGCGAAGGGCTCAAGGACCTGGCGCTCGCGACGCACGGAGTGAACAACGGACAGGCGGTGAAAACAGGTCCCGTATGGTCGCTGGTTTCAGGCAGCCCCGACGATCGCTCTGCTGTTCTCACCATGATTTCGGAATTGAACAAGTATCACGGCCTGCCCAATGGCATGTTCTCGTGCGATGAGCACCTGGCCGGCCTCGATCCCACGCAGGGATCGGAGCTGTGCACCGTCGTCGAATACATGTTTTCACTCGAACACTCGCTCGCCATCGCGGGCGATCCGCGCCTTGGCGACGGCCTCGAGAAGCTTGCTTTCAACGCGCTCCCCGGCACGTTCACTGACGACATGTGGGCCCACCAGTACAACCAGGAGCCGAACCAGGTGGAGTGCAGTCTGCACCAGAAGCCCTGGACAACCGACGGGCCGGAGTCGAACCTCTACGGCCTCGAGCCCAACTTCGGCTGTTGCACGGCCAACTTCCACCAGGGATGGCCGAAGTTTGCCAACAGTCTGTTCATGCGCTCCGGAGCACTGGATAGCGAGGACGGGTTGGTCGCAGCCGTGTATGCTCCCTGCGAAGTGCGCACCACCCTGCGGGGAACACTGGTTCACGTGGTGGAAGAGACAGATTATCCTTTCCGCGGAACGGTTCGTCTCGCCATCAACCCCGCGACGCCGGTGAATTTTCCGCTGCAGCTCCGCATACCGGGCTGGGCCGCGGGTGCATCGATCCGAATCAACGGCCAGGCAGCGCCGCCACCTTCGCCGTCATCATTTGCCCGCGTGGAACGCACGTGGAAAAAGGGCGACCGCGTCGAGATCGCATTCCCGATGAAGGCGCGTGTCTCCAAGTGGTTCCACGACTCCATCGCCGTCGAACGCGGACCGTTGGTCTTCTCCTATGGCATCGGTGAAGATTGGGTCAAACTCCGAGACCGTGGCATGACCGCGGACTGGCAAGTGTATCCAACCAGCCAGTGGAACTATGCGCTAAAGGTGGATGCCGACGAGCCGGAAAAGAGCATTTCCGTTGCGGAAAATGAGGTGGGCGAGGGGCCATTCACAAAGCGACACAGTCCGGTCCAGATCATGGTGAAGGCGCGTAGGCTCGATTCGTGGCGCGCGGAAGATGGCGCTGCCGATGCCGTTCCGCAAAGCCCAGTCGTAAGCGATGAGCCGGAGGAGACCATCACCCTCGTGCCCTATGCGGCCGCCAAACTGCGCGTCACTGCGTTTCCGACGTGCAAAGGTTAACGAACCTGTTCCTTTCACGGAGCCTGGTATCTGAATCGTTCCGAGGGGCCGACCCGCCTCCAAGTTTGGGTGCCCCAAGTCTCGTCTCTGAGACCTGGGATGTAGGATGTTGGGTTTGGGTGCCCCTGGTCTCGTCTCTGAGGCCAGGGATGTATGGGGGCCCCGGTCTCGTCTCTGAGACCTGGGATGTAAGATGTTGGCCGGGTGCCCCAGGTCTCGTCTCTGAGACCTGGGATGTAGGATGTTGGGTTTGGGTGCCCCAGGTCTCGTCTCTGAGACCAGGGATGTTGGGTTTGGGTGCCCCTGGTCTCGTCTCTGAGACCTGGGATGTAGGATCTTGGGTTTGGGATGTTGGGTTTGGGTGCCCCTGGTCTCGTCTCTGAGACCTGGGATGTAGGATGTTGGGTTTGGGAGCCCCAGGTCCCTCCTTCGGGACATGGGAAAGCAACGAATCCAAGCCGCATCCAACGACTTTTGACCTGTCAAGCCCCGTCTCCCACTCACCCGCTCAAACCCTTGAAAACAAAGCCCAAGGCTCCACCTCCCAATTGCAGATTGATTCCCACATCGCGTTATCCTGAAGACACTTGAAGCAAAACCGCAGCGCCAAGCCGTTTCAACCTCGCTCCACACGTTTGGGCAATCACCTGGGAGACACGCCTTCAGCCCTTCCCGTTCACTCGAAGCAAATGAGACCAAATGCGCATTAAAGGGCGCTAAAACGCAATCAAATACGAGCAAATCGAAGCAAATTTACTTACTAAAAAAGGCTAACGTATTTGTAATGAAGGAGATGGAAGAAGATTCTTTCGATCTCTAAAAAGAGGCTGTGAAGCTGTGAAACTGTAACATTGTCAGGCTGTCGTTAACGCAAACGCCAAAACACCCAATAGACCGCCAGCCAAGCCCTTCTGCAGCAGGATTTTGCCTCTAACTCAAATTTCATGACGATTTTGCGGCGGCCAATCGCCATAAACCATTTAATCAGAGGATTTTACCCAAAAATCTGGGGGGGAGGGGAGGGTCCCGAGTCATGGATTCGCGCGCGCCTGCCCAAACGGCCATTGCCCCAGCCTCTTCGCCCGCACCAGGTAAATCACCGTCCCGCTGCAGGCAATGCCCCCCGCCACCGCGAGGCCGCCCAACGCATGGCTCCGGTTCACCAGGATGAAAACAAACCCGGCCATCGCCGCCAATGGCGGCAGCGGATACAGCGGGATCCGAAACGGCCGCTCCAACTCCGGCCGCTGCACCCGCAGCACCATCACGCCCACCTGCTGCAGGAAGAACTGCAGCAGAATGCGCGTAACCACCAGCATCGTGATCACCTGCTGCAGACTGAAGAAGCAGAACACTGAAGCCACCAGCCCCAGCGCCACCAGCGACCGGTGCGGAATTCCGTGCTTAGGATGCACAGCAGCCAGAACGCGAAAATAATTGCCGTCACGCGCCGCAGCATACGGCACGCGGCTATAACCCAGCAGCAGCGAGAACACCGACGCAAATGCGGTCCACACAATCAGCGCCGCCATCAGCCGTCCCGCCCACTGGCCAAACGCCGACTGCGCAATCTCCGCCGCCAGTTGCAAATGCACGGCCGTGCCCGCCGCCGCCCCGCTCGGAATCTGCGCGCCAAAATCGTGCACCGCAGGCAGCGCCGCAAGGTTCATCGTGACGTAAAACGCCGACACAAAGAGCACCGAAAGCAGAATCGCGCGCGGAATAGTCCGCTCCGGTTCCCGCACTTCGCTGCCCAAAAACGTGATGTTGTAGTAGCCCCAGTAGTCATATGTTGCAATCAGCGTAGCCTGCGCCAGCCCACCGATGGCCACCGCCGCAGACGTCTCGGGCGAAGCCGGCATGTGCCATCCGCCCGCCGCCGCTGCGTGCGCGAACCCCGATGCAATCACTCCCGCCAGCGCCGCCATCACGCCCGTAAACAAAACCCATGCCAGCCGCGTCACGGAACTCAGATTCCGATACAACAGCGCCGTCACCAGCAGGCAAGCGCCCGCCGCGGCAAAGTTTGCATAATGCACCGTGGGCCACGCCGCCACCGGCGAGCCGTTCAGCCCCGGCCAGAACCACGTCAGAAAACTTGAGAGTCCGATACATCCCGAGGCGATCGACAGCGGCGCAGAAAAACTCAACTGCCATACATAGAGGAAGCTCAGCCAGTTGCCCGCGCGATTCGGCCCGTAAATCTCACGCAGAAACGCATAAGAACCGCCTGCCCGCGGAAACGCCGCACCCAGTTCCGCCCAAACCAGCCCGTCCGCCACCGCGATCGCCGCGCCCAGCAACCACGCCCACACTGAAAGCCGATAGCCCGCTGCGGCAATCACCAGCGGCAGCGTGATGAAGGGCCCCACTCCAATCATTTCGAGCATATTGAAGAGCACAGCGGCGCGAAGACCGATGCGTCTTTCAAGGTGTGCATTGCTCGCGTTGGTGGAAGTGGAAGAAATCATTGGCCCATGCGTTCTTTGGATGGCACTCTGGCGGATTGTACACTGGCGAGGAGTATGTTCATTTCCCAGAGAGTTCCTCGCGCGGCAGTGCCGGCTGCCCTTACGGGCCTGATGTTCGCAACCTTCTGCCCGTTTTGCCTCTGCGCGCAACAAGCTGCAGAGGCTGAGCTTCCTTCCGCAGAGCCCACTTCCATCGCGCTTCCGTTGCCCGAAGACCGCGGCGAAGCCTCGCTGGAGCAGACACTCAAACGCCTCGGCACCACCGCCAGCGTACTGATGATCGTGGCCCATCCCGACGACGAAGATGGCGCTCTGCTCACCTACTTGTCTCGCGGCCTGGGCGTGCGCGCCACTCTATTCACGTTGACCCGCGGCGAGGGTGGACAGAACGTGATGTCCGTCGACAGCGACGATGCGCTCGGCCTGATTCGCACCAATGAACTGCGCAAGGCCGACGAATTCTACGGAGCCCAGCAGCTCTGGGGCACTGAAGTGGACTTCGGCTTCTCCAAGACCCAACAGGAAGCTTTCGCTCAGTGGGGTCATGACCGCGTTCTCTACGATGCCGTGCTCGCCGTGCGCCGCACGCGCCCGCAGATCATCGTCTCTACCTTTGTAGGAGGCATTACCGACGGACACGGCCACCACCAGGTCTCTGGCGAAATTGCGCAGGAAGTCTTCAAAGCCGCCAGCGATCCCAAGGTTTTTCCTGAGCAGCTCAAGGACGGGCTCGAGCCATGGCAGCCGCTGGCCGTGTATTCCAGAACACCTTTTGCACCCGTTACCGACAAAGGCATGTTCGACTACGCCACCGGCAAATGGGCCCCGGCAAAGTTCCACAACTACGTCACCGGCGAGTGGATCACCGGCGTGCCTTCGACAGACGCCACGATTCCCGTCGGCACACCGGACCTGACGCTTGGCCGCGGGTACGTCCAGATTGCACGCGAGGGTTGGGGCGAACAGAAGACCCAGAACGGTGGCGCCAATCCCACGCTCAGTGGACCGGATACGGCGAGCTATCACCTCTGGGGCGTGGCGCCGCAAGCTTCACCAAAACAGGATCGAGCGTGTCGGACGACGACCTGTATCACAACAGCAAGGTCGACATCGATGCCAGCATCGCGGGCCTCGTGCGGCTCGTTCCTGGCGAAGCGCCAGAATGGCTCATCAGCGGCCTTCGCCAGATCGAAAGCGGCCTCTCCCAGGTTGAATCCAGGTGCCCATGCCGCGCAGGCGTCGCCGTCGCTCACGAACTGGCGCCAATTTACAAACAGACGCTGGGCCTTCGCGGCAAAATAGCGGTGAGCGATCTCGATGCGCAAGCCAAAGCAAATCTGCTGTTTGAATTGGACGCGAAGATCGGCCAATTTCAATCCGCGCTCAAGGACCTGCTCGGACTGGAAATGATTCCCTTCAGAACCAACGAAACGAGCGTACAGAGCGGCGGATTTCGCGGCAACACTGCCGATGAATCTCCCCGCAGCGTTTCTCCCGGCGAAACGCTCCGCGTGCGAGTCCACGCCACGCAGGCCACCACGGCAACGCGCCTGGAAAAGGTCTGGCTTGATAGCGAGGTCGGCAGCCCCCACGCTGGCGGCGCATGGAAGAGCAGCCTGTCTACCGGTTCAGTTGACCCCACCGCCCTCACGGCAGATCCCATCTTTCAGGTACAGGTCCCCAGCGACGCAGAACCGACCACGCCCTTTTTCACACGGCCTTCCATCAAGCAGCCGTACTACGACATCTCTAACCCCGCGTGGCGCGAGCGCTCCTTTGCTCCGTACCCTCTTGCTGCATGGGCAGAATTTAGCTTTGATGGCCTGCCCATCCGCATCGGCAAGGTAGTTCAAACGCTCCAACGCGTCACTGGACCCGGCGGTATCTATGAGCCGCTCGACATCACGCCCGCCATCGGCATTCGTGTGGAACCGGAAGCGCGGATTCTGCCGTTGAATGGTAGCGCCCTGCCTGTGCATGTCACCGTTCACGCACAGGCTGCAACCGAAGGCATAGTTGATTTGAAGCTGCCTGCGGGTTGGAGTTCCGATCCGGCCAATGCGCCTTTCCATCTCAAAAGCGGCGGCGATACCGATCCCATTCTTTCTCCGTCACCCCGGCTGCCGTGAAAGAGGGAGCTTACTCCATCAAGGCTGTTGCGCACGCCGGCGGCACGACTACCAAACCGGTTGGCACGCTGTGGGCTACCCCGGGCTGCGCTCCTACAACCAATACAGGCCCTCGACGCTGCAGACGCGCAAGGTCGATGTAAAGATTGCGCCGGGCCTTCGCATTGGTTACGTGATGGGCACAGGTGACCTGGTTCCCGAAGCGATCGAGGGCATGGGTGTCACACCCCATTTGCTTTCTGACACAGAGCTTACCTCGGGCGACCTCTCGCAATGGAATGTCATTTTGATTGGCATCCGCGCTTATTCCGTGCGCTCCGCACTGACAGCCGCGCAGCCGCGTCTCGATGACTTCGTCCGCAGAGGCGGAACTCTGGTGGTCCAGTACCAGAGTTCGGACTTCCCTGCCCCATTGCCGCTCTCCATGGGACGCATGGCCGAGCGCGTGGTGGATGAAGACGCGCCCGTCAAGCTGCTCGCCCCTGACAATCCCCAGCTCTCCAGGCCCAATCGCATCACCGCGGCAGATTTTGCCAGTTGGGCAGAAGAGCGCGGCCACTCCTTTGTCGATACCTGGGACCCAGGTTACACCCCACTCACCGAAACAGCCGATCCCGGACAAGACCCGCAGCGCGGCGGATTGCTGGTGGCACATCCCGGCAAGGGCACCTATATCTACTGCGCCTATGCGCTTTACCGGCAGTTACCCGAGTTGGTGCCCGGAGCCTATCGTTTGCTGGCTAACCTGCTCAGCGCCGGCCAAGAAGACATATTGCCGTCTCACTAATAAGGAACCACGCGTGAACGCCGCGCTGAGAGCACCGTTTCCGATAGACCAAGCCAATACTTTATTAACGGAAGGTAAATTTATCACTTATTCATAAAGATCCGTGTGCCTTACTGCGCTCGTTTAAAAATATGTGAATTCGTCATATATTCATCAAACTCTGCGAGGCTTTCAACAGAAACGGTCGGACGAAAGTTCTGCATCTGCTTTGCTGTCAATTGCGGCCGTTGGTTTCCTCTCGCGTTTTCTATTCAGGGAACGGCATTCATGCGTTTTGATGATTCCGGCGGATGCGGGGAGAGACGGTGCCAGCGGTTAGGCGCCACCACGATTTAGAAAACCAGAGGGAAAAGAAGGCGCAATGAACTTCAGATTCAAAGCTGCTACCGCTGCAATTCTGGCGGCCAGTCTAGTCGGCTCATATGGCTATGCCGCTGCACCCCCAGCACCTGCGAAAAAACATCCAGTAAGAAAGGCCAAGACACCACCCAAGCCAACGGTTGAGGAGCAGATCCAATCGTTGCGCGAGGAACTCGAAGGCCAGATCAACAGCCTGAAGACCGACCTGTCCGAGAAGGATGCGCAGCTGAAGCAGGCGCAACAGGCGGCAGCCGACGCCCAGGCGGCGGCCAGCAAGGCGCAGGCCGCGGCAGACGCCCAACAGCAGGCCGTCACTGAAAACTCTTCATCGGTCAGCACCTTGCAGAGTACGGTTTCGGATCTGAAGGCCAATACGGTTTCGATCGTGAATACGATGTCCGATGAGAACACGGCCATCAAGAAGGCAATCGCGAGTCCCGAGGTGCTCCATTACAAGGGAATCACGCTTTCGCCAGCGGGCAGTTTCATCGCGGCCGAAACTGCGTGGCGGCAAGGAGCAACCGGCGGCGGCATCAATACCCCATTCACTGGTGTGCCGCTCCAGAATTCGGATAATGCGCAAATCAGCGAGTTCCAGGGTTCAGGGCGTCAGTCGCGTTTGGCGTTGAAGGCGCAGGGCAAGCTCAACAACATGACGCTGACCGGCTACTACGAAATGGACTGGCTCGGTACAGGCATCACCTCGAATAACAACCAGTCGAACAGTTATGTTTTGCGCCAGCGGCAACTGTGGGCCGATGCCAAGTTGACCAATGGCTGGGACTTCTCCGGTGGCCAGGGTTGGTCGCTGGTAACGGAAACCACTCAAGGTTTGACCCGTGGCAGCGAGATTCTCCCGGCCACCATCGACCCCCAATACGAAGCTGGCTTCGTATGGACTCGTCAGTACAGCTTCCGCGTTTCCAAGGATTTCAGCAAAAAACTCTTCATGGGCATATCAGCCGAGAACGCTGAAACCCTGAACCCTGCCGGCGCTGGCCTGCCTCTGAATCTTCTGATCGGCTCAGCAGGTACGGGCGGCGGCCTCTACAACGCAACGGCCAACTATTCCTTTAATGAGACCCCGGATATCGTCGGAAAGATTGCCTTCGAACCGGGCTGGGGCCACTGGGAGATCTTCGGCATCGAGCGCAATTTCCGCGCCCGCATCTATCCAAATGAGGTCTGCACCACAACTGCCGGCGTAACAACCTGCACCAACGCAACGGGCGCTTACAACGACACGATTCCCGGCGCCGGCATCGGCGGAGGCTTCCGGGTTCCCTTTGCTGCAAAGAAAGTAACGGTCGGCTTGAAGGGTCTGTGGGGTAAAGGAGTGGGCCGTTACGGCTCTTCCACGATTGCCGACATCACACTGCGCCCGGATGGAGAGATCGATCCGTTGAAGGCTTTCTCCGCACTTAGCACGCTGGAACTCAACCCCACGCCGCGCCTGATGCTCTACCTGAACTACGGCGGCGACTACGTGTACCGCGACTACGTTGGCAAGGAAGGCTACGGTTCGCCACTGACCAACATGTCCGGTTGCAATGTTGAACCAGTGCCTGGCACCGCTGGGGCGGGAGCTTATGGCGGCGGCGGCACGGGCTTCAATCCGGCCACTCCCAGCAACTGCGGCAACCAGAACAAGGATGTCCAGGAATTCACGGCAGGCGATTGGTACAACTTCTACAGCGGCCCCAAAGGACGCTTGCGGTTCGGGCTCCAGTACAGTCGATTCGAACGCGATCTCTGGTCCGGCGCGGGCGGCACGACGAACCCCAGCGGCGAAGCCAACGGAATCGATAATATGTTCTGGACCTCGTTCCGCTACTACCTGCCCTAGACGCGAACCACAGGTCCGGAACAACGCAAATCAGAAAGGGCAACCCGGAATATGGGTTGCCCTTTTTTGTAGGTCTTCGAGATTCTGAGGCGGGGCCGGCTATTTCGTTCTTGGCTCCCCGGTCGGTAAAAAAGCAACTCCTGCCACATCATTCCCCGATGCCAGCACATTTCGCAGGCGTTCGGAGTTGGGTCCGCTGCGCGCGGCAGCAGTTTCAAGAGTACGTAGCGCAGTCGCGGGTGTGGTCCCGGCCGGCAAACGAAATATCCATGGCACGTTGGTTGAAGTCAGCGCCTTGTCGTCGCTGAGAGCAATCACCGGGACGAACGCCTTCAACGCCATCTGCTCCGAAAGATGTGCGGCGTCGCGATCGAGAGCCACAATGGCCAATGCATGCTGGTCCCAGATCGCGTGCACAAGCTGCGTCGACGTGGCCCCCCAGTTCTGGTCACTTGCAACAGGTAGCAGTTCCCACGCCCGTCCTTTTGCGGCAATACCGGCCAGCAGTGTCTGCACCTCAGGCGATTGCGCTACCTTGTTTGCCTGCGGTCCAAACAGCACCACGCGCATGGTTCCTTGCGGCACATTTGGCCGTTGCGGGCCGGAGTAATCCACACCGTCTTCGCCCACGCGGGCATAAGGCGTTTGTTGCGCCGAAGCTACCTGGGGCGGGGCCGGGCACTTCTCCATGGTCGTTACCCGGTAGCTAATCTCGCCGTTATGCACCGTGCCCAGGTACATGGGAGCCACGTTCTTCAGATTCGGATCGAAGATCATGTGTCCCGTTACTCCATCGTATTGGCCAATGTCAGCAAGCGCATCGTGAATGCGCGCGCGATTCAGGCCTGCCTTGCAGATGGAGTCGAGCAATGCATTCATCGCGTCGAATGCCAATGAGGCAAACTGCTCCGGCTGTTCGTGAAAACGCACATCGAAGCGACGATTAAAATCGAGCCACTTCGGATCCTTGCGCGTCGGGTCGTAAGGAAAGACTGCCTCAAAACCTTCTGCAGCCGGGCCGGCCTCGGCCAGCAATTCCGGCCCCAGCGTGCGATAGGAGCCGAAGACGCGCTGCTTCATTCCGAGGGCATGCATCTGCTTGAGAATATTTCCTGTCGGAATCTCGTCGGTCCACAGGACAATGGCATCTGCACGCGAGGACGCTATCACTTTGAGCTGTCGCGTGTAATCCGTATCGCCCGGCAGAAACTTTTGCTCAATCACAATCGGGTGGCCCAGACGCCGCGCTGCATCGCGCAGCTTGATGACTCCGAATCGGCCATAGCGGTTGTTCACACGGAGAATGGCAACGCGCTTCAGGCCGAGATCAGAAAAGATGCGACGAGAAAGCGTGAAACTTTGCACTCGATCGTCTTGAAGGTCGATGAAATACCACGGAATGTACGTCTCGGGAATGGTTGGATCGGTGGACGCGGAGTTGACGATAGGAATTTCGGCTTTCAGCGCCACCCGCAGCGCAATGTGCGTCGACTCGGAGCTGATGGAGCCGAAGATCGCCCAGTCCTCATCGTCGTAAACCATCTTCACTACTTCATTCGAGGCCGACCCCCAAATCGTTGGATCGGTCGGCCGGTCTTCGCCATAGACCGTCTTCGCCTGCCAGTTGTCGTAGTCGTTATGCAGCATCAGTCGAAATGGCTTGCCACCATAGCCCCCGCGAGCATTGGCTTCTTCTATTGCTAATTGCGCGCCGTGCAGCATGCGCACTCCAAATACCTGGTCAGGATTGTGCTCGATGGGCCCAAAAATCCTACGCGCACCTCGGTTAGATTTTTCGGGTCAGGGATGTCTCGCCCCGCACCGGCATAAATGTTGGGATGAGTGTAATTGAGGTCATAGGGCTTGGTGAATTTTTCGAACGGGCTCAAATCGACCGGTTCGCCCGCGTAGGGTTCGACCACGCGGTCCTTGGGCGGACCCGGCGGATGCGCGCCACACGCACACGTTCCGGTCTTTGCGCTCTGCCCGGCGGCGGCGCCCACGGCAGTAGTGACAGCCAACGCACAGTTGGCGGCCAACAAAAGTCCCTTACGCATCGCAATTACTCCTGGTGGCAGCAGTCTTTTCCGTGCGGAACATGGCGATGGCCTCGATTTCAATCAGCAGCTCGGGCCGGCACAAATGTGCTTGGATGCCCGTGGATGCAGGCAAAGGATCAAGCCCCTGCTCCTTGAAGAACGCGGTGCGTCCGGCATTGAACGCATCGTAGTCGCGGTCGATGTCGCGCAGATAGCAACTGGTGCGCACGATATCGTGCCAGGTGCAGCCTTCGCTCTCAAGCAGGCCCGTGATGTTATCGAACGTGCGCCGTAGCTGCGCGTCGAAGTCGCCGATGTGCACGCTCTTGCCTTGCTCGTCAATCGACGCTGTGCCAGAGATAAGCAGAATCGTCAGGCCGTTCAAATCAATCCGCATTCCGCGCGAGAACGAGCTCGGTTTCGCATAGGCATAGGCCTCGTTAAGCACACCGTGGTTGGTCATGGCTTGTTTCTTGATCGGTGTGTGCGCGATGGTCTCCAAAATATCAGCAAATTCAATCATGATGAATCTCCTTATGGTTATCGTTGTAAAATTCCGTGGCTCAATCCCTTGGCCGTGGCGACCCAGATGTCGCTGCCCTGAAAGTCGATGCCGAGAACGTAGTGATGAGCCGGTGCGGTAGTCACCTCGACCCGAGATACATTTCCTTGCGCGTCTCGTACTGTCATTTCCGGCTTGCCGGTGGTGAGCGAGGGACGATACACGGCCCAGTTCACGCCGTCGTAGTATGCAAGCCCCTTATCGGTACCGAACCACGCGCGTTTGGCGTCTACGCCCTTCACAGTGTTGGTGAAGTTGGAAGGCAGACCGCTGTCCTTCGTCAAAAAGTTGTGCCAGTAGCGGCCGTCGTAGCGACTGTCTCCAAAGTAAGTCGCAGCCCACAGCACATTGTCGACAAAGCTGACAGAGGTCGTAATCTCGTGAATCAATCCCTGATCCTTGAAGAGAACCATCTCCGTCTCGCCGTCGGGATCTTCGTACTTGTCCCACACCTTGGTCTTCTGGTCGTACTCCAGAATGCCGCTTCCCCACACCGCGTAATACACCTTGGTGGGCGTCGCGCAAACACCGTACACCCAGATCTCGACCATCGGTGTATTGCGCTCGTTGTAGAGTGACCATTGGCCCGTCTGCAAATCCAGCCGGCTTGCGCCAGCAGCGGTGGCGACCCACACGTTCTCGCCTTCCACCGACACGCCGTACACAACATCGTTGCTGAGCCCTGAGTTGAGTTGTGTATAGGTATCGATGCGACCGCCCGAGATACGGCTCAGACCACCCATCGTGCCCGCCCACACGTCGCCTGTGCGCTTGTCCAATGCCAGCGAAAGCACTGCCCGGTGTGCCAGCCCGTCTTTAGTGTTGAACGTCCTCCACTTTCCGTTTTCGTAAAGCCCTAGCCCATTGTCCGTGCCCGCCCAGATGCGATCCCCGTCAACCAGCACCGAATACACGTGATTGTCGGGCAGCCCGTTTACGGTGGTGAAATTTTCAAAACGATAGCGAGGCATGTTGAGCGCGCTGGCAGTGACCGGCACCCTGGGTGGCGCGCCAAATGCCAGCAATCCAACCAACAGGCATCCGACCGCGGTTGCAATTGCGAGCTCGCTCCAAGCACGTTGTTTCATCGCGTCCTCAAATACTCAATCAGATCGTTCAACTCATCTTTGGTCAGGTCATTGGTGCGACCGTGTTTGTCGCTGGGATTGAAGACGGTCCAAATCTCTTCAAGCGTGGGTGCCGAGCCGTCGTGCAGATATGGCCCTGTCAGAGCGATATTGGTTAACTGCGGTGTGTCGAGCGGACCTGGATTGTCTGTCATTTTTTTCGTTCCCACGTCGAAGGATTTCTGAATGGTGCCTTTAGGTCCGCTATGGCAATAGGAGCAGCGATTATTTTCGGCGATTGGTTTGCCAAACTTGTCTACTGAGCGTTCGAAGATCGCCTTGCCACGTTCCTGCGCCGATGTCAGTTCATAGCCGGCCAATCTCCAGCGATTGGGCCTTGGAGGCAAGCTGCGGACATAGACGACCAGATCGGTCAGAGTTAGATCGTCGTAGTTTTCTGCACGCCAGAAGTACTTTTCCGTCCGAGGTCCACACTCGGTGGGCAGGTTAGGATTGCCGCCATTCCACTTATAAGGCTCGGTATCCTTCACATCTTCGATCGGGCGGTTGTCCACAATGTCGCGGCCGAATCCGTCCGGCTCCAGATCCCAATTAAGTCCGTCGAAGGTGGAATCGATGTGGCAGTTGGCGCAGCCGATCTGGCCCTGGAACGATTGACGTGCCGTATAAAACGTCTGCTCGCCATGACGCAAAATGGAAAGCTGCTTCGGGCCTTCGAGAGGGATTGTTGCGGCCAGTCGATCCGTTTTGGCGTCGATCATGCTGATCGTATCTTCCAGCCGGTTGGCCACGAGCAAATGGTGGCCGTCGCGCGTGAAAGCCATGCCACGCGGATCGTGGCCAACCGCGATGCGCGCTCACAACGTAATTGGCACTGGCAGAAAGATCCTCCGCATACGGCCCGCGATGAATGCGAATATAGCGGAGCAGCCGCGGCACGTCGATCACAGTGACGATCTCAGAGCCTTCGCTGGTCACATACATTCGTGACTTATCCGAGGTGATCGCCACGCCAAACGGCCGGGACGCATAACGTTCCAGCTCGTCCAGAGGCACTTCGACAGGCTTGTTGCCTGCATCCGCGCCAAATAGCATGAGCGTGTCCACGAATGCGCCGCCGTGCTCCAGATGCGCCAGCGGAATCAGATTCTTGGGATGAAGCTCAGCAGCCACGCCCAGGCGTCCATCTGACGAGAACGCAATGTGGAAGCCATGGGCAATGTTGTGCAGTGGGATGCGATCGACTACCTCGGCACGCGCCGCATCGATCACAGTAATCTCCGACTCGGGTGCGGTGCGGAAAGGCGTGGCGTTCGGATATACGTGCGTGACATACAAACGCCCTCCATCAGGAGAAGGCGTGATGTAGCTTGCGCCGCGTCCGGCTGCCAACCGCTTTTCTTCCAGGCCGGTCTCGGAATTCAGCACGGCTACATCGTTTGAGACGCGGTTGGCCACATACAAGTGCTTGCCCGCCTGATCCTCCACCACGCCGGAAGGTTCCGCACCCACCGGCCAGGTTGCCACCACCTCGAGCGAACGCGTGTCGATCACTGACAACGTGTCATCCCATGAATTGGCTACGAAGATTCGCCGGCCATCAGGAGAGAGCGAGAATCCGCGCGGCACCTTGCCCACTGCGATTTTCTTGATGGGCGCATAGCTCGCTCCGTCGAGCACCTGGACTTCTCCGCTCTGCTGGCAGAGGACATAAAGGCGCGCTCCATCCGGAGAGAAAAGCAATTCAACAGGAGAAGCATATTGCAGCGGTTCGCCGGTTCTGCCGGTTACAACCGCACGAGCAGCCTTGCCATTCCACGCCGCCACGCCAAACATGCCCGTTGCAAACACAACCAGAACTGTCGCCAAGCCGGCGCGCAATGGACTTTGAATGAGCCGATTCATTTCGGCTCCTCGATAGTCAGCGCGCGATCCACGACCTGTTTCTCCAGCGTTTGCTCGCGCCCGCTGGGCCAATGGACCACAATCTTGTCCACAACGGTCGCTGCGCCCAATCCGAAATGCAAACGGTCCTCGTTCTGCGAGAGATAGCCTGAGCTCGCTACCCGCTCCTGCATCAATGCTTGCCGCCGGCGTATAGCTCGACGCGTGCACCGATGCCGTCGCGATTGCTCTTGGTGCCCTTGAGCTTGATCGCCACCCAGTGACCTGTGTTGGTCGAGATGTTGTGAACCAGCGTGCCTTTGGCGCCAAGGTTCACCAGGAATGCATCCATCTTGCCGTCGTTGTCGTAGTCGGCAAAACAGGCGCCGCGTGCGACGGTGCGATTACTCAACACTTCGCCGGCCTGACGAGATACATCGTCAAACCGCCCGCTGCCTTCTCCGCGAAACAATGTATGCTCCTGCGGAATGAGGTGAATCAGGCCGCCGTGAAAGATGAGAATGTCGAGTAGCCCGTCGTTGTCAAAGTCGTAGATGCCCGTTCCCCAACTCACATATTGCGCATTGGCCTGCGACACTCCATTGGTCGCGCCCATGTCATCGAAGCTCAATTTTCCTGTGTTGCTGAGCATTCGGTTGTAGCGCCCGTCAGTGACCCACAAGTCGAGCTTCCCGTTGCCTTCGAAGTCGGCAAATACAGGGCCCATTGAGGATGTCGATTCGCCATTCTGCCCGAAGGCGGTACCAGAGTCGTTGCCAATCTCCTCAAAGGTTCCATCGTGCTTGTTGTGGAAGAGGAAATTTTCCGTGCGGTCGTTAGCTACGTAGATGTCGTCCCATCCGTCGCCATCAAAGTCCGCGGCTGCCACGCCCATCGTGCGGCCAATAAAGGCGCCGATGCCCGACTTATCGGTCACATCGGTAAACGTGCCGTCGCAGTTGTTGTGATACAACCGGTTGGTCTCGCCTTCGTAGTCCAGAGGCCCTGGATAATTATCTGCAGCGTAATAGGCCCGATACTTGGGATCGAACTTCACATAGCGGCCCACGAACAGATCGATGCAACCGTCCTTGTCGTAGTCGAGCCATGTGGAACTGATCGACCACCCATCCACATTGAGGCCCGCCTGCTTCGTCACATCGGTAAAGTGCCCGTTGCCGTCGTTGTGGTAGAGAATCACGCGGCCGTATCCGGCCACCAGGAGATCGACAAATCCATCGTTGTCGTAGTCGGCTGCCGTGACAGCGATTCCATACAAGTCCGGTGAGAGCCCAACCTGTTCCGTCACGTCAGTAAACTGGCCGTTGCCGTCATTTCGATAAAGATGGTTGTGCGGCAGCGGATCCGGCTTCACTTTCAACGGATGCGGATGCATGGAATCGTCCAGCGGGCGGCCATTCGCCACGTAGAGATCGGGCAGGCCGTCATTGTTGTAGTCGAACCACACGCAACCGGCGCCGGTACCTTCAAGCAGAGAACCCAATTGCGCAGAGCCATAGCTATGGATAAAATTTACGTGTGCCTTGTCGCTGGCATCTTCAAAGCGAATTACGGGCCCCTGCACTTCTGCAGGCTTGGCTTGCACGACCGTCGTATCGGGTGCCGCAAAAACGGTCTGGGCAACAGCCGCAATTGGCCACCCGGCTAGAGAAACCGCGCCGAACAAAACAAGAAAGCGCATCATAATTTCAGCGGCCTCCCAGCCTGGAATGCCGCGTCTCACCTGCTCGGGTCATGTCGGTGAGATCGACGGGCGTGGTCGTGCTCAGCAGTACGGCGGGCACACGATTTTCTGCCGCACGCTCCGGCCCCGTATGGCAACCTACGCAAATGCGCTGTTCACCGCTGCGAGCCCAGAACCAGCCATGCTCCTGCCGCACGACCGTGCCCTTGTCGTCGAGTAGCGCAAACCGAATCGGCTTGTCCCCCGGAACCTTTACGAAAAATGAGCCGTCGTGCTCCACAGGCGCTGTTCCCATTGCGACTGCATGACCTGCGGCGTCCTGCGTCTCCATGCTCACGGATACGGGCACTCCCTTCAGCGCGCCATCGCGCGAAAGACGTGCATCCAGAGCAAGCAGGTTTGCGTAGTCCCAGGGATGCAGGCCTGAAGGGTGGCGACTGGGAGTAGGGCGCGGTGCAACCAGTACTGGGTCGACGAGATTCTCGCCGCTCTTGGCCAACACAGTTTCCATCGACGGAGCGCCGGGCTTCAATAGTTTGATCGCGTAATGTGCGCCGGCGGTCCGCGCACTTAGCAGCCAAGTGCCCGACGCTGTTTCTGCAATCGCGCCGGCGTACTGCCCCCGGGGAGCAGCGACGTTCTCCTCGTGTGCCAATGGCGACCTGAATCGCGCCAGGGAAGCTCCGTGCGTGAACACGACGTCGCCTGAAACCAATTGCTTTCCGCCCCAGCGTGCGCGACCGTGATCGCAGCGGTAGGACTCAACCCCCGACCCATCGGCATAGACCAGGTACAACTCCGGGTCGATCCCGAACCCAATGGGAATCCTGCTTCAAACAAAATTCTCCCGTCCTGCAATACATCCGCGGGAAACACGCTTGCCTGCGTATCCGTGAGAGACAGTACTCCGGGTCCAGCCGTTGGATTCAAATAGGGGTATTTCAACTGGTGGCCGTCTTCGGCCAGACTGCAGTTGAAATCCTCTCGCCGTCCGCTGGGCCCAGACCATACGTCCGCCCGGCAGATAGAAGGGACGCTCCGAATCCGTCGCAGTGGCAATCACCTTCCGCACCGAACGATCCTGAATCGTGAGTTCCCAAATCTGCCACGGATCGCCAGCGCTTCTGCTTGCCCGCAAACAGCACCAACGTCCCATCGAATGAGACATTGGCGTCCGCTGCGGCCGCGAAACCGGTCACGAGCGGCTGCGCGTTGCCCTCGTGCACCATGCAGCAGTTGCGCACCTTTCGGGAATCGTTCCTGCCCCCGCAACTCCGCCAGCGGTTCGTAGACCGGTGCTGCGGTCACAATGAAGTCCGGCGCCAATTTTCTGCGTCGGGTCGGGGGTGAAAGCGCACATTGGCAATAGCAATCCAACGCACGCAGCCGTCACGAAACCTCTGGCCAAACCTCATCCAACAGCCTCCAGGACCGCACACCGGCAGGCTGGCTCGCAAGTCCCACGCAATGCCAGGAAGGGTTCAAGCGACGCCATCATGTCATCAAATTCCGCGAAAAGTCCAGAGATTGTTCCCCGTCGCTCCAGGCCTTGTCCGGGCTGGGATGCACTTCGACCAGAAGACCATCGGCATCGGCGGCCACCGCGATACGCGCCAGTGCAGGCACCAGGTCGCGATGTCCGGCCGCATGGCTGGGATCTGCAATCACCGGAAGATGCGAGATCTGCTTGAGCAGCGCGATCGCACCCGACATCGAAAGTGTTGCGCGTGGCCGTTTCAAACGTGCGGATACCGCGCTCACAGAGAATTACGTTGGGATTACCGTTGTCCAGGATCAATTGCGCCGAGCGCAGCAGATCGGCCATTGTGGCCACCATTCCGCGTTTCAGCAGAACGGGCCTGCCCGAGCGCGCCGCCGCTTCAAGCAGCGAAAAGTTCTCCATGTTGCGCGTGCCGATTTGCAGGATATCGGCATAATCGGCGACCATGGGAACGTCGCACTCCGACATGACCTCGGTCACGATGGCCAGGCCACTCTCTCGCGGGCACGGGCCAGCATCTTCAGCCCTTCGAGGCCATGACCTTGAAATGCATAGGGAGAACTGCGGGGTTTAAAAGCGCCGCCGCGAAGAATGCGCGCCCGCTCCGACGAACATGATTGGGCAGTCGCCATGAGCTGGAACTCGGTCTCAACCGAGCATGGCCCCGCCATGGTCACGAAATTTCCACCGCCGATTCAAGATCAAGCACCGGCACAATTGTCTGCTGGCGCATTGAACTTTTCAGCACATCCGGGAGTCCCGGCAAAACGTTCGTGCCAACTTTCGCGCACTCCTCTGCGCTCCAATCCGGGGAAGCGCCAGACTACCGCGATGTCAAGTCTCACGCCTCCATCCAAAGGTGGAGGTGCGAAACGTGCCGTCATGCCGCTCCTGGCTACCGTGAGTTTATCTCAGGCGTGAACTTTTCTGTGCGGATCGAGAGCGACTATTGGGTGATCAGGGGTGAAGCGCCATTGCAGGGCAGCCCGGATAGCCAAACGCCGCATCCAGAATGGCCGCGACTCCAAGCGCAATTTCATCCTCGAACGGCCGTGCGACAATCTGCACGCCGATAGGCAGACCCTCAGGCGAATGGCCTACGGGAACCACGGCCGCAGGCGCGGCCAGCGCATTGAACCATTGGGTGTGCCGCACTGCATCGAGGTACCCAACGCTCTGCCTTCGACGTCCATGAGCGCTCCCCATGGCGAAATGCTGGAACGCTGGCCACCGGGCACAACAGAACGGAATTCCGTCATTTCCTCGAGCGTCTTCGCGCGAGCACGTCCAGTTCCGCCCATGCATTCAGCAGTTCGACGCGGTCAGCGGTGGCGCCGGTCCGCAATGCCGAGGAACTCCTTGAAATTGGGCTCAGTTGTTCATGCTTGCCGCGATCTCGGCGCATAGAACATTGCTCCGCACTGGACAAAGAACTTCCACCACAATTTGCGCAATGGCTCCAGCGTGCGCGGCGGAATGGCTCCACGCGGAACCCCGCGTCGCGCAACGCCTGGGCCGCCGCGTTCACCGCCGCGCGCGTCTCCGCCGTGACAGGAACGAGCCCATCATCTTGGAAAAACCGACCATTCGCGTCGCAATTCGTCCATCCCGGCCCCGCAAAGCGAACGGGCGGGCTCACGGGTCCAGCGGTCCTGGCCGCAGAGCGTGCGAAACAGCAAATCAACTCAGCATGGTGCGCGCCATTGGACCGATTGCGCCGAGGATCGAGAACGGCCCCACGCATGGCGGCAGATGTCCGCGGCCCGGAATCCGCCCCGGTGTCGGCTTTAGCGAACAGATTCCGGTGAAATGCGCCGGTACGCGCACCGAACCGCCGCTATCGCTTCCCAGGCCCGCCGCAGAAAGCCCCGCCGCGATCGCTGCTGACTCTCCGCCGCTCGACCCGCCTGGCGTACGATCCAGATCCCATGGGTTCTTCGTGCGTCCATGCAGCAGGTTCGCTGTCTCATAGGCCATCAGGAACTCCGGGCAGTTAGTGGTGCCAGAATCGAGTGCTCCTGCGGCGCGCATCCGCGCCACCACGACCGCATCTTCGGCGGGACATCGCCTTTGTGCAGGAGGCTGCCAATTTCGCACCGATAGCCTCGCCGTTGCAATCGAGGACTTGATCGTGACCGGCAATCCGTGCAGTGGTCCGCGCGGGCCTGCCGCCGCGTCCAGCCGCTCGCCTGAGCCAGAACACGCGTTCGCATCGAAATCGACCAAGGCATTGAGCTCGGATTCAGGCGTTCGATCTGCCGAATGTGCGCCTCAGCCAGTTCCGTCAACTGGAGTTGGCCGTACGCAACAGGTCCAGTTGCCGTGTTGCCGGCATAAGCACTATTCATCTTTTGCACTCCTTTCACGCATCGCGTTCTCCGGCAATGCAACAGAGCTTCCCGCGTGATCGTGCGTCAGCCCTTGGCGTCGATGGCAGACGCTGATAGTCAAATCGGTACGAACGCACGGGCTCGCCCGAGTCGAAGCGATCATTCCAGTTCAACTGGTAATTGAGCGCGCCGGCATCATCGGGAAATTTTTCGACTGCTGGATAAGGATACGGCTCATCGCGTGGAACGGCATTTGCGCAACCGTAAAAGGCGACGCATCCCACCAGTCCATGTCCTTCACGTACCCATTGGCATAGAAGAAGTAGTCGCGCTTCCAATGTGCAGGCAACGGGGGCAATTTTGACACATCAAATTCCGTCGCAATCTCTTCGCCGCTGCCGAAAATGGCGTAGCGATCATCCACCCCCTTTACCAGTGCCGTCACGTCGCCCAGACGCGTATAGTTTCCGCGCTGATGTTGGAAAGGCCCAGTCAAGCTCACACGGTTGTAGTCGTAGTTCAGATCGCCGGGGCTTGCACCTTCGATCTGCAACGGGTAGCCGCGGAAACTGCACAGTAGCCTGCGCCAGTGGCACTTCAGACGTGCGCATCTCGCCGACTGCCTTGTTGTCGATAAGCACCTGGTCCCAATAGATTTCGAGATTGCTGACAAGCCGAATGCGGCGCGCACCCGCAGGCAGCTTTCCGGTGAGATCGACCACAATCGTGCGCTCCAAGCCCGCCGGAAAACCAGCTTCGCCGGGAATCCGCTGCCAGGTCCCGTCAGGCAATTCCGCTTCGGCATACGGAGAAATTGGCTTTACACCCGCTTGCCATGCAGCGTAGAGCGAAGTCGCGCTGAAATAATTCACGTAACCCGTCATCAAAAGGCGAAGCGGGCACACCGGTTTTCACCTCGCCCAGATCCAGTGTCAGGGTGTGAAGATTTGCGAAGCCGTCATAAGGTGAAGGCGTGAAACCGCTGACAAATTTGTGATCGCGCCGGCTCAACTCATCCAGCACATCGCGACCATCGCCATCCCACGCTCCCGACGGCAGCCGCGCGCTTTCCGATGCCACGACGCGGCCGGAGGCAAAAGGCGGATCGTCGAGGAAACGCTCGTCGGGATTCACCTGAACATTCTCGGGGTGATCCACTGCAACCAGCCGCAGTTGATCGATGTAATTACTTCTTCCATGGGCTCAATGAAGCGCATGCTCAGTTTCCCGTTCGACTGGCGACGACCTGCTCGCCATCCACCTTGATCCATTCGCCCGGATTGGGCGTGTTGCGCCGCGTCGGCGTGAACCAGTGTCCAACAACCGCCGCGCCAATCACATCTGTGACCAATTTATATTTGTGCCCATCCCAGGCGAATAGAACGGGGCATGAGCTACCGCGACGATCCGCCTCTTTCATCGCGATCACCTGCGTGCGTGGGCAGATCAATTTCATCCTGCAGCACACCTGTCGGCCACAGAATGCGCAACAAGTCGATTCCGTCAGCCTTGCCCAGGCCAACTAGAATCTGCGGCGGACCTTGGGTCTGGATAGCCCGCGGCGCCAGCCAACTCCCACTTCTGCCACTGGCCGCTCGAGAAAATCTCCACCTTCACGCCGAGTCGCTGTCTTGTTATCGGCATACCCGGTCAGGTCGAGGCGCACAAAGTGATTCTTGTTTGCGCCCACGTTCTTCAGCAACACCGGCGGCGCATTCAACTGCGTCACGATCAGGTCCGGCGCGCCGTCGCCGTCCACGTCGGCCGCGATCAGGCCGCGCGGAGCACGGAGTTTCACGTTATCGAGGCCGAGCGCATGACTTACGTCTTCAAAGCTGCCATCGCCGCGATTGCGAAAAACCTTGATCTTTGGACCTGCGTTCGTGTCTACAATAGCCGCCAGATCGATCCAACCATCGTTGTCGATATCGATCGGCGTCATTCCCCATCCGCGCACCGCGCCTTGAATTGGAAGGTCCACACGCTCAAATCGCCGGCCAATCTTATCCGGCGCCGCGACATTACGCCACAATGTCAATCCTGGCGCACCTTCGTGCGTGACGCGCGATATCCATCCAGCCGTCCTTGTTGAAGTCGACGACTGCGATGCCCGTCGTCGGCGGAAGCTTCTCGTTCATACAAAGGTTGAGTCGGGTACTTTGCCCTCGCGCGGATTGATGTACAACAACGGCGCGAGGCCATCGCCAGTGATGACCAGATCCACCGCACGATCGTTGTTGAAATCGGTCAGAATCTGCGGCCGTCTTGCCGCTGCCGCGAAACCCGGTCGGCGCCGTCCACTCGGTAAACGTCTTGTCGCCGTTGTTGCGCCAAAGCACATTCGATTCATCGCCGGTGTTGCAAGCGGCGAACCCGTCAGCACAGATCCAGATCGCCGTCGTGGTCGAAATCAACAAACGTGATGCCCGTTGGCCGGTTGCGCGGGGCCAGGCCGGCCTCCGCCGTAACATCCTGAAACTTGCCCTTCCCAAGATTCCGAAACAGCCGCACTTTGTCGTCGCGTCACCACGGCAAGATCATTCAGGCCGTCCCCGTCGTAGTCGCCCACGGCACATGCCACGGCATGGCCGGAGACCTTCAGACCGGCAGCATCGGCGTCCAGCTCTTCAAAGCCCCCATCGGCGCGGCGGTGCAGCACGCGAAGCGCCTGTTCCCCCGACTGCATCAACACCAGGTCCATGCTGCCCGAGCCCGTCGCGTCCATCATGCAGGCGCCGCCAGTTTCGCTGATTGGCCTTTGTCCGGAGCCAGCGTCCGCGCTTCCAGCCGTACCGGAATCATCCCCTTCTCAACCTGCTGCGGTTCTTCCACCGGCGTCACCGTCGAGTAGTGCCCCTGCTCGCCGTAAGCCAACCCGATCGCTGCCGAAATCTTCGTGCTCGTCATGTGCTGGAAGAGCTTGAAATGTTCCTTCGCAGCAGCAACATTGCCGGAGCGCTGCAGTGCTCGGGCCAACGCAAACTCCGACGAGGCGTGCAGCGGGTTGATCGCCAACGCCTCCTGCAAAATCGCAATGGCCTTGTCAAACTGCTTCATCTCCTGGTAGCACACGCCCTCAAAGTAATACGAGTCCGCGTCCTTCGGGTCGAACTTTGCCGCTTGCTGAAAGCTGGCCAGTGCCGCGTCCAGTTCGTTGTCGGCGTGCTGCGCCAACCCCAGGTTGTACCACGCCTGCGGATTACCTGGGTCGAGGGCGATAGCCGCGTTCAAAGACTTCTTTGCCTCGTCCAGCTTTTGCAGAGTCATCAGAGCGATGCCTTCATTGATGGCAGCCTGTGCAAGCTTCGGATCTTTTTTGAACGCATCGGAGAAGGAGTTGGCGGCACGTTCGGTAAACTGCTGCCCCATCTGCGCCACGCCACGATTGTTCAGGCGAATTGCTTCAGGGGCGTAATGAGTTTCTGCCCCCGCCAATACGGCCGTGGTCGCAAGACACAGCAGGGCCAGACGCCCGCCTGATCGCATCAATATCGTTCCCAACGTGATCTCCACCCCAATCGGGCATCGCCGCCCTATTTTTACCTGTAACCATCCAGTGTATGCGAGCCGCCACAGCAATCGCACAGATCGGTAGCGTTGCCTTTTCCCCCATTAGAGGAAGCGCGATGCAGACTGGATGGGATGGATAGGCCACGCCGCATTTTTCGCCAACGCTCGCCAGAGCGAAAGCACTCGGCCGCAATTGGCAGCATCCAACTGTTCGAGATGAATAATGCTCAATTATTATGAGTAATTCACCGAGCGCGAAAACATTCTTACCCAAGCAGTTCACGCTTCCTCTTTTGCGGCGCGCAGTTCGACAATGCGAGGGCTGCGATCTGTATCGGAGCGCAACTCAGGCTGTGTTCGGCGAAGTGGAAGGGCGGCCGACGGCGACCAGCGCAACCGTAATGATGGTGGGTGAGCAACCGGGAGACCGTGAAGACATCGAAGGCCGTCCGTTTGTAGGCCCCGCAGGCCAGTTATTAGACAGGTGCCTCGAAGAAGCCGGTATTCAGCGAAATACCGTGTACATTACAAACGCGGTAAAACACTTCAAATGGGAGCCTCGGGGGAAGCGGCGACTTCACAAGAAACCAAGCATGCGGGAGATCGAGGCATGCCGACCCTGGCTCGACGCGGAACTTGAGGCGGTCCATCCAAAGCTGCTTGTTTGTCTCGGGGCTACCGCCGCACAGGCTTTGCTTGGTTCCGATTTCAGGGTAACCAAACAACGAGGCACAATTCTCGAGAGAGATAATCTGCCTCCTTTGATCGCTACTGTGCACCCTTCCTCCATTCTTCGGGCTCGCACTGACGAAGATCGACACCGCGAGATGGATGGTTTCATCGCCGACGAAAAAAGCACGGGATTACCTAAAGGCCGCCGTGGCAATAGAATGAAACAGCCAACTCCCTTATTCAATTTTATTCCGCAACGATCTTTGAAATCTTCTTGCGCAGTTGCTCGGCATCAAATGGAGCTCCACTTTTGCGTCGTTATCAAAGTAAACGAAAACATCCCGATGCTTTCTTTTGGGAGCGGGTTTGGAACTGGCCTTTTTCCCGTCTTCCACTTCCTCTCCCTGAGACCATGCAACGACCCGATGAGCCCACTGCCGAAGAGCTTTCGGAGTATATCCGCTCACATACAGCTCTTCGCTACCGTGAAGACGGCAATAGACAAAGTCCGCGGTTACATCCATCAGCAGGGGCCATTCCACCGTATCGGCTACAACCAGGGCGATCTCAGATTTCCGGCAAGAGCCCGATGAACTCTTCATTGGCGAAGCTCTCGTTTCGAATTTCGACGGCGTGGCGGAGCTTACCCTTTGTCGAATCTTTCAGCCAGGCGCGTCCCTCTTGAACCAATCGTCATGTTTCCGTGCGAAGTTGGCGCGGCGAATGACTTTTGGGTAGCAGGGCAAAGAAATTCTCAAACCGTTCTCTGTCATAAGCAAAGTTTGGCGGGAACTGCCAAAGAATCGGTCCCGAGTTTGCCACCAAGCCGCAGAAGTCCCTGGGCGAAGAAGTTTGCCAGTGGCCTCTCTATCTCCTTCAAGCGGCGCATATGGGTCAAGTACCGGGAGCCTTTGACCGCAAAGACAAAGTCGTCGGGTGTCTCCTCATACCATCGCCCAAAGCTTTCAGGACGCTGCAACGAATAAAACGACCCGTTCAATTCGATCGTATTGAATCGCCGAGATGCAAATTCCAGTTCCTTGGCCTGAGCCAGATCGTCCGGATAAAAGCTTCCACGCCAGCCCTTATAGCGCCAACCGGAGATTCCAACGCGGATGTCGGACTCGGATCTCATTGGCCTTCATGCCGTAGACCTGCAAACCGGTGCCGCTGAATCGGTACGACTACGGAACAAGGACGATCTTTCCGTCAACTGCGCCCTTTTCTGCAAGACGATGTGCTTTCTGGATATCCGCAAGCTTCATGACGCGGGCGATGGGAATTGAAAACTCCTGGCGCGCCACGTCTTCTGCCAGCTCATGCATGCGCGGTGGGTCCGGCTGCGCCATAAAAGCTTCGACTCGGAGGTTGTGCTCCTTTGCACCCTCTGGTTCCCCGAGGACCGAGCCAATGACTCCGCCGCTACGAAGCGTCTTGAACAGCTTCTTGATAGTCTCGCCTCCCACTGTGTCGGCGATCGCATCCAAATCGTGCAAGCGGGCAATCTCCTCTTCGCTATCGAGTGCCACAACACCGTCAGCACGCAACTCTTCAGCTTTCTTCTTTCCGGTTGACCGAACACCAGCTAGAACCTTGGCTCGGTGTTTGTGAGCAACATGGACTGCGGTCCGCCCCACGCCGCCCAATGCCCCTGTGACCAGTACCGTTTGTCCCTGCTGGATTTTAACGGCGTGCTCAATGAGTTGCGACCCGGTAATGGTAACAAGGGGAAGAGCTGCCGCCTGCTCGAAGGTCAAGCCATCGGGTATAGGTTCAAGTAAGTCAGCCTTGACGACCGTGTATTCGGCATAAGTGCGGTTAGTAAGTGCCATAACCCGCATGCCTTCGTTGAAAGCTTTGACGTTTCGCCCTATCTTGGCTACTTCTCCCGAGAGATCACGTCCCAGGATCGCCGGTAGCTGAAGGGGTATCCGCGCCTTGGCGGCGCCGCTCCTGAGCTTGTAGTCGATAGGATTGATGCTGGTCGCTCTTACCTTCACCAGCACATCGTCTTCCCCATACTTGGGAATATCGACTTCTTCGTACTGCAGTTGTTCCGGACCGCCATATTCATAAAGCAGAGCAGCCTTCATCGCATCACTCCTGCATTCAGCCGTTGTGATGGCTCTGGATGTCGCTGGGTTGTCCGCTCGCCGCGGCAAGACCAACTGTTGGGCGCCGGCGAAGCGTCATACCGTCATAAAGATGTGGCCCCCAATGAACATCGCCGCGCCAGGTCACCGAGTACGGTGAGCGATGGAGCGGTGGCGCAGCCATTTGGCTATTCCGAGAGTCAGCAGCAGGCAGCCGAAGGGAATGCACATCAGCGCCACGATAAGCGCGAACCATCCGGTATTGGTGGTGGCTCCGGTGCGCGTAAAGCCACCTAACACCGTCATAAGCAGCACAGTGGCGATCACTCCTGCCCCCACCAGGCAACCGCCCCATTGCAGCAACTGCCGCGTGCCGTCATTAGGTAGCGTGCGACCGGGAGCGGAGGGTTGATGGCCTGGACTGACAGAAGGCATTCGAACTCACGATCCTTGCGCTAAACGCAGCATCACGTAGGTAATCACACCGGTGACTGAAACGTAAAGCCACAAAGGAAAAGTCCAGCGAGCTACTCTGCGATGCTGCGGAATGCGACCCGATAGAGAGAAGAAGAATGTAACCAACACCAGTGGCAACGCGACCACTGCCAGGATGATGTGAGTGGCCAACAACCACAAGTAAAACGTGCGGAAAGCGCCGTGGGCTGGATAATAGACATCCCCATGCAAATAATGATGGAGAATGTAGCTGACCAGAAACAAGGTCGAAAACCCAAATGCCGTGATCATTGCGGCGCGATGGGCCCGGATATGGTGTGCGCGAATGAATGTATAGCCGATGAGCAGTGACGTAGCAGCGAGGCCATTGAACATCGCATTCAGCGCCGGCAGGAATGCGTATTGCGAACTGGCCGCCGCGGCCGGATGAATGTAGATCAGCCAGAGCAGGAACAGTGTGGCCGCAGCGCTGATGGCCAGGATAGCGGCGACAGCCAAGCGCGTACCGGACTGAGAACTCGATGCGGAGGCGATGGTCGTCATGGTTCCTTAGTGGGCTGCCGTCGCGCAGACCATGAGCGTCGTAAGCAGCAGCGGTAGATAGATGACGCTCACTTTGAGCAGGTCGCGCGCCACCATGCGGCTCTCGGTGGGTGTGGGGGCGCGCAAAATTCGGGCAAAGCGGACGGTGTAAGCCAGATAAATGAGTCCCAGCAAACTCGCCACGACAGCATAAGTAGGGCCGGCCAGTCCCAGTTTCCAAGGAGCAAGGCTCACCGGAATCATCAGAACGGCATAGAACAGGGCCTCCACCACGGTGGATAGCCCATCTGGCTGCACAACGGGCAACATGCGGATATTGGCGCGGGCATAATCATCCCGATAAAGCCAGGCAATCGCCATGAAGTGGGGAAACTGCCACACAAAGAGGATGGCGAAAAGGGCCACGGCGGGCCACTCGATGCGTCCGCGCGCGGCGGTCCAGCCAAGCAGCGGGCCCATGGCCCCCGGGAATGCCCCGACAAATGTCGCCATGCTGGTGACACGCTTGAGCGGAGTATAGATCGCCACGTACGTGAATGCCGTAAGCAGGGCGAGGGATACTGTGAGCAGATTGGTGTGAAGCAGCAGCCACCACGCGCCAAGCGCCAGGGACCCAATCCCGGCTGCGATGCCCTGCATCAGCGAAATGCGCCCGCTGGGCAAGGGGCGATCGGCCGTGCGAATCATCAGCGCGTCCGTGGTGCGCTCAAGGGCTTGGTTCAGGGCCCCGGCTCCGGCGGAGACCAACCCGATACCGATCAACGTGTCAAGCAGCCCCCGCTGCACGCTGGAAATTCCGGACTGCATTGAGCCCAGGTAGAAGCCGGCCCACCCGGTGACCAGCACCATTCCCGTAACCCGCACTTTGAACAACTCGCGGAAATCGTGAATCAGCACCGCCGTCGAGCCCGGGCTCGGCACGTGCACGTGAGCATGCGATGCGTGCTCCGCGGCGGGCGCGTCAAGTTCTGCCGGGGAAACGGCCTGCGAAGTGGGAATCATCTGGACGAAAGAAGCCTCAATTGAAGCGCTCAAAAGGGCGCCTTTACTCTTCTGATGATAACAAGCCTGAAAGGATTTTGAACCCAGGCGTCGGGCACGGGACTCACCAAGCCGCCGCGCTTCAGTCGAAAACGGGATTGACTCTGTCTCTTCGGCGCACACAAAAAAGCAAATCGACTTAATGAGGGCCATTGTCGCCTTGCTGCTCTAATCGGGTCCTTTCGCACTGGCAGTCCCAATTTATACTTGAACTGTGTTTTCACCCCATGAGTTCCTCAAGTTCTGCGCGATCGGGTGCTCTTCGTGAGTGAAGCCCAAGCCAAGCGGCGGATCGGTGTAGTGACTACTTCCCGCGCGGATTTCAGCCACCTCTATTGGCCATTGCGCGAATTGGCCGTGCACCCCGAAGTCGAACTCGGCATTTTCGTCCTCGGGCCCCATCTTTCGCCCGAATTCGGCACCACCATTGCCGAGATCGAGCGCGCGGGGTTTCCTATCAAGGCGCGCATCGAGTGCCTGCTCAGTTCCGATACCGATACCGGCATGGCTAAAACCATCGGCATCGCCATCCTCGGCTTGGCTGATTCGCTCACCATGTGGCGTCCCGACCTGCTGCTATTGATCGCCGACCGCTACGAGATGCTGGCGCCCGCCTCAGTGGCACTCGCGTTGCGCATACCCGTCGCCCACATCGAGGGTGGCGAAGTGAGTCAGGGCGCAATTGATGACTACGTTCGCAATGCCCTCACCAAGCTGGCCCACCTGCACTTCACTTCGACTGAAACTGCACGTCGCCGTGTCATTGCCATGGGCGAGGAACCATGGCGTGTCCAACGTGCGGGAGCCCCGTCGCTGGACCACCTTCGCCGATCAGAGTTGCTGGATCGCCCGGCAATCGAAAGGCGTCTCGGCCTCACGCTGACATCTCCTACCCTGCTGGCCTTGTGGCATCCTGTAACGATTCATCGAGAAACCAATGCTGAAGCCGATGGCTTCTTCGACGCTATGGCGCAAATCCGCGGACAGCTTCTCTTCGTCTATCCCAACGCTGACTCCGGCAGTTACGCCCTGATCGAGCGCACACGAGAGCTAGCCGCGAAGCGAGCCAATACGCACATCTTCGTAAACCTTGACGCAGTAACTTACTGGAGCCTGTTGCAGCAAGTCGATGTGATGGTCGGCAACTCGTCCAGCGGCATCATGGAAGCAGCTTCGTTCGCTCTGCCCGTGGTGAATGTGGGCATGCGCCAGCAAGGCCGCGAGCGCGCCCAAAACATCATCGACGTACCCGCTAAGGGCGATGCCATTTGTGCCGCGATCGATCGCGCCCTCAGTCCCCCCTTCCGGGCCAGTTTATGTGGCATGGCCAATCCTTATGGCGACGGAACAGCCGCAATCACCATAGCTCATACGCTCACTTCCGTCTCTCTCGAAGGCATTCTCATCAAACAACCCGCGCCCGTTCCAGCAATTCCTAAGACTCAACCCTATAGCATTGAATAATCGCTTTCTTACCTGCCTAGTGAACGTTCTATATTCGTCTCCTACCTTTCCCGGTACCAATTAATGGGCCTCCAACGATCGAATGCCCTGCCTTCTGCTCCCAGCCTGCAGCGATAGCTTCCAGTTGAATTCAGCAGACTCTTAATTGGAGCAACCTCCATCCAGTGCGAGGCATCTGTTTCTACTGCGCCGGGAAACTTGATTTGACGAGGCTGTTTTAGTTACAAGCTGATTTAGGTTAGAGGTAGAAGGGGTGACTCGTCATGTCCCTAAATGGGCATTGGGCTGATGAGTCTCAGGGCGGAAGTCAAGAAATGGGAATCCGAAAAGAGATTATTGGGCTGCCGGCGCTGCTATTCGCAACCGGCTGCCTACACTAAATCCATTCGGCGCTGAAGAGCAGGAACTTTATGGTTGTCAAGACACAAAGTAAAGAGCGGGGCATCACCGGGCTGCACGTCGGAATCAATAATGTTCGGCGCTACTTCCCCAGGGGCACCTCGTGCATCGAGTTACAACTCGACCATCTCAACATTCGATGCGGTTTGACGCCGGACTTCTGGCATGACCGCCCCGACATCTACGATCCGAGACTGGGCGCGTGGTTAGAAGCCAAGCACCTCCACGCAGAGCCTGGGCGTACCTCAGTCCCACTCGTGATGGTTCCGGCAGGCAAGGATGCCTACCGTTTGCAACCAGTGTCTCCAAACGGGCATGCCAAGGACAAACAGCCATCGAATGATGCAGACTGAGCCTTTGGCCATTCGCAGTTCTTTCCGCACGAACGTAGAGCATTCCTATCTGGCCGTCGGCGACCGTCGGAACTGTTGAGCGTCGAACAAACCGCATATTGATATCTCCTTTCAATATCTGGCTCTCACTCTCTTCTTACCGCACTTCCATTGCACCCCTGCTTGATAGACTCAGGATGCAATGTCCATTGAACAACTTCAAAAAGCCGTGGAGCATCATTTTGCAGCGGGCACAGCCGCTCACGGCGACGAGTCTGCCTTGAAGGTCTTTCTCGAACTCCGCGCGGCGCTCGAGCGAGGCGAAGTGAGAGCCGCTGCGCCAGATGCCGCCTCGCCCACCGGCTGGCGCGTCAACACCTGGGTCAAACAAGGCATTTTGCTGGGATTTCGCATCGGCGTTCTGCAAGACTTTCCCGCCGCGGGGCTATCGTTCGTCGACAAACATACGTATCCGGTCCGCAAGTTTACCGCCGGCGATGGTGTCCGCGTAGTTCCCGGCGGCTCTTCCGTCCGCGCCGGAGCTTTTGTTGCGCGCGGTGTGGTGTGTATGCCGCCGATGTACATCAACGCGGGGGCGTTTGTGGACGAGGGCACCCTCGTCGACTCCCACGCTTTAGTCGGCTCCTGCGCCCAAGTGGGTAAACGCGTTCACATCAGCGCCGCGGCGCAAATTGGCGGCGTACTTGAGCCGGTGAACGCCAGTCCCGTGATTGTCGAAGAAGATGTGCTGATCGGCGGAAACTCCGGTGTCTACGAGGGCACCATCGTGAGCCGTGGCGCAGTTCTCGCTGCCGGAACCATCCTCACCCGCGGAACTCCCCTGTTTGACCTCGTTAACGGCACAATTCTGCGGTCGACCGGGGACTCGCCTCTTATCGTCCCTGCAAACGCGGTCGTGGTGCCAGGCTCCCGCGCGATCTCCAAAGGCAAGGGTGAGGAGTGGGGTCTCAGCCTCTACGCTCCGGTCATCGTCAAGTATCGCGATGACAAGACCGACCTTAGCACTACCCTCGAGGATTTACTGCGTTAGCCATGGAAGTACCGAGAGTCGAGAAGCCAGTCGAAACGATCCAGTGGGGCGTCATCGGCCCGGGCCGCGCAGGCGCGCGCTTCGCCCAAGGCCTCAAAGCCGTCAAAAACGCGGCGCTCAAAGCGGTGTGGGGCCGCAACGCCGACCGAGCTCGTTCCTTTGCGCTGCGATTCGAAGTTCCGCGCGCGCATGACTGCTTAGCGGCCCTGCTGGCCAGCTCGATTGACGCCGTTTATATCGGAACCCACCCTGACAGCCACGCCGAAATGTGTCTCGAAGCCCTGGCCGCCGGGAAGCACGTGCTGTGTGAAAAGCCCGCCACCCTCAATGTCCGCCAACTGGAGCAGGTTCTGGAAGCCGCCCGACGCCACGGGTGCCTTTATATGGAAGCCATGAAGCCGCCGTTTTTCCCTCTTTACCAGCGGCTCCGCGAGCATCTCAAAGCTGATCCTATCGGGCAGGTCGGGTTCGTCCGTGCCGGCCATGCCGACTCTACGCTCGCTCCGGATTATCCCTTGCATTTCGCCGAGTTGGGCGGCGGCGGCATCATGGGCATCGGGCCCTATGAGGCATTCCTTGCGCTGGATTGGCTTGGCTCTCTCAAACGCGTGCAGGCGATGGGCCGCATCACTGCCGCTGGGGTCGACTCTCTCGCGCTCATCCAGACTGAGCACGAAAGAGGAATGTCTCAGATTCATACTGGTCTCGACCTGCTAAGCCGCGGCGATGCCCTGCTTTCGGCTCCCCGCGGATTCGTCACCATCCATGAAAACTGGTGGAACCCCGCCCGCGCCACGATCCAATATGTCGATGGCCGCACCATCGAGCTTGATGAGCCATACCTTGCCGGCGGCTTCAATTATGAGACCGCTCATTTTTGCGATCTCATCCGCCAGGGAAAGAGAGAGAGCCCCGAAATTACGCACGCCCTTTCACTCGACATGGCACGCCTGCTTCAAGCGGCCCGCGCAGCTCTTGGGGTTCACTTTCCGGGCGAGTGAGCTGCCGTTTGCGTGGAAGAACGCCCGACCTCAGGATTGCCCATCGAACTTACTTGCCTTTGACTCCGGCCTTTTGCTCGCGCAATGATAAGTCGATGGCTTCCAGAAGCTTGCCGGAAGGATCATTTTGGTATTCCCAGAACATGACTCCGCCGAGCTTGCGAGTTAGCACATAGTTACATTTCGCGGTAATCGATTCAGGGTCCTCATAAGTCACAAAATTTCTCTCTCTTCGCTGTATAGGTATGGCACCGATGAGACCGCGTCCCAGTACCGGGTATATCCGTTGTTCAGCATGCTTTCGGCGATCGAGCTATAAGAGGCGTAGTTCTCCGGTGCCGCTTTGCCAGGCTGGAAGAGGCCGTGATTGAAATTCTTAACTTGTCCCCACTGCCGCCCATAAAAGGGCACGCCCAGAAGAATCTTTGCCGCGGGCACTCCGGCCTGTTCAAGAGCCCGCACGGATGTGTCGGCTGAGGCCTTCTTGGGATCCGCAGGATCAACGAAGAGGGGCGCATGGTTGCCGGTGATTGCATCGGAACCCGTCTCGTAATAGTCATATGTCATTAAATTCACCGTATCGACATATCGTTGCACCTTTGCCATTTCCGTATGGTCGAGATACTCGTTATCGGAACCCGCCGCGATAGTCAAATACAGCCGCTTATGCGTCTTCGCCGACTCCTCATCAAATTGCTCGCGGATTTCCCTGAGCAATAACGTGAAATTCTGCTTGTCTCCACTCCTGAAAGATTGGCTGGACCCGGCCGTGCCGGGATACTCCCAGTCCACGTCCAATCCGTCGAGGTCGTGGACCTTTAGAAAATCCATCACACTCTGAATAAAAACCTGCCTGCTTTGAGTCGTCAGCGCGACATCGGAGAAATGAGTTGACCAAAGCCACCCGCCGACAGAGATGAGCACCGTGAGCGAAGAATTTTCACGCTTGAGGTCTGTCAGCCGCGCAAGATTTTCCGTGTCGTTCGCAAACCCGGCAACCATGCGGCCGTCCACAATGTTCGCGAACGCGTAATTGATCCGATCAAGCGCGTGCGGGGCGATCTGTCCCGCTTGCAAAACCGCATCCTGGGGGAAAACGTAGCCAACCACAATGGGTTGAGATCCTGAAATCGAGGCGGCGGAGCCGCAGTCAGGAGTTGCAAGAATCAGGGCGAGAATGAAGAAACGTTTTGCAGTCATGTGATCCGACAACCGTCGTTGCAGACGCTATCAAAAGAGCTTCAAGCTTCGCGGCTTCATCAAGCTGTCTGGAGAAAGGCTTTCCTCCACTCGCGAGTGTGGCAGGCAGTGTTGCCTCGACTGAAACGGTGCCGCAAACGACCGCGTCACGTGCAGCCGGTCCATGATCACATAACGCGTGCGCAGCCCTCCCAGGGTCTGCGGCAGCTCGGCGGGAATCCGTTTTCGGTCAACATAAATGACCAACGCGGCCTCCTTTGGGTTATCCAGGCTCTGGCCGGCGCCGACCCCAAAGAATGAGGGATTCTGCCGCATTACACTGCGAACCAACTGGCGCTTGATATTCACGGCCTGGGCAAGTTGCATTGGAGGCAGCGCCGGCGAGTTTGCCGGCAAATTGGCCATCGGAGCCGATCCAAAAGCGACCGCACGCATGCTCGTCGGAATCACCTCGGTGCGGATGCCTTCCACTGTTTCCGGCACGATCGCTCGCGTCGTTTCATTCACATAGATAATTACTGCCGCCTCACCCGGATGATCGCTGCTCTTGCCCGCTGCCACGCCAAGAATGCCGGCCGAGGGATTCACAAGCAGACGCGCCGCGGTTAGTGCGGGCTGCACGCGTGCCGTCTCCGCATCGCTCAGCGCGCGAGCCTGCGCCGCGGCCACTGTGCTGTCCCCGTAGCTAAGACAGCTGACCGGATGGTCGGTCGTGCCCACAAAGGTGTAGTTCGTCCCGGCGCCCACCTGCGAACTCAACTCGCTCAACACATCGCCGGCAGGATTGGCCACACCCTGGCCCACACCGGATACGTCGGTTCCTCCAGCAAAATAGAGCCCCACGGGCTCCGCGTTCCCGGCATCTACCACCAACGCACCCGAGTCGCCCGAGTCGCTGAAGCGATTGCCGCTGACGGCCAACTGGTTAGTAAAAGTCTTGGTGAGATACGGCTTGGTTTCGGCGCAGTCCCGGTAATAGTCCACTGAAATGTCAACGTTGACGGCCGAGACGCCGCCGCAAGTCAACCCGGTGGTGCGGCCGCTCTTGGCAACGCGAAGATCGAGCGCGCCCGGCTCGCCTTTTCCCCCGGTCGACGAGATGCCCGGAGGCGCAGCGGCGAGCGTGCCGTCGCCCTGCCGTGTTCCCAACTCCAAAATGCTGCCCGTTGGATCCACGCTGTGCGAAGCAACCTGCGCGATCGCTGCGTCCGCATTGGTCTGGCTCGAACTCAGCGCCAGCCACCCTGTCAGCGACCCCACCGGCACGGTCCCCGGGCCATCTCCGTTCGGCGTACAGTTATTGTCAATCAGGCCTGGTTGCACGATGGCATCGCCGACCTGGGCATGATCGCTCCGCGCCAGAACGTGGTTGTTGCTCAGCAGATACTGACGACCGCCGTTGTCCTGGATCAGTGATCCCAGGGTCCCGCTGCAGCAATCCACGATCGTGCTTCCGTTCAGGTCAAAGTCATTGTTGTTCCCGCCCGAACTGCCCAGTTCAACAGGGCTCGGCAGCTGCGCTTGATGGCTCGCCGGGTTGCTCGCCACTCCCGCCGAGTTCAGCAGCACTTCGGCTTCGGTTTTTGCTCCCGAATCGCCCGCCGTGGCCACCACGTAAGTAACGCCGGTATCCGCGATCAGCGGTGGCGCGGCGTAAGTCACAGTACACGAGGTAAAAGCCTTGTTTGATCGTTGGCAATTCGTCGCGCTCAGCGATCCCAGCCCGCCACTCGAGCCCGTCGCGGTGTCAGACAGAGCAAAGTGTATGCCAGATTCGCCCCCTGCCTCAGCAAGATAGGCAGTCAGCGTTACTGCCCCGTTCGCACCCAGCGCCACGTTTTCGGGGTTGAGCGGTTGCTGAAAACCCGGCGTCAACGTCAACACTGTAGATTCCCGTACTGCGGAATCCGCCTTAAGTGACGCGGTCACCACCACTTGCGCTTGATCGGCAGTCAGATAGCTTGGCGGAAAGTATTTTCCAGTTTCGCTGATCGTGCCGGGACCAGCGCTCGCGTCACCTCCTGCGAGGGACCAGGTCACAGGAGCCCCACCCCCGTCGGCTAGCGTCGCCGCAAACTGATGCATGGCGCTTCCATGAGCATCGACTGCATTACAACCGGTGCAGTTCGTGTCGATGGTGGCCATCACCGGCGAGATAGAAAATGCTGCATTTGTAGGGGTTGCCGTCACCGGCCCGGCGCTGCATCCTGCAATCGCGACGATCAGAGGAGCCAATATCGCAGCCAACAGCCCAAATCCGCGCATAGTTTGCACACGCCCAGCGATGGGTCCAAAGTCCTTGAGTGAAAGGATCGTCTTGGTTTGAGCGGCAAATGGCAAAGCAATCGGGCTCGGTTGACCTGGGATCTGTTAAGTTCGGTTTCGACCCGCTAAGCATTAAGGGTAACGCATCTTACCCAAGACAATAGATTCATTCCCGCGCACCAGATGGACCGGACCAATCCCTCGCCGCTGAGACCCGTCAAACTCCGCCCAGATAGAGGGACCAGGATTCTTGCCATGAAAACAGGAAAACGGCCATCGTCATCAAGCTGCGGAATTGACACCGAGTGAGTGGTTCTCTTCACTCTGATCAAGTCAGTCAAAGGCGCGACCATACAGATTTCTTCGTGCGATTTTCCAAACCATTGTGACACTTTTGGGCCATGCTAATACGCGCTTGCAGCCGCGATTTGCTTGGAGATTCGCGGACTTCCCTTCTCTCCTACACCCTTTAGGTTATTGATTCTAATAAAGTGCAATGCTACAAAACCCATGTAAGCAATTGGCTACTGATGCAGTCATTGGCTGACATTTTCAGGGAGGAAAAAATGAAGTTGCAAGAACTAATCTCAAATGCAAGCGAGCTTGAGCACCTGAAATCCGGCAAAGGGAATGTATTTATAGACTTCCTTAAATCTCTCACCGGCTCAAAGACTCCGATATCCGTTGACGGTTATATGAAGAAGGCTGATAGAGACGATTTCGTCATGTTTAGTGAATCGCCGAGGGCGGCATCCTGGGCTCAGATTTCGGTTCGGAAAGTGCGCGCACTCGAATATTTCGGGCGCGAGTTCATTCCTGATGGCGTGTGCGCAAAGGTTCGTTTGACTCTCTAATCTCAACCACCGCGTGGCGCCGGTTAAGGCAGAGCAAACCGGAGCCGCCACGCAAACCTATTCCCTCTCCGTAACAAGCCCACCAAGTACATCGTTTCGGGATTTCCAGCCGAGTCATCGCACCATGCCTTCTCGACCCTGCGCCGACGTTTATGCGCGCAAGATCCTCTCAGTCCACAACCAGCACAAGCTTGCCGAAGTGACTGGCCTCCTCCATGCGAGCCAGGACCTCGCGGGCTTGGGTCCAGGGAAAGCTTTGCAGCACGGGTCGCAGTTGGCCTCTGGCAATGCCTGCATTCATTTCCTCGAAATCCTGCCGCGACCCGACATAGATTCCCTGGATACGCGCCTGTTTGTGCAGAATGATGGGCAGCGGTAATGGCTCCATTGGGCCGGAGAGCACGCCAACCTGGGCAATCACACCACCCATGCGCAAGGCCCGCAGCGAGCGCGGCAAAGTGCCGATGCCGCCCACTTCCACTACCAGGTCCACACCTTCGCCGCCAGTCTGCTCGAGCACCCAACGATCCCATTCCGGAGTTTCGCGGTAATTCAGCCCGGCATCAAGACCGAGTTCGATGGCCCGATCAAGCTTCTCGCGGCTGGACGAGATGCCTAGAACGCGTGCACCTGCAGCCCGCGCCAACTGAAGGGCAAAGATCGAGACGCCCCCCGTCCCCTCGATCAGCACAGTCATCCCCTGCTTGAGGCCACCGACGGCCAGTGCATTCCACGCCGTGACGGCCGCGCAAGGCAGTGTGGCGGCTTCCACATTGCTCAAGTGATTTGGCACCGCGACCAGTCCTGTCTCATTGAAGACCACATATTCGGCGAGCACCCCGTCAATATCGCCGCCGAGGGCGCCTTTCGTCTTGGCCAGCGTGGGAGGACCATCCAGCCAGTTTTGCATGAAAATGCCAGCCACTCGGTCCCCTAGCTTCCATCGCGAAATGCCTTCGCCCAATGCCACCACTTCGCCTGCTCCGTCGGAGCATGGGATGCGCGGCAGCTTCAATTTGGGGTTATAGAGTCCCTTCACCATCAGCAGATCGCGATAGTTGAGAGAAATCGCATCTATTTTGACCAACACCTCACCGGGCCCCGGCTGAGGGGTTGGCCGCTCCACAAACTCCAAAGAATCAATACCGAACGACGATATCTGCCAAACCCGCATGGAGGTATCCTCAAGTGTTCTGATGCATCAGGCGTGCCGTCAATGGGATGACTGGCGGCGAAACTCCCGTAAAATGAAGATATGGCGCGCGGTTGGGAAAGTAAATCCGTGGAGGAGCAAATGGCAAGTGTCTCGCAGCATCCCGCAGTGAAAGCCGAAAGCGGCTTCGTAAGCGAAGAACAACGGCGGATGGCTTATCAAAAACGCGCCGAGCGGGAACGTCAAAAACAGGCGCTCAATCTTCAACGCGAAAACATCTTGTCACAGAAAACCTGCCACCCGGCACGCCGTTCCGCGCTAGAAGCCGCCCTGGCCCAAATCGAATCCCAGATCGCCTCGCTCGAATAAATCCGAAGTCGACGCAAACGCCGGCACCCTTCCGCAGGCGGGACTACTCATCCCTGGCAAAGAGCAGCGAGTTAGCCTGTTGCACAGTCGTCAGTGTTACACGCGCGATGTTGACATGTGGAGGCCGGTCCGCGGCCCAAACAATCACTTCGGCCACATCGTCCGCAGTGAGCGGCTTCACGCCTTTATAGACTTTGGCCGCGCGTTCCGAATCTCCGTGGAACCGCACCAGGCTGAAGTCGGTCTCTACCATGCCTGGGTCCACGCTGGTGACGCGTACCGGTGTGCCCAGCACATCCTGGCGCAACCCGTCGTTGATGGAACGCTCCGCCGCCTTGGTTGCGCAGTAGACGGCACCATTCGGGTAGGTCATTTCGCCCGCGGTGGAACCAAGGTTAATCACGTGGCCGTGACCCCGGACCACCATGCCCGGCACTACGGCACGGGTCACGTAGAGCAGACCCTTGACGTTGGTGTCGATCATTTCTTCCCAATCCTCAATTCGGCCCATATAAAGCTTGTCCAGACCGCGGCTAAGGCCGGCGTTGTTCACCAGAATGTCAATTTCCGCCCACTCGGGTGGCAGGTCGTCGATCGATCCCTGAACGGCTCGGTAGTCCCGCACGTCCAAATCGATTGAGTGAACGGCAACGGCGCCGCGCTCCATCGCGCGAGAGGCCACTTCAGCCAATTTGCCGGCTCGGCGAGCGGCCAACAATAGCCGAACGCCATGGGATGCGAAGGCAAGTGCCGTTGCCGCGCCGATACCGGAACTGGCCCCGGTAATGAAAATGATCTTTCCATTGAGGCTCATGAAGCTATCCTAACCAATCGCTCGAAATAATCAGCGTGATGGCGGCTACTGATACCGGTTCACCTAAGATTCCGAGTTACGGGGCGAAGGCGTGGGATCTCTCCACCCCACCGCCGCCTGACCGTTAAACTGAAAGTTCGATGCTGCGAACCGTAAATGCGACGCGTTATGTGCTTCCCTTGCGCGAAGGAGGCTCTCTGCCCGCGATTGTGGAGGCCGATGACCTAGGGCTCTATGTCGTCAAATTCCGCGGAGCAGGACAAGGGGTTCTGGCTCTGATTGCGGAATTGATTGCTGGTGAGATTGGCCGAGCCCTCGGCCTGCGTGTGCCCGAAGTCGTCTTCATCGAGATGGACGCCTCGCTTGGCCGCAACGAACCAGATTATGAGATTCGGCAGTTGCTGCAGGCCAGCGCGGGTTTGAACCTTGCTCTCGATTACCTTCCCGGCTCCGTCATGTTCGACCCCGCCGCGCGGGACACAGCCTCGCCCGCGGATGCATCGCTGACAGTGTGGTTCGACGCATTCACGCAGAATGTGGACCGAACGCCGAGAAACGCCAATCTTCTTGTATGGCATCGCAAACTCTACCCGATCGACCACGGAGCGGCGCTCTTCTTCCACCACGACTGGACCACAATGGAACAAAAGATCGAGTCGCCATTCCCGCAGGTCGGGCAGCACGTCCTCCTGCCTTGGGCCTCTGAAATCAAACAGGCTTCGGCAATCGCGCACGCAAACCTGACGCCCAAGGTGCTTGCGGAGGTCATTGAACAGGTGCCGGATGCCTGGCTCGAAAGCATTCCAGGCGGCTTAAGCGTTACACAGCGACGAGCCGGCTATTTAAATTTCTTTCTACGCCGGCTGGCAGCGTCACATATCTTCGAACAGGAGGCGATCGATGCACGCTCCCTCCTCGTTTGATTACGCCATCCTGCGCGTGGTGCCGCGAGTGGAGCGCCAGGAGTTCATGAACGCTGGCATCATCGTCTTTTGCCTGGAGAAGCGATACCTTGCCGCGCGCGTCCACCTTGACGAGAACCGCCTGCGAGCCCTGTGGCCGGAGGCTGACGCTGCGCTGGTCAACCAGCACCTTGAAGCCATTCCGCGCATTTGTGCGGGCGAACAGGAAGCTGGGCCCATCGCGCTTCTCACGCAACGGGAACGATTCCACTGGCTTGTTTCGCCGCGCAGCACCATCATCCAGCCCTCGCCCGTGCACACCGGGGTGTGCGATGACACCGGTAGCCTCTTGGACCGCTTGGAGCAACAGTTCCTCGTCTGATTGATTCTTCAGCCGCTTGATGGTGACGATGAGAAGGCGACGCCGTCTACGCCGGTGCAATCATGTGGTGAGCGATGGCAAACAAGGCCAGTTCGAGCCGCGTTGAGACACCGGTCTTATCGAAGATATTCGACAGGTGGCGCTTGACGGTCTCTTCACTCAGGCCGAATTGCTTGGCGATATCCCGGTTGCTGCAGCCTTCCACGATGCACCCCACCACCTCAAGCTCCCGAGGGGTGAGGCCATAGGTCTTCGGCGGAGGCGGCGATGCCTGCTGCATCAGGTCATGGAGCGCCGAAACAAGATTGACAACCCGCTTGCCACCGATCCAGTAGTCGCCCGCGCAGACCGTGCGAATGGCAGTCTTCAGATGGCCGGCCAGCGCGTCTTTCAACACGATGCCCCGGGCTCCAATATGAAGCGCCTCGATGATCTGCTGTGTTGTGATGGTGGAGGTGAGAAGCAGGATCTTGACTGAGGGCGAACCCTTCATGATGGCGCGCATGGCTTCCAGGCCAGGCAAGCGCGGCATTGCCACGTCCAGCAGCAAAATGTCCGGTTGGAGATCGAGAGTCTGCGTGATCGCTTCGTCGCCGTCATCGGCTTCGCCGACCACGTCAAAGCCCTCCTGCGTGGTGAGCATGTTGCGCACGCCGATGCGAACCACGGGATGATCGTCCGCCAATATAATTCGTGTCGGTCTTTCCACTTGAGCGGTCAACCTCTCATAAGCCGTACTCAGGATGAGCGCCGGGGGGATTTTTCCCGCATCTACCGGCGATATTTGACTCTTGTCCCGCCGGACAACGTCTCACTCTGCCTACGTCGGAAATTCTACATCAAGCATACGCTCCAGTTTTTCGGCAGTCGCCCGCAAATCGCCGGGTACCCCCACGGAGTTATTCAATTGGTCACTCTCCCTCTCCAGCAGCGCACCCAGCAAGGCAGCCCGCTGAACCCCGGCCATGCCGCAACCGCCCTTGATGGCGTGCCCAATGCGGCGGACTTCGGCGGCGTCACCTTTGGCGATAGCGGTCTCAAGCGCCTCGCTCCTGCTTCTCAGGTCCGCGGCAACTGTAGCGTAGACCTGCCGCACGGCTGCTTCCGGCATTAATTGCCTGAATTGAGCCAGTGTTTCGGCGTTCACGACAGCCTCGGACGAGGCTAGTTTATCGCCATCCGCCTTCAGCCTGTGCTGACTTAGGAGCTGCTGCAGCATCTCCGGACCGAAGGGCTTTTGAAGGAATCCGTCCGTTGCGTCCTTCATCTCGTCGGATGGAGCGCTGCCACTGATGGCATAAATGCGTGCTTGGCTCCGAGTGCGGAGCTCTTCGATCAGCCTGAGCCCGCTAAGACCCTCCATTTGGACATCCACGAGGATCACGTGCGGCGCACATTCGCCCGACTCCAACATTCCCAGCGATGCCGCGCCCCCGGTTGCGGTATGAAGGGTGTAACCGCTCAAGGTCAGCAGGGTCGCAATCACCTCGCGGCTGATCATATCGTCGTCGATCAGCAGCACCGTCGGTAAGTTGCAATCTGAACCTATGCCGAGCACTTACCCAGTTTGCGCCCGCCAAACCTGAATTAGCCGCAAATATTTGTTAACACGAACCTTGAATGCGAACATTGTGGCCCCGATGACCAGGACCTGAAAATCGGAATCCATTGCATTTTTAGCAGCTACTCCTCCGCGATCGACACCTCATGGAGCCAACCCGGCGCTTTCAGCAACTCGCGTGGGCGGGAACCGTCCGCAGGACCCACCAACCCGTCTCGTTCCATTAAATCAATCAGATGCGCCGCGCGGCCGTAGCCGATGCGCAGGCGCCGCTGCAGCAGCGATGTGGAAGCTTTGCCGAACTCAAAGACCAGCCGCACCGCATCGTCGAACATGGGGTCGTTCTCGTCGGGATCGCTGTTGGAGCCTTCCACGCTCGGCCGCTCGTCTTTGGGCGATTCCAGGAAGCCCTCAACGTACTCGGCCTGGCCCTGATCCTTCCAGAAGCCGACCACAGCGGCCGTCTCCTTTTCGCTCACATACGGCGCGTGTAACCGCATCAAGCGGCTGGTGCCGGGTGGCAGGAAAAGCATGTCGCCGCGTCCTAGCAGGGCCTCTGCGCCATTCGTGTCGAGAATAGTCCGCGAGTCCACTTTGGTTGCGAGCCGGAAGCTGATGCGCGTAGGAATATTGGCCTTGATGAGGCCGGTAATCACGTCCACGCTTGGCCGCTGGGTGGCGAGAATCAGGTGAATTCCCACGGCGCGGGCCATCTGCGCCAGCCGCGTGATGGACTCTTCTACGTTGGAGCGGTCTAGCATCATCAGATCGGCGAGCTCGTCGATGATGATGACAATGTAAGGGAGCGGTTCCTCGTCTTCGCCTTCGTCAAACAGAGAAGGCATCGTGCCTTCAAACAGCTTGTTGTATTGGTCGATGTTGCGCACGCTGCGGCTGGCCAGCAGTTTCAAACGACGCTCCATTTCGCGCACCGCGTTGCGCAGCGCATTGGCCGCCAGCTTAGGCTCCGTAATGATGGGCGTGAAGAGATGCGGAATGCCCTCGTACATGCCGAGTTCCACGCGCTTGGGGTCCACGAGAATGAGCCGAACCTGGCTGGGCGTGGTGCGGAACAACAGGCTCATGATCATCGCGTTGATGGCGACCGACTTGCCGGACCCCGTGGAACCCGCGATCAGCACGTGGGGCATCGACGACAGATCGGCCGTAACGATACGGCCGTTGATGTCCTTGCCCATAGCCAGCGTCAAGCGCGACTTGGCTTTATGAAAGGTCTCCGACTCCAGCACGTCGCGCAGGTGAATGGTCTCGCGCTCGTGGTTGGGCACCTGGATGCCAACCGTGCTCTTTCCCGCCATGCGCTCGATCAAAATGCTCTCGGCGCGCATGGCAAGGCAAAGGTCTTCCGCAAGCCCGGTCACGCGACTGTACTTGACGCCGGCCTCGGGCTTGAATTCATACGTAGTGACCATCGGGCCGGGGTTGATCTGAACCACCTGCCCTGTCACGTCGAACTCGGCGCATTTTTCCACGAGAACTTTGGCTTCTTCGCGGAGTTCGTCCTCGCGCACCGTCTGCGGACCGGTACCCGCATTCAGCAAAGTGCTCGACGGCAACTTGAATCCACTGATGTTTTTAGGTGCCACGGTAACGCTGCGTGTTTCGGCGTCGGCGCGTTCGTGAATAGCAATCTCCGCCGGGCGCTGCGAAGAAGGGGCGGGAGTCTGGGTTGGCTCGAGGGCCGTGCGGGCTGTCCGCATCTCAACCAGCCGCGGAGTGGGCTGCGAGGCGGCCACCTCAGCGGACACCGGACGCAAATCCGGGCTCCCACCCGCCGCCCCGGCAACAGGAGCCGACGTAGCAGGGGAGCTCTCCGCCACCGTCCTTTCCCAGATACTTGCGCGGCGGGCTGAAATCGCCACCGGGACCTGTGCCTCCGCAGGTTGGGTCGCAGTTCGCTGAAAAGCGGGAATCTCATCCACCGGATCTGGCTCTGGAACGCTCTTTCGCCCCCCAAACAACGAGATAATCCGTCCAAGACCCCTGGGGCTCGACTCAGACGTCGCTTCCTGTGCCCCACCGATGGATCCCGAAAAGAGGCGCTGGTCCGGACCTGGTGACTCTTGTGCAGTGCGAACAGCTTCCTGTTCTGCCTTCCGCTCCGCGCGCTCTTCCAGCCAGTTCCGCCAGCGATCGTTTAGTGAAATCGCATGAATCCAGCGATCCTCGATGGCTTGCTTGATTGCCCAGAAATTGACGGCCGAAGCAAAGTAGACGCCCGCGCCGGCAAACACCGCAGCCACCAACCAGGCGCCCTGAATGTTCAGGTAGACGACCAGCATGCTGGCTACCAGCCGGCCCATGACACCTTCCACGGGAACCGCATGCATCCAGCGCCAATGCCAGGGCAACAGGCCAAAAACAGTAGGCAGAAACACAACGGCCAGCGCGCATCCAATCCACCGCAACCAGGCTGATCCGCCCGAACGTGACCGCATCCAGCTCCAACCCAGGCCGCCAAGCCACAGCGGGAGCAGGAAGGTGGTAACCCCGATTGCCTGCAGCAGCAAATCGCTCAGCCACGCGCCAAAAAGGCCAATCCAGTTGTGTACGTCCCGTGGCAGGGCGGAGTCAGTGGAGGTGTTCAGGGAAGGGTCTGCCGGATGATACGTGACAAGAGCGAGGAGAAGGAGAACCGAGGCCAGCGCCAGCACAAGCCCCATGAACACGTTCAGGGCGCGGCTGCGCGTAGGCGACAGGGCAATCGGAATGGTCTTCATGTGAGGGACGCCTTCCGCTCCTTGGCCGCCGGAATCGACGCGAACAAGCCGCCAGGGCGGACGAGAAATCCCAGAGCAGCTCTTATTATCCCTGTCGCGGAACCGGAAGCCGGGCAAAACCCGGCAGGGGGAACCTTGCTGCAAACCCCCGGAGGCAGACGTCACATTTTAATCTGGTTATTGCCCGATGAGCTTGCTTCCCCAGAGCAGCAGTACCAAGCCAAGTGCAATGCGATAAACGGCGAAGACTGTAAATCCATGCTTGCGCACCCAGAGTAAGAACCACTCAACTACGCCCAGGGCGACAATGAACGACACCACAAATCCGATAACCAGCACGATCCACCGCTCGCCCGTCATCACAACATGCGCAGCGGCTGTGGCAGCACCCGCCGCTTTGCTGGGGTGAATCTCCTTCAGCAAGTCATATCCCGTCGCCGCCAACATCGTCGGAATCGAAAGCAGAAAACTGAACTCCAGCGCCGATGGTCTGTCCATGCCTACCAGCTGCCCCGCCGCGATTGTCGACATGGAACGAGACGTACCCGGAAAGATGGCCGAAAGCGACTGGCACAGTCCGATCCAAATGGCCTGGCCCAGCCCCAATTCTTCTACATGCGTGGTCGTCGGCTCAAAGCGGGATGACCGCGCATCGATGATCCACATCAAAATGCCGCCAATGAGCAACGCCCATGCGATCACGCCCAGGCTGCCCAGATTCCTGTCACTCCATTTCTTCAGCACCAGCGCCGGCAGTGAAGTGCAGGCAAAAGCGATCAGTGTGAGAGAAATGGGATGAGTCAGCCAGGTGCGGTCGCCGCCCTCGCCCTTGGGAAAAGTGCGAACGAACCCCAGGATGCGCTCAAGATAGAGCAGCAGCAGGGCAAAGATGGCGCCCGCCTGGATCACGATTGTGTACATCTTCCAATACGCGTCGTCCAGCGGAATCCTCATCAACGCTTCGGCAATGCGCAGGTGCGCCGTCGAACTGACCGGCAAAAATTCGGTCAAGCCTTCCACAATTCCCAATAGAACAGACTGAATGTAGACGTTCAAAAATCCTCCGGTGCAAAGTCGTCAATCCAGAAGCGAATGACATTTTCCTCTCTCGGCCTATTGGCGTTCGATGCCGTAGACAGGGATACCCTGATCCAATTTGTACACCAGGGCCGCTGCCCGCCAGGTGAAATCCGATTGCGGGAATTTGTCTCTTAACCGCGCGACCAGTTCGCGCGCGTGGTTGTGCGCCTCGTCCTGCTTTTTGTCGCTGCCATCCGCGCCAAACATATCGGTCAGCACGGCCTGCCGGTACACCGCCTCATAGAGCGCTTGCGCTGTCCGCGGACCATCGGGATGCTCCGCTGCATACTTTTCGTAAATATCGGATTCCTTCTCGGGACACTTGGTCGCGCCTTGCCAGTCGCCGCAGAGCTTGTTGTCAATCAGGTCGTAGTCTGCCAGATCAGCCCAGCGCGTGTGCGGATAGTACTTTCCGACTTTCTTCAGATCGTCTTCATCCATCTGGTCGCGCATGTAGGGATCACGTTCCTTGGCTGAGGGAAGCGAAGTGAAGTCAGCTTTCTGAATCTGCCACAGGATGTCCGCGGCGCGCCACGCGGCCTCCGGCGCCAGGGGAGAGTTGGGAAACATCTCCACCAGCCTTCGATAAAGCAGGTGCGCGCTTTTGGCGGCGTTCACCGGTCCGCGGGGATCCGACGCCAGAGACTCCTCGTTGGCAGCGCTGCCCATCAGCACCTGGTCGCCATTCGGAGTCGTATCTTGCACCACTGCCTTTCCCTCCATCCACCCGGAAATGGGCGGCGGCGTGTCGTTGGTGCCAAATATGGGCGTGTCGCTCTGGTGCTCCTCTTCGATGTCCGTGTTGGCATAGACACGCACCCACGGGCCGCTCTTTTCAGCCACAACCATTTCGCGGCCAATCTGCACGCGATCCACTTTCTGTGCCTTCATGTCCGGCGAGACAAAAAGAGGCGTCACGCGCAGAACCGTTGCGCGTGGTCCGGCAATCGGCTTCACCAGTTGCGGCTTTTTCTCGCCAGGCGCAGGAAGCGTAACAAGCAGGAAGGCCGCACCGAATGCGATGGCTTGGGCAGCCCCGGTCCAATTCGCGAGAACTTTAGTCTTCGTCACAAAGAAAATCATAGTCGAACGACGTTACGAGTTGGGTTCGGTAAGCACCTGGGCCAGGAACTCAGGTGCCACGTTGCCCCCGCTCACCACGGCAACAGCTTTGGCGTAAATGGGCAGCTCTGCTTCATGGAAGAGCAAAGCGGCCACCGCCACCGCGCCGCTGGGTTCGGGAACCAGGCGAGCAACGGCCACGATTGCCCGCATGGCTGCCCGAATCTCGGCTTCGTTCACGATGATGATGCCATCGACGAAAGCCTGAATATGTGCGAAATTTCGCTCCCCTACGCTTTGCGTGCGCAAGCCGTCGGCGATGGTCCTGCTGGTCAGTTCCGCCGGCCACGTTACAATTTTGCCGCTGCGAAAGCTCGCCGCCGTGTCGCCGGCAAGCTCCGGCTCCACGCCGAAGACCTTCGCCTCGGGGCGAAGCTGTTTCACCGCCGCGGCGACGCCGCTCAGTAGACCACCACCCGAGACCGGAGCCAGCACGAGATCCACTCCCGGCAGTTCTTCCACGATCTCCAGGCCGCAGGTTCCCTGCCCGGCGATGATCTGCTCATCGTCGTAAGGTGGGATGACAACATAACCGTGCTGGCGCACAAGGTCTTCCGCCTTCTCCAGGCGCTCGCTTGAGGCGGGACCTACATCCACCACTTCCGCCCCCATGGCCAGCGTTGCCGCTCGCTTGATCGCCGGCGCGTTCGACGGCATCACAATCACCGCCCTCGCACCCACCGCGCGCGCCGCGTAGGCCACACCCTGCGCATGATTTCCGCTGGAGTACGTAATGACGCCGCGAGCAATCTCCTCCGGTGTAAGCTGCAAAATCTTGTTCGCCGCGCCGCGAATTTTGAACGCGCCGATCGGCTGGAGGCTTTCAGCTTTGAGCCAGATTTCTTTCGATGTGCCGTAGCCCGCCACGCCGGGGAACGGCGCTCGCACCAATGGCGTTTTCACGGCGATGGAGGCGATGCGCGCTGCAGCGGCACGAATGGTTTCGAGGGATACGAGAGAATCGGCTGTTATGGTCATGGCAAATACTTCTCCGGGATCGGTCCGGCTGTCGTATCTGGTTCCCACAGAATCGATAGGACTCTCCAGCGGGTGCCGTCAAAGACAGCCTGGACACTATTGATTCCCGTCACCGAAGCTTTGCCATCAGGTGTCGGCCGGATTTCATAGGTGCTCCACAGATGGGCGAAGTGGCCATAGCTCTCGGCTCGTACTTTCACCTGCCGCTCGTAGAAGACTTCGCGTCCACGTTTGGCCACAGCATCGATCCAGTCATCCACCGTGAGGATGCGGGGTGCAAAAGTACTTTCGGGAGTCTTCCGTATGGGCATCAGGCGCGCGTCAGGCAATAGCAACTGGCGCAGGCACGCGCGATCCTTGTTGCCGGGGCCGCTCACTGCATCATCGAGAGCTGTCGCCAGTTGGTCGAGCGTCGCAGACGGCAAACACGCGGGAACTGTGGCCTTGGGTTCCTGGGCTTTGGCATGCGAACTGAGCGCCGGGACGAGAACGACCAGCAAAACAGTCAGGACCGCGGCGAATCGGTTCATAGTGGAATTCTACAGAAGGAGTTCGATCTCGAAATCGAAGATCAGGGAAATCGGTTCCCCCGATTACACGCACAACGCGGTCAAATCTCCATAATCACGGGCATAATCATGGGACGGCGTCCGGTCGTTTTCTGGATCAGCCGCTTCAATTCCACCCGGACTTTTTCTTTGACCATGCCATAGTCGGCTTTTTCTTCGCCCGTCAATCCGTCCAGCGTCTTGAGCACGACTTCGCGGGCCTGATCGGTGATATCGGCGCCGCCAAATCCGCGCATCACCACTTCGGGCGCACGCTCTACTTTTCCTGTTCGTTTGTTGATGGCCAGCACCGCCATGACAAATCCGTCCTCTGACAAAATGCGCCGATCGCGAATGACCAGTTCTTCCACCACATCGATCGTCGAACCGGAATCGATCAGGATCCGGCCCGCGGTCACCTTGTCTTTCTTGCGTGCATCGTTCTTGTCCAGTTCCAGCACGTCGCCATCCTCAATAACGATGGCATGCTCAACCGATCCCGTTTCCAATGCCACTTTGGCGTGCTGGCGCAGATGGCGGTAATCGCCGTGAACGGGAATAAAAAACTTGGGGCGAACGAGATTGATCAGGAGGCGCATTTCGTCCTGGCTTCCATGGCCGCTTACGTGGATCAGGCCGTTGGAGCCATCGTCGCAAATCACGTTTGCATCCCGGCGGTAGAGATGATCGATCACTGAAAAATGCTCTTCTCGTTACCGGGAATGATGCGCGAGCTGAGCACCACCGTATCGCCCATCTCGATACGCGCATGCTTGTGATTGTCGACGGCAGCGCGGCTCAGGGCGCTCATCGGTTCTCCCTGCGTTCCGCTGATCAGGATCATCAGTTGCTCGGGAGCATAGTCGCGCATCTGGCTGGGATTGATCACCAGGCCCGGCGGGATGTTGATGTAGCCGAGGTCCTGCGCGATCTCAGTGCTCTCCATCATGGAACGGCCCATGATGGCCACTTTCCGGCCGTGGCTTCGAGCCAGATCGAGCGCGATGCGAATCCGATAGATCGACGACGAGAAACAACTGAAGAAAAGCTTCTTCTTGGTCCGGGAAAAGACTTCATCGAGCCGGGGAATAACCGCGCGCTCGCTTGGCGTGTAGCCGGAACGATCGACATTCGTCGAATCCTGAAGCAGCGCAAGTACGCCGCGCTTGCCGTATTCGGCAAACGTGTGCAGATCGAATGGTTTTTCATCGAGCGGTGAGAGATCAATCTTGAAATCGCCGGTGTGGATAACGATCCCCACGGGAGTTTCAATGGCCAGGGCCACGCAATCGACAAGTGAATGGGTCACCCGGATGGGCTCGATCGTGAACGGACCGATGGTGAATTTTTCCTTGGGTGTGATCTCGACCAGTTCGGTCTCGTCGAGCAACTGGTTTTCTTCGAGATTGCCTTCGACATAAGCCAGCGTGAATTCGGTTGCGTACACCGGGACCTTAAGTTCACTAAGGAGCCACGGCAGCCCGCCGATATGGTCCTGATGCCCGTGAGTAAGGATGATGGCGCGAACGCATGCTTTATTCTCAACCAGATAGGAGATATCGGGTACGACGATATCTACACCCAGCAATTCCGACTCCGGGAACATCAAGCCGGCGTCGATCACGATAATGTCGTCTTCCCAGCGCAACGCGAGGCAGTTCATGCCGAACTCGCCCAACCCGCCGAGGGGAATGATTTTCAGTTTTTTGGTTTGCATCTGTCAGGTCTGATGCTATCACTTGACGTCGCTCGCGAGTTATCAGTCCTCAGCGAGCGAGCCCGCAAGAATCCAAGCCTGCAAGCCATCAGCGACTGTTATGCAGCAGAATCTTTAGGGCGCTTGAGAAAATATGCAGTAATCGCCTGTTCCAATGCCTTGCGATCGAGAAACGGCTCTTTATCTTCATAACTGGCTGCCCAACGGACCTGGTCAATCACATCCCGTGGATAACAGGAACGCAGCTCCTGGTTCAGGTGACGGCGGATGAAATCGATCAGAATGTAAGGAATTGGCTGATCGAACGGGACCTTGCTTTCCTCGGCGACTCGGCAAAAAATCTCGTGAAACTGCTCGTCCGATACAGCTCCGATTTTGATCTTCGTCTTAATCCTGCGAATGAACGACGGATCCACAAGCTCCGCTGGGTCAAAGTTGGATGCAAACACGACCAGCATTTCGAACGGAATCTCAATCTTCTTGCCGCCCGTCATCGAAAGAAAATCGATCTTCCGATCCAGCGGAACGATCCAGCGGTTGAGCAGCTCTTCCGGGCGCAGGCGCTGTCTTCCGAAGTCGTCGATGATCAAAACTCCGTTATTGGCTTTCATCTGCACCGGACCTGCGTAGAATTTCGCGACCGGATTGAATTGCAGATCCAGCATCTCGGCCGTCAATTCCCCGCCAACCAGGACGGCGGGCCGATGGCAGAGCACCCAGCGCGGATCGTGGTTTCCGAATTCCGATTCCGTCGCGCGGGTATGAGTCGATGGATCGAACACCGTGATGATCTGACCATCCACCTCAACCGCATATGGGATCCAGACCGCATCCTCAGCAAGAACGTGGGAGAGAACCTCAGCCATGGTGGTTTTCCCAACACCAGGAGGCCCATAGAGGAAAAGCGAGCTGCCGGAATTAAGCGCGGTTCCCAATTGGCGTAGAGTCTCTGCGTCCATTACAAGGTGGGAAAAGGCCCGCGCAAGGTCTGCTGCATGCACGTTCGCCTTCTGGGCGCTCTGCTTCCGAACCTGCATCACATAACTCTCGAATGACACGGGCGCGGCACCCATATAGTGACTCTGGGAGAGTAGATCCGCAGCCCGCGACCTGCCCAACGCCGTGATGGCAATCTTTGGCACATTGCCAACCATTCCCATAACCTGGCAGTGCGTTTCCGACCGCAGACGCGAAAACAACTCGTGTGTCACTCCATAGCTGAGTTGGATTTTCTCGGCGAGTTCAAGCACTGAGAGCGAACCCGCCAGATAGAGAGTCTTTAAAGCCAGGTTCTCGAGAATCGCATCGCTCACGTCAACTTCGGCAAGCGATTGTGGCTTGAAAGCCGGGCCAATGAGAGGCTCTTTTTTGACCACATCTAGTTCGGATTCCTTAACCGCCGCCAAAGTCGCCATATCTCTCTACACTCCACTATGAACTTCCATAGACCTGCTTTTGGGTTCGCATCTTGGAGCTGCCTTTAACCCGGATAACTCAAGCCACGGCGGCCATTCCCAGTGCAGAGCTAATACGTCGCTGAATTTTGTTCAATGAATTGTCCTGAGCCAGTGAACCTCGAACAGGTTCCTCAGCTGGGTGCTGAATCAGGAAGGAATGGGGATCAATGGGCTCATACCGTGCTTCAACGGGAGCTTCAGGCGTCTTTTGATCCCGACCGTCGACCCGTTCGTCCGATTCGATCACGGGTTTGAGAGCATCGATGATTCTCTCCATCCGTTCCTTTCGGATTTCAAGCTTCTGAAATTCCACGAAAAGCTCACTGAGTTCCGTGCTCGCTGCGCCTAAAGCAGCAAGGTAAGCTTGTTCATGCGTCGATTCGTTCATCACTTCCCCTCTAGAGGGAAAGCTTAACACTGGAGTAATCCCCGGCGGGTATCCCTCAAAGGGTTCAATCGGAGAACTTTAGTGGTAATTCTAGATTACCCACTCCCCCTCATTGCGACAATTATGAAAGATAACTGGCTTAAAATCTGTTCGTCTTTGTGAAACCAGGCCGGCCACCGGTAACCCTCTCGCCCTCTAAAATAGGGCCTTCAGAGCGACCAAAAGGTTCGCCTCAGAACGGGGTCAGCACAAAAGTAACCACCCACACAGATAAGTCGGCAGGTCGCCTCGCACACACGATTGCGTTTCAGAAGATCAGAGACGCTGACTAGATTCAGCCAACAATCTGGCTATGGCCCATCCAACAGCGTAAATAAGCGGCCTGCCCCACGTGATAGGCCTCGTGAAAGGCGAGAAAGGTGACCATGCCTCCGACCTTTCCATCGAAGCTCGGAGATTTCTCCGGAGTTGGCGCAGATAGCACTTCGTCTGTTGCGCCTTCGAGGGCTGTTGTCAGATTTGCGCAGACCTCCTGCCAACCGAGCATCATCTCCTCGGGCGAGGGATATTGCGAAGGCTCGGGCAGCTTCGCACCGCGCGCAAACAACGAAAGCCATGGACGCTCCCAGGGCGATCCGAGAAGTTTGAGCGCCATCGACCGCGCCCAGACCACGTGACCCAGTATCCATAACTCTGGGTTGGAGGTGGATTTCGGGCTCGCGAGCCATTCTTCAGCTGTAAGACCTTCGAAGCTCTTATTCAGCAACGCGGCATTTTGGCGATAGGCGTGGGCTGCAGTGGATAGGCTTGGAACGGGCATGCGTCATTTTCCTCTCAATTGAGCTTGAACTACGAATGCGCGGCACGCTCGAGTTCGGCAATGTCGAGCTTTTTCATTTGCATCATAGCTTCCATGGCTTTGGGATGTTTGATCAGTTCGGGCAAGCGGGCAGGCACAATCTGCCACGAGAGGCCGAACCTGTCCTTAAGCCACCCGCATTGAACTTCGCTGCCGCCGGCAATGAGCTTCGACCAATACTCATCGATCTCCTGTTGGTTATCGCAGCGCACGACGAATGAGATGGCTTCATTGAACTTGAATATCGGACCGCCGTTCAGTGCGGTAAAGCGCTGGCCGTCGAGTTCGAAGGCGATGGTGAGAATGCTCCCTTTCAATCCGCTCGGATCGTCTGCATTTCGGCGAAATTCACTGAGGAGGCGAGAGTTCTTGAATACGGTGAGGTAAAACGACACAGCCTCATCTGCATTGCTGTCGAACCAGAGAAATGGCGTGATACGGGGAAAGTCCTGAAGAGCGCTCATTGTGTACACCTGCCTATAAAGCCTTGGTGAGTTCTGGCGGCCCGGTTTCATCCTGCGCCATCGCTGGGTGCGGAATTGCGTACCTGCAGCCGCATATTCTAAACACATATAGATTGCAAAATGCAAGTAAAATGCGTAAGCTGCTTTCGTGGCGAAAGAGAGGGCTCAAAATCGGCGCTCGGGCTGTCCCGTCTCCGTCTCGCTGGAGCGATTCGGTGACCGCTGGTCGCTGCTCATCATCCGCGATTTGATGGTGCGCGGTTACCACACGTTCCGCGAGTTTCAGCATGCCGGCGAAGGGATTGCCACGAACGTTCTCGCAGACCGTTTGCGTAAGTTGGAAGCGGCAAGAATTCTGACCGCCGAACGAGCCGAGGAGGACGGCCGAAGCATCAATTACCGCCTCACCTCCAAAGGCATTGCGCTGGCTCCGGTGATGCTCGAACTACTGTTGTGGGCCGCGCGCCACGAAGAAACCGCCGCTCCCTGCGGCTTTGTTGAACAAATGAAAAAAAACCGCGAAGCTATACTGACCGAGACCTATCGGCGGTGGGAACAGCGCGACCTGACCCCACTGATTCCGCCGTTTCAACCCGTAACCAAATCCCCAAGGAGAAAAACAAGATGAAGATGGCGACGTATCTGAACTATTCCGGCAATTGCGCAGACGCTTTCCGTTTCTACGAGAAACTTCTCGGCGGCAAGATCGGCATGATCATGACGCACGGCGAAGCGCCGGATCAAAGCCGGATAACTCCAGAGTGGAAGAATGCTGTTCTTCACGCCAGCATCACCATTGCAGGCAGTGTGCTGATGGGAGCGGATATTCCGGACGCCCAACCCATGCGCAGTGCCTATATCTCTTTATCGGTCGCCAGCGACAGCGAAGCCGAGCGAATTTATGCGGCTCTTTCTGATGGCGGCGAAATCTTTATGCAATTGCAGGACACATTCTTTGCTTCACGGTTTGCCCAACTGCGGGATAAATTCGGCACGTCGTCGATAATTCTCCACGAAAAGCCGATGGGGCCTCCCAGACCCTAGAATCCGCGGACTGGCCAGCTCATCCTTGCGCCTGAAAACAGCGCAAGGTCGCTCCGCGACCGCTGGCCTGGCGAAGAATCGATGGTGGCCCGGAAAAGCGCGGGGTTCCTGCTTCATCCCACCTTTTCCGGCCACCGGGTCGAAATGCGAATGAGATCGAGACCGCCCATGTCCTGAATTGCAAACATGGGCGAAGACGCAGGTACGGCGACGATTTGGTGTGGGGGCAAGTCGACTTCCGCAAAGCTGAGACTGGTAATCCTGCCGGTGCCCGCAGCCGCAAATACGTAGGAGAGGCCTGCAGTCCGTTCGCCGGGGCCAGGGAGCGTCGTGCTGGAACGGCTTACTTCGACGGAAATGCGCTCGACGCAGAAATAGTCTTCATCAATCAGGATCGTCCTGTCTCCAAGCTTCTTTGGCCGAACCTTGCCGGCGCGGGTCACGAGGCGGGTCGCCTCCAGCGACTTTTCAATGTGCAACTCGCAGGGCGTCCGTAATCGAACATTCGGTAGGTGATGTCGCTGTTCTGCTGCGTCTCAAGCAGAATCGATCCCGGCCAAATGGCGTGAACGGTTCCAGCATCCACGAAGATCATGTCCCCGGCGGAGACAGGCAGCAGTTGTAGCAGGTTTTGAAGGGAGCCGTCCCCGATGCCGGCTCTTACCTGCTCAAGGGTAGTGCCGGGTTTGAGGCCAACGGCGACCTGCGCTCCCGCTTGGGCGGCCAGCGCATACCAGCACTCGGTCTTGCCCCGGGGCTCGCCGTACTTCCTCGCCATCCAGTCATCGGGATGCACCTGCACGCTGAGCTTTTCGTGCGCGAAAATCACTTTGATGAGCAGCGGAGAATCGGGCGCGGGGGCATCCTTGCCGAGCAGGGCTTCGGGCGCCTCATGGAAAAGGCTACCGAGGGTCTTGCCTGCGTGGGGACCAGTTGCCACGAGACAATCGTCGCCCGTGAGCCAGGCCTCTCCGATCGGTTCACCCTCGGCGACAATATTGAACCAGGGGCGCAGGTCGGGGAACCCCCACGGTCGTGGCGAATACCAGGGCTCGAGGCGAAAGGTCCAGGGCCGCAAAGACCGATTCTTCTTCGGCAGATCGTGGAATCACTTGCGTTTTCCTGAATATTGAAAATCTTGGCATCTTCTTCTGGGGTTTAGCGCCGCACGCGCGTGATGTAGGTCCGAGCGGCCAGATTCACTCTACCAGAGAGTTAAGAGACGTTCGTCTTGACGCGCAGATCGTCTTCCAGCGACAAGCGCGTCGGACATGTGCGGCAAGAAGCTCAATTGTCGACCACGACCTCGCCTGTGTAAAGTTCATGTGCGCCATTCCCTCCTCTTTGGTCTGCTTCAAAAGGTTGAAGAGACGCGCGTGAAAAAACGATTCTTCTCAAGAATCCTAAGGCCTTTGAGGCGGAATTCCCGTCTCTGCAATTAGGCCATTCAGGAACACTCGGGGTGAGTTGTGATGCGAAGGTTGATTCTGCTCGCAATGATCGCGGCGACTACGCTTCCCGCAGTCGCCTCCCGGCGTGTGACCGTGTCACAACTTGAGCAGGCCCTCGTGGCGGATATTGCTGCGCACCGCAAAGATCCTGACGTAGCGCACCAGGTGAGCGAATTCGAAATGAGCGAGCGGCTCACCGATACCACGCTGGGACGCTTTTGCCGCAAAGCTCGCGCTGGGCCCCAGGACAGCGCTCGCCCTCCAGCTTCTCGCCGACCAATCGTCCTTTGTTAACCCACCGCTCGCCGAATTGCCCGCTACCGCCGTGCCCGATGCCGCAACGCAGGCCCGCATGCTGAGCGCTGCCCGTGCGTATGCGGTGCAAACCTGGTCGCGCCTGCCCAACTTCTTTGTTACCCGTTTGACCACACGCTTTGACGACACCCCGCAGGTGTTGGCTAAGGGCGATTTGCCGGTCGCGCGGGACTGCACCCGGTCGGCGGCACCAAGCGCGAGGTTACCTTTCAGGATGGCAAGGAAGTAGAGGATCCGACAACCGAAAAACTGCAACGGCGAAGTCTTCTCTGGAACTCGGTCTGCGCACATGGGGTGAATTCGGTCCCGCGATGACAGTCGTCCTCTCGGATATGGCGCAACAGAATGCCAAATTCAGCCATTGGGAGCAGAACTCCTCGGGACTGGCTGCTGTGTATCGCTATTCGGTGCCGCGTGAAGCCTCGCACTATGCTGTCTCTTACTGCTGCCTCGTCGATCAGCTACTCGCAGGACGTGTGCAATTCGGCTATAGCGGCCGCGAACGTACGGCGCAGCAGATGGCGAATATTTCCAGAGCTCAACAGTACGACACCTTCAGCGAGACGCCGGGATATTACGGCACCATTTCCATTGATCCGGCTACCGGGGCCGTGCGGCGCATCACGATCCAGGCGGAGCTTGCCACGGCGACCCGCTGATGCGTGCGGACACCCTGGTGGAATACGAACCAGTGACCATCGGCGAGCGGCAGTTCATTTGCCCCGTGCGCAGCCTTGCGATTTCGCTGGAACCGGGTGGCGCAGGGTCGAAGTCGATGGCTCTCAACGGCGTCGGCGACGACTCCGCCTGGGAAACCCCGCTCAGCGGGAATGGCAAGGCGCCGGTCTTGCTGATCAATGAGACTCACTTCACGAATTACCACCGCCTGGGCACAACTATGCGGATCTTAAGTAATGCCGCGGCTGCCGATGGTACCACGCCTGGTGTGAAGACTTCCCCTCCATCGAATGCGGGTCCTGCCACGGCTCCAATGACCGCTGTACTCCCCGACAGTTTCGGAAACCCACAACCGAGGAGCCGCCAGCCAAAGCCCCGCAGCCGTCCGAAACAGCCGCCACGAATGTTCCACCTCCAACCTCAGCAGCAGCATTGCCCTCCATTACTCCGCCAGAGTCCGTGATCCCCGAAATTACTTTGACCAGCGCCACTGGCATTCCGAACAACCCGGCGGACGCGTCAGGGAGACAACTATTCGCTCAAAGTGACCTCGCGGCTGGTTGATGTGGGCATCGTGGCCTACGACAAGAAAAGTCGCCCGTCACCGATTTGAACGCCGGCGACTTCGTCGTCTATGACAACGGGCAGAAGCAGGAGATTCGCTTCTTCACTCAGGACGCGGCGCAGACTGCGGCAGCTCGAGACGTAACCCCACCCGCTCAAGGCGCAGCCGCTGCGAGTCAGGAACCCGAGTTTTCCAATCGAGCGGGCAGTGGGCCCACACCGACGGCCGCCGACAACACGAACACCACAATTTTGCTGATCGATGAGAGTCACATCGCGTGGGCCGACATGAATTATGCGCGGGGCCAGATTCTTAAGTTTCTTGGCTCGCTGGCCCCGGGCGAACGCGTGGGGCTATACACCATGACCGGTCTCGGCTTTCGCGTTCTGAGCGAAATCACCGACGATCACGCGGTCCTTATCGCCCGCATGCAGCGGTTCATGCCCACGGCTCAGTCCGTCGCCCAGGCACACGAAGAGGAGACGCGCAACCGGCAGCACTTCGACGAGGTGCACAACGCGTCTGACCTGAACTCGGTGAACGGCAACCATGTAGATGTGCCGGATTCGATTTCCCCGATAGATCCGCAACTGCTCACCATGGGCGATGAGCCGGCCCGCGCCTCGTTCATCATTCTCGCCCAGGTGGCGCGTCATCTCTCCTCCGTGCCCGGTCACAAGAAACTGGTGTGGGTGTCGAGCGACAACGTCTTTGCGGATTGGCGAGACCAGGCAGTTGGCATCGACAAGAGCCCGAAGGAGATTCAAAGCTACGTGATGCGCGCACAGGAGTCGATGAACGACGCGCATGCCGCCGTGTACCCGTTCGATGTGTCGCAGCTTGAAACCGGCGCCGTCAGCCCCGACCTGCAGCATCAGAATGTCCAACTGACCCAGGCTGCCCAGGATAACGCCAGCCTGGGCGGCGGGCAAACCTTGTCGCAGAGTACCCAGCCCGGCCGGATCGAAGCCGAAATGAGTCAGGATGTCCACCCCGTGCAGGGACCGGTACGGCAGGTAGCCGCCGCCACCGGGGGGGCGCGTCATCCGGCGTTCCAGCGATCTCGAGAAAGAGCTCTCCGGCATCGTTGCAGACGGGCACGCCACCTATATGCTCGGTTTTTCTCCGCAGGGTTCTGCAGACGGCCAGTACCACGCCATCACCGTAAAACTCGCTGCGAGACACGGGCTCACCCTGCGCTATCGCACCGGCTATCTCTTCGATAAAGAACCGGCGACGCTGAGGGAGCGTTTTCAGAAGGCGCTGTGGAATCCGACTGACATCAGCGAAATCGCAGTTACGGCAAACGTTGCAACTGCGGACCGAGAGGCCAAGGTCACCCTTAATATTGCAACGCGAGACCTGGGCTTGCAGCAACAGGCCGGCCGATGGATGGACAAGCTCGACATCTTCTTCATTGGGCGTGACGATGCAGGACTTCATGCGCAGGTTGAAGGGCAGACGATAGGGCTGCGGCTCAAGTCGGCCACGTACGAAAGGCTGATGCCCGGTGGAATTCCGTTTGAACGTGCCGTCCCGAAGAATGAGGGTACGGGCTCGCTGCGGGTGCTGGTCGTAGACGAAAACTCTGGGCACATGGGTTCGGTAACCATTCCCGGTAGTGTGCTGGCAGTCGGACATTGAACAGGTCCGGCCGTGCAGGCTGTCACATTAAGGCGCGAGCGGGAATGGATACAATAGCTCCGCCCAGAATCTTATGGAGGAATCACGGAATGAAGAAGATGGGATGTTTACTGGTTTTGGCCTTGGCAGTTTTGCAAGCATGGGCTGCAAAAAAGATCACTGTGGATGAGTTGCAGACGACTCTGGCCTCGATGCATCAGCAAAACAGGACCGATGCGGAAGTGGCCAATGCGTTAAAACAGGTGGAGTTGAGCGAGGAGCTGACGCGCAACAAGATGAACAGCATGGTAGACAATGTGCCAGGCCCTCTCTCGACAGAGCAGATTTACATCCTGGAGGCGCGCAGCGCCACACTGGCGCCGCCTGCGGCTGATCTGCCTACCGCCGCAGCGCCGGATGCGGCCACGCAAAAGGCCATTCTGGACAAGGCCGCAGACTATGTCAGCAAGACCTATGCGCAACTGCCGCAGATAAGCGCGACTAAAACGACCCTGCGCTTCCAGGACAATGTCGAGGCTGCCGCTCCCAGTTCCGGCATGCAGGGCAGTGCGACCGACGTATCAACCGGCTCAAGCTTTGTGAACGCCTTCCAGTTCATCCACTACATCAACTCGACCGATGCCCATATCGAGAGTGAACATGGTGCAGAAAAACCGTCTGCGGAGAAGGACAAGACTCCCTGGGGTTCAAACAAGATGATTGCACTTCAGGAGCCGGACGCCAGTCTGGGCGCAGTCTTCGAGGAGGCGCAAGCCGCCGGCGATATCAAGTGGCTGCGATGGGAAACACTGAATGGCAAACAAGCTGCCGTCTATTCGTTCGATGTGTCAAAGAAAAAAGCGCACTTCGCTGTGAATGTCTGCTGTTTCCCCGATGTGCAGCAAGCCGGCGTGGCTACTTTCCAGTCAGCGGGGATTGCGTCGGCAGGGGGCGGTTCCGGTGGCGCCAAGGGCAACTTCCAAACCAATACGAACTGGCACAACTACAAAGCCAGCGTGCCGTATCACGGCGAGCTCTTCATCGATGCGGATTCCGGAACCGTAGTGCGAATGATCACCGAGGCGGAATTGAAGCCCTCTGACGTAGTGCACCAGGAGGACACGCGTGTCGACTACGGCCCTGTAAATGTCGGCGGCAAGATGCTTGTGCTGCCCATCAAAACGGTCATTGATACCGAGGTTGTCCCAAATGGCGATTCCGGATCGGCAGGCCGGTATTCAACGCGGCGTACTCTGTTTACCTCGGAGTACAAGGACTATCAATTGGGCGGAGCCAAATAACGGGCTCCGGATGAAGAGCGCGACGGCTGAAACACATTGCCGTCGCGCCTGAACGACACGTGGGCTGCCAAAAAAAACAACGTGCGGGAACTGAAAGAAACACTGGCCGCCCTCGACCGGGCCAAGAAGACCGATTTCAACTCCGGCCCGCGAGTACCTGACCTGCTGATCTTGTATTCGTGGCCACGAACGTGGGTGCCCCAGGTCTCGATTTTGAGACCTGGGAAAACACCTCTCTACGCGGTCGTGGTGCGGGGAAACGGATTCGCCCACCATCCCCGCATCGCACGGCTGGAAAAGTGTACACGCGCCCAGTATCCTCTGTTGCATGCCCCATTCAACCGTCTTCGACCACATGTTTCAGTTGCCGCTTCCAATCCTTGAGAAGCTGCTGCGCCCAATCGTCGTCTACTTGGCTCTCGTGGTGCTGCTGCGCATCTTCGGTAAGCGCGAACTGGCCCAGTTGAACCCATTCGATCTCGTGGTGTTGCTGTCGCTTTCCAACACCGTGCAGAACGCTATCATCGGGGACGATAACTCCATCACCGGCGGCGTCATCGGAGCCCTCAGCTTGCTCGCAATCAACTGGCTGGTCGTGCACGTTCTGTTCCGCTCCCCGCAACTCACACGTCTCCTTGAAGGCCGGGCCACGGTCCTGGTTCGCAATGGCCAGGTCGACCCCAAGGCCCTTGGGCGGGAGACCCTCACCCGCGAAGAGTTGCTGGCAGTCATCCATCGACAGGGGTTTGAAGGATTCGACGAGGTGCGCCGCTGCGAGTTAGAACCCAACGGCACCTTCTACGTTGAGCCGTATGAACCCTCCCCAGACGACAAGCGACACAACGAACTCCTCGCGAAGCTCGATGCCCTGGGCCGCGAAGTGGCAGCCTTGCGCATTCAACCCGCAGGCGAGTGAGCGCTCTCGTTTGCGCAGCCGTCAAGTCTTACACTGTTGATACTCGTGCGTTGGAGCTTCCCCTTGCGTTCCACCGAAATCGGCCGAATCGTTCTCTTCGCGTACGTGGCGCTGTCTACCGCATCTCTTGCGCCCACGCAAACGCTTGAACATCGGCCTCCGCCAAAACCCGTTGCACCTCCCTCCGAAGCCGCCTCCAAACCCGAAGTTCCAGAAGCGCCGGTCCTTCCCAAAGGCACCAGCATGCAGGTGGAGGCGACCCGGCAATATCCAATGAAGGCCGGCGAATCGATCGAGGGCAGGCTGATGCATCCGATCTATTCGGATGGTCGGCTGGCCGTCACTGAAAACACGCTGCTTCGCGGCAAAGTCGTGGCTCTGCAGCCAGACAGGAAAACCCGTTGGAACGGACGACTCCGCGGCGACTTCACGCCATTCGATACTGCCGAAGTCCGGTTCGAAGAGCTGATCCTCCCGTCTGGGCCGCTCCCTATCGCCGCCGCAACCGCGGCAAATGGCGCGCCGGTGTTGCGCCTTTCTGCGCCGGGCGCCACGCCGAAGCGTTCATTCGTTAGACGCGAATGGGCCGCTGCGAAATCAAGGTTGCACGACCAGGTGGCGGTCTTTACTGACCCGGGACGAGGTGAACGTGCCCTCCAATTGCTCTATCGCCAGCTGCCTTATCATCCCCAGCGCATCGCCGCGCACACCGCCTGGTCCTTTGAGCTGACCGCGCCGGCGACTCTGCCGGGCTCGCCTCCCGCCCCGGAAACTGCCCAAGCTGCGCCGCCTCCCGGAAAGCCCTCTGTGTCAAACAGGCCGGAGACCTGGGCGGTCCATGCCTTGCTTACTCGAGATCTGACCTCGGCCGCCGCACGGCCAGGTGACCCCGTGCAGGCGCTGGTCGTGGAACCCGTCTATGACAAGGATAAGCAGCTAGTCGTCCCGCAGGGCTCAACGCTCGTCGGAAAGGTAAGTTCGGCCAAAGCCGCTCGCTCGTTTGGCCGCAATGGAAAGCTCCGTTTTACCTTCCAGCAGGTGCGGTTCCCTGAGGGATTCAATCGGCAGGTTGAAGGATCCCTCGGCGGAGCAGCCACCGAGAAGACGCAGAATCTAACCATGGATGCCGAAGGCACCATCAGTCCCCACAATCAGGCCAGCGCGATCGCTCCCCTGCTGTTGACCATGCTGGCCGGGCGCGCTCTTGATCAGGATGGCAACCTGACCGCCCAGACCGGTGTCGCGTCCAACGGCTTTGGCCTTATAGGACGCGTAGTAGGCGTTGCCGCGGGAAGCCGCAACCTCGCCGCCGGCATTGGCTTCTACGCTGCCGGGTTATCGTTCTACGACAACTTTCTCCACTCCGGCCGCGATGTGGTTTTCCCCAAAGACACCCGTATCGAAATTGAGACCACCCCGCTCAGAGCGCCGGTGCTCACGCCGAGCGGCCAGTAAATGGGCTTCAATCTGCAGGCCACGGCTCAACTGCCGATTCCGGGGCCAAGCTATTCCCACTGGGAAGATTTGACGCCGCCATACGCAGCAAGAAGGGCGCCGAAGGCGCTGTCGACGGGACGGCCAGTCCCGCCGGAGGCAGAGTTGTCTGGAGGAGGCCAGTCCTATTCCCACTCGATGGTGCCGGGCGGCTTGGACGTGATGTCGTAGACCACGCGATTAATGCCGCGCACCTCGTTGACGATGCGGCTTGAGATGCGCTTCAGCACCTCGTGCGGCAAGAGCGCCCAGTCCGCGGTCATGCCGTCTTCAGAATGCACGGCGCGCACCGCGGCGGTGTAGGCGTAGGTGCGCTGATCGCCCATCACGCCCACGCTCATCACCGGCAGCAGCACGGCAAAGCTCTGCCAGATTTTGTTGTACAGCCCAGCGGATTTAATCTCCGACACCACGATGTCATCGGCCTCCTGCAACAGGGCCACGCGCTCCGGAGTCACTTCACCCAGAATGCGCACGGCAAGCCCAGGGCCCGGGAAAAGGCTGCCGCCCGAGAATGTCTTCCGGCATGCCAAGGTCGCGCCCGATGCGGCGCACTTCGTCTTTGAAAAGATCGCGCAGAGGCTCGATGAGCTTCAGCTTCATCCCCACGGGCAGTCCGCCCACGTTGTGATGGCTCTTGATAGTTTGGCTGGGACCTTTGACGCTGCTCGACTCGATCACATCGGGATAGAGCGTGCCCTGAACTAGCCAATCGACGCCTCCCGTTTTCTCTGCGATGCGCGTAGCCTCGTCGTCGAAGACCGCAATGAACTCTGCACCGATCTTCTTGCGCTTGGTTTCAGGATCGGTGATGCCGGCCAGTTGCGTTAGAAATCGCTGGCTCGCGTCGACGGCGACAATGTTGAGGCCGAGCTTGTCGCGCAGGTTCTTTTGCACGTTGATGAATTCGTTTTTGCGCAAGACTCCGTTGTTCACGAAGATGCACGTGAGCTGGCTGCCGATGGCCTTATGCACCAGCACCGCAGCCACTGAAGAGTCAACGCCACCCGACAGCCCACAGATCACGTGCCCCTTGCCAACCTTCTCGCGGATCGCGGCGACGGTCGATTCGATGAAGTGAGCCGGCGTCCAATCACCCGCCGCGCCGCAAATATTGAAGACGAAATTTCGGATGAGTTGCGATCCAAGAGGCGTGTGATGAACTTCTGGATGAAACTGAACGGCCCAAATCCGCTCCTCTTCATTAGCAATGCCGGCCAGCGCATTCGACGTAACGGCGGTGCGATGAAAGCCCACAGGAAGCTCGAGCGCCTCGTCGCCATGGCTCATCCAAACCGCAAGCGTGGGTGGCATCCCCGCAAACAATGCCGTTGAGCAATCTTCCAGAACCACTTCGGCATGGCCGTACTCGCGCTTCGGCGCGGTCCGCACTCTCCCGCCCATGTGGTGAACGATGAAATGGAGTCCGTAGCAGATGCCCAGAATCGGCACGCCCAACTGAAGCAGCCTGGGATCGGCGGCCGGAGCATCCGCGTCGTAAACCGATGAGGGGCCGCCGGACAGAATGACGCCGAGCGGCTTGAAGGCCTCAATTTCCGAGACGGGAACTGTGCAAGGCAGCACGATAGAGAAGACGTTAAGTTCGCGAATACGCCGCGCAATCAGCTGCGTGTATTGCGACCCGAAGTCGAGAATCACAATTGTCTGGGTGTCCACCCCCTAGTGTGGCAGGGGGTGGGGCGAGATGTAAAGAACGGACTCAGTCCCCAACTCGCGATGCTTTGAAACTTGCAACGGCCGATCGTGAATGGGGGCGATTCCCTCGCGAGTAACTTTCGCTGATTACCATTCGGCGCAGTCGGCGCACTTAAGCACCAGCTACTTCTACCCAAAAGCCGCATTGCCCCACAACGCCACTCGGCTTACATTCTGGGGTAGAGACACCCATTCAGGTTTGGTTTTGGAAGTTGGGTTCCCTTACGACGGGCCCGTTCCAAGCCAGTCCCAATGACGCAACCAAGATCAGATCGATACCGGATGCAATTCGATGAGCGCTGAGGATTCCCCCATGGAAACGACGATTCAAGGTGCCGGTTGGTCCGCATTGCGAGAGCATCTTCCGTTCTTTGCGCTCCTGCTGTTCTCACTTCCCCCTGTCAGTTTCCTGGTGATCAAAGTCTTGTTGGCCACGAATTCGGCTTCCAAACAAAAAGTGACGAAGCAATGGCACATATCGCGCGAACTGGATGAAGCTGGAAAATCATTCTATTTTGACCCCGATGCAGACCACCATAATTCAATCTTTGACGCGAGGCCGCCGGTGGCATCGCAGGCTTTCCGTCCGCATGCGGTGAAGAGCGCGCTACGCAAGTAGTTCCCATAAAATCCGGCTCCTGGGAATCGATTACAGATTCCGACGCTCAATATCTGCGCCTGAATGATTAGAGCTTGTTTCAAAAACCCGCTTTGTATCAGGGCATGACTTCAGTCGTGCCGAAAAAGGCTTCAAGAACGTAGGGGTTTTAACCCCTGAGGATCCGAGCCCAGACACACAACTGGAATTTTTGAAACCCGCTGTAGTTAGAAACGCCCCAGGGGACCGTTGGGGAACCAGTAACGGTCCGCAGGGCGGATTCTTACCATCTGCTCATCTACGCCCACTTCTTGCCGAGTGCCTCAAGATTGGAACGCCCAAGATCTTCGGGTGTCATGGCAATACGGAACTCGACTTCGGCATTGAAGGTGAGGAACCACGGCTCGGCCAGGCGCGGCACATCACTCGGCGTCGCAACCTCCACGATGAGAACGCCGCCGCGGTGACCGTTGCGTTCGGTGAAATAGACGGATTCCGGTTTGGCGTCATCGAGAATCTTTTTCATCTTGGCAGCCACTGAGCCGTCGCGGACAGCCGTATTGAAGGGCTCAATCGGGAACTCAATCAACATGATCATGCGCATATTCGTACCTACCTCCGTGCCGGGATTCGCTTTCGCGCGGCGAGCGGCACGGAGCGCAGCATACACCCCGGGGCCTTGTGGAAGCAGAAGTATTTAGGTCACTGAGGTCATCGCAGCGTGGTCCCGCTCCTACGAGATCGGGTTCCGAAGGCAAACGCCCTGCGCAGGAATGCACATCACAAAGAACATTCGACGCTGATAGTCGACCACGTTCCCGCCCAGCTTTCGGTGCCGATCCTTCGATCTGCGTGATAGCCTGCTAGGCGATGCAGCCTTTGCCAATTTGGCTACATTAGATTTCTTCCCGGCATCCATCCTATTGCTTAAATGGGGCTGGTGGTCCTGCCTGCGGATTTGCGTACCCAGAGGATATTCAATGAACTTGTCCCGACTTGTCCCGATCTTTCTGCTCACGGCTGGAACCGCGTTTGCTCAGGCCCCTGCAGCTTCACCCGCAGACGATTCAAAGCCCACGCCTCCGCCCGTCAACAAGAGTTTCGACCCGTCTGCCATGGACAAGACCGCAGACCCTTGTACGGATTTCTACCAGTACACGTGCGGCAACTGGGTAAAGAACAATCCGATCCCTGCCGATCAGGTACTTTGGGCAAGATTCATGATGCTCCGAGAGCGGGATCGATACCTGCTGTGGCAGGAGTTGGACGCCGCCGCAAAGGATCCCAAGACTCCGCTGGAGAAGCAGTATGGCGCCTTCTACGCCGCGTGCATGGACACCAGCGCCGTCGAAAAGAAGGGCCTGGCGCCGATTGAATCCTCCTGGGCTGAAATTGCTCATCTTTCGGATGCCAAACAGTTGCCCGCCCTTCTCGGCAACCTTGAAAACCAGGGAACCCCCGACGGTTTTTTCGAGTTTGGTGTAGGCCAGGACGAGAAGGACTCGTCCCAGCAGATTGCCGAGATCTTCCAGGGCGGCATTTCGCTGCCAGATCGCGATTACTACCTGGTCGATTCGAAACGCTTCACCACGATTCGCACCCAATACATCGAGCATGTGAAGAAGATGTTCACGTTGGCCGGCGACACGCCCGAACAAGCCGCCAAAGAAGCGGCGGCGGTGATGGAGATCGAGACCGCAATGGCCAAGGCATCCACCAGCCGAACCGACCTGCGGCAGCCGGAGAACCACTACCACATTTACAAGCTGGCTGATTTTGAACAGACGACCCAGGCCTTCGACTGGAGCACCTACTTCCACGAGGTCGGCATCGGGCTATTCGACACGCTGAACGTAGCCACCCCGGATTATTTCAAGGCGCTCAACACACTCCTTCAGAACGAACCCATCGACTCCTGGAAGAGCTACTTACGCTGGCACGTCCTGCACGGGCAGGCTCAGGACCTGCCGACCGCCCTTTTCAATGAGAATTTCGACTTCTTCGGCAAGACCCTGCAAGGGCAACAGGAGCCCCTCGCGCGCTGGAAGCGGTGCACGTCGGCGACGGACCGGGCACTCGGTGAGGCTGTCGGCCAGGACTGGGTGAAGCAGAATTTTCCGCCCGCGGCCAAGTCCAGCATGGATCAGCTCGTCGCGGCGCTCGAAAAGGCGCTCGGCGAAGACATCAAAACGCTGCCTTGGATGAGCGATGCCACCAAGACAGCCGCCGAACAAAAACTGGCCATGATCCGGCAAAAAATTGGGTACCCTGACAAGTGGCGTGACTACTCGAGCGTCAAAGTGAGCCGGTCCGACCTGATCGGCAATTCCCACGCGAGTGCCGTCTACGAACGGAATTACAACTACGCCAAGCTCGGCAAGCCGGTCGACGAAAAAGAGTGGGGCATGACGCCTCCTACCGTTAACGCCTACTATGACCCCTCCTTCAACGACATCAACTTCCCGGCCGGCATTCTGCAACCTCCGTTCTTCGACTTCAAGGCCGACCCCGCCGTGAACTTTGGCGGCATCGGCACTGTGATCGGGCACGAAATGACCCACGGTTTCGATGACCAGGGATCAAAGTACGACGGCAAAGGCAACCTTCAGGAATGGCAAACGCCCGCAGACCGCGCAGCATTCAATGAGCGCACCGGCTGCGTGGCCAAGGAGTACGACGGATTTGAAGTCGCGGCAGCCCATGGCGACACTCCCGCACAAAAGCTGAACGGCAAGTTAGGCCTCGGCGAGAACACGGCAGACAACGGCGGCTTGCGCATTGCCTACAAGGCGCTGCAAGACACCCTGGCGGCGGAGGGGAAGTCGATGGACGACGAGGTCGACGGCTACTCAGAGACCCAGCGCTATTTCATCGCGTTCGGTCAGTTGTATTGCGGGAATGAGACCGAGCAGTCGGCGCGCCAGCATGCGTTGACCGACCCCCACTCGCCTGGAAAATGGCGCGTCAATGGCGCGGTGCAGAACTTCGACGCATTTGGCAAGGCCTTTGGTTGCAGACAGGGCCAACCCATGGCTCCAGTGAACTCCTGCCGCGTGTGGTAGTCGGGCCTATGGTGGTCAGGTAAGCGCGTCCCGAGCCGCAGCCGGCGTGGTTCCGGGGACGCGCACCACCCCTCTTGCCCCTCCTTCGCCCCAAAGGGTCTTCTTGCCCGACGCCAATCCTCCCGCGGTGACGTTTACCGCCTCCAGCACGTCCAAACCGTATCGCACCATCATTTGAATCGTCCAAAGGCAAGATCGCGGAATTCAGTTTCAGAAGCCAGTCGCCACTGCTATGAAAAGCCCGGCTCGAACCCATTCGGATCGTAAACTAGGCACAACCGACCCTTGCCTTTTACAATGCAGCAGGGACCCATCCCAACCCAGCTCTGCTGTGGAACTAGCAAACTTGGCGGCGCACGCCGAACCAGGATGAAGGAATCGCATGAAGTTCACGAAATTCGGCAAGGCCCTTCTGATGAGCGCCCTCTCTGTGGGTGTCGTCCTCGGCATTTCGTCTTGCGTCCAGAGTTATACGGTCGGTTATTTGTATGTAACGGGCACGGTGACATCGCAATCCACCGGTAACGGTATTATCAGCGGCTTCAAAGTCGATCACAATACAGGAAACCTCGTACCCATCGCCGGGTTGCCAATCTCCTCCGGAGGAGCAAACCCCGGCCGCGCCGTTCTGCTGAACGGCGGCCGCTTTATCTATGTTTTGAACCAGGGCGTCAACGCTGAAGGCGGATCCACCTGCACTTCCGCCGATCCTTGCACCAAGTCCAATATCACCCAGTTTGCAATTGGCGGCAACGGCGTCCTTTCTTCGCAGCAGACGTTCTTTACCGAAGGTCTCAATCCCTTCCGGCTTTTTGTCGACACCTCTGCCAACTACCTGTATGTACTGGATCACGATTCACCCGCCACCATCTCCACAGCGTCCAATCCGGTTTCATCCAGCACCACCAACCCCAACCCGAGTTGCGGCCTCACGCTCGGCACCGGGGTCGTCTCCTGCGGGGATATTACGGTATTCAAGATCGACGCGACCACAGGCCGCCTCACCCTGGTAGTGAATTCGCAGGTCACTTCCGCCACCGGGTCCGCGCTTCCTTACTTCCCGGTTCCAGCAGATCCCATCGATTTCGTGTTGTCTTCAGGCTTTGTGCTCACGCTCAGCGGAACGCCCATAACTGGAGATGCGGTCTTCCCGTATACCTATAACTCGGGCACCGGGCAGCTCTCAGTGAACCAGAACAGCTCTCAGCCGTTGAACATCTTTAACGCGACCGCAATCGTCAGCACCAGTTTTGTGTATGTGCTCGACAACGACCCACTGACGTACACCCCGGTCAATACTACAAATCCGGTCACGGTGCCCAGCCAGATTCTTCCCTTCTTGTCGGCAGCAACGGCGCCCTGCAGCAGCAGACAGGTGGAGTGGTCCCAGGTGACGCGACCCTGACGAACCCCATCTACCTGATCGCCGAATCCAAGGGAAAATGGGCCTACGTGTCCTACCAGGGGAATAACAACACTACGACCGGTAACCCGCAAAGCGGTATAGCCGGCTGGGTGATCAATCCCTCCAACCATCAGCTCACGCCGGAAATCGGAGCGTGGGGTACGGGAGCCGGCCCTGTGTGCATGCTCGAGGATCCGTCCGACCAGTTCATCTATACGGCCAACTTCAGTGATTCAACTGTGACTGGCCGGCTGCTGGACCAGAACGCCGGAGTTCTGGATAACTTGTCCGGCAAGGCCAACCGCAGCTTTCCGTTGGAAGGCCCGGCGGCCTGGTGCATGGTGACTGGACGCACCAGCTAGATCGCTGACTTGGGCAGGAAGCTGGCAGTTGTGCGTTCCCTGCCCCAGGTTCCGGAGGGTCCGGATTCCTGTAAAACGTAGCCGGATTGTGGACGTGGCTGCATCGTGAGGCGTCCTTAGTTCGATTCCAAAACCTGATTTTTTCGGGCCAGGTTTCCGGTCCGCTGACGAAAGATGCGCATGAAGTTCAACAGATCGAGCCAGCTTGTGCTGGCCTCCGTGGTCAGCCTGCTGGCGGCCGGACTTGTGACTGCTTGCGGCACGCTCACGGTGGATTTTGTGTTCGTGACAAGCGCCAAGGCCGCCGGTCCCAACAACTATGGCGAAGTGAACGTATTCGAGGTGAACTCGGAGTCCGGCTTTATGCGCCAGATTCCCACCTCTCCCTTTCCTTCGGGCGGTCGCAATCCGGTTGCCGAGGCGCCTTCGGCCGACAGCACAACCCTCTACGTGATCAACCAGGACGACAACTCCATTGTCCAGTTCACCGTTGGCAACGACGGCAAGCTGTACCCGCAAAACACGCTCAACACCCCGGGAGTCTTTCCGCTGGCAGTTGCGGTGACCGCCAATTACCTTTACGTGGCGGATACATACCAGCCGCTGCCGACTTGCTCCACAGCGGCGCCCTGCTCAGGCTCAATCGCTGCTTATCCAATCCTGAACGCCGCCGCGGCGCAGGCCCTCAAGCCACCCCAGTCCGCGGACTCATTGGGATCGCCCGTGACCAATTCGAGCATCAGCGCGAATTACTGGCCGCTCAATCTGACCGGCAACCCCACCCACGTGATAACTCCTACTGCGATCACCACTGCAGCTTCAGGTGCCTATGTCTACGTGGCCGCATTCGACGCCACCTCAGGCGGCGGATACGTATTTGGCTTTACGGTCAACTCCGACGGGACGCTCGCAGCAATGGCCGGGTCACCCTTCGCAGCAGGGACGCATCCCTCAGCAATTGCAGCCGACTCCGGTGGCAACTATGTGTATGTGACCGATTTCGCCAAGGGCGATGTGCTGTCCTTCTCTGTTGGCTCGGGCCCGCTGACCCTCGTCGCCGGAAGTCCCGCAGGGAATGCGCCTGCCGCGATTGTTATCGATGGAACCGGTAAATACGCCTATGTGGCGAATTCGCAAGATGCCAACGTATCCGCCTACTCAATTTCCAATGGAGTGCTGAATTTTCTGGGCAGCTCCTCGGCACCCGTGGCCTACGCTACGGGCACCCAGCCGGTAGCCATCGGCATCGACCCCTCGTTGAACCAGTACCTTTACACGGCAAACTTTCTGGGCAATAACGTCTCCGGTTTTCAGGTGAATGCGACGGATGGCACGCTGCTCAATTCGCAGAAATCTCCCTACCCTTCCAATGCAAATCCAACGGCAATCGCCGCGATTCCGCATGGGACTCCAAAGAAGTAACCGTCGGATATGACTCCGGCTCAATTCAGGATTTGAAGAAAACAACAGTTGTAACGGACCGGCCCGACGCCGGCAATGATCGCAACACCCCGTTCAAGGCTTTTACAATACCTACGGGGCAACCAAACCACCTTTTCTTTGGGCTCAACACGGATCGCCCACCACGAAGGAAGCGCATGAAGTTCAGCAAATCGTCGGGGCCCCCAGCGACTGGTCGTCGTCGCTGGAGTAGCTTAAGCCAGCTCTTTCTGGTCTCTTCCATCGGCCTTCTAGTGGCCACCCTATTGACCGCCTGCCAGCTCGTTACTATCGACTATGTATTTGTTTCCAGTGCCGCCGCTACCACCACCTGTAGCGGCGGACAAATCGAGACCTTTGCGTCCGACTCCCAGTCTGGTGCGCTGCGCACTGGCGCGCCGCCTGTTTGTGCCGGCGGCGTCAACCCCGTGGCTATGACAGTCACTGGCGACTATGCCAATCTCTACGTGGCCAACCACGATGACAACACCGTGGTTCACTTTGCCGTCGCCTCAAACGGAGTATTGACGGTAAAGGATAAAGTTTCGTTGAGCGCTTCGCCGGTTTCCGTGGCCGTGGACTCTGCGGGCACCTTTCTTTATGTTGTTTCCGGCAACACCTCGGCGACACTGACACAATATCCGCTGTCTTCCGGGACCATTGGCTCTGCGGCTGCCCAGGTAAACTTGACGATTCCCGGTTTCCCGACGGATACGATTATTCCAACAGGCGTCATCGTGCTGATCAACAACAGCGTGGTTCAAGGCAACGGCGTTTTCGTTACGGCCTATGATCAATCCGCTTACAACCCGGGCGGAACGACGACAAGCACCGCTCATCCTGGGTGGGTATTCGGCTTCACCACAGGATCAGGTGGCGCGCTGATCCCGTCCAGCGGGAGCCCCTTCCAGGCTGGCGTCAAGCCGAGTGCCCTGGTAGCAGACCCCACAAACCGCTTTGTCTATGTCGCCGACTTCGCATCGAACCAGCTGATTGGCTACGGAGTCCAGTCGGGTAACGTCCTTGCCTTCCTGATCAACGGACCCTTCAAAACAGGCAACGAGCCGCAGGCAGTCTCTGTCGATCCTCGCGGCAAGTTCCTCTACGTCGCCAATGCCCTGGATTCTTCGGTCTCCGCCTATGTCATCGATCTCTCACCGGTACCCCGGCCGCCGCGGTAAATCCCACAGGCAGTGGAACCAACTCGACCGACACTCAGCCGGCTGCCATCGCGGTCGACCCGGCATTGGGACGCTTTGTCTACACGGCCAACTTCCTGGGCAACTCAATTTCGGGCTTCCGCCTTGATCCCACGGCCGGCTCGCTCGCCCCCACGCAGGCTACCCCCTATCCCACGGGTTCCAGGCCGACCGCGGTGGTCATTGTGCCCCATGGCAACCACTCCACGCAGGTAGTGACGCCGTAAAGACAATCAGTATCCTGAAGAAAAAAGCCCAGCCTGTGAATCGGCTGGGTTTTTTGTTGTGCGTCGAATTCATGAAGCAGAATCAGAATTCCCCGATCAGCACCGAGGGCTACAGCACTTTCGGAATTGGTGTTGTCCGGAACCACCCACTCAAGTGGCTTTTTCTCAAGAAAAGCCACCTTGCACAGCGCTCAAAAAGTCGACGTGTATTCCGAAAGTGCTCTAGACGTGTTGAACGGCCTGCGCCAGATGGCTGAGGCTCGATTTCGCGTCGCCGTAGAGCATGGACGTGCAGGGTTTGAAGAAGAGCGGGTTTTCCAGGCCCGAGAATCCGCGTCCCTGACCGCGCTTGAGCACGATCACGCTGCGAGCGCGGTCCACCTCAAGGATGGGCATGCCGGCGATAATCGAATTTGGATTGTCGCGCGCGTCGGGATTCACGACATCGTTGGCCCCGATCACCACGGCCACATCGACCGAGGGAAATTCGGGATTGATCTGCTCCATCTCGTAAAGCAAAGAATAAGGCACATTGGCTTCGGCCAGCAGCACGTTCATATGCCCCGGCATGCGGCCCGCCACTGGGTGTATGGCGTACTTGACCGTGACCCCGCGGGCCTCAAGCAGTTCTGCCAACTCGCGCACTGCGTGCTGAGCCTGCGCCGTGGCCAGTCCGTAGCCGGGAACGAAAACCACGCGATTGGCGAAGGCAAGTTGTATTGCTGCATCCTCCAGGCTGATCTCGCGCATGACCCCGCCCGCATCTGACGCCGCCTCGGCGATCACCGCGCCAAAGCCGCCAAAAAGCACGTTGGTGATGGAGCGGTTCATGGCCTTGCACATCAAGACGGACAGAATGAATCCCGAAAAACCATCCAACGTTCCGGCGATGATGAGCACATTGTTGCCGAGTACAAAGCCTGTCGCAGCCGCAGCGAGGCCGGCATAGGAATTGAGCAGCGACATCACCACAGGCATGTCGGCTGAACCGATGGGAATGACCAGCATAATGCCAAAAACGAAGGCTAGTCCAAGCATGGTGTAGAAGACCGCGGCTGTTTCAGGATGCATGCAGAAGACGATGAAGCAGGAGGCCATGACCAGGAAGATCAGCAGGTTGACCAGGTTCTGATTTTTGAATTGGATGGGTTTTCCGGGGAGCACTCCTTGCAGTTTTCCGGCGGCGATGAGTGAACCTGTGGTTGTAAGCGCGCCCAGCATGACCTCAAATCCCAATGCGCCTCGTGTGACCCCGGGCATGTCGCCTGCGTGAACAAGAAACTCGCCAACGCCAACCAGGGCCGCCGCAAGCGCCCCAAATGCGTGCGAAAGCGCGGTTCGTTGCGGCATGGCCGTCATGGGAACCCAGATGGCCATCCATGCGCCGATAATGGAGCCAACGGTGAGGCCGGCGATGATCCATACCCAGGTGACGATATGCGCGCCGACGAGTGTGCCTACAATCGCGGCGAACATGCCGCCCTCTGCCAGAAACATGCCCCGACGCGCGCTCTCAGGATGCGACATGCCTTTGAGCGCGAGAATGAAGAGGACAGAGGCAATGAGATAGGTGGCTTCCATGAAATAAGTGGACAGGGTCATTTCGTCCCCCCTGAAAGCCCTGGCGCCCTATTGGCTTCAGTCTTACGCTTGCCGAACATTTTCAGCATGCGGTCGGTGATGCCGAATCCGCCCACGACGTTGATGGTGGCCGTCGTGACCGCCACAAATCCGAGAATGTGCGCGAACAGCGGGTAGTGCGCTGCTCCCGCGAGCACCAGCGATCCGATGAGCGAGATGCCGGAGATGGCGTTGGTTGCCGACATCAGAGGCGTGTGCAAGAGGGGCGGCACGCGGCTGATGACCTGGTAACCCAGGAACGCGGCCAGCGCGAAGACGTAAATTGAAGCGATGAGGACAGCGGGATTCATGGGTCTCTCAAAAAGAAGCGGTGTTCGCGGAGTTAGCGGTGCTGCGCACCGGTTAGTGAATTTGCGCCTGCCAGTTAAGCCGTCTGGTTCAATGCCTCAAGCAGCTTGGCGACGCGAGGATTCACTGGGCTGCCCCGGTGAGCGACGCATGCGCCAGCCACAACCTCGTCGCCGAGATCAACCGTGATTTCACCTTTCTTCACAATGAGGGCAAGGAAGTTGAGAATGTTGCGCGCGTAGAGCTGGCTGGCATGAACCGGCACTTCGGCGGGCAGGTTGAGCGGCGCAAGCAGGGTAACGCCCCCAATGATCTGCGTCTCTCCCGGCACGGTGAGCTCGCAGTTGCCGCCAGCGGGCGCCGCCAGATCCACGAGCACCGAACCGAGGCGCATGGCCTCAATGGCCTCGCGGCGAATCAGCCTTGGAGCCGGCCTTCCCGGCACCTGCGCTGTGGTCACAATCACGTCGGAATGAGCGGCGGTACGGGTAATCAGGTCGCGGCCACGATCCAGAGCTTCTTCAGTCAGCTCGGCAGCGTAACCTCCGCCGCCTTCGGCATTGATGCCACCCAGATCCACGTCGAGAAACTTCGCGCCGAGCGATCGCACCTGTTCGCCGGCAGCGGCGCGTACGTCGTAACCTTCGACAACCGCGCCCAGGCGGCGGGCGGTCGCAATCGCCTGCAAACCGGCCACTCCGGCTCCGATCACAAACACTCGCGCCGGTGGAATGGTTCCTGCGGCGGTCATCAACAGCGGAAAGAGGCGCGGCAGATGGCTCGCGGCGTTGATGATTGCCTTGTAGCCGGCCACGGTGGCCATCGACGAGAGTGCGTCCATCGATTGCGCGCGGCTGATGCGCGGCACCAACTCCATGCTGAAGAGAGTGACATGCAGCGCGATCGCCGTCGCCAAAGCGTCAGGCGCATCCAGTGGCCTGAGAAAGCCGACGACAATTGCGCCTGACTTGATCATGGCCTGGTCGGCAGCGCTGAGAGCGTTGACCACGGGCAACAGGTCGGCATGGGCAAGAATGGATGCCCGGTCCGCAACTGTTGCGCCGGCCTCGGCGTAGGCAGCGTCGGATGCGCCGGCGGCGATGCCGGCGCCAGATTGCACATTGACCGCAATTCCCTGCGCCAGCAGCGATTTCAAGCTCTCCGGCAAAAGAGCAACGCGGGTTTCGCCCTCGGCTGATTCCTTGAGAATGCCTAAAAGCAATTTGCCTCCGAAACGGTTGAATGAATACAAAGGTACGCGCAAGCACGCACCTCGTCATCCTTATAAATTATTTCGCAGCGGGCGGCGTGGGTCGTGTGATATCGGTCACCCGGGGATGCTGCGGTCAACGGAGAGGTGCCTCCGCGGGAATTCACTTCGATGATGAAATCGAATGCTATACTGCGGGTTCCCTCGAGAGGTGCGTATGGCACGGCGTTCCTTCCTCCGCCAACTTGCTGTTTTGCCGCTGCTGGGAATTTCGCCGGGCTGGGGCCAGGCGAACCCGCATAAGTCTCTTAACGTCATGATGAAAAGCGCCTGGGGTTCCGACGACCCGACCAAGGCAGCCTTTCCATTTCTTCATGGGCTCGCCCTGTCCGAGGCCGGACACACGGTCCAGATATTCCTACTGGGCGAAGCAGTCTCTCTGATGCGAAAATCGGTCGCCACCGCAGTTGTCCCGGTCGGCTGGCCGCCATTGGAGGAGACCATGACCAAAGTCGCGGGAAGACGCGTTCAAATCTATGCTTGTGGTGCCTGCAGTCGCGCGCGATCCGTGGTCCAGACGGACCTGGATCAATGGGGTGCGAAGTTTGGCAACCCAACGATTTTTGTGTCGTTGGTGGAGTGGGCCGATCGGGTTATTACTGAGTGAGCGCCGGAGCGCGGGAAGACTCTTGCCGATTCTGCCCGCGGTGTAGCTACTTCGGCAGCGGCATCGAGCCTGTGATCGTGAACGCTGCCTCTGTTTTGGCTGAAGTTTCTTCCGGTTGTGCGCCACCGACGCTCAGCGAGTATTTGCCTTCGAGAATGGCGCGGTTGCCTCGGTCGTCCACGCTCGAGAACGAACGCGGATCGATCTTGAGCGTGACCTCTTTGCTGGTTCCCGGTGCAATGCTTACGCGCTCAAAACCCACGAGGGAATGAATTGGACCGTCGGCTTGCGGAGTTTTCAGATAAGCCTCGACCACTTCATCGCCGTCGATTTTTCCGGTGTTCGTGACGGTAACCGTCGCGGTGATTGGCTCGCCGGCCTTGAGGGTTTCCGCCGAGAGTTTTACCGGACCATATTTGAAACTGGTGTAGCTGAGGCCATAGCCGAAACCCCACAGCGGCTTGCCGGTGAAGTAACGATAGGTGCGGTTCTTCATCGAGTAATCGGTAAACGGCGGGACACCGTCGAGGCCTGCGTAGAAAGTGACAGGGAGTCGCCCGGCGGGGTTGTTGAGCCCGGCGAGAGTCCGTGCGATGGCCGTGCCGCCTTCGACACCGGGGTACCACGCGGCGAGAACCGCGTTGACGTGCTGGTTAGCCCAGTTCAGTGCGACGGCGCTGCCGCTTTGCAACACCACGATGAGCGGCTTGCCGGTGGCGGCCAGCGCTTCGAGCAGCTTTTGTTGTGGCTCCGGCAGATCGAGGCTGGTGCGGTCGCCGCCATCGAAACCGGGAATCTTGATGCGCATTTCTTCGCCCTCCAGCTGCGGCGACAGGCCAACAAATGCTACGACGACGGCGGCTTCTTTGGCGCGGGCGACGGCTTCGTCGAGCTGGGCCTGCGCGGGTGCCTCCCATTTCAGCGTGACGCCCCCGCCGGCGCGATCGCTGGAGTGCGAGTACTCCAACTGGAACTCGTGCGGATGCGTGTCGGCGAAGTCGAATGGAACGGACGGCACTCTGCCGTTATTCATGACCGGAGGGGCAGTGGGCGACGCTCCGGGAGCGGCCTTGAAATTGCCCATTGCCGAGAGATCCTGCCCCGCGCGCAGGCTGCCCTCGGAGATGACTTTGCCATCGAGCAGAAGACGATAGCTCTCTCTGGGCGAATACGGAAAGCTGTCGGCCGGCTCGAGGGTAAAGACGTAGTGGCCGGGCGCGGGTGCTTCCAGGGTGCCCGTCCAGCGAACGGAGTAGTCAACGGTTTCGACTTCGGGCGCGGGCTTGTCGTTTTCCCAATCGGCCTGGACCGCAGGCTCGGTCGTCACAGACACGGGTCGGCCGGTCCAGTCGGGAGTGGCGAAAAACTCAGTCTTGAGGCCTTTATTAAGGCCGAATGCGGTGCGCGGCACCGGCACGCCGGCTCCCTCGGCGAGCGTGGAACCCTGCGCATAGAGAATTGGAGTCGATCGGAATTGATTGTAGATGCCTTCAAGGGGCGTTACCGGATTCACCGGCGTACCCACGTAGTTGCCCAGGATCGACGGCAGAAGATCCGCAGTCGGACCGATGACGGCGATGTGCCCGGGCGCGCTTTTCAGGGGCAGAGTGCCGTCGTTTTTCAAGAGAACGATCGCCTCTTCGGCGGCCTTGAGCGCGATCTGCCGGTGCTCTGGCGATGCGTCGGCTGAATAGGAAATCTTGTCGAGAGGATTGGAGCCTTGCGGATCGAAGCATGCCCAGCTTGAAGCGCGCAGTGTAGAGGCGCTCGGCGGCCTGCGTGACCAGATCTTCGGAAACAAGCCCCTCGCGCACGGCGTTGGCGAGGGTGTTAAAGCCCGGCGTCCAGATGCTGCAGGAAAGATCGGTCCCCGCCTTCAGCGAGAGTGCGGCGGCATGCATGATGTCCGGCGCTTTTTTGTGCCCTTCGTAGACATCCACAATCGCCCCGCAATCGGAGACGACGAAGCCCTTGAATCCCCACGCGTCGCGAAGGTGCTCTTTGAGCAGCATTGAGTTAGTGCAGGCGGGCCAGCCATCGATGGAGTTATAGGCGCACATCACGGACTGTACGTTCCCCTGGGTCACAGTGGCGCGAAACGCAGGCAGGTACGTCTCTTCCAGATCGCGCGGCGTGGGGTCCACATTGAACCCGTGGCGTAGAGGCTCGGGGCCGTTGTGAACGGCGAAATGCTTGCTGGTGGCCACGGCACGCAGGTGATCGAGATCGCTGCCCTGCACACCGCCGATGAAAGCTATGCCCATTTTGCCGGTGAGGAAGGGGTCTTCGCCGTAGGTCTCCTGGCCGCGGCCCCAGCGTGGATCGCGAAAAATATTAATGTTGGGCGACCAGAACGTCAGCCCGTAAAAGATGCGGTGGTTGCCTTCACGCTGAGCCTGGTCGTATTTGGCGCGCGCCTCGGTGGAGACAACGTTGCCCATCGCGTGAACCATCGCGGGATCCCAGGTGGCAGCCATGCCAATGGCCTGGGGAAACACGGTGGCGTATCCGGCACGGGCGACTCCGTGCAGAGCCTCGTTCCACGTCTGGTAATCAGGAATGCCGAGCCGTGGAATGGAGGTGCCCCAGTCTTCGAGTTGATTGGCCTTTTCGTCCAGTGTCATGCGGCCAACGAGGTCGTGGGCGCGCTCCGTCGCGGAGAGTTTGGTATCAAGATAGGCGGGCTGTTGAGCCGGCGCGAGCGACACGAAAGCAGCGAAGACGAGCGGTAAGGCAAAACCTCGGCGGCAAAGCAGCATGGGTGCATTCCTCCACGGGCATGGCGGCTCCCTTCGAACCCGGGCGCGGAACCGGCGGCGCCAAATTCCACCGCAGGTGCCGCGCTCGGAAGAGGAGGCCAGCCCGCAAGAAACTTTACAGGGCGGAGGTCGTCTTTGGCTAGCTTTATCGCTTTACTAACGATTCTCCTTAGTACTTTGATTTGATGGCGTAGGTCAGGCCCATGGTGAATTGGAAGGAGTTTCGCTTGGTTGGCGGCAGCGAGACGGGAGGGTCATTCAAGTAGCTGTCCAGAGTACCGAGCGAGAAGCTGAGGCTCTTATACGCGGGGAATGCAAATGTATTTGTCTCATTGGCTGAATACGCGCGCTCGTTGTTGTAGGCGGGAATGAAGGCCAGGCCTTGCGTAAACGTCAGGAGCTTGGTTTGAAGGACGTAGTTTGCCGCGAATGTCGAGCCGATCAGGTTCTGATTGCCGCTAGAGGTACCGGTGATGAACTGCTGTTTCTCATACTGCATGGTCGCTTTCAGGTCCGCTTCCTGCTTCGGCTTTTTGAGGATTGTCCAGCCGATGCCGCCGCCATAGATCTGCTGCAGGTCGAGGTCTTGTCAGAAATTGTGATCGAATGCCGTCTGAACCAGGGCGAATAAACGGGGCGAGAAGTACTCATCGCGTTCGGCCTCTGCGTGGTAGATGGCCGATTTGGTCGAGACCTCCGGAACAGTTACGCCTGCGGCGATGTAAGCCGGGCTGCGTGATCTTTCCGAATGATCCGGTGAAGCCTACCGACGTGCGATTGCGAGGATCGAGCCAAGCTACCGTGGGCACCGTGCGTATGAGACCTATGGCTCCTGAAAAGGTGTATTGGTTTTCAGTTGCAGTTACAAGCGTCGCGCCGGCGGTGGCCGCGCCGTTCCACCCGGCCTTAAGGCCTGGCTCATGATAGATCTCTTTGTTCAGCGTGGTCTGGTCCACGATGTATTGCGCGTCTTTCATCGGGATCGGCCGGGGAGGCTCTGGTTCTCGGGATGGACACTGACTTTCTGGTCCGCATGTCGACCGTCCCGATGGGAATTTGCCCTTGGTTGCTTCTTGCCGTGCACTTTCACACTATCTTCGAGCACCGGCGACTTTCTGGCCGGTGTGCAGTTCCTTAATCTTGTCCCAGGTAAGCGCTATATCTCCCAGGGGATCGCTGTGGAAGGTGACTTTCCCTCCGATTGCGCTGACGAATTTGCCGTGCAGCGTGTCGCCATTGCTCAAGACCACAACATCGGGCGCCGGGTCAGGGACTGTTTTGCTTTGCGCGCCGCAGGTGAGGGCCGCAGCCACTACTGCTGTGACGATGAGGAGGCGGACGGCTCGATCCAAAGAGAAGGAATTGGTGCGACTTGAGAAATGGGAAAGAAGAAAACAGAGGGTCATGGGGGACACGATCCTTTCGTCGATTTTTGCCCAAGGTGAGGCGCGAATCCGGAGAGCCGCGCTCCGTCCTTCTCAGGATTCTAAATCGGTCTGGCCCGGATGCCCTGCGATCTTGGTTTTGCGAGGGGTAGGTCCCTGCTCGGACCGATGAGTCGGAATTCAAGGACCAGCGAACCATGCGACCCAACGTCAACCTGATGAAAGCCACCCTGACCGGAGCGCTGGGCGGCCTGCTTTTCGGCTTTGACACCGTGGTGATTGCCGGCGCGATCGATGCGCTGGTCAAGCTCTACGGCCTGATCCCGCAGAACAAGGGCTTCACGGTCGCCATTGGGCTTGTGGGCACTGTGATCGGCGCGCTGGGCGCCGGCGCAGATCGGGCAGAAGCTGGGCGGTCGCGAGACCTTACGGATCACCGCGATCCTTTATGTTGTCTCGGCCATCGGCTGCGGACTTGCCTGGAACTGGGATTCATTCCTGGTGTTCCGCTTCATCGGCGGCCTTGGCATTGGCGCCTCCTCGGTGCTGGGCCCGGTTTACATCGCGGAACTTGCTCCGGCCAAGTGGCGCGGCCGCCTGGTGGCCACCTTCCAGTTCAATGTTGTCTTCGGCATCATGGTGGCCTACACCTCGAACTACTTCATTCGTACCCTCCACCTCGGCGCAACCGAATGGCGCTGGCAGGTGGGAATTGCGGGCATTCCGGCGATTGCCTTTTTGATCTTGCTGTTCCGTATTCCTCGTAGTCCCGCGCTGGTCGGCCTCGAAGGGGCGCATCGATGAAGCGCTGGCAGTTCTCAAGATGATGGGGGATCCGGATCCCGAATCTGAATTGAAAGATATTCGCTCCGCCTTGGCCCAGGAACATGCCACCGCGCATGAGCGAGTTTTCCAGTGGAAGTACCGCTATCCGCTCTTTCTTGCAATTTCGATTGGCGCCTTCAACCAACTCGCCGGCATCAACGCGATTCTGTATTACATCAACAACATCTTCGGCGCCGCCGGTTTCAGCCAGATTCTCGAGCGACCAGCAGGCCATCGCCATCGGCGCTACGAACTTTGTCTTCTCGCTTGATCGGCATGTCGCTGATCGACAAGCTGGGCCGCAAGACGCTGCTGTTGATTGGCGCGGCGGGTACCGCGGCCTGCCTGGCCGGTGTGGCGTGGGTTTTCGGAACAAATTCGCACCAGAGTTCCCTGCTCTGGCTGCTGGTCACCTACATCGCGTTCTTCTCGGTCTCGCAGGGAGCGGTGATCTGGGTCTACATCGGCGAAGTGTTTCCGACCTCGGTGCGCTCCAAAGGCCAGGGAGTGGGAAGCGCCAGCCACTGGTTTATGAATACGCTGATCCAGCTCGAGTTTCCGGTCGTCGTGCATTCGATGAGCACAGCGACGCCTTTCGTCTTTTTCTCGATCATGACCGTGGTCCAGTTCCTGGTGGTGCTGTTTGTCTATCCAGAGACAAAGGGGCAGACACTGGAGCAGTTACAGCGCGAGCTAGTGCCTGCGAAATAGGCCTTGTTGCGGGAGTTGCTCTCTCTGGATGACCGGGCTGATTTGTGACCCAAGTCACTCGCCTCAGCGAAACTTTGGCCTATATCTAGTCTTGACGGGACCCTTGGGTTGAAGGCCGGTTCGAGCCGCCAGGGCCCTCGGCGAGCCGCCGTAGATGAGGTCAGGCATGGAACAGCCGACAATTCCGATTGCAGAGCAGGTGCGGGAAGTGGTGCAGGCTACCATGGAGGCGTTGCACACGCCGCGTCCAGAGCAAATCTCTCCCACGGCCGCGGCCAACTCATTCGAAGCCAATGCTATGCGCACGGAGATCATCAGCGTGGGCCGCAAGCTTTGGGAGCGCCAGTTCGTCGATGGCAACGCTGGCAACATCAGCGTGCGGCTGGGCGCGCAATACCTGCTCTGCACACCCACGATGATGTGCAAACGCGATATGGAACCGGCGGACATCTGCCTTTCCGATCTTGACGGGAAATCCTGGCCGGCGTCCGGCCGCGCACCAGTGAACTGCTGATGCACCTGGAGATTTACAAGGCCAACCCGCGGGCACGCGCTGTGGTTCATTGCCACCCACCTTACGCCACGGCTTTTGGCCTTAGCGGTTCTGTACCTCCAATAGGACTGATTCCCGAATATGAGTTCTATATCGGGCCGGCGGCGATCGCACCGTATGAAACTCCGGGCACGCAGGCCTTTGCCGAAACGGTGCTGCCCTTTGTGTGGGATCACAACACGATCCTGCTTCCGAACCATGGCGTGGTTTGCTGGTCAGACACCGTAAGCCATGCCGAGTGGCTGGTAGAGGTGTTGGAGAATTATTGCAAGACATGTGTGATCGCGCAGCAGATCGGCAAACCGCTGGTTCAGATCCCCGAGGAGAAGATTCAGGAGATTCTGGCTCTGAAGCGCCGCGCGGGCTTGCCCGATGTGCGGCTCTCCGGCATAGCCGAGCCACCAGATGCCGGCCCGCCGAGCAGCACCGAGCTTGATCGGCTGGTGGCGCGGCTTGAGGGGCGCACCTGACTGCATGGCGATTGAGCGGTCGGCGCAAGAAAGCGAAACCATGCTAAACTGTATTTGCGCTCAGTGATTTGGTCGTGAGCGGCGGTTTGCCCTTCTCTTATCCAAGGTTAAGGCAATTCAGCCTGGCACAGTTTCCCCAAGCCCCTACAGCGTACCCACCTGGGCTCCTTTCTGGAGCGTCGCCGCGATGTATGCGACGTGTGTGGTGCCAGCCGGCAATGTGCCGCCTGGCGTTTGAAGTAGCGTGTGGCAGCTCCGGGCCCGTGCATTCCTGAATGCCGATCAGCCAGTCCAGTTAGACTTTCGGTTCTCCCTTACGCATATCGATAGAAGACAGGCTCGCGCCCTGGTTGGCTCGTGTCTCCGTGTCTGGCTCCGTTTGCAGGCCCCAGTTTTGACTGGCGGCTCCCGGGGCTCAGGAAGATCTATATTTTGATGACTCAGTTCTCGCAGTTCTCCATTTCGCCCGCCCTTTTGGCGCGGCTCAACGCTAACAAATTTGAAACCCCCACTCCGGTGCAAACCGGATGCATTCCTCCGGCTCTTGAGGGTCGCGACGTCCTCGCCACCGCGCAGACCGGCACCGGCAAGACACTCGGCTACCTCATTCCGATTGTCGAAATGCTGCAAAAAACCAAAGACATGAACACCGCATCTGCGCTTATCCTGCTGCCCACGCGCGAATTGGCGATGCAGGTGGAGCAGGCTTTCCTCGCCATCCGTTCCAGCTCACAGCAGACTGTGGCCCTGGTCGTCGGCGGGCTTGCGGAGCGGTCGCAGCTCGATGCGATTCGCCGCGGCGCGCGGCTCATTGTTGCCACTCCCGGACGCCTTGAGGACTACCTCAAGCGCAAGCTGGTGCGGCTGGACCAGGTGAAGATCCTTGTCCTCGACGAAGTAGACCGGATGCTCGATATGGGCTTTCAGCCAGCCATCGCGCGCATTGCGACTATGCTGCCGGCGGTTCGGCAAACACTCTGCTACTCAGCCACCCTGGAAGGGTCTGTTAAGGAAGTGGCGCGCAAATACCTCAACAACCCAACCCGTGTCGAAATCGGATCGGTGCTCAAGCCGGCCGATAATGTCGAGCTCCGCACCTTTGAAGTGGAACCGGACCAGAAACAGGAACTTCTCGAACACCTGCTGGGTTCCGAACAGGGCAGCTTTCTGGTTTTCGTTCGAACCAAGCATGGTGCGGATCGCGTGGCGCGACGCCTTACCCGCTCCGGCTGGTCAGCGACGCAGATTCACGGTGATCGTTCGCAGGCGCAGCGGAATTCGGCTTTGCGCAGCTTTTCTGAGGGACGTCATCGCGTGTTGGTGGCTACCGACGTAGCGGCGCGCGGAATTGACGTGGCCAATGTGGCGCACGTGATCAACTTCGACATGCCGAAGGTGGCGGAGGACTTTGTCCATCGCGTGGGCCGCACCGGCCGCGCCTCGGCAAAGGGCATCGCCTCCACTTTTGCAGGCCCCGCCGAACGCGGCGACCTGCGGAAGATCGAACGCACGCTTTCCATCCAGATGAAGCGGTTTCGGGTGCGATCGGCGGAACACGCAGCATAGACTGGACTGATCGCCACTGCGACGAATTCATAGATTGGGCCGGCAATCACAACCAGGATGCCGGCCCGATCATTATGATGTTGTCGATGCGATCTCAGACGATTCTTGTAACAACCGTACTTTTGCTTTTGCCTCATTCGTTCGCGCAGGGTGTATCTGCGCCTTCCTCCACGGCGACTCCCTCCGCGTCCGTTGCCTCTTTGCCAACTGCTCCCATGTCCGCGGCGCAGAAGGCTGAGATGGCAAGTCGTGTCCGCGCCGAGGCGTTACACGCGTGGAACGGATATAAGAAATACGCCTGGGGGCACGATTCGCTGAAGCCGCTGAGCCGCCAGCCTTTTGACTGGTATGGCGAAGGCCACTCACTGCTGATGACGCCCGTCGATGCGCTCGACACCCTTATCCTCATGGACTTGAAACCGCAGGCGGACGATGCGCGCAAGCTCATCGATTCCAGTCTGAACCTGGACCAGGATATCTATGTAAAGGACTTCGAAATCACGATCAGGTTGCTGGGCAGCCTGACCGCCTGCTACGAACTCACCGGCGACAAACGTCTGCTGGAACTGGCCGATGACCTGGGCCACCGCATGTTGCCGATGTTCAACTCGCCGACCGGCATGCCCTATGAGTACGTCAACCTGCGGACCGGCGCCGTGCGTGGAACCCGAAGCAACCCGGCCGAGATCGGGACCCTGCTCCTCGAATACGGAACCCTGGCGCGGCTTACAGGCAAACAGGAGTACTACGACAAAGCCAAGCGCGCCTTGGTGGAGCTGTACAAGAGACGTTCGCCCATTGGCCTGGTCGGCTCAGAGATCGACGTGGAGACCGGCAAGTGGACCGACAAGACTGCGGGGATCATGGGCGGCATCGACTCCTACGATGAATACCTGCTCAAGGCGTCGATTCTCTTTGGCGACCAGGACTGTGCGCATATGTGGCAGGAGAGTGAAGCCGCGATCAACAAGTATTTGGCCGATCAGCGCGCGAATGGACTCTGGTACGGGCAAGCGGACATGGACACCGGAGCGCGCAAGCAAACCTATTATGGCTCGCTCGATGCATTCTTTCCCGCAGTGCTCGCCCTGGGGGGCGATGTAAAGCGCGCGGCCGAACTTCAGGATTCAAGCTACGCGATGTGGAATCTTGCGGGCATTGAGCCGGAACGCCTTGATTACGCTGCGATGCGGATCGCGGACCCAAGCTACGCGCTGCGCCCCGAGATCATCGAGTCGACGTATTACCTCTACCACTACACCCACGACGCGAAATATCTTGCGATGGGGCAAACCTATTTCGATTCGCTGGTGAAGTATTGCCGGACCGACGACGGGTACGCGGCGCTTGCCGATGTACGAGCAAAGAAAAGTTCGACTCGATGGAGAGCTTTTCTTCGCCGAGACGTTGAAGTATCTCTATCTGCTTTACGCGCCCGAATCCACGCTTGACTTCAATTCGGTTATCTTCAATACCGAAGCGCACCCGTTGAAGCGGAGTGTAGGGCTGAAGTAGCCTGGAGCGCTCGTGAACCTGGCCAGGAATCAGGGGCCATTCGAGACAGTGGTCGCCTGAATTTTGCCACACAACGGCCATTCATTCGGATGCCGCAAGAAACGGGCCTTCCGCCGGTCAATTGCCCGCCTTTTCGTTGACTCTGCACCCTGGATTCGAGTATTCTGAAGTCCTTGCGCGGTGTTGCGCCTGGGGTCTGTGTGTCGGCCCCTCACCGACGAATTTCCCGTCGCTGGGTTGAGTCATTTCACATGTACCCGGCCGGTTGACTCCTTACGGGGATTCGGCACAGGAACAGGCCGCTGGACGCTGGATATTCAGTCGCAAGTCCAGCACGAGCCAGTAGCCCTTTGAGGGTCAGCCCCCGCAGTCCTCACCCGAACAGGATTGTTTGGAAGTGGGTGGAATTCAGGCCCGTGCGATTTGCGTGGGCAAACGCGCTTTGCGCGCGGTTTTGGGTTGCAGTTGGCTGTTCATCAGGGTGTTCAGCCCCGAGTCGAGCTGGCAATTGAGGCGAAAGGCAAGGCAGGAGAGAGATGTCGACCTTTGTTCCGAGCGGCAAGAATATTGACCGCAAATGGTATGTGGTGGATGCCAGCGGCCAGACGCTGGGCCGACTGGCGACCAAAGCCGCCAGTGTGCTGAGCGGCAAGCTGAATCCCCAGTATGTGCCGTACATCGACATGGGCGATCACGTGATCGTCATCAATGCGGAGAAGGTACGTCTGACCGGGCTCAAGAGCCAGAAGCAAGCTTTATCGCCGCTATACCGGTTTTCCCGGCGGTCTGCGCGAAGAGTCTTTTACGCGCCTGCTCAACCGCAAGCCGGAAGATTCTTGAAGAAGCCATCAAAGGCATGCTGCCCAAGAGCAAGATGGGCCGGCAATGGCCACCAAGCTGAAGGTCTATCGCGGCGACAAGCATCCCCATCAGGCGCAGGCGCCGGTGGCGCTGGAAGTGGCATAAGGCAGCTATCAGCTTTCAGCTGTCAGCTTTCAGTTTTTGGCTGATGCAGAAAGTTTAGATCGGCGCAAAAGATTGAATGCGAGCAGGACAAGCTGAAGGCTGAGAAGCTGACGGCTGAGAGCTAAGAGAAGGAATGGCAGATCTGGTTCAGTATTACGGGACGGGGCGGCGCAAGTCGGCGATCGCCCGCGTTTTTCTGCGTCCCGGAACGGGCGAGTGGAAAGTCAACGGCAAAGCATTTGAGGAGTATTTCGTCACCGAGCAGCAGCGTGTCGCCGCCAAGCGGACGCTGGTGGTGGCGGAGTTGGCCGGAAGCTTCGACGTCGTCACCACCGTAAGAGCGGCGGCGTCGCCGCGCAGGCTGATGCCGTGAAGATGGGCATTGCCCGTGCTCTGATCGAGTTCAATCCCGAACTGCGCAAGATGCTCAAGGCCGAAGGCCTGCTGACCCGCGACGCGCGCCAGAAGGAACGCAAGAAGTACGGTCAGAAGGGCGCCCGGAAGCGGTTCCAGTTCAGCAAGCGCTAACGCGCTTGCAGGGAATCAGGTTTCAGCGATCAGCGGTTCGGCGTGAGCTGTTGTGGCTTTTCGACCCGTGACCACTGATCACCTGACCCACTGGTTTTTCAATCTCCCGCGTAAGCGGGTTCAATCCGGGCCACGGCATCGACCACCCGGATGCAATCCACGAAGGAGGCCAATGGCCACGATCACAATGAAGGAGCTGCTCGAAGCGGGTGTTCACTTCGGGCATCAGACCAAGCGCTGGAATCCCAAGATGAAGGAATACATCTTCGGCGAGCGCAACGGGATCTACATCATCGACCTGCAGAAGACGCTCAAGCTGTTCAAGGATGCGTCCAAGTTTGTCACCGATCTGTGCGCCAGCGGCAAGACGATTCTCTTCGTCGGCACCAAGCGCCAGGCCCAGGACGCCGTGGCCGAAGAGGCCACCCGCGCCAGCATGCCCTATATCAACCAGCGCTGGCTGGGCGGACTGCTGACCAACTGGGTGACGGTGCAGAAGTCGGTGAAGCGCCTTCAGGAACTGGATGAGATGGCCACCGATGGCCGCTACGAACTGCTGACCAAGAAGGAAGTCATTCGCCTCGAGCGGGAGCGCAAGCACCTGCAGGCCAACCTGGCCGGTATCAAGACTATGAAGCGGCTGCCCGACGCCCTGTTCGTGGTTGATTCGAACAACGAAGCGATCGCCGTCAAGGAAGCCCGCAAGCTGGGAATCCCGGTGGTCGCGGTGGTCGATACCAATTGCGATCCGACGGTCGTGGACTACGTGATTCCGGGCAACGACGACGCGCTGCGCGCCATTCGCCTGTTCACCTCGAAGATCGCCGATTCGGCGGCCGAGGGCGTGAACCTGGTGGGCGACAAGGCCTTTGCCGAAGAGCTGCCTGCAGCGCCGGCGGAAGAGGCCGTGGCTCTCGAAGCTGCGCCAGCGAGGAAGTGGATCTCGAAGCGGCCCTGGGTGGCGGCATTCGCAAGGCCCCGGCGGCGGTGACGGCCCTGCTGGAAGAGGCCGAAGTCGCTGAGGGCGGCCATTAATCTTATCTGCGCACGTGAGTGCGCATGATAGAGAGCGTGGCCACGAGCATTCATGTGCCACGCTTTTCTTTGTCGGCACCTGCGGTGCGGCTGGCGAGCCCCATCCGGCGAGGTCGGCAACAACGACCGGCTTGGCAGGCAGAAAGCGCCGACGGTGTCACGGATAGAACGAATTGCCCCATGCGGGCCGACGAAACTACTGAGATCGGGAAAAGAGAGAGATGACGACTGTGAGCTGAAAAGATTGATGCCAAGTTGGTCAAGGACCTGCGCGAGAAGTCCGGCGCGCCCATGGGCGACTGCCTCAAGGCATTGCAGGAAACCAAGGGAAACATCGAAGACGCATTCGTGGTTCTGCGGAAGCGGGGCATGGCCTCCGCGCAAAAGAAGGCCGCCCGCACCACCAATGAAGGCGCGGTCGGCACCTACATCCATGCCGGCGGCAAGATCGGCGTGCTGCTCGAAGTCAACTGCGAGAGCGACTTCGTGGCCCGCACCGAGGATTTCCAGGAACTGCTGAAGGACATCGCGATGCACATCGCGGCCACCGATCCTCGCTATGTGAAGCCGGAAGACGTTACCCCGGAAGACCTGGAGCGCGAGAAGGAGATCTATCGCGCTCAGGCCGCCGCCACCGGCAAGCCGGCACCGGTCATCGAGAAGATCGTCGAGGGCAAGATGGCCAAGTTCTACGAGGAAGTCTGCCTGCTTGAGCAGCCTTTCATCAAGGAACAGGCCGATCAGCATCAAGGAACTGATCGCGCAGAAGGTTGGCAAGCTGGGCGAGAACATGACCGTTCGCCGCTTCGCCCGCTTCAAGGTAGGCGCGCCCGACTGGACCGTGGCCCAGACCAGGGCCATCGAACCCGCCGGGGAGTAATTGCCGCTTTTGAGCGCTGGTGGATCAATGCAAGGGCGCTTCAGATTTGACGCGTTCTTCTTGCACCAAGGTATGAAAGCCGCGAAAGCTTGCACCATGAATCAAAGGCCCGGAGCACTTGCTCCCGGGCCCTTGTTTTCTCGCCGCCGCATTCCATCCGGCGATACGAGTCGGCGAAATCTCGCACCGGAATCTCATTGGCTCAACTGTTGTTGGGCAATCCGATGAGGATCCTCAAACCATCGTGCCGCCACCGCACCGAAAATGCAGCCACCGATGTGCGCCAGGTAGGCGACGCCGCCTGTTTGCACATTCGCCACGGCGCCGGCGTTAAAAAGCTGAATGAGAAACCAGACGACGATCAGGAGCGAAGCCGGGATGCGGGTCACGCGCACAAAAATAAAGATGACCAGCAGTGAGCGCATGCGATCGCGAGGATAGGTCACCAGAAAGGCGCCCATTACCGCGGCAATCGCACCGCTTGCCCCCAGGTTGGGCACCGTGGAACCGGGGCTGGCTGCAACCTGCGCAAACGTAGCCACCAGCCCTCCGGCAAGATAGAACACAAGGAATCGCAGTGGACTCATGGCGTCTTCGATTTCTGGACCGAAAGCCCACAAGAACACCATGTTGCCGATGATGTGCAACCAACTGCCATGCAGGAACATTGCCGTCAAAATGGTGATCCAATGATGACCGGCGACGATATCTGCAGGAACCATCGACCATTTGGACACAAACGCGTCCCCGTACGCCAGTTCGGCTACAAATGCGAAGACATTGGCCGTTATGATCAATGCCGTCACAGCCGGGAAGTGTGTGGGCCGCCGCGATGCGTCCGATAAAGGAACTACAGTTCCCAATTCGTTTTCTCCGCTCCTGCTTCGATCGTGTCCACTCTATCGGGCTCTGGTCAGATTCAGGCCACTTTGGAAACCACGCGGCGGGCGGCGAGAGACAATGACAAGCGCGCGGTGCCGCTGAACAGCATGCTGATCCCAACCAGGGTTCCGATGACCCATTCGGTGCTCGATGGCCAACTCCTCCAAATCAGGATCCCTAGAATCAATGTGAGGATGCCATCAAACAGCAGCCAACCCGAACCGGGCATCGGACGGAGCCGGAACCCCATAATCAGTTCCAGCACCCCCTCCGCGAAAAGGTAGAGCGCGAGCACAAGCGTCAGGGATGCCAGGCCCGCCACGGGGTGTAGCAACGCATATACGCCAACGAAAAGGTAGAGAATGCCCAGCAGCAGCTCCCAGATCATGCCGCCCGCTGTTCGCGTATGCCAGGCGAATACTAGATGGACTGCTCCACTCAACATCAGCAGCCAGGCCACAACGGCCAACACCGCAATTCCCGCCGCCGGTGGAACCACGATGGCCAGAACGCCGGCAAGGATCATAAGAATACTCAGTCCGATCGACCACCCAACTGACTCCTTCGCGACTGCTCCAAAGGACAATGTGCTCATGTCAACCCTCCTGTTTCCTCATTCCGCATGAGGCGGTGAAGATATTTGCACGCAGAAGGCTTTCACGTTCTCGTTGAGCTGTGTGTTTTTGGGGGCCCCAAGGCAGTGATCGTTTTCTCAGGAATCCATTTGGGAACAGTCATTCCTGAAAAGCGTGTCCGTAACTTGACTGAGTGACGAGCCTTCCGCCCGATCGATCATGTGATTGTACTCGAGTTGCGCTGCGGGGGTCAGTTTTAGCACGAAAATCTTTGCATGAATTTGCAGATTTTTTCTTCGGAAGGCGCACACTGGAAATGGCTGGAAGAAGTGCGCCTTCCAATCCGGCCCGGCGGCCGATTGTTTTCCGCGTCTGCTGCGCGGTCCAATTTGTTCAGTTGCAGAAATGGTCCTTAATGCGCACTTAATGCGCCGGTTTTGGAACGCAAACCGCGTTGATTCAAAGATCTGCGATCGTTTAACCCCCACCCCCTCCCCCCAGGGGTATTTTGCTGTCTTTTCGCCCCGCTTTGGGGATTACGACTCACCACGACAATTCACCGTGGAAAACTGTGAATCTGCGCGCCCCGGTGTTGACAGGCATACCCTATGCGATACTCAACTTGGCATGTATAAACGGATAGTTCTCAAGCTTTCGGGTGAGGCACTGGCCGGTCCGCGCGGATTCGGTCTGGACGCCGATAAAGTGGCTGAAATCACCGCTGAAGTGGCCGACGTTCACGCACTCGGCGTTGAAATCGGAGTGGTTGTCGGCGGGGGCAACTTCTTTCGCGGCATTCAGGCCCAGGCCAAGGAAATGGACCGCGTGGCCGCCGACAACATGGGCATGCTTTCCACCGTCATCAACGCGATTGCCTTGCAGGATGCGCTCGAACAGCGCGACGTGCAGTGCCGCGTAATGACGGCCGTCTTCATGAACCAGATTGCGGAGCCTTACATCCGTCGCCGGGCAGTGCGCCATCTTGAAAAGGGGCGCGTCGTCATTTTTGCTGCCGGGATCGGGAACCCATTCTTTTCCACCGATACGGCGGCCAGCCTCCGGGCCATGGAAATCAAGGCCGATGTGCTGCTGAAGGGCACCAAGGTCGAGGGCGTTTACAGCGCCGACCCGGTGCTCGTGAAGGATGCCGTCAAATACGATGAGATCACTTACATGGAGATCCTGCGGCAAGGTCTCAAGGTGATGGACCTGACTGCGGTGAGCCTGTGCAAGGACAACAACCTGCCAATGATCATCTTCAACATGAACCAGCCGGGCAATATTCGCCGCGTGGTACTCGGCGAGAGGGTCGGATCGCTGGTGACGGCTTAAACTCTGTGGAGAGTGAACAGGCTTCAGCGGTCCTGAGCCGGGCGGGGACTCTGGCTTACGTGGACTTGTCAATCGAGAAGCCGCAGTCGTCTAACAAGCCAGTGGAAGTTCGAAAGCCAGCCCCGCTGAGAGCATTGACAGGCCTGCGCAGCTTCGCGGCTATCAACATCGTCTTCTTCCATTTCTCCAACCCCTTGTGGTTCGGCTGGCTGGCGCCGGTCGTGAATGCCGGCTACGCCTCTGTCAGCTATTTCATTCTGTTGTCGGGGTTCGTGCTTGGTTACAACTACAACGCGCGTGCACGAGCAGGCGAACTCGACAAGGTGCGCTTCTATAAAGCGCGATTCACGAGACTCTATCCCATCTACCTACTCAGCCTGCTGCTGGCATGGCGCGTTTTGCCGCAGGAGTACGCGGCTCATACTCCACTTATCTTCTGGACTGGGATTGTGCTGTCCCCGCTCTTGCTGCAAGGATGGATTCCGTCAACTTCGACTTTTCTGAACACGCCGGCGTGGACCATGTCGGCCGAGGCTTTCTATTACGTGTTGTTTCCCTGGATGGCGCGTTGGAAGAGGCCCAAACGCGTCGTGCATCAACTTTGGAAGATGGGCGGTGTGTGGATACTGGGTCTTATCCCCGGCGCGCTCTATATTATCTTCAATCCCGACGGCATTCCGCATCCCGACCGCTGGAGTTACGGCCCGTGGCTGCAGGCGCTCAAGTACACGCCGCTGCCCCATCTCGCGAGCTTCGTATTCGGCGTGCTGCTGGCGGACTGGACCAGCTTATGCCACGCCCTGGGCGTTTGCGGTTTCTGCTGGGCATCTTCGGTTTTGCGGCGATCTTCACGCTGCTTTCCTTCAGCGGACCGGTGCCCTACGTGCTGCTTCACGATGGCCTGCTCATGCCGCTCTTTGGCTGTATCGTGCTTGGGCTCGCCGGAGAGAATCCTCTGGCACGTGCACTGGGCATACGACCACTAGTCTTCGTGGGCGAGGCAAGCTATTGCCTCTACCTGCTCCACTTCAACATGTGGAACATGATTCATGACTCGCACGTTCTGAATTGGCTGGGTGTGAGCTCGGCTCGACCCGTGGATCAGCTACGTGCTTCTTATTTTGATGGCGCTGTGTGCGCTCTACTTTATCGAGAAGCCCGCTCAACGGCAACTGCGCAAATGGATGGGGGCGTAGCATCCGTTGATAGAGCACTTTCGGAATACATGTAGACTTTTGAGCGCCGTGAAGGGTGGCTTTTTCTGGCGGAAAAAGCCACTTGAGTGCGTGGGTCCGGACTACACCAATTCTGAAAATTCAAGTTCGAGCTGCGGTTACTGATTGTCTCCCGGCCCTGGGCTGGTTGAACCCGCGGGCGGCGGGCCCCCCGGTTGACCGGAGGGTGCAGGCGCCGCACCCGGGCCACGATCTCTCGGTCCTCGGCCACCTCCCATGCGGCCTCCTTGCATCTGGCCGTCCCTTCCCCATCCGCGATCCTCGCGACCCTCCATTCGATTATGGCGAAAGTCTTGTACTTGCTTCCACTGGTCTGGCGTCAGTTTGTTGCGAATAGCCAGCAAGTACCGCGCATTCGCCTTCTCCAGTTCCGCCCGAGCCTGCGCCACCTTGTCGATCTGCGCCAGGATCTTCGCCTCGTCTGGCTGATCGGCACGGACCAGCGGCTCCATCTCCAGTTCCGCTTTCTCGACATTGCCTCGAAAATCGATCAATTTCTCCCGATGCTGCTGCAGAATATTGTCAAACTCCTTGCGCTGTTCGTCGGTCAGCTTCAACCGTTCCACGATCTTGGGATTGTTCCACCACCGGCCCTCAATGCCATGGCCACCGAAAGCCCGCTCAAACGGCGGCCTGTGCCCATTCATCCCCGACCCTGGACCCATCCCGCGACCCGGTCCGCCATCGGGCATCTGTGCCCAGGCTGAACCAACCATCAAAATTCCCGCAATCGCCAGACCCAACCGCCTCGCCATCGTCCCTTTCATTCGCTTCCCCTCCCCCTTATCCCGTCGTTTCTTGCCTTACCGTTCCTTGCCTTTACAGGCCCTTACCTGGATTCGTCCTGCGTCGAAAGCGCAGCCAGGGGCTCCAGCGCGCTTGGAACCTCTCGCGAAACATCGCTGTCCACCTTGGCCAGTGCATCCTCTTCCGCCTGTGCGCGCTCGGCGGCAACCTCACGTTGGTGTGCTGCTTCCTGGGCCGCCGCAATCCGTGCCGCTTCCTGCTGATGATGGCGTTCGTACAAGCCTCCCGAAGCTGCGCCCGCAATCAACGCCGTCGCCAGTCCCCACCCGGCTGCCAGCCGCCACGTCCTCCGCACCACAATCTCCCGCACGGTGCGCGGCCGGTTTGCCGCGGCTTCGCTCCAGGCGTGCACGCTGGCTTTGAAGTCGCCCAATGCCTGCTTCAAAGCAGGGTCCAGCACATCCCATTCATTCGGCTGCTCGGCTGCCACTTTTATTTCGCTGTTCCTTTTCATCGTTTGCCCCCCAATTCCGCGCGCACTCTGGCAAGCGCTCGCGAAAGGTGCGCCTTGACGGTACCTTCGCTCAGGCCGGTGGATTGCGCAATTTCACTCAACTCCAACTCCTCCACAAAACGCAGCAGAAACACGGTCTTCTGTCGCTCGCTCAGCCCTTCCACGGCACGCCACACGTGGGCGACTCGTTCTCGCGCCAGCATCTTCTGCTCCACAGTTCGTTCGCCGCTCGGCAGCCACTCGCTGGCTTCGTCCAGATCCACCTTGTTAGTCGATGTCTGACGCCAGAATTGCATCCGCCGATTACGCCAGTGATCTTTCTGCAGGTTGATCGCGATGCGCATCAGCCAGGTCATCGCGCTGGAATCGCCCCGGAAATGCGACCAGTTGCGATGCGCCTTGAGAAAACACTCCTGCGTCAGTGTCTCGGCCAGGTCCACGTCGCGCGTCGACGCCAGCAGAAATCGGAAAATCTGTAATCGGTGGCTTTCAACAACGCTCGAGAACTCTTGCGCGGCAATCTCTTTCGCCGTGGCCATAGTCATCGGTTCCACTGTTGTGCCGGCCGCCATTACTCAGGTAGACGCCGGTGCAGGAGCCAAGTTTACAGCGCCTTGCGCAATTCTCACCCTCGTCACCGCAAAGCGTGATTTGGGGCTGCCGAAGTGTCCATCAAGCGCTTGAATCGGATGGGTCTGGCTAGTCTGTCAATTAGCCATGTTCCTCCGTCAAAAAGCGCAACTCCCACGACGTGGTCGCCTGGCCCGTCTGCTCTCCAATCGCCCGCAGTTCCACCGTTGCCGCCTGGTCCGGAAACTCGGCCGCAACATATCGGCAGGTCGTCGCCGCAACCGGTACAGAGAATGGACGCGAGGCGTGTTCCGAGGGAAGCCGCGCATGTTCTTTGCCGCGGACAAGCTTGTTTTCGGTGGTCATTTCGTTGAAATAGGCAAGATTCTCCGATGCCGGCGCACCCAGCAGCCACGGCCCAAATGAATACGCCACGCGGTTCTCGCCTGCCGGCGCGGAGCGCAGCTTCATTGCATATTTCACTTCGATCACATCTCCCGCGCTCCACGTTCGCGTGACACCAACATATCCGTCCTTTGCCGGTAAATTCGCGAGGCTGCCATTCAGCCGAATCGCCATTCCATCAGCCCATGTGGGTACGCGAAGGCGCAGCGAAGCCGTTCCATCTCCCGCCTTGGTGATCTTGATCCGCACCCTTCCGTCCCGCGCGAGGGAGGACTCCGCCATCGCCGACAGCACTTGTGTTTCCATCCACCCATCGATGGGCAACTCGTAGTGCAGACCTCCATCTTTGCTGCGGAATGCGCTCGTCTGCACATCAGGAAAACAACGCAGTCCGTGCAGTGTGCAGCACCACCAAGCACGCACTGCACCAGCAGCAGGCAGCCCTGTATCCGTGTACACGCGATGTCCAAAATCGCCGGTTGCGTACTGGTTGAACGCCAGTTCATTGAAGGTTGCGCGCTCCGCCATCGCGAGATACTTCGCGTCGCTTGTCGCCTTCCAAAGCGCCAAGTTGAGGCGCACCCAGTCCGCCTCAGCGCACCCCTCAGTGCGATGCCCGTTGGGGCTCCAGCCTTCGGGTACCCCGCCCGTAATCAGCAGGTCCTTTGAATCGGCAACATCCTGCCATGCCGCTTCGCACTGCCGCAAAAACCGCGCATCTCCCGTCGCCTCGTAAAGGTCCATGACGCCCCGTACGCTGGTCAGATAGCCATGCACGTGGTCGCTCGCTCGTCGCTCAAGCACCGCCGCAATTCCCTCGGCGAGCTTCCGATATCGCTCGTCTTTGGTCACCATGTACAGGTTCGCCAGCCCCTCCGTCTGCTGCATCCAGCAGATATAACTTGAGGCGAAATGCTGCGCCCCAAACGACTCGCGCATCTCCTTCGACAGCATCATCGGACCAATGCGCACCAGGAAGTCCCCAAGCCGCGTACATGCGCTCAGCACCGGCGCCGACGGCCGCAACTGGTAATACTCAAGAAGACCCACCAACAGCCTGCCATTGCCCCACAGCAGCGCCATATCGTTATCTGTCGGCTTGTCGTAGTGGAACCCGATGCCGAAATATCCGTCCGGCTTTTGCAGGCCAATCACCTTGGCAACCAATACATCGAGTGAAGGAAACTGCATGCCATACACCTGGGCAGCCGTCGCCAATGCCCCGATGTACCGGCCTGAAAGATCGCCGCTGTATTCCGTAAAACGCCGCTCCGGCGTCGGCCGCACATCAGCCAGCAAGAACTCCTCCGTGTAGGAGGGCGAGTCTCCTCGCATCGCACGTTTCAGGGTCAGTTCGAACCGGTCCCGGATCGGAGTGATCGATGAATCCCGAACTGCTTGCTCTGTGGAATTGGCTGCGTCCGGCAACGCAAGTGAAAACGGTGCACGGCCAGCCATGAGAGGAACCAATGCGGCGGTCTTGACGAAGTTTCGGCGATTCATATGTCTCTTCCCTTCTCGCGGCCCGCTCTTCCGCGTAGAATTGCGAATTTCGCTACCGCTCCGAGTCGGCGCCCATCATAATGCAATTGGCTGAGCTTCCGTTGTTCACAGGTTCCCGGCGTGCTGTTAAACTGAGGCGAGTAAACGCTTTCCGCCAACACAAGGAAATTAGCCATGCTGCTCGAAGCCCTCCGCGAAGAAGTCCTCCACGCCAATCGGGAAATCGCCCGACGCGGCCTCGCCCCCCACACCTTCGGCAACGCCAGTGGCATCGACCGTTCTGGCGCTGAACCCCTGGTGGTCATCAAACCCAGTGGCGTCGACTACGCGCAGCTCAAACCCGCCGACCTCGTCATCACAGACTTGGATGGCCGCATCGTCGAAGGCAATCTGCGGCCCTCCAGCGATCTCGATACCCACACCCTGCTCTACCGCGAGTTTCCCCAGATCGGCGGCATCGTCCACACCCACTCCGAATTCGCCACTTCATGGGCCCAGGCCTGTCGTCCCATCCCTTGCCTCGGCACCACCCACGCCGACTACTTCCACGGGCCCGTTCCCGTAACCGAACCCCTGACGGCCGAGGAAGTCGCCGAAGCCTACGTGCGTCACACCGGCGCCGTGATTGTCCGCCTCTTCCGCTCGGCCGGCCTCGACCCGGTTGCCGTCCCGGGCGTTTTAGTCGCCGGTCACGCGCCATTTACCTGGGGAAAATCCGCCGCCGAAGCCGTCGAACATGCCGACGTCTTGGAGTACATTGCCCGCCTGGCATTTCGCACCGCACTTCTAAATCCTTCCGCCGCAGGAATCCCAGTACATGTGAGCGAGCACCACTATCTGCGCAAGCACGGCCCGAAAGCCACCTACGGGCAGCTCTGACGCACCAGACCACCGGGCATAAAAAGCGGTTTCAATCGAAGATCACGGCGGGATACAATCTCGGTGACGGGTCCTAAGTGTCAGAGACGAGGGGGCTACTGATTTTGGTAATCGAATTCCTTTTCATGTAGCATCCCTATTGTTTTCTGCATTCTCAACATGATCCGCTTCTTTGCAAGTTGACGTTTTCCCCATGGATGCGTCTATAGGTTGCCTGTTTTCAGCCGATTGCATTTGTTGCTACTTGCAGGGTCCGTTACATTGCAGCATGGCAACCCACGTGCACTGAATTAAATTGGACGCAAGGTGCTCCCCAATGGAGACGAGTCTCTTCAACCGGTTGCAGGCGACGCTGCTGGCCGTAGCCACGGTCGGACTGGTGTTTCTTGCTGTGCTGAACTTCCGGCAGGAGAGTCAGTTTCAGCAACCCGATGACGGGGTCTGGTGGACCGAGTCGCCGAGCCGGACAGGACTGCTGGCCGAGAAAGTCTTGCCGAACAGTCCGGGCGAGCGTGCGGGCGTCCAGACTCATGACCTCCTCACCGCCGTCAATGACGCCCCAGCCGCCCATCTCTCTGATCGGGAGCGGGAACTCTACCGCACCGGGGTCTACGGCAAAGCCAATTACTCCATCACGCGGGGCGGCATTCAGCTTGACGAACCGGTCATAGTCATTCCCGAGCCGCCAGACAGGAGCCTGCAACAGGCACTGCGCTTTATCGGGCTCATTTACTTGGCGATCGGTCTTTACGTACTTTTCCGCCGGTGGACCGCACCCCGCGCCATGCACTTTTACCTGTTTTGCCTGGTGTCATTCGTTTGGTACACCTTCAAATTCACAGGCAAACTAGATGGGCTGGACTGGACGGTTTTTTGGGGCAACATTCTGGCCGAATCCCTGCAGCCGGCGCTCTTCCTGCATTTTGCGCTCAGCTTCCCCGAGGAAAGGCTCAAATCCATACGCCGTCGCTGGCTATTGCCAGTGATCTACGCGCCCGGGGCGGCGCTCTTGGGTCTCTGGATCGTAGCCATCAGCCGCTGGGAAGCAACCGGCTTGCTGAAGCACCGGCTTGACCAGGCCGGAACTGCCTACGTCGCGGCGTTCTACGTCCTCGCGGCCATCTTCTTCCTCCACAGCTACCGCCGCGCCAACACGCCTCTGTTGCGCCAGCAGTTAAAGTGGCTTACGCGCGGCGCATTGCTGGCAGTCGGGCCCTTCACGCTGCTCTACGCCATCCCTTTCCTTTTCGATGTGCGCATGCCCGGCGTCCTGACCAAGCTGGCTGGCCTGTCGCTGGTCTTCCTCCCGCTCACCTTCAGTTGGGCCATCGTTCGCTATCGACTGATGGATACCGACCTCATCTTCAAGCGGGGCGTTGCCTATACCCTGGCAACGGGCCTTTTGCTTGGCGGCTACTTCGGCATCATCGCTCTCATTGCCGAACTGGTGCACAACGGCCTGCCTGAGTCCATAAGCCGATGGGCTTTTGGCGTCGCCATTCTGGTGACGGCTGCCGTCTTCGATCCCCTCAAGCGCCGGATTCAGGGTTGGGTTGACCGGGCATTCGACCGCCATCGCTACGACTACCGCAAGGCGCTGGTCGAGTTTGGGCGCGGCCTCAGTTCCGAGACCGATCTCGGGGCACTCCTCAATTCAATTGTTGAGAGGCTCCCGCGCACACTCCTGGTAGCCCGCGTAGCGGTATTTCTAAGTGAGGACCAAGGCCGCCTGCGCCTTGCCGCGTCCCATGGGCTGCCTATCGATGCACAGGTCGCGCAGGGTCGCCTGTCCCTCGACTTCATCAACTTCGACCGGGCAATCGACCACTCTCACATCTTCCTTGAGAATGCGCAGCAGGCCCTTCACTTGCCTGAAATTCAGCGGCAAACAGCGGCACTGCTCGACCTGAATTACTACCTGCCCTGCCGCGTGCAGGATGGTGCATCCACCCGCACCATCGCGGTAATCGGCCTGGGCCGCACGATCGGCGGCGACTTTCTGTCCAGTGAAGATGTGGAACTCCTCGAGTCGCTCGCCAGCTACATCGGCATCGCCTTGCAGAACGCCAGTCTCTACGCCCGCCTGGAAGAAAAGATCAGCGAATTCGAGCGCCTCAAGGAGTTCAACGAGAATATCGTCGAGTCCATCAATGTGGGCATCCTCGCCCTCGATCTCGACGACTGCATCGAGAGCTGGAACGCGCAGATGGAAGCGATGTATGCCCTGAGCCGCGCTGAGGCAATCGGCCAGCCGGTCGCAAGCGTCTTCCCTCCCGAGTTCATTGAGGCCCTCGAAAGTACGCGCAATGAATCCGGTGTGCATCACCTCTATAAGTTCCCGCTCACCACCCGCGCCGGAGAGCAGCGCTCCGCCAATATCGCCATTGCCCCGCTGATGTCGCGCGACTTTATCGCCGTCGGCCGCATCGTGCTGGTGGATGACATTACCGAGCGCGTCTCGCTTGAAACGCAGCTTGCGCAGGCTGACAAGCTCAGCTCCATTGGCCTGCTCGCTGCGGGCGTCGCGCACGAGATCAACACGCCGCTGGCGGTCATCTCGTCCTACTCGCAACTTCTTTCAAAGCAGTTGCGCGGCGATCCGCGCCTGGGCCCAGTGCTCGAAAAAATCACCCAGCAAAGTTTCCGCGCCTCTGAAATCGCAAATGGCCTGCTGAATTTCTCCCGCACCTCCACGACCGAGTTCCGCGACACCAACCTCAACCAGGTCATACGCGACACGCTTTCGCTTCTCGAACACCAGTTCAAAACTGCGCAGATTGTGGTGGATGTTGAGTTGGTCGAGTCGCTGCCGTCCATCCACGGCAACCCCGGCAAGCTTCAACAGGTATTTCTCAATCTGCTCTTGAACGCCAAGGAAGCCATGCCCGGCGGAGGCCGTCTTCGCGTAGCCACACTGGTTAATGGACACATCGAAGCGGTGGTGTCCGACTCCGGCTCGGGCATTGCGCCCGAACATCTCAAGCGCATCTACGATCCGTTCTTCACCACCAAGACGATGCCCCGGCCGGGCGAGCGCCGCGGTACGGGACTCGGCCTCTCGGTCACCTACGGCATCATTCAGGAACACGCAGGCAAAATTCATGTCGAAAGCGCCGTTGGCGCCGGCACAACCTTCCATCTTGAGTTTCCGCTATTGAGGAAGTCCGTACATGCCTGAGGTCGACCAACCTTTCAATATCGCAGCGTCCGCCTCTTCCGCTTTCACGACCAGCGCCAGTATCCTCGTCATCGACGATGAAGCGGGCATCCGCGAGTCGCTTGAGGTCCTGCTTACGCTGGAGGGATATGCGGTGCAGATGGCCGCCGACGGCGAACAGGGTCTGCGCATCCTGGAACTGGAGAACTTCGACCTGGTGCTGCTCGACCTGGCCTTGCCCGGCCAGAGCGGCCTGGAATTATTGCCGCAGATTCGCGAACGCCAACCCGACACACCCGTCATCATGATCACCGCCTACGGCACCGTCGATAACGTCGTCGAGGCCGTCCGCGCGGGTGCGGAGAACTTCGTTCAGAAGCCCTGGGACAACGAAAAGCTGATGGCCGACATCCGCTCCGCCGTTGCCCGCCATCGCGCCGAAGAAGAAAACCTGCAGCTCAAGCGCACCCTCAAGCAGCGCTACAATTTCGCCAACATCGTCGGCAAAAGCGAAATCATGCTGCGCGTCTTCGACCTGGTCGCGCAGGTCGCTCCCAGCCGGTCGACTGTGCTGATTCAGGGCGAAAGCGGCACCGGCAAGGAACTCATCGCCAAGGCCATCCATGCCAACTCGCCGCGCCGCGACAAGCCCTTCGTGCCCATTAACACCGGCGCCATGCCCTCGGAACTGCTGGAGTCCACGCTCTTCGGCCACGTGAAGGGCGCCTTCACCTCCGCCGTCGCCTCGAAGAAGGGGCTTTTCGAAGTCGCCAATGGAGGCACTCTCTTTCTCGATGAAATCGCCACCATGGGCACCGACACCCAGGCCAAGATTCTCCGGGTGCTGCAGGACCGGCGCTTCATGCACCTCGGCGGCATCCAGGAAATTCAAGTGGACGTGCGCATTATCGCCGCCACCAACATCGACCTGCGCCAAGCCGTGCGCGACGGCCGCTTCCGTGAAGATCTCTTCTACCGGCTCAATGTCATCACCGTCGACCTGCCGCCGTTGCGTGCGCGCCGCGAAGACATTCCCCTGCTCGTGGGGCACTTCCTTGACTTCTACGCCAACGAGAACGGCCTTTCTCCGCGCAAGCTCTCCGCCGACGCCATGCGTGCACTCATCGACTACGAGTGGCCCGGCAACGTGCGCGAGCTGGAAAACTCAATCGAGCGCGGCGTGGTGCTCTCATCGGGATCCATTATCGGGTCCGATCTTCTTCCCGGCCACATCACCGGCCGCAGCTTTCAAGATGCACTGCTCGAACACAATCCCAATGCCTCGCTCTTCGACATTCTCGAAGACATCGAGCGCCGCATCATTATCGAGAAACTCGAACGCTGCAACTGGAACCAGACCGACGCCGCCGAGCAGTTCCACATCCCGCTCTCAACGCTGAACCAGAAAATCAAACGACTCAATATCGAAATCCGCAAACGCGCAAGAGAGTAAGACACATCCACAGAATGTGAATCTTACCGGCGCATTTCAAAGGATTCCTGTTCGATACGGACGCTCTTTGTGGTGCTGGCCGCTTCCAGCCAACGCTTCAGAAAGTTCCTCAACTCGTCAGGCGGCTGTAACCAGATTTCCGCGCTGGTCTCGCGCCACTTGCGGCGCACCAATATGCTCAGGTGCACTCCGACTGCTTCATTGATGGCCTTGAAGCCAGCTTCGTCCGTGAAATCGTCGCCCAGATACGTTGCCGGCGCGCAAGGACCAACCTCCTGCAGAATCTCCTTCACCGCGCCACCTTTGTCACGACCCGCGCGCAGTTCCAGGCCCGATTCAAACTCCAGAAGCATCAGCCCTTCCATTTGCGCCGGCGGCTCAAAGAGCGCTCGAGTCCGCTGCTCGATGCGCCTTGCCTTCCCGGGCGAATCACCGCGCCAGTGCATCACCACCGCATTCGGCTTGTCTTCAAAACGTCCGCCCAGCGCATCACGCCTTAACTGCCCCCGCAGTTCCTCAAGTTTTTGTTCTGCCGCGGGAGACGTTTTATCCACTTCACAGCGCCCGTCGGGATAGAGACGCGCCGCACCATGCAGGCCCCAGACTTCAAGCTGCGGTTCCAGGCCGAGCAAGGGTGCGATTTCCCCTGGTGGCCGGCCGGTGATGACGGCCATGCGTGTGCAGCCCTGCCGCTGAATCTGCTCGAGCAGCTTTCGCACGCCGGCCCATGGACGCGCCGCGAAGCGATCGATGCGAAAGTCGGCCAGCGTGCCATCGTAGTCCAGCAGCAACAACGGGGTCGCAGCCCCCGCAAATGCGCGAAAAAACTTCTCCAGCTTGTCGGCCGATTCAGGGATCAACGTTTGCTCTCTATGCCAGTCTACGATTTGCCGTGGTGCGCGTATCCTCCGCGCCGGGCTCGATGGAGAGATCTTCCAGGTCGTCGTAGTTCTCCAGGCGAAGCTCGCGCAACGCGCCCAGCACACTCGCCGCCCATCGGTAGATGTTGTGTTCCGCTACATGTCGCCGCATCCGCTGCATGCGCTGCCGGCGTTCGCCGCGGTCCATCTCAAGACCGCGATGCATGGTCTCGCCCACGCTCGCAATATCATATGGATTCACCAGCAGCGCATCTCGCAACTCGACCGCCGCGCCCGTGAACTTGCTCAGCACCAGCACGCCATCCTCATCGTCGCGCGCAGCTACATACTCCTTGGCCACCAGGTTCATGCCATCGTGCAGAGAGGTCACAAGGCACAAGTCGGCGATACGATACCAGCGATTCACCTCTTCGTGGTTGCATTGTCGATCGATCAACACAATTGGCTTCCAGTGTGCCGTCTGAAAACGCTGATTGATACGCTCCACTGTCTCGTCGACCCTGCGAGCCAGTTCTGCATAACTTGGGATACGCGTCCGGCTCGGCGCGGCAATCTGCACCATCGTCAGCCGCTCCCAGTACCAGGGGTGCTTGTCGATCAGTTCCTCAAATGCCAGCAGCCTTTCGACGATCCCCTTGGTATAGTCCAGCCGGTCCACTCCCAGGGCAATCGATTCCGCGCGCACGCCGAACTCCCGCAACAGCTCCTGCCGCTCAAGTTTCTTCTCCTGCTTTTCCGTCTCCACATCAGCAACCACTTCGACGCCATGATGCGGCCCTCCTTCAAAGGCCACGCTCACCGGATAAGGCCGCACGGCGCTCAAGTGTCCGTGCCGGCGCACGGTCATGTGCTCGCGATCGTTGCGCGCCTCCACCACGCGATCCACGGTGTCGAGAAAATTATTGCAATGCAGTGGAATGTGAAATCCGATCAGGTCCGCTCCCAGCAGTCCGTCAAGCAACTCGGCCTGCCATGGGCAGATTGCGAAAGCCTCGGGGTTGGGCCATGGAATGTGCCAGAAGATGGCCACGCGCGCATCCGGGCGCGCCGCCTTCAAAAGTCGTGGCAGCAGTGCGAAGTGATAGTCCTGCACAAAAACAACCGGCGCGACGCTGCCTTCCATCTCCTCCAATACTGCCGACGCAAACCGCTCATTCACTCGCCGGTAGCACTCCCAGTCGCCTGCACGAAAAATGGGGCGCGTATGCGCGATGTGGCAGAGTGGCCACAACCCCTCATTCGAAAAGCCGTCGTAGTAGCTCGACTCCTCCTCATTCGAGAGCCAGACGCGGCGCAGCGTGTAACGCGGATCGTCGGGCGGCACGCGCAGCCGATCGAACTCGTCTACGGCCGTGGAGTCGGCATTGCCGCTCCCGCTGGCGATCCAAACCCCGTCGCACGCCCGCAGCACCGGCTCAAGGGCGGTAACCAACCCGCTGGGCGGCACAATGCACACGGTTTCCCGTCCTTCTCGCACGTGCATGTAGGGCTCACGGTTCGAGACAACGAAGATGCGGCTTGAGCCGGAGCGGTCTCGCATATGCACTGCAAGTCTTTCTGCCGTCCACAAGTTCTCGCCGGCATCGCGCAGCCGGGCTTCGGTCTCGGCCGCGGCACGCGCCGCAATCAGGTTCTCCGCCATGGTTTCCATCTCGCGCGCCAGCGGAGTAAAAATGCCCAGTCTGTCTCGGTTGTCGCGCGGCGCACGGTCCCCATGCCCCATTCGCAGATGCCGCAGTCTCTCTGCGACCCGCGTCACCGGTTCCATCAGGAACCAACGAACCATCACGAAGGTGATGGCGGCAATCAGAATGACGAGCGCCAGAATCCGTAAGAAACTCCGCTGCCATAAGTCATTGCCCTCGGTGCGAATGTATCGGGCGTCGGCCACCAGCACCAACGCCCCCAGCAGGCGATTCCCATCGTGCAGAGGAAACGCCTCTTGCAGCCACTGCATGTCGCCAGCGTGCCCGAACGCGGCGATATTCGCCCCCTTGCGGAGCGACTTCTGTATGGGAGCCTGTGCCAGAGACTGCAACAGCCCGGCCGGTCCGGACGAGGCCAAAACATCTCCATTAGGGTCGTAAACCGCCAGCCCAAGAACTCCGGCTCGTTCCTTTGAACGCTGAAGAAGGTCAACCAGTGGGGCCATATATCCGTTCGCAACGGTCCGTTCAAAATCCGGTTGTATGCCCGACCCCAACCACGTCGAACGCCGTTCAAGATCCTCACGCAGAACATGCTTATGCGCTAATACCTCAAAATAAGTTGAGGCAACGGAGACCAGCGTTACGCACACAACAAGAGCGAGTGTCAGCCGCAAGCGAAATGAATGCATAGGGCCTCCCTCCACTCTCTTTAATTGATACATGATCCGCTCCGCTCTTTTCTACTTCGATGCGGTTTAATCAGCCAGCGCAAAGACTTTCTGTCGACTGCAGCTCATTATTTTCAGAGATATACAAAGAACTCACGGCACGTTCAGAATTCGCCCACCTGCACCGCTTGATGCTCGCTCAATCCGCGTGACGGGCAGCGATAAGTGGAAGTCGCCCCCCCATGCGCTATTCTGTCCTGAGCGGTGACCTCTGCATCTGCGTCACTCAAGCCCGGTAAACTGATGACGATAGACACGATCGACAGACCCGCCAAGCAAATCGTCCTCACCGTGCAGGAATATTCCCTGTTCGCCTATCGCGCTTTCACAAACCTTTTCCGGCCTCCCATCTACTGGTCTGATTTTCTCATTCAAGCCGACGTCATCGGCGTCGGCTCCGTGTCCATCGTGCTTCTTGCCGGCTTCTTCACAGGGGGCGTCCTGGCGCTCCAATCTGCCGCTACCTTGTCCGCTTTTGGCGCCACTGCCGTGACCGGCCGATTCGTCAGCATGTCCATGATTCGCGAACTCGGCCCCGTGCTCACCGGGATCATGGTATCCGGGCGCAACGCCTCTTCAATGGCCAGCGAACTAGGCTCCATGGTCGTGACCGAGCAAATCGATGCCATGCGCGCCCTCGGTGTTGACCCACTGCGCAAGCTGGTCACACCTCGCATCTTTTCCTGCATCACCATGCTCTTCTTTCTCACCATTGTTGCCAACTTCTTCGGAATCCTCGGGCGGCTCCGCCGTCACAGTTTTCATGAATCACCAGAACGGCACTCAGTACTTCTCAATGGCGTATGAGTACCTGCATTTTCCTGACATTCTGCAAGGCCTGGTCAAGCCTCTCTTTTTCGGCTACATCATCGCTTCCATCGGTTGTTTCTACGGAATGAAGACGACGGGAGGAACCGAAGGCGTTGGCCGCTCCACCATTCAAGCCGTGGTCATCTCCTCCGTGCTCATCATCTTTGTCGATTTTCTCATTAGCCAGGTCATGATCGCCCTTTTCGGATGAATGCGACTCCCGATTCCTCGCTGCAAGCCCGGATTCCGGCAACGGACACGACCCCGGCGCTCGCCTTTCGCGGCGTCTCCATCTCTTTTGCTGGACCGCCGGTACTTGAGAATATAAGCTTTTCCGTCGCGCCCCATGAAACCCGCATCCTGCTGGGGCCTACCGGTGTGGGAAAGAGCGTCCTGCTCAAGCTGGCCAATGGCCTCTTATGTCCCGACGAGGGAAGCGTTCTCCTCTTCGACGAAAACCTTTCACACTTGAAGGAACAAGAGCTCTTCCCTCTTCGCACCCGCACGGGAATGGTATTTCAGGAAGGCGCTCTTTTCGATTCACTTACCGTGCGTGATAACGTGGCATACCTGTTGGTTCAGCAGCGCGTCTCTGATGAGGAGATCGACCGGCGGGTGCACGAGGCCTTGCGCTTTGTGGGATTGGACGAGACCTTCAGCTTCTTCCCTGGGAGCCTCTCCGGCGGAATGCGCCGTCGCGTGGCCATCGCTCGCGCTCTCATCCACCATCCCCAATTGCTGCTCTACGACTCGCCCACTGGCGGCCTCGATCCCGTCACTTCCACCACCATCATCGAGTTGATCGTCAAGGAACGCGATGTCAACCGCACGCCTTCCGTGCTTGTCACGCACCGGCTGCAGGATGCCTTCACCATGACCTCGCACCGATTCGATGCCGCCGAAGACCGCATGGTCCCGCTGCCTAAAGGCGAGACCGACCCTAATACGACCTTCCTGATGCTCTCTGAAGGCCGCCTGATCTTCGATGGCAACCTGCATGAACTGGTCCATAGCCAGGACCCTTTCGTACGCGAGTTTCTGGAGTAAGCTTTCCGCGCCTGTTGGGATTCCGCATCCAATGAACAGCCGCTCGCTTCACTTGCACTACATCATTATCGATGCGGATCAAGACCCTCGGATCGTGTGACAATACTTGGAATTGAGATAAGCTTGCGACGACTGACAAAAATCATCTGGCTCGCGCTGCTCCTGGCGCTGCAATGCGAGAGGCAAGCCCCCGCATACTCCCTGCTGACCCACGAACAACTCATCGAACTCACATGGAAAGAATCCATCGTTCCCCTTCTGCTCAGCCACTATCCGAACCTGACCGCTGCCCAGTTGGATGAGGCTCGAGCCTACGCCTACGGTGGCTGCGTAATCCAGGACATCGGCTACTATCCCTTCGGTGACGTGTCCTACTCGAACCTCACCCATTACGTGCGTTCCGGCGACTTCGTGGTCAATCTCTTCCGCAATGCGCAGAACGCCAATGAGCTCGCCTTCGCTGTGGGCGCACTCTCCCACTACGTCGGGGACTCGATTGGCCACTCCCAGGCCACCAATATTGTGGTGCCAGTCGAATTCCCCAAGCTGCGCAAGAAATATGGCCCGGTGGTCAGTTATGCCGAAGGCAAGCATGAGCATGTTCAAACCGAATTCGGTTTCGACGTCGAGGAAATTTCGCATCACCGCATGGCCCCAGTCCACTACCTCCGCCATATCGGACTTCGGGTTCCGGTGCGCCAACTTGCGCTCGCTTACTATCAGACCTATGGAATTACTGAGAAGTTCTCCGGCGGCCGCGCCCGCCGATTCAACGTTCCCGGCTACCGATTCGCGGTACACACCTTCATCCCGCGCATCGCCTATGCCGTCACGCTCCTGCACCGCCGCCATGAGCCTACAGATCCAAATACGCCCGAGGCGCTCGATTATGAAAATGAAGTAGCCGCAATAGCCTCCGACGAGGACTGGCAGCAATTTCGCCGCAAGGCCGGAATTGGAACCTATGCGCTGGCCGGCATCATCTTCGTCATACCCAAATTCGGCCCGCTCAAGCTGGTTGCCGTAAAGGACCCGACCGAGGCTACCGAAGGGGACTACATTCACAGCGTGGTTCTGTCCACGTTCGTTCTTCGACACGTTCTCAGACGGTTTACGCCACCTTCCTCTACGCACTCATTGGCTCCGAACACCAACGCGAGCAATGCTCACGCGTCGCACTCCACCGTGCAGGTTCGGCCGGGAGACTCGGACGCTGCCGCGCAAGATCTGTTGCAATCGCGGGACCCGCGGCATCCCCTTCCCGATCGCGACCTCGACACCGGCCGCGTCGTGCAGCCCGGCGGATATTCGCTGACTGACTCGACATACGCTGATCTTCTCCATTGCCTCACGCGTCAACCCGACCAGCAGATTCCACCCGGCATCAAGGAAAATATCCTGGCCTACTACGCGAATCCAGATCTGCCCATCACCACCAAAAAGGATCCAAAAAAATGGGCCCAGGTACAGGCCGATCTCGAAATCCTGAAAGCCATGCCCGCCAAAAGTGAACCTCAGCCCTTCCCCACCTACGGCGACGACGCACCAGCCAGTGAGTGAGTTGGCATTCGCGCCTGAACGTTGCTTCAGCCTTTCATTGCATTTGGAACGGGTTGCATGTGGAACTGGTGCATGAATCATGTTTCGAAAGGGCACGGATTTATCCGTGCCGTGAAGGAATCGCGGGCTTTAGCCCCTGAGGGATGCATTCGCTGGAACTGGGCGGCATTTGTGTAATCAGCATCTAACCAATTCAGAGAGCGCCGCAACCAGGGACTCGTGACCACTCACAGACTAGAACTCATCGCAGACCCGGTGGAATCCTCAAGGCTGGCAGGACTGCGTTACGTCACCGACGCCAAGCCCGGCATCGCCCGCAAGCGCTGGCGCAAGAGCTTTCGCTACTTCGATGCCAATGTTCAGCTCATCCGCGATGAGTCCACTCTGGCACGCATCAAATCTCTCGCCATTCCCCCAGCCTGGACCGACGTTTGGATCTGCCCCAGCCCAAACGGCCATCTGCAGGCCACAGGGCGCGATGCCAAAAAGCGTAAGCAAAGCCGCTATCATCCGCGCTGGCGCGAAGTTCGCGACGAAACAAAATACGAGCGTATTAAAATCTTCGGCGAGACGCTGCCCGCTATTCGCGAGCGCGTCGAACAGGATCTCTCCCTTCCCGGACTGCCGCGCGAGAAAATTCTCGCCACCATCGTGCGTCTGCTTGAAACCACCTCCATTCGCGTGGGCAACGAGGAGTACGCGCGCGAAAACCACTCGTACGGCCTCACCACCATGCGCAATCGTCACGTCGCTGTCGAGGGCTCGACCGTGCGCTTCAAATTCCAGGGCAAGAGCGGCAAGCGCCACACCATCGACCTCAACGATCGCCGGCTGGCCAGAATCGTGAAACGCTGCCTCGACCTGCCCGGCTACGAGCTTTTTCAGTACGTCGAAGACGATGGCTCTGTGCACAGCATCGATGCCTCCGATGTGAACGACTATCTGCGCGCCATCAGCAGCCAACCCTTCACCGCCAAAGACTTTCGCACCTGGGCGGGCAGCGTCGCGGCTTGCAGCATCTTGCGCGAATTTGAAGCTGTCGACTCTGAAAGGCAGGCGAAAAAGAACATCGTGCTGGCAGTAGCCTCGGTCGCCGAGCTGCTCGGAAACACTCCAGCCGTCTGCCGAAAATGCTACGTCCACCCAGCAGTCCTCGAGTGCTACCTTTGCGGCGAAATGCTGAAAGCCTTCGAACGCCGCATCGAAGTACAAACGGAAAGAGAGACTCACGCCCTCCGCCAGGAAGAACTGGACCTGCTCCACCTGCTCGACCACCGCGCCCGGCTCGCCGCCTGAGGTGGGTGCCCGTTCTTTCCTGTTTCCTCGCCCCGTCTGCTAGCCTTGCAGTTTCGAGTTCCTCAAAGAACGGCAGGTGCCATCATGGGCTTCAAATTTCAGGGCTTCGACTTTCTTCATCTTGATTCCAGCTTTTCTGAAGACGAGCTTCTTGTCCGCCGCACCGCCCGCGACTTCGTCGACGACAACATCATTCCCATCATCGAGGAGTGTTTCCGCACCGAGCGATTTCCGCGCGAGTTGGTGCCCACGATGGGCACGCTGGGCTTCTTCGGCGCCAACCTCGAGGGCTATGGCTGCGCCGGCATGTCCAACGTCGAATATGGTCTCGTCATGCAGGAACTCGAACGCGGCGACTCCGGCCTGCGCAGCTTTGTGAGCGTGCAGTCGGCCCTCGTCATGTACCCCATCTACATCTTCGGCTCCGACGACCAGAAAAACACCTGGCTTCCCGCCCTCGCCACCGGCGAGAAACTCGGTTGCTTCGGCCTCACCGAACCCGGCTTCGGATCAAACCCCGGCGGAATGACCACCACAGCACGCAAATCTGGCGCCGAGTACATTCTCAACGGCGAAAAGATGTGGATCACCTCCGGCAACATCGCCGACGTAGCCGTGATCTGGGCCAGGGTCGAAGACGAAGACAAACGTGCCCCAAACGAAAACATAAGGGGCTTCCTCGTTGAAACCGGTCGCCCCGGCTTTTCCGCTTTTGAGGTCCACGGCAAGTGGAGCTTGCGCGCCTCCATCACCAGCGGTCTCTCATTGCAGGACGTTCATGTGCCCGCCGCTAATCTGCTTCCTGGCACGGGCGGCCTCAAGAGTCCGCTCATGTGCCTCAACCAGGCGCGCTACGGCATCAGTTGGGGGGCGATTGGTGCGGCTATTTCTTGTTACGACACCGCCCTGCAATACGCAAAGACGCGCAAGCAGTTTCACGGGCAGCCCATCGCCAGCCATCAGCTCATCCAGGAAAAACTGGTCTGGATGGCAAGCGAAATCTCCAAGGCGCAACTACTCTCGCTGCACGTTGGCCGCCTCAAGGATGCCGGCACCGTAGGGCACCAGCATATCTCCATGGCCAAGCGCAACAATGTGTGGATGGCTCTCGAGACTGCGCGCTTAGCACGCGATATCCTCGGAGCCAACGGCATCACCGACGACTACCCCATCATGCGTCACATGATGAATCTCGAGTCAGTGAAGACCTACGAGGGAACGCACGACATTCACGCCCTCATCCTCGGCCAGCACCTCACCGGAATTGCAGCGTACTAATTGAAGCTGGGAGCGGCCTATCCTTGGTGGTGCTCGTGATGTTCGTGGTGCTCGTGGTGGTGCTCTTCCTTGTGACCCGCAACCGCCATCTCCGCGGGCAAAGAATTTGATTCTTCGGCCGGCTTGGGAACAGAAATGAATGGCTCTAAGCATTCCAGCAGCTTATCGAGCAATTCGCCCCGAGTGAGCATTTGTTCGATCTTCACGCGAATTTCAGCTCGCTCTTCAGTCGCCTGCTCGAAAGCGCCATTGTAGCCATTAGTGGACATTTGACTTCTCCTTGGGGCTGATACTACCACGCGCTAATTAATTTATCTAAATGGCAATAATCAAGTTAGCTGTGTAGAACGGGCTGTTAGTTGAATGTCCAGCACTTAGCGTGAACCCCTCAATTAATACGGTCACCAGGTAACTTACGCCGTGACCTTGCCGCGCCCGCTAGGTCTCCGACCGCTTGTTGTTGCCCCAGCTATGGGTGCCCCAGATCCCGATTTTGGGACCTGGGAAAGCATGAACTCAAAGCGCGAAATCACACGGTCAGTAACCTGGATACCCGCGCATTCGTAACTCATAAATGCTCTTGCTGATGACTGAAGGCGTGCAAAGACCTCCAAGCTCCGAGAAATAGCGCAAGATTACTCGTCAGTTCCCGGCACCTTCTCAGTCGGTTTCTCGCGTCACTCGGCAAGCAATCGCAGCACGGAAGGTTCAGTCAACGCTGCCATCAGCGCAGCGACATCGCCGATTTGATTTCCCAGAACCGAAGGCGTCAATTCGCATGCTGCGGCGGCCTGTGGAAGGGCCTCTTCTGCGATGACTCTACGCGCAGGCCCAAGAATGCGCTCGCCCAGCACCACGCCCAGCGACCCGAAAACGATCACCTGCGGATTCAACGCGTCGATCAGCAGTGCCAGCCCCCGACCCATCCACTTACCCGCGGCCATCGCAACCTGTATCGCATCAGGATCATCGCGCAGCATCGCCTCAACCAGCACGCGTATCGGCGTGTCGCTCCTCCAGCGCGCCGGAAACATTTCCCCGGCCAGTTCCACCAGCCCCGCGCCTGAAGCGAACGACTCCCACGACCCTCTCTTCCCAAAGCCAAGCGGACCATCTTCCGCCAGCCGCCAATGGCCAATCTCCCCCGCCGTGTCGCTCGCGCCGCGCAGGATCTGCCCATTGACGATGAATCCTCCGCCCACTCCCGTCCCAAAGGTGAGAAAGATCAGATGTCTGAGGTTCGGCCGATTCCTGCCCACTCCAAAATGAAACTCAGCGAGCGCTCCAGCATTGCCGTCGTGTTCCACCACCACCGGAATACCGTGAAAAGCCTCCATGAGTCGAGCCTTCAATGGCACATCATGCCACCCGGGCAGGTGCGGAGGATTGAGCAGAAATCCTTCCTCGATCCGCAAGGGCCCACCAACAGACACGCTGATGGCGCCGATCGTCCGGCCCGCAAGATGCACCGTATCGATCAGCGCTCTTGCCTTCTCTACGATCGCAGGAAATGTTGCGTCAAACGGCTCGGCCGCCTTCGTCGGAATCTCGATTCGCTCCAGGATTCTGCCATCCAGCGTGCCTTCCACACAGGCTGTCTTGGTGCCGCCAATATCAAGACCGAGAATGGTGCGCCGGCCAGATTGCATGCCTTCCATCAATGTGCTCACGATCTTCCGGCGACTCAACCTGCCGCGGCGGTCCGCCGGAATTCTACCATCCCTAGGGAGACGGACGAATGGAGAGACTCAATGAATGGAGAGAGACCCATGAAATCAGCCACAAGCAGCCCGACCCATATCAACTCACTTCGCGCCAACGCAAGACTCGACAACCCTCGCGTGATGCGGCATAGTCGAAGCCATGCCCAGGATGATTGATTTTCTTCGCTTCTTTTCCCTATTTGGCATTCTCGTCCTCGCAGCCGCCGCGCAAACACCGGTATCTGCGCCGCCCATTGTGCTTCATGCGGCACGGCTTCTTCAGATCGACACCGGAACCATGCTTCAGCCCGGCGAGATCCTCATCGTGGGCGAACGCATTCGCGCCGTGGGCTCGTCAGTCGAGCATCCGCAGGGCGCGAAGATCATCGACCTCGGCGATGCCACGCTGCTCCCTGGCCTCATTGACGTGCACGTCCACCTCTTCCTTCATCCCGGTGCCGAAGACCTGCAAACCGTGAAAGAGTCGATCCCCTCGCGCGTAATCCTGGCCGAACAGGCCGCAAAGGCCGATCTCATGGCTGGCTTCACTGCCGAACGCGACATGGGCACTGAAGGCGCAGGCTCAGCCGACACCGCCGTTCGCAACGCTATCAACAACGGCATCATTCCCGGGCCGCGCATGCGCATGAGCGGCAATGCGATCGACATCCTCGGCGGCCACGAAGACGCCAACGACTTCAACCCCGCGCAGCACGTGTTCTCCAACGCCGACTACGCCAACTCCACCGAACAGATCATCGAAGTCATCCGCCGGCAGCACAAAGAAGGATCGGACTTCGTCAAGATGTACGAGACCGGCCCCGACAAGATGGTCGATGGCGTTCTGCGCACGCCCTACCAGTACACCGCGGCCCAACTCAAGGCCGCCGTCGATGAAGCCAACCGCCTCGGTGGATTCGTCGGCGTCCACGCCATGGGCGAGCCCGGAACGCTCTACGCCGCCCAGGCCGGCGTCGCCTCCATCGACCACGCCACCCAACTCAGCGACGAAACCATGCGCCTCATGCGCGAGAAGGGCATCTTCGCCGTGCCCACTTTCACCATCTTCGATTACTTCGCACACCATCGCGATTCGCAAGACCAGGCCGCGTCCGAGTCAGATATGCTCGATTACAAAATCAGCGAATTCAAAAAGCAGATCGCTGCTGGAGTCCAGTTTGCCGTCGGATCCGATGTGGGCCCATTTCCGCACGGCACGCAGGCCCACGAGCTCACGCTGATGGTCCAGTACGGAATGAAGCCGCTTGCCGCGCTCCAGGCCGACATGATCAACGGCGCCAAGCTTCTGCACTGGCAGGGCCAGATCGGCGAACTCAAGCCCGGCTACTACGCCGACATCATCGCCGTCCCCGGCAACCCGCTGGACGACATCAGCGTCGTGGAGCACGTGAAATTTGTCATGAAGAATGGCGACGTAGTGAGGCAATAGAACCAACACCTGCTCTGATTCTTCGTGTAGTCATATTCATTCGTTGTCTTTCCGCGGCAAACTATTATCCGCGCGCTTTCATCGTAAAAGAAATGAATAGTTCGCGAGCACGCCGCTTCGGAAGCTGGCTCCTAACCGTCATCGTGATCTCATCCTTGCAACTCAATGCCGCAACGGAGCCCATACCCGTGCGCTACCCGGAGGGAACCCTGCATGGTTTCCTGTCAATCCGGTCTCAGGAAGGCCGCATCATCGCGTCGGGAGATCTCATTCAGTCTGTACGGGGAGACCAGGTCAATTCACGATTGACATTCCACTTCAAAGATGGCTCGACCGACGACGAAACGACCGTCTTCTCGCAGCGCGGCCACTTACGCCTTATCTCCGACCACCACATACAGAAAGGCCCTTCCTTCCCTCATCCGATCGATCTCTCCATCGATTCCCGCAACAACCAGGTCACCGTGCGCTCGACGGGAAAGGATGGCAAGGAGCAGGTCACAAACGACCATCTCGACCTGCCGCCTGATCTGGTCAATGGGATGGTTCTTCTCATCATCAAAAACATCAGCCCCACTACGGCCGAGACAAGGTGTCAATGCTGGCCTCGCCACTCCCAAGCCACGGCTGGTGAAGCTGGTGATCACCCCGCAAGGCAAACAGCCCTTTTCTCTGGCCGGTTCTCCTCGACACGCGCTCCATTACGAAATCAAGATCGAACTCGGCGGAGTCGTCGGCATGGTGGCGCCGCTGATCGGCAAACAGCCGCCGAATATTCACGTCTGGATCATTGGAGGAGAATCGCCGACATTCGTCAGAGAAGAAGGTCCGTTCTTTCAAGATGGGCCAATCTGGACCATCGAATTGACCAGTCCGATTTGGACCAATTCGAAAGGCTCCGGCCGGTAGGTTGAACGGAAGCCGCAAGGGTACGGCAATCAACGCGAATCACTTCAACTCGGGCGTTGCCGCCTCTTGCGCCCGTCGCGCATTCAGCTTTTCGAGCGCTTCCCTGAACCGCTTGTGCTTCTCTGGCTCCAGCGATTCCTCAACCGCTTTGCGATATCCGCCCAGATAGATGGAATACAGGATTGCGAGAGAGCAGCCGATTCCCCACAGAAACCCGATGCAAATCCAAATACAACCGCCGGCCCAAAGTCAGTCATCGCGCTCGCCTCTTCTGGCCTCCGTCTACACCGCCACCGTAAAGCTGTCCTCGCTGCGCGTCACCGCATGGTAGAGCGTGTCGCGCTCCACCGGAACCCTGCCTGCCTCGGTGATCAGGCGGCACAACTCCTTGCGCGTCATGCCCTGCGGAGTCGTCGCCCCGGCATCGTGATAAATCTTCTCCTCGATCACCGTACCGTCCAGGTCATCGGCGCCAAAACGCAGCGCAATCTGCGCGATCTTCGGCGTCATCATCTGCCAGTACGCCTTGATGTGCGGAAAATTGTCCAGCAACAGCCGGCTCACGGCAATCTGGCGAATGTCAGTCAGCCCTGTCGTCACCGGCAGGTGATCGAGCGGCGTATTTTCAGGATGAAAGGCCAGCGGAATGAAAGTCTGGAAGCCGCCCGTCTCGTCCTGCAGCGTGCGCAGCTTCAACAGGTGATCTACGCGGTCCTCGTCGTTCTCAATGTGGCCGTACAGCATCGTCGCATTCGATTTGAATCCAAGCTTATGCGCCATCCGAGCCGTTTCAAGCCACTCGTCGCCGTCGATCTTGTGGTCGCAGATAATCGACCGCACCCGCGCCGCAAATATCTCCGCGCCTCCGCCTGGCATCGAGTCCACCCCCGCCTCGCGCAGCTTCATCAGCGTCTGCTCAATCGTGAGCTTCGCTCGTCGCGCCAGGTAGGCTACTTCCACCATGGTGAAAGCTTTGATGTGTACCTTGGGGAAGCGCACCTTGAGCCCGCGCACCAGGTCGAGAAAATACTCAAACGGCAAATCGGGGTGCAGCCCGCCAACGATGTGAAACTCCGTGACCGCCTCGGAGTACCCGGACGCCGCCGTCTCCCAAGCCTCTTCCAGCGCCATCGTGTAGCCAGCCGGGTCACCCTTCTTGCGTCCGAACGCACACAGCTTGCAGGCCGCCACGCACACGTTGGTCGGGTTGATGTGGCGATTGACGTTGAAGTAGGTTACATCGCCGTGCATTCGCTCGCGGACATGGTTGGCTAACCAGCCCACGGCCAGAACGTCCGGCGACCCGTAAAGCGCCAGCCCATCGTTGAAGTCGAGCCTCTCGCCCGCCATTACTTTGGCGGCAATGGGCTCAAGTCGCGGGTCGTAGCTGCGGAACGAATGCGTTTGACCGGAATCTTCCGACTCAGGCTTCATCCCTCAATGATACAGAATTCCGGTGAGGCCTATCACCTCAGCCCGAGTTCCGGCCCGGCCGCTGGTGTTTCCTCCAGCACGCCCTGATCGAGCGAAGCCGCGAGCAGCCGTCCCCCCGAGGCGCGCACCGCTGATAGCCGGTATCCGGTCTGCCACCACTTCCAGTCCAGTGTCTTCGCGTCAATGGCGAAGACAAAATCGCTGCCTCGCGAGCTGACCAGCACCTTGTCCAGTTGAGGATCGAAGTAAAGGTCGTCCACATCCGCCAGCGGCAACCTGTGCACCCACATCCAGGTCTTGCCCATATCGCGCGTGAAGTAGACGCCTTCGCGCGATCCCAGCCATAGCGTGCCGTCCGGCGAAAAGGCGACACGATGAATCCGGGTAAGCACGGTCGGAATCCCCAACGGCCACCAGTTCTGCCCGCCGTCCTTTGAAAGCACAACTCCGTCCGCCCGCGCCGCAGCCATCAGCGATCCATGCGCCGTCACGGAAAGATATCCTGCCACGCCCATCACCGGCCCACCCTGCCATGTGGCCCCGCTATCCCGGCTGGTAAAGATGCCCCCCGCCGTAGAAGCCACCCACGCATCGCCCGAAAGATCGAGCGCAAACACACGCCCATCCATCTCGTGCGGCTGTTCCTTCACTTTCTTCTCGACATTCACATGCGTGCCACGGATCGTCTGTTTGGCCGTCTTCACCAGCGCATTCGCGATCGTCTCTCTCGGCTTCCAGTCCACTGCGCCGGCCTCCAGCGAAAAGATGCCGCTGTTCGTGCCTGCCAGAACAGTTCCATCCGGTGCCTGCGCCAGCACAAAGACGTCGCGCCCATCCAGGCCATTGGCAATTTGCTTCCACTGCGTCCCACCGTCGGGCGAGAAAAACACGCTCCCGTAGGTCTTGTCATTCACCACGCCGGCAAAAAGGCGCGACGAATCCTCGTGATCCACCAGAAGTGCCTCCACCTTGCGTTCCGAGAATCCTTTGTTGATCGGAACGAAGCTGGCCGCGCCATCCATGCTCACCATCATGCCGCTTCGATCGGTGGCCAGCAGCACGCGCTGGGCATTCGTCGGATCGACATAGACATCGTTCACAATCACGTCCGGCCCGGTCATCCGCTCAAAGGTCTTGCCCCCGTTCACAGTCTTGTAGAGCCCCTCGGTGGTTCCCGCGTAGACCACATCGCGCTGTATCGGATCTTGCCTCAGGACGCGTGTCCGGCGCGCGGTGGACGGTATGCCTTGAATCTTCCGGAACACCTCGCCCGCATTCGCGCTCTTGTAGATGCCGCTGCACGCGCTGGCATACACGGTCTGCGGCTTGTCGGGATCAATGATGATTGAAAACACGTCCGAGTCGTCGATCAGCCCCTTTTTAATGCTGTGCCAGTTCTTCCCCCCATCGGTCGTCTTCCATGGCAAATGCCAGGTCCCGGCATACACGATATCTGCATCGGAAGGATCGACGGCCAGCGACTCAACTTCGTGGATCTCGCGGCTTCCCGGCGGGCTGGTCTGCGCCCAGGTGGCTCCCCCGTCATTGCTGCGAAACACCCCTTCAAGTGTCCCCGCAATCAGGATTCGAGGATCCGACGGCGCCTGCACAAATGCCCGGATCGATTGCCCGTGCAGCCCTGCGTCTTCGGTCCAGTTCTGGCCGCCATCCTGGCTCATCCAGAGGCCGCCGCCGGGACGGTCCAGGGCCCACGCCGCAGCGTAGACAACGGTGTCGCTCGCCGAATCCACCACGATGTGATCGACCACCAGATCGCCGGTCGTGCCCAGCCTCGAAAGGTGGTGCCAGGTCGAGCCGCCATCGGTCGACTCGTAGATCCGGCTGTTCGCCGTGCCAAGAAAGAGGTGATCGGGATGATCCGGCACGGCCGCTAATGCACGAGCGTCACCGCCGTCAGGTCCAATCGCAGTCCAGGGCGACTGCGCCAGGAGTCCGCCCTCGAAAAACCACATGAGAAGGAAAACGAAGAAAAATGAATTGAACAGTCTGCGCCGGTCAACGAAACCGACGCAAATTCGCTTGCAGCCCATCAATCAACCTGCTCCATGGCATGATCCTGTTTAAAGGCTACAAAAAAACGCCCTTAAAGGGAAGAGGCCGACCCGCGCCACCGGTCAGCCTCAAATCTCGATCCAAGGTTTACCCAGCGCCAGTCTCTCACCGGCGCAGGTTACTTTTGAGTACTTCAATGCCTCGACAAGACTGACCTCATCCCCGGAGCAGGCCGATAGGTCTGCTCCGGGGAACCAAAGAGGCTATTTCTTCGTCGCGCCCTTCTTCCTCGGCGCATGCGCCCTTTCGTCGAGAAGAGTCTTGGCATCGGCGGCATTGAAGGGATACAACTGCACCGATTGTTGGCCCGTGTTGCTCAAAGTGATGTCAACACGGCGGTTTTGAGCCAGAACGATAACGGGCAACCGGCGCAACACTTTCTTCCGGTCCGCATCGCTCAGGTCAGTATTCTGCTCCACGAGAGCCTTGACCTGGTCCTTGGTGAGCTCTTGCTCCTTGCCAAGGGCGCGCGTGTCAATACTGGCCTCCGGGACACCCTGGTCGACCAGGAATGACTTCACTCGTGCAACTCGGCGTTCTGTGAGCGCTTGGTTGAACTCGGCCGATCCGCGCACATCTGCATGCCCGCTCAGTGTCAAGTGGCCATCCGTTTTGATTGCGAGATAGTTCTTGAAGTCGTTGGCCAGGGTGGTCAATGTCGCCTGCTGGCTGGGCAACAGGCCGCCTTCCGGATGCTTAGCCGTCGGATCAGCAGTCGGGAAGAAGACACTGTGCAATGCCAGGCGAGCTTCGAGCCGCAGTTGCTCCGGCGTCGGTCCCGGTGGAGGCGGTGGCGCTTCGATCGTCACCATCGTGTCAGCCGTCGCGGTGTGACCCTTGTCGTCGGACACCTTGCAAGTGACGCTCGCCGGCCCTGTCGGAGCGCCTGTCGACGTGAACGTGGCACTCGATCCATTGCCGCCGACAGTCCCCGCTGCCGCCGAATAATCGTAAGTCAGCGGACGGTTTTGCGGGCTCACGCCGGACGCGGTAATCGTGCTGGTCTCGCCAGGCTTGATGGTGGTCGGATTGGCCGAGCAACTGATGGTGGGTGGCTCGAAATCCTTCACCGTATAGGTTGCCGTGCCGTCGGCGGTCTGCCAGGGCTTCAGCCCTTCCTTACCGGGCTTTCCTTCTTTCACTCCGCATTTCACCGTATAGGTTCCGGGCGCGAGTGAAGACGTGTCGACCTTGGCCGTAGTGTCACTACCTGTCACGCCATCGCCGGACCAGGTGTAGACCACGTGTTCCTTGGGATTCAGCATGCCCGCCGTTGCCGTCACCATAACCGGTTCGCCGGGAAATACCGAAGTCGGATTGGCCGAGCAAGCCAACGTCACGGGAGGCGGCGGTGCAAGGGAGCCAACGTGGAACACAACGCCGCCACTCAGGCGGGCGGCATTAATGTTCGCGCGGCCGCCGGAGACGCCGGGACCGAAATTGGCGTGCATGTATTCGTAGTCCGCCTGAAATACGCGAATGGCAAGCCGATGGTTGAACCACGGTGTCTCATAGTCCACGCCGCCGCCTGCCGTTAGATCCGGTCCCCACCTGAATGGGTTTTGATCCGGCCCATCGACGCGCGCCCCGCCCACAAGGCCATGCACAAATGGCGTCAGGTCCTCGGTTGGATAACGGAAGATGATGCCACCGGAAATGGTCTGGAACCCGTCGTCGTTGCCTTTTGTCCCGACGTTGCCGCCGTTGGGATTCGACGAACCCCACTCGTGCAGTCCGTATTCCGCCTGTGCGCCCACGTACTTGTTGAAGAAATACGCACCGCTGAAAAGGCCGCCCACGTTGACTGCATTGTAGTTGAAAGGAATGGTCGTGCCGTTCTGCTGCGGGACTTGCACTGTGCCCTTCGGCGCCAGGTAACTGTAACCTGCAAAGATGTCCCACCTCGATGGGGAATCTGCCGAGGTTCCCGTTGCGGCTGGCTTCGTCGAATCCTGCGCTGATAGTGCGATGGGCATGATAGCGACACATGCCAATGTCAGAACTCGGCTCAAGAATTTCAAAGTTTGCAGGTGCATTTTATCCTCCGCAATCTGCTTCAGGCTGCGGGAAACGGCCTTCTTACAGGCACCGTCCCCGGGGGTGAAATGTTTTGGTTCAAGTGGTTATTGCGATGCGAACAGGGGATGCAACACACTCAACCGTACCATAGGAGTAACCGGACAGAGCACACTTTTAGGTGGTTACCTTCCCGATTAATCCCCCACGAATACGAAGAACTCGATGGGCTATCGCACTTTCGGAATTGGTGTAGTGCTGCCGCTCCGCTCTCAAAGATAGGAGCAGACTGCGCGTGCCGGCAGCGATTCTCCTCACGTAGCAGCGTGCTCGGATAAATAGTTGCTCCGGCAAACGTGGGGAGTTTGGAACTTGCGCCTCGCCGAAAAGGCCTCCGTTGGTGGCAGATCTTCCGGCTGGCGTGAAGCGCCTGGCCTGAACCAGGATTCCGGAACCGCATTCCGGCCGCGTCTTCAGGCCGGCAAGGAACCGCCATGCCAGCCAGGCCCCTTTCCACGTGGTCGGGGCCCAGGCTGGCTGGCTTCCTTTTCTGTCTTCAGCGACCGCCCCATGAAGGCGATCGTCGTTTGATCCACCGTCGGCTACTGTTCGGCGTGCTTCTTGTGATGATGCCGTTCACCCAGGGCCTTACGCTCCTGGGCCTTGACCGTCGACTCATCCACAGGAGTGGTTCCCTGTACGTCCGATGAGAAGTTGGCGCCGGAAGGAACAAGGTAGTCTTCTACCTTCTGCCCGTCTTCCGTGCTGGTGACTACAGTGATCCGGGAAGGATCGATACCCTTCTCCTTCACCAGGTAGTCCTTGGCATTCACGGCGCGCTGCGCGGCAGAGTCCTCAACCTTCGCACGCTTGTGCTTGGCTGCAAACTTCTCCTGCTTCTCAGTCTTCGCCTTTTCCTTCGCATTTGAAATGCCAACGATGACTGCCTTGGCGTCGGATTGCCTTTGCAGATCAAGCGCTACTTCGTCTAGGCAAGCCTTGCCTTCGTTGTTCACGCGGTCCGGACGCCTCTTGTCCATATCGAACCCGAGCGAGCAAAGGGCCGAGGCATGTGGAACCGGCGGCGGCGGCGGCGCGACGATGGTCACGCTCGTATCGGCGCTCGCATTGTGCCCCTTGTCGTCGGCAACCTTGCATGAAATGTTGACCGGACCCGTCGGCGCACCGGTCGACGAGAATGTAGCCGTCGTGCCCGTGCCATCCACCGTGCCCGCGGCCGCTGAATAGCTGTAGGTCAGCGTCCGGTTCTGGGGGCTCGAGGCCGTCGCCGTAATCGTGCTCGTGTCCCCTGGTTTGATCGTGCTGGGGCTGGCCGAGCAGCTGATGGTCGGCGGTTCGAATTCCTTCACGGTGATGCTGGTCGAGCATTCCGCAGTTTGGCCGGGCTTCAGTCCTTCTTTGCCCTTCTTGCCTTCCTTCACTTCCACCTTGACAGAGGCGGTCCCCGGTGCCAGCGAAGCCGTGTTCACGGTCGCCGTGGCGTCGGTCCCGGTCACACCGTCTCCGCTCCAGGTGTAGACCAGGTTGTTGTTCTTTTTGGTGCTCACCGATCCGGGAGTTGCGGTCACCGAGACCGACTCACCGGGAAAAACTGAGGGCGGGGTGGCATTGCATGCCAGAGTGATAGGCGGAGCCTTCTTGCATCCCATTGGCAAGAAAGCTAGGGCCGTTAAAGGGAGTACCAGACAAACAGACTTCAAAGAGCGCAATTGCATTTCGATTTTCCTCCGCAATCAACTGACAACCAGGGCGGAAAAGTCCGTTCAAGCGAACAGATTCCGGTTAGAGTAAAGAGCGTTTAGCTCCACATCAGGAATACAAGAACAGCACAGAGTCCCAATAAACCTGCCATTGGAGGCACTCGGCAGAGAACAGTTTTTGATGATTCCCCCGAATCCCCCAAAAACACGATAATGCAAGCACAACAATTTCGTTACCTCGGCATATCACGCCGGTAACTTGTGGTTCACAACTTCACTCATCCTGCATTCAAAGTCTTGAGCAGACTGCGCGGTTCGCGCTGAATCTTCTCCTGGAGCAGCGTAATCGCGTAAATCAATTGCTCAGGTCGTGGCGGACACCCCGGGACATACACATCCACCGGAACCACCTGGTTTACTCCCTGAACAACCGCATAGTTGTTGAAAACTCCGCCCGACGTGGCGCAGGCTCCCATCGAGATCACCCATTTCGGCTCCGGCATCTCATCGTAGAGCCGGCGAATGACTGGGGCCATCTTCTGGCAAACTCGACCCGCCACGATCATCAGGTCCGATTGGCGGGGAGAAGGTCTGAAGACCTCGGCTCCGAAGCGGGCAATATCAAACCGCGATGCGCCCATCGACATCATCTCAATGGCGCAGCAGGCAAGGCCAAACGTCATGGGCCACAACGAACTCTTGCGTACCCAGTTGACAGCAAAATCCAGCGAAGTGAGAAGAACGCCCTCCGGCTGCTCGAAGCCGTAGTTCACTTCCTTCACTTTGGCGCGGTTGATCGCACTGCTCTCCATTGCTCCAAAAACATAGCGATCGCGCTCTTGAATTTCCCCCATGCTCTTAATAATACGTCTCTAACCCATATTTTGGGATGGTCAATCTTGCTCAGGTGCGACGATTGGTCTTGAGATACGCCCCGCAGCAAGCGGTTTTCATTCAAGATTCGCAGGCCCAGACATCACCTTCTTCGCCTTTTCTTGCCCTTACGCATTATTCTGCGCTGAGCACAAAATCATCGCGGATGAACGCGGACCTTTGCGCTATCCTTCAATGTTCAACAAATCATGCGAATGACTCTTGACGCCTGCTCAGCCTGCGCATGTCGCTGAATGCCACGGAAAGCGGCAGCCTCGGCGAATGTGATCCAGAAACCCTCGTGTTCCTCGTCCCCGGCTCTGGCCAGCGGACACAGTTTTCTTCGGAGCGGAATTTAAAATGCGCAGTATCAAGCTCGTAGGATCCTTGATTCTCCTCTCTCCAGCCTTTTTAACGGCTCAGCCCGCCGCATCGGCGACCGCCGCACAGGCTCCCGCAACCCAGGCTCAGATCGCCGCTCTGCAGCAAGCCATCCAGAATGCCCAGTCTTCTGCCGACAACGCATGGATGCTGACCTCTGCGGCCCTGGTCCTGCTGATGACCGGGCCAGGGCTGGCCCTCTTCTATGGCGGTCTGGTTCGCCGCAAAAACATCCTCGGCACCATGATGCAGAGCTTCGCCATGATGGGGCTGGTTACCATTGTGTGGGCCATCGCCGGCTACTCGCTGGCCTTTAGCCACGGCAACGTCTTCATCGGCGGCTTCGACCACCTGTTCCTGCGCGGCGTCGGGCTCACCCCCGACACCGACTACTCCGCCCACCATCCCCGAGCAAACCTACATGATCTACCAGCTCATGTTTGCCATCATCACCCCGGCCCTCATCACCGGCGCCTTCGCCGAACGCATGAAGTTCAGCGCCATGGCCGTCTTTCTCTCCCTCTGGTCTCTGTTCATCTACAGCCCCATGGCCCACATGGTCTGGGGAGTCGGCGGTCTGCTCAACGCCAACGGCGGCCATTTTCCCAGCCTGGACTTCGCCGGCGGCACGGTCGTCCACGTCACCTCCGGCGTCTCGGCCCTGGTCACCGCCATCTATCTCGGCAAACGCATCGGATATCCCCACACCACCATGCCGCCGCACTCCATGGTGCTCAGCTTTATCGGCGCCTGCCTGCTCTGGGTGGGCTGGTTCGGATTCAACGCCGGCTGTGCTCTCGGTTCCGGACCGCTCGCCACCAGCGCCTTCGTCAATACGCACTTCGCCGCGGCCGCCGCTGCCTTGGGCTGGACCATTGCGGAGTGGATCCACAACGGCAAACCCACTGCTCTCGGCGCCATCTCCGGCGCGGTCGCAGGACTGGTCGCCATTACCCCGGCCTCGGGCTTCGTGCAGCCATTCCGGCGCTGCTCATCGGTCTCATCGCCGGCGTCTTCTGCTCCTTCATGGTCTTTGAGGTCAAAAGCCGCCTGGGCTATGACGACTCGCTCGATGCCTTCGGCGTCCACGGCGCTGGCGGCACTCTCGGCGCCCTGCTTACCGGCCTCTTTGCCACCAGCGCCATTAACGCAGCCTTCGGCAAGGGCCCGTCCCCACCGGCGCAATCGACGGCCATTGGGGCCAGTTGCTCAATCAGGCCGCCGGCGTCGCCGTTGCCTGGATCATTTCCATCGTCGGCACGCTGGTCTTGCTTTTTCTCGTCGACAAGATCATTGGCCTGCGCGTCTCGCCCGAACAGGAATGCGACGGCCTCGATCTCTCCCAGCACGGCGAAGAAGGCTACGACCTCAATACCTGATTTGTGGAAAAGATAAGCTCGGCCTCGGCCACAACCGCGCCCGGCCTGATACGCTGTCAAACGAGGCATTTTGCATATGCTGAAGATCGAAGCGGTTCTCCAGCCTTCCAAACTGGATGCAGTCAAGGATGCTCTGCTTGAAGCAGGCATCGAAGGCATGACGATTCTTGAGGCTCGCGGACATGGCCGTCAAAAGGGCCACACCGAGTTCTATCGCGGCCGCGAATACACCGTCGACCTCCTGCCCAAGGTCAAAATCGAATTCGTCGTCACCGACGAAATGAAGGAGAAAGCCGTCCAGGCCATCATGGGCGCCGCCCGCACCGGCCGCATCGGCGACGGCAAGATCTTCGTCAGCCGCGTCGAAGAAGCCATCCGCATCCGCAACGACGAGCGCGGGGAAACCGCCCTCTAGAAGCATTTTCGGAAGCCCTGCCCAAGGGTCATTTGTAAAACCGCGGATAAAGCGCAGTCTTTTTTCTCGCGCCGGTATCGGTGCGGGTGTATGATCGCGAATTCAGCGCCTTCCGCGTGTTGCGCAAGGAGGAACGCCAATGAGTTCACCCCCTGGCTCCCCCAATTGGAACCGTTCGTCGCCGGGCAATTCGCCGCCAGGCTCGCCCAGTTGGAGTGACCCCTTCGCGCAGAGAAAGGGTCCTCAGACCGCCAAAGGGCCCCGCAAGGCAGAGGAAGCAATGGCGGCCTATCAATGCGCGCGGGAGCAGGCGAAAAGTGACGGTGCTGTGAGTGTGGTGCCGTTCAGTCAACTTGTGAGTCACTGCGGCGGGCTCGTGGCGATCTGGCTTCGAAAACGCCAACAGCCGTTAAAAGATTTTTTCCAGCCGGCACGTTGCGAATGGTTTCAAAAACAGCGGGTTGACAGTTATCACCTCACCGATGAAGGCGAAGAGAAATCGCTCAAGCTGATGGAGGTCGAGAAAAAGGCAGGTGAAAACCTTTCGCCTGCGGAACCGTCCATCAGATCTCACGAGCAGCTTTGCCAGTATGTCTGCAATCGTAAATATCCGGGGGCGACACGACCGGAGAAAGTGCTTTATCGGAAGCTGACTGACCTACAAAGCAATATCCACAATATCGCAAAAACCCTGGCAAATTCTGCGCGGCAACTCCGGTTTTCGGGGCAATCATGACGGTGCCTGGCGAATCAAGTCCACACGCCATCGGGCTGTATTTTGACAATACCGCCAATCAGTATTCCGACTTTGACCCCAACCTGGCGAAGCGTGTTTCCTGAAACGTGAAGCATTGTGTGATTGGTTTACGGGCAACTGGGAAAAGACGTTCCTCTTCAATCCGGTCATTGGTCTCACCATCTTTGTTCCGTCTCCCTAGGCTGGCGCCACGCCTGAACCGAGTGACGTATAAAGAGTGCTTCAGGACAGCCCGCCGCGCCTTCGCGCCCCCGGTCCGCAACATCGGTCTCCCCGTCCCAAAGTTTAGTATCCTGTTAAAACATTCTTTGTTGCTTCGGCGAACCACGCAAAAATCACATGACTCCAGTCGCTTTGGCGGTTGACGATCTACGGGATCAGTATCTGCGGGAGATGGCGCTTGTCCGCCAGACCTGTGAGCGCACCGGTGACGGCACGGCCGCCATTCGCCGCCGCTCCGCTGTGGTCGATCGCATCCTCATCGAAATGTGGCGCCGGGCCTTTGCCGGACAAACTCATAAAACCGTCTCCCTTCTCGCCCTCGGCGATACGGCCGCAAAGACCTTTTTTCCTACACTTCTTGACATCCTCATGTGCTCTTCGCCTTCGCCGACGAAAAAACCGAGGAGCAGACCAATGAGCCCGTTCGCACCAATCATCCAGGGCATGTGGGACATCGGCCTCCGCGCCAGCCCCAGCTCCTCGCACCATCAAAGAAGCCGGCCGCTTCGATCCCGATAGCAATACGTAACTGAAGCTTGAGGCCATAAACACC
>CAVQZQ010000096.1:0-16558 GCA_963718435.1 uncultured Acidobacteriota bacterium | reverse complement strand
AGGGCGCGCGCAATGCAAAGCCGCTGCTGCTGTCCGCCTGAGAGACTTGCCCCGACTTCTTCTTCAAATCGCCTTGACCTCGTCCCACAGCGCCGAGTTTTTCAGTGACCGCTCCACAATCTCATCCAGCGACCGGCGGTTGCTGTAGCCGTTCAGCTTCAGCCCCGATGCCACGTTGTCGTAGATCGACATGGTGGGAAACGGATTCGGTCGCTGAAACACCATGCCCACGCGCCGCCGAATCTGCACCGGCTTGGCGTCGTTGTAGATATCCAGATCGCCGATCTGACAGTCCCGTCACTCGCGCAATCGGATTGGTTTCATGCATCCGATTCAGGCAGCGCACAAATGTGCTCTTGCCGACCGGATGGGCCAATCAGCGCTGTGGCGTGGTTGGCTGGGATGTTCAGATTGATGTCCTGCAGTGTGTGCGTCGTCCCGTACCACGCATTCAGGTTGGTAACCTCGATGCCAACGCCCACTCTAGCTAGCCCCTTTCAGATCGCCGCGGCTGGTTACCTCCGCGCACCAGCGTACACCGCCAGCCACAATCAATACAATCAACACCAGCGAACCCGCCCATGCCAGCCTGTGCCACTCGTCGTACGGCGAAACGCGTAAACATAAATCTGCAACGGCAGCGCGGCCATCGGCTCATTCGGATTCGCAGCTCCAGTATGAATTGCCGAACGCCGTAAAAATCAGCGGAGCCGTTTCACCCGCCACGCGCGCAAACGCCAGCATGCATCCCGTGATTATGCCCGGCGAAGCCGTCTTCAACGTAATCGAAAACACCGACCGCCAGTTGGGCACGCCCAATCCCAGCGCGGCTTCGCGCACCGAGTGCGGCACCATCAGCAGCATCTCTTCCGTCGTCCGGCACACCGTCGGAATCATCATGATTGCCAGCGCCACGCCGCCCGAAAACGCTGAGAACCGTGTTGCGGCACCACGCACCAGCGAGTAGCCGCGAGGCCCATCACAATCGAAGGAACGCCGTTAAGAACGTCAGCGGTGAAGCGGACCGCGTTGGCCAGCTTGGTACCCCGGCCGAACTCGGCCAGGTAGATACCGGCGGCAATCCCAAGGGTCGCCGATCAGCGCTGGCCACCGCGAATGACGCCGGACCTACATGCGTTGGCCATGCCGCCGCCCGTTCGCCTACCGGCTCGGAATTGCGTGAAGAAGGCGAGGTTCAGCGAACTGGCGCCCTTATATACCAGGTACGCGAAGATCGCCACCAGCGGCGCGACCACTAACACCGTTGATAAACGGCCAGCCCGTGGTTCCGTCCGCGTCATCCGCTACTTCTTCGCATCTCTACCTCTCCCAGACTTTTTCCGAATGCTTCACGCCCACCGAATCTTCCGGTCAATGCGCTTGCGCCGGCGTTCCCCGCGTAACGGCCCACACCAGCACCTGGGCTAATCCATTCACGATGATAGTCACAATAAACAACGCAAGACCAATCTCGATCAGCGCGCTGCGATGCATGTCACTCACCGCCTCGGTGTACTCGTTCGCAATCACAGAGGCCATCGTGCTGCCGTTCGAGAGCAGCGATTTAGAAATATTCGGCGTATTGCCGATCACCATCGTGGCCGCCATGGTCTCGCCAAGCGCGCGGCCAAGACCCAGATGATGGCGCCCACAATACCGATCCGCGCATTGCGCAAGACCCCCATGCGGATCATCTCCCACCGCGTTGCTCCGAGCGCCAGCACCGCTTCCCTCTGCGAACGCGGGACGGCATTCATCACTTCGCGGGTAAGCGACGAGATGATAGGCAAGATCATGATCGCCAAAATTACGCCTGCCGAAAAATAGCCCAATCCCGTCGGATTATCGTCAAAGAAATAGGCCCGTCCAGCCCAGTGCGCCAATCAGAAGCGGATTCAGATGCTCCCGCAGCAGCGGCACCAGCACATACATCGCCCACACGCCGTAGACGATGCTGGGAATCGCCGCCAGCAACTCCGTAATAAAAGCCAGCGGCCCGCGTAATCCACGCGGACACATCTCGGTAAGAAAAATAGCCAGGCCAAGTGCCAGCGGCACCGCAATCAAGAGCGCCAGGAACGAAGAAACCAGCGTGCCGTAGATGAAAGGCAACGCACTGAAACGCTCATTCACCGGGTCCCAATACATCGACCCATTCGTCTCCGGATTCTTGAAAACCTGGTAGAAGAAGCGCAAACCGAACTTGTCCCACGACAATTGCGAACTGACCATCAGCCGCCAGGCAATCAGCGCAACGATGCCAAAGATCGTTAGCCCACACAACACCATCAGCCAGTGAAATGCCCGGTCAGCCAGCGCCGAATTTCCACGTGCCAGCAAGAATTTGCGAACCGCCGAGACTTCATGCGGCGACGTCCCTGGCGGGCTGACCTGGGGAAAATGACGGCTCTTGCCGAATCTGAGGCTGAGAGATGCGTATCTCTGGCACGTTTGATATCACCAAGAGTAGGCTACCGAGCCAAGATGAATAGAAGGTTACAAGGCCGCAAAATCAACTGCATACAGTGCGAATATAGAATGAATTTGCGGTGCCCAGAGGTCTTTGTCGGTCGGAATTGGATCGTTTGGTCATTGAAAGGATCCAGTTCGCGATTTCCTGCCGCAATCCCGCCTCAGGCGACCAATCGCGGCTCGTCCTCACCAAGGTCCGCGTCCCGATTTCCCACCGTCGCCGAAACAATTTCCCCATTGGTTTCAACTTTTTACGTTAAGCTTGGGAACTGGAAAGTGACCGGCCCAGCCCATGCGCTCAATTTTTGCAGTTTTTGCTCTCGTCCTTGCCTCTGCTACGCTTCACGGCCAAACCTCCGCACAGCCCGACTCAGCCCATCGCGACTGGAAGGCCTCCTGGATCACCCATCCCACCACGCCCTTGCGCGAGCCCATCGTACTGCACTTTCGCCGCGCCCTAGACCTTGCTTCGGTCCCCGCGAGTACCCGGTCCGCGTCAGCGCCGACAACCGCTTCATCCTCTTCGTGAATGGAGCCCGCGTCGGCGACGGCCCGGCCCGCGGCGATCTGCCCCATTGGCGGTACGAGCGCTTCAATCTGGCTCCATTTCTCCATGCAGGACCTAATCTAATCACCGCAACTGTTTGGAACTTCGGGATATATGCACCCGTCTCTCAAATGTCCGACCGCACCGCCTTTCTCCTCGAAAGTGAAGCGGCGGGCGACACTTCCATCAGTACACCGCGAGGCTGGACCGTTGAAGTGGAACCGGGACACACTGCCCTTGATCGTTCCACAGTCACCCTTAAGGAATACTTCGCCTCCGGTCCAGGAGAGGAAATTGACGCCTCGCGTTGCGACTGGAATTGGAACTCCCCATCCGATTCCGACTCCTCCTGGGTTCCCGCTGCTTCTCCCATGCGCGACAGCATCTTTGAAGGCACCGGCAAGGCGCATTCAGCGGACACGACCGGCGACAACTTTTGGGGTCTGATCCCCGACGAACTCCTGCACATGGAGTTCGCGCCCACAAGCGCCGGCGAAACCGTACGCACCGACAACGACAATCTCAAAACATTCCCTGCCTCCGCGGTCACTGTTCCGGCCGGCAGCCGCGTCCATATTCTGCTCGACCGCAAGACCCTCACCACTGCCTATCCTCAGCTCACCGTCTCCGGCGGTAAAGGCGCTCATATCCGTCTCACCTACTCCGAGGCCCTCTACGACAAAAACGGCCACAAGGGCGACCGCAACGACATCGACGACCGAACCGCCCTCGGCCTCAACGACAGCTTTCTCCCCGACGGCGCCCCTCATCGCACCTTCGAGCCACTCTGGTGGCGAACATGGCGCTATCTAGACCTCGACATCACCACCGCCGACGCCCCCCTCACCCTCGACTCCCTCAAAGCCAATTTCACGGCCTATCCTTTTCAGGAACTCGCCAAATTCCAGTCCCCAGACCCCGATCTCGCCAAAATATGGGAGACCAGCTGGCGCACCGCCCGTCTCGATGCTCACGAAACCTACATGGACACGCCCTACTACGAGCAGCTTCAATACGTCGGCGATACCCGCATCCAGGCCCTCATCTCCTACTCCGTAGCCGATGATGACCGCCTAGCCCTGCAGGCCCTCGCCGCATTCGACGACTCGCGCATTGCCCGACGGCACTCACCCGCAGCCGCTATCCCAGTTCCCTGCCGCAAACCATTCCCACCTTCTCTCTGCTTTACATGGGCATGCTCCACGACTACTGGATGTACCGTCCCGATCCCGAACCGGTGCGCGAATCTCTCCCCGGCGTTCGCGATGTACTTGGCTGGTTCGGCTCCCTACGAGCAGCCTGACGGTCTCCTGCGCACTCTCCCTTGGTGGAGTTTCATCGACTGGGTCTCCTCAGGCGAGATCACCCACCTACGATTCTCACGGCGAATCCTGCATCACCACCCTGGAATACCTCGGCGCGCTCGATGACGCCGCCGACCTCGAGAAAGCTCTCGGTGACCCGCTCTTCGCCACCCGCGACCACTCCGGTGCTGCCCATGTCCGCTCTGGTATCTATAGCAAGTGCTGGAACGCCGCGCGCGGACTCATCGCCGACAACCCCGACCAGAAGGTCTTCAGCCAGCAGGCCAACATCCTCGCCGTGCTCTACGACGTTATCCCGAAAGATCAGCAGCAGGCTGTGCTGCAGCAGATGCTCGTCAATCGAGCCCGGCACCACCCCCGACGGCGTCCTCAGCGCCTCCTACTACTTCCGCTTCTATCTTGCCCGTGCGCTAGATCACTGCTGGCATTGCGGATGATTATCTCAAGTCCCTCGACCCTTGGCGCAAACTACTCCCACTCCACTTCAGCACCTGGCCTGAGATCCCCGGCGACACCCGCTCTGATTCGCATGCCTGGTCGGCGCATCCCATCTACGATTTGCTCACCCTCGTGGCGGGTGTCGAGCCCGCCAGTCCCGGCTTCGCCACCGTTCGCATCGCTCCGCACATGGGCTCGCTCGACCATCGCTCACCGCTACTTTTCCGCATCCCGAGGGCGCCATCGCAGGTCGAATACCACCACACAGGGCACGCATTTAACGCGAACGTCACGCTGCCCGGCAGCTTGCCGGAACTTTTGTACTTCAGAGGCAAGGCCTGCCCGCTCAGTCCCGGTGTCAACCAATTCGATCGCCGATAACTGCGCACTCGAGTCAACCGCATGAGCTTGCATCCGCTGAATAGCGCGGGCCGGTCCATGAGTCTCGTTGACACGCTAAGAACGAAAAATCGATGTATTATGAGCTAAATCTGTTTCCGCATTCCGTGTGAAACGTGTTACAACTCCAACATGGCAAAGGGAAAGATTACGACGCCATCCGGGCACGTCAATCTGAGAATGCTCGCCGAGCATCTGGAGCTCTCGCAGACCACGGTCTCACTGGTCCTCAATAACTCTCCGTCAGCAAAATCCATTCCCCAGGAGACGCGCAACCGCGTCACTCGAGGCAGCTGCACGCCTCAACTACCGGCCGAATTACTTCGCCCGCTCCCTGCGCCAAAGCCGGTCCATGAGTGTCGGCGTTCTTGCGCCCGATTTGAGCGAGGGCTACTTTACCCGCGTCATGAGCGGCGTGGTCGCAGGAGCTGACCGAGCGCTCACTACTTCTACTTCACCGCCTGCCACGACTGGAAGCGCGAACTCATCGAGCAGTATCCGCGCATGCTGGTTGAGCGGGCCGTCGACGGCTTCCTGCTGCTGAACACCCCGCGGATCAAATCGATGTTCCCGTGCCGGTGGTTGCGATCTCGGCCCACAGCGCGGTTCGAGAACGTGACCAACATCGTCCTCGATCATCACAGCGCTGTCGAGCAGGCCCTCGTGCACCTTTACGATCTCGGCCATCGCCGCATCGCCTTCATGCGCGGCCCCCGCGCTATTCCCGATTCCGAATATCGCTGGGAGAGTATCCAGCAGGTCGCCGGTGAAATCGGCCTCCAGATCGATCCGGCGCTCGTCATCCGCATCGACTCCGCCGGCTGGTCGATGAAGACCGGCCACCATCCCATGGCGCCGGAAATCGGCTACAAGCCCATGCAGGCCCTGCTTGAAAAGACGCGCGACTTCACCGCCATCTTCTGCTTCAACGACATTGCCGCCATCGGCGCCATTCGCGCGCTCAAAGATGCGGGCCTTGTCGCGTTCCAGGCAGACGTTTCGGTGGTGGGCTTCGACGACATCCTGTCCGCGGCCTATTCCACGCCCTCACTGACAACCGTGCGCCAGCCGCTGACCGAGATGGGCAAGCGCGGCGCACAGGTGCTGCTCGAACGCATTGCCAATCGCGAAAAAGACTACCCGTCTGAGATTGTGATGGCCCCTGAATTCGTCGGTCCGCGAGATCAACCAGGCGCCGGCGAACTCGAATCGTGCGCGACTCAATCGGAGTCCGGTCAGGCACCAGTGCCATCTTAGCCTGATTTTCAACCTACCGCAGAAGGATTCAAACCACCGGCTGATGTAGACCTGCGCATGCGCTTCGCCGCAGTAGTGCCGCGCGTGGGGCGCGTCCGCGGCTTCCTTGGTCCATTTGAAGACCGTCAGTTGTGCGTCGCTGCAGTGGATCACGATCCACCGCACAGGATTCTCGCTCTCCTCGCCGCAAATCTCACATCGATAAATCGTATCAATCACCTGTAACCTCCAAGTCCATCTGTTGCACTGTCCTTATCTTGATTCTCGCTGTTTCGCTGATTCCGGCCGCTATTCCAGCATCTGCAAATCCAGCGGCTCTGCGAGCAGGCAATCCATCTTGCGGATGCTTCGCCATTGCCCGCTTCATCGCCGAAGACTTGCACGGCTCCACCGTCACCACAAATGGCAGCGCATCCTGCCGGGTAGCCGGGCTTTTGCACGATGGCCCGAATGTTGATCCGCTCCTTTGCCAGCGCCCCGGTTATCTCGGCCACTATCCCGGGCCGATCCGTCACCAGGAAGCGGATGTAATGCGGCACTTCAAATTCCGCGCCGATCTTGGCAGGAACCGAAGGAATCTCCACCCGCCGCGATCCGTGCGCCAGTGCGATCAGATCGCTCACCACCGCAACCGCCGTCGGATGGCCGCCCGCGCCATGACCGGAAAACACGACATCTCCGCCATAGTGGCCCGGTGAGAATCACCATGTTCTCCGTGCCGCGCGACCAGGCCAGCGGCGACCGCGATCCGACCAGCATCGGCCCAACCGTGGCCGCCACATCGCCCGTCGCGTTCGTTCCGCGCGCGCCACCTGCCGAATCGTGCAGCCCAGATCTCGCGCATAACTGAAATCCACCGCCGTAACAGCTCGTGATGGGCTGCGGCACAATCTCCTCCGGATCCACCACCACCCGAAGCGCCAGCCGCATCAGGATCGCCAGCTTTGCGCGCGCATCAAATCCACCCACGTCTTCCGTCGGATCGGCTTCCGCATAGCCCTTCTGCCTGCGCCGCTGCCAGCACCGTCGCATATTCCTCGCCAGCCTCCATCCTGCTCAGAATGAAGTTGCAGGTCCCGTTCAATATGCCTTCCATGCGCTCGATGCGGTCGCCGGCCAGTCCCTGTTCAAGCCCCGGAATCACTGGAATGCCGCCTGCCACGGCTGCGCCATATTTCAGATGTCCGCCCTTTGCCGCGGCCAGCCGCTCCAGCTCCACCCCGTGGTAGGCGATCAGCTTCTTGTTCGCGGTCACCACGCTTTTGCCCGCTTCCAGCGCGCGTCGCACCCAGTTCCCGGCAGGATCCAGCCCTCCGGCCAGCTCCACCATCACGTCCACGTCCGAAGCCAGTACCGCATCCGCATCCTCGCTCCACACCACGTTCGCGGGGCCCAATCCACCCGCTTCCGCGCCACTCCGCGATTAAAGATGTGAGTCAGTTCCAGCCCCTCGGCTTTGACTCCACAAGAATCCGCGCCACGGAACTGCCGACCGTTCCAAATCCGAAAAGCGCAATGCGCAGCGGCCGGCGATTGCGCCTCTCCCGCAGGGGAATCTCTGTCCTCAAGTACGGAGCGTTCTCTTCGGGCACCAAGCATTCTCTTTCCTGATGAGCTCGATATCAAGCCTCATCGCCGATGAATCGATGATACCTGAGCGCAGCCGCGATTCTCCGGTTTGCATCCCCAATCCGATTGCTCTGTGTACCATCGACCCCAGATGCGGCGTGCGCTTTCCATCTTCCTGGTTCTCCTTCTTCGGGTTGGGGCCACTCTCGGCCCCCCTCGATGCCGGAGACGATGAGCGCCTGCCTGCCTGCTGCCGACGCCACGGTGAGCACCATTGCGCCATGGCCGATCCGCAACGGCAAAGATGCTGCAAGCAGCATCCGACAAGCCAATTCCTCACCGCGCCATCGCATTGCCCTTTCTATCCCGGCGACACAATCGCAATCCTTGCGCCCGTAACCGCCTTGGCCCCGTCATCGGCAAATCTCCCCGACCCTCTTTCGCAGCTCCACTCCGCCATTGCGCATCGAGTCGCACCGCGGGGCAGCCAGTTCCATGCCTACGCTGGCCGCAGTCCTCCGCTCCCTCTCTTAGGTTGAAAACACGTTGAGTGCCTCGTTCTTCTGAACGAGGTTTCAGTCCATTTCCCCGACTGAACAGGTCCCAGATAAGCTGGACGATTCGTCCTCCAGCCATCCGGCCTGCCGTCACGGTCTAGGCTGCTCTTCGCCTCATTCGCGCGACGAAGTCCATTCAGAATCACTTTTCCCCTGAGGTTGTCGCTATCATGCGCCCTTCTCCCGTGTTAGCCGTTGCATTGCTTTGGACAGCCTCCGTCCCAGCGCTGGCCACCGTCTTTGCTGCCGTCCACGGTGTCGTTCACGACATCCAGCACCGGCCCATTGCCGGTGCTCAGGTCACCCTCCAGGCCGTCGACTCCACCTTCACCCTGCGTGCCACCACAAACTCCCGCGGCGAGTTCGAAATGACCCAGACTCCCATCGGTGTCTACCACCTCGAAGTTACTGCCCCCGGCTTCGCACCCCGTCTCCCAAACCATCACACTCGCCTCCGGCACCAACCCGGTACTACACATTCCAATGCCCATTGCCCAGGCCACCCAATCCGTGGTTGTCACAGCATCTCGCAGAGTCCGCTTCTTCCACCGATTCCGTTACCCCCACCACCCTCGTCACGCGCCAACAAATCGACGAAACCCCCGGCGCATCCCGCACCATCGGCATGGAAATGATCACCGACTACGTGCCCGGCGCCTACATGACCCACGACATGCTGCATATGCGCGGAGGCCACCAGACCAGTTGGCTCATCGACGGAGTCGCCATCCCCAACACCAAAATCGCATCCAATGTCGGCCCGCAGATCGACCCCAAAGACATTGATCGCTAGAGGTCCAGCGCGGCAGTTACACATCCGAGTTGGGCGACCGCACATATGGCGTCTTCAACGTCTTGCCTCGCAATGGCTTCGAGTACAATCGCGAGGCGGAGTTGCTGCTCTCAGCCGGGAATTTCTACACCGGCGAAGGCCAGCTCTCGCTCGGCAATCACTCCGCCAGCACCGCATGGTACGCAAGCCTCACCGGCTCCGCTCCAACTACGGACTGGCCACACCCGTCGCCGCAGTTCATCACGATGCCACCAACTCGCAGAGCGCATTCGTTTCCCTTCTGCGCAACCAGACCCCAAGGATCAGTTACGCCTTGACGCCCAGTTTCGCCAGGACTATTTTCAGATTCCCTACGACCCCGACCCCAACGATTATGAATCGGCTTCCAGTATTACAGTTCTTTCGGATTGCGCGATGCCCAGACCGAGCGCGACTCCTTTGTCATTGCAAACTGGGTCCATACGCTATCGCCGAAATCGCTGTTCTCGGTAGCGCCCTTCTACCATTTCAACCAGGCCAACTACGACTCGCCTACCACCGACAAGCCCGTAGCCACCACCTGGCACCAGGCCTCGAACTACGCCGGCGCACAGGCCGACGTTCGCGCCGATCTCGGCCCTAACAACTTCTCCGCTGGCATCTATTCGTTCTATCAAGCCGAAAGCGATCTCTTCGGCCTTGTCGTCAACGACCCAAGCCATTCCGCCGGCAACGTTCCCAACACCGCATCGACAGCCAGCGCCGGACTGCTCGAGTTCTACTTCTCCGACACCTGCGCGTCAACCGCTACATCACCCTGCTCGGCGGCATGCGCTTCTCCATCTACCACGGCGGGATCAACTGAAACGGCCACTTATCCCCGCATCGGCGCCACCGTCGAAATTCCTCGCCTGCACTGGGTCTTCCGCGGCTTCTACGGCCACTTCTTTCAGCCCGCCCCGCTCGAAACCGTCTCCAGTTCAGTTCTCAACTACGTCACCAGCCTGCCGGGGCGAAAACACCTTCACTCCCCTCCCCTCGGAGCGCGACGAGGAACACCAGTTCGGCGTCCAGATTCCCTGGCAAGGGCTGGGTTCTCGACGTCGACAACGTCAAAAATCGCGTCAACAACTTCCTCGATCACTCCAACCTCGGCGAATCCAACATGTACTTTCCTATCGCCGTTGACGGTGCCCTGGTCCGCGCCTGGGAGCTCACCCTCCGCTCGCCGCAACTCGCGCACTTCGGCCAGTTTCATCTCGCCTACTCCAACCAGATCGCCGAACAGCGCGGCAACATCATCGGCGGCTTTACCTGCAGCCATCCCACCGATCCCGCCTGCGACCTCGGCCCCGACTACATCGCCCGTCGATCACGACCAGCGCCACACGCTGAACACCGGCTTCACCACGAACCTGCCGCTCCACACATGGTTCTCCACCAACGTGTACTACGGCTCAGGCTTCACCAACGGCCTTGCCGGCGCCGGCCAGGGCCCTACAACGGCGCCTATCTGCCCGTCCACACCACCTTCGACGTCTCCGCCGGCCACTGCTTCGGCGAGCGCTGGAAGCTATCCGCCAACGTGCTCAACGTGACCAATCACCGCGTGCTGCTCGATAACTCCGTCACCATCGGCGGATTCCACTTCAACGATCCCCGCATCATCTCCGCCGAACTGCGCTACCGCTTCCACTTCTAACGGTGGCCTGATCTACGAAAAAAGTAGCTACATGAGTCAAAATAGTGATTAACGAGTTGGCCACAAGAATTTGGTTCAAATCTCAGCTATCCTGTCCTGTTCGAAAAAGGTCCTTCGCACTAAGTTTGGTCCCATTGGAGGTAGTAGGAAATGAAAATCAGCGCTCGCAATGTCCTTCCCGGTATCGTCGCAGATGTCGTGAAGGGAGCGGTCAACGCCGAAGTCAGCTTAACGCTTCGCGGAGGTGAGACAGTCGTCGCCATCATCACCAATTCCAGCGTCGATTCCCTTGGCCTGAAGGTTGGGAACTCAGCGTACGCAATCATCAAGGCATCGGAGGTCATGGTCGGGAAGGACATCCAGAATGCCCGGCTGAGCGCCCGCAACATCTTAGCCGGAAAAATATCAGATCTGCAGGATGGGGCCGTGAACAGCGAAGTCGGCATTCGCTTGCCGGGTGGAACGACGCTCATTGCCTCGATAACCAAGGCGAGCGTCAAGGCTCTCGAACTCAAGCAAGGCGACGAAGTGAGCGCGGTGGTGAAGGCATCTCACGTTCTCGTGGGGATTTAGCCTCTACTGAGACTTGGGTGCAGGATTTACCTCGATCACGGAAATCTCACTCAAGTTCCTGACCCAGCGAGCCGGGCGCTTTTCTTCCGTAGAGACCAGCTTGAACATTCCGTCTTTCCCAAGTTTTTGGTCATCCACAGCGTCCGCCACGATAACGTCTCCGGTGTGAATCGACGGATCAACCTCGGCAAGCGCATACAGCACGCTGTACTTGTCGGTTCCTTCCGCGATGACGGCAACCATGAAGAGTTTTCCCCTCACTTTCTCTCCCAGAGGTACACCCGCCCTGTTCAGCAAGTCCGATAAAGGAACGCCTGTGTACTTCTCGTTAGCCTTGGTGTGAGAGTTAAAAACAGACACACTCTTATGGGGCATTGCAGCGATTGCTTCGGGGGCGAGAGTGGTCGATTTGCCATCGAGACCCACGATCGTCAAATCGGTTGACGGCACTGTCGGCCCGGAATGGCCCATCATCTGGGCCCGGACGATCGGTCCGCTGACGCAGAGGACGATGATTGCGATTCTCATGGCGGCAGGCAGGAGAAGCGAACGCATTCTTTTCATGCGCCCATTCTAGCTCGGAGGAAGGCCCGGTGGAGTCCCAACAGCGCTGAGAATTAGACCGCCGCCATCCTCCGGAGACTCACCTTGACCAGGGCGGCACAATGCCCGTCATCCGCGCATACGCCACCAGCTGTCCCATGTGCTCATTCGCATGAATGATGATGCGCAGATACATCCCATCTGCCGTGGCATCTCGGCCCGCAATCCGAACTTTTCGACCGAGGTCTTTCGGGTTCTCTATCTGATGGGCCTGCTTGACCGCGTCAAGCGAACGCTGCAGCCAACTGATGACTTCGGCCTTCGACGTCACGGTCTTCTCGGCGCCCTCTTTGAGGTCAGGCGGCATCTTCGGTCCTGTCACGCTCAGCAAATAGAAATTCGCCATCACGATGTGCATGTAAACCTCGCTCGTGGATCGCACTCCCGGAGCGGGTCGCCACCCGAACTTATCAGGCGGCGTGGCTTCCGCCAGCGCAATCAGCTGCTGCGACACATGTCTCCACTCCCCGTCGTAGCCTTGCCAGAGCCCATCGAGGGGATCCTGAGCGATCAACGTGGGAGCACTCAGAGCGAACACCAACAGCGCCACGACCAATCGCCTTTTCAACGTGAAACCTCCCGCACGCATGATGCTCTTTCAAGCCTACCCCGAGACTGCGATTGCGCATCTTGAAAATCACCGGGCCGGTCAGCGAGCAATCACCGGCGCCGATGCCCAATGTGGACGAGCCAATTGAGCGTATTCAGGTGGCGCGCTGCGCCAGTTTAATCATGCGCATGGCGTGGTTGGCGCCGCGAATGCCAAGAAGGCTGTACTTCTTGCCCTCGAGCTGATGATAGTTGACGAAGAATTCTTCAAGTTCGTGGAGGAACTTGCGGGGCAGGTCGCCGGGGCGTTTGATGTTGGCGTACATGTGGTTCATCTCGGCGACAGCAAGAAGGCGATCGTTGCGATTCTTCTTTTTCCCGTCTATCTGCTCGCCCTCGATCATGCCGATCAGGCGCGACCGCACGGCGATGCCAGGAAAAGCCGGCTCATCCATCAGAAGCAACACGTCGATGGGGTCGCCGTCGGGCGCCAGGGTTTTCGGGAGAAAGCCAAAGTCATAAGGGAAGACCATCCCCGCCGGAAACACCTTCTTGACGACGAAGATATTCTGCCTGTCGTCATATGCAAATTTATTCCGGCTTCCTTTGGGGGTCTCGATGATCACCTGCAGAATCCCATCTTGTTTTTCGATTGGCTTGAGGAGGATAGGGTTCGCGAGGCTCTTTGAAGGCTTTCTTGGCATCTGATTTTCGACCTTTCTGCAGAGTTACACCAATAACTGAGAGAACGAAAAGGATGGTACGGTTGCTCCGCCGGATCTCGTCTTTCGATAATTGCACGCGGCCTTTCGGGTCTCGGCAATGCCACTTGCCCGATTCTGGCTGGAAGGACCGCGTTCCCCTCCTTCGACTACCTCGGCTCGGCGACCACTCGCTTGGGACCTCCCGCCATTAGTACAATGCGAGACACGACCCCCTTGGCCCCCACAATGAGTTCGTTCATTTCCCGGAGGCATTGGATGAGATTAGTGCGGTTTTTCATCTTCGGACTATTCAGTTCGGTCCTTCTCGCAGTGGCATCGTTGGTCATATATGGCCGTTGGGTCGATCAACGAAGAATTGTTCCCTGCCCGCAGAACCAGAGCTCTTTTCTCAGGAGCTATGACCCCGAAGACGTAATCAAGAAGTTCCGGTGCAAGAATGAGAGTTTCGGTCTGGGCCATGGTTCGGCGCGAGTCCGGTACTCAGTCCATTGAACACAACGCAGACTTTGAGCCTGAATTCACAATCGAATCCAGCCGAAAGATTGAACTCATGACAGCGCTGCGTAACGACGTATTGAGGCGGTTGGCTTTCTCCAATGCGCAGGTGGTTGGCAAGAGGGAAGAAGTCAACGGTGAATTCAAATACGAATATGTATCCGGCACCAGTATTGGCACAATCTCATTCCATCCGCCGGTACCGGCCCATGTTCACAGGAACATGGCGTTGCCAAGCGGCCTTGAGGACATAACCCTGCAAATCGATCTGAAAGAGACTTGGACTCGCCCGGCAACTCGATAGCTAATTGGGGACCCGGTCTTTCAAGCCCGTATCTCCAGTTGTCTGGTGTTCCAAATGAGAGGAGTCAAAATAGTGCTTCGGGATGGTGCTCAACCGAAACGCCTTCAAGTAGGGACGATGAAGGTCGAAATTTACCCTGACCGCAAGGCGGCCGGCGTTGCCGCTGCGAAAGCTGCGGCCGAAGCATTGATCCATCTGGGGCACGCTCATGAATCAATCGCCGCAATTTTTGCTACGGGAGCCTCGCAGTTGGATACCCTCGATGCACTTACCGGGATCAAGAATCTGCCCTGGAATCGAGTTACCGGCTTTCACATGGATGAATATGTTGGTATCGGTGCAAATCATCCAGCCTCGTTTCGCCGCTATCTGCGCGAAAGGCTGACCCGCAAGGTCCACATGAGAGAGTTCTTCGAAATCGATGGTGACGCGTCCAATTCGGAGCGATTGCGCGGGACTATGCCGCGAAGCTCCGTTCGGCCGACCCCAAGTTATGTCTGCTTGGCATCGGAGAGAACGGTCACCTCGCGTTCAACGATCCTCCCGTAGCGGACTTCAATGACAAATTGGACGTGAAAGTTGTACGTTTGGACGCTGAATGCAGGCAGCAACAAACTGCCGAAGGTTGGTTTGCGAGCGTTGATCAGGTTCCGGAATATGCGATTACGCTTACCATTCCTGCCCTGATGCGCGTGCCCAAGCTGATTGCTTCTGTGCCCGGACCACGCAAGGCAAACATCGTGCGGCGGGCCTTTGAAGAGCCGATTTCAACGAAGTGTCCCGCAACCATCCTCCGCAATCATCCAGATGTCACCATCTATCTCGACGCTCAATCCGCGGATCAACTGCATCCTGATCATTACTCCAATGAGAAATAGTTGTCATAGGGCGAATTGATTGGAAGCCCTCACCATGGAAGCAAGAAAGACCCTTACGAGGAGATGATGCAATGTTCGAAGATTCAAAGGGGCAAATTGACCGCCGGTCGTTTGTGAAGCAGGCGGGAGTCACGATGCTCGCGGCGGGTATGAGTGCTAATTCGTACGCGCGGGTTCTGGGTGCGAACGACCGCATTCGCATAGGCCAACTCGGCTGTGGCGATCGCAGTCAAGGGCACGTGCACATGGTCGCAGCTCGCGTCAAAGCAGATGCCGGTTGAAATGGTTGCGGTCTGCGATCTGTGGAGCCTGGCTCGAGAGCACCGGGCCGCGCAGGTGAAACGAGATGTTCAACCTGGAGCCGCGGGTCCTACAAGTACTCTGAAGAGATGCTCGCGCGTCAGGATATCGATGGCGTAATGATCGCCACCGGGGATTTTCAGCATGCGAAGTTATGCATGGATGTCGTCAAGGCAGGCAAGGATTGCTACGTCGAGAAGCCCTTTGCCAACGTGCTGTCGGAGGCCCTCGAGGCGCGCAACTTGCCGTGAAGCGGTCCAAACAGATTGTCCAGATGGGTACACAGCATCGCAGCCAACCTTATCCTCTTGCGGTGCGGGACATCATTCGTTCCGGGCGAATCGGCAATATTGTCCATATCGAGCAGGAATGGAATGTCAACGAAGAGCGATGGAGATTCAAACCGATGGACACCGGCATCACCAAAGAAATGGAGATGGACGTTAACATGGAGTGGAAGCAATGGCTCTATGGCGAAAACTCGCAGCTTCGCGAAGAAGATACCGATTGGAAACGTTGGCTGCTGGGCAAACCGTTCGCCCGTTCGATCCCCATGTATATCTGGAGTTTCGGCTCTATAAGGACTTTTCATCGGGCATCTTCGATCAATGGCTAAGCCACGGCTGCGATCTTGTGCATCTCTGGACCGACGAGAGCTTATCCGGAGAGCGTCGTCGCCAACGGCGGCATTTTCTGCTGGAAGGATGGAAGAGAAAATCCAGATACGTGTGTCGCGGCCATTACTTACCCGAAGGGGTTTCTCTATACCTATAAGACAATCTTTGGAAACGGCTACCGGAGTTTTTCCCGCATTCATGGGCGCGACGGGACCATTGAGAATTATGGTGGCGAGGGCGCATCTCTCTTTACGGTCACGCGTGAAGGCGGAAGGCAGGAATTCGATCCACCTGGGTCCGGGCCGTTCTACAACAAGTTGCCCATCGTCGGACCGGCGAAAGACGGTGAAGAGAACCTGCATGTCCCTGGAGCCCCGCCGCCGAATTCTTTAGGGCCGGACGATGACGACTTGGGGCATATGACGAACTGGCTTCAGTCAATGCGAACGCGCACCGAGCCAAGAAATACTAGTACC
>CAVQZQ010000095.1:0-56663 GCA_963718435.1 uncultured Acidobacteriota bacterium | reverse complement strand
CACCGACCCCATCGAGACGGTCTCCGTAACCCAGGTCGACTGGGCTCCGGGAATCTTATTCACCAATCCTGCAATTTGCTTCAACTCCGCGGGCTTCGTCTCGCGGAAAATGCGCGCGCTCAAATCTCCGGCCATCAGCGACCGCGCCTCGGTCGTGAGTGTTTGTTTGAAGCTCTCGCTGAATCCACGCACACCGACCAGCGCCGCAACGCCGACCGCCACCGACAACACCACAAAGCCAAATTTGCCCGGCGCGGATTTCAGGTCCCGCCATGCAATCGCCGCGGCACGGTTCCAGCTCAGCGCACGATTAGCCATTGGCGCGCTGCCCCAATTCCGCAACCGCTAAAGATCCGTCGGATGGCAGCGTATCTTCCACCACCACTCCATCCTTCAATACAATCTTGCGGTCGGCGCGGCTTGCTATCTCCGTATCGTGCGTTACCAGCACCAGCGTGGTGCCAGCCTGGCTGTTGCGCTCCAGAAGCAGGTCCAATACCAGCCTTCCGTTGGCTGAGTCCAGGTTGCCCGTCGGCTCATCGGCCATCACAATCGGCGGATCCACTACGAAAGCTCGCGCCAGTGCCACCCGCTGCTGTTCCCCGCCCGAGAGCTGCACCGGATAATGCTCCATCCGTTCGCCCAGCCCCACCGCATCAAGCAAATGCCGCGCCTGCTTCAACCCGTTGCCTTGCATGTTCAATTCAAATGGCAGCAGCACATTTTCCAGCGCCGTCAGCGTCTGGATCAGTTGGTAGGACTGGAAGACGAATCCAATCTTGCGCCCGCGCACCGCGGCCAGCTCCGTTTCAGCCAGGTTGTGAATTGGCGTTCCGTCCAGCCATATCTCGCCGGCACTCGGTGTATCCAGTCCAGCCAGCAGCCCCAGCAGTGTGCTCTTGCCGCTGCCGCTCGCACCCACAATGGCCACAAACTGGCCGGCCGGAATGCTCAACGAGATTCCCTTCAAAATCTCCACGCGCCGCGAGCCATTCTGAATCCACTTCCTTACGTCCCGGACTTCAATCACCCGCCAGCCTCCGCATCTTGTAATCCATGCCGGCCCGACCCTGTTCGCGCAGATACACTGTTCTTGTGGACGTTCGCCGCACTCTTCTCGTTTCACTCTGGCTCTTTCTGCTGACCGGTCCGCTTGGTGCCGAGAACCTGCCCGTCCTGGTCTGCTTTGGCGATAGCATTACAGCAGGCTACGGCGTTCAGCCCGGCCAGGCCTTCCCAGACAAGCTACGATCAGAGCTCGACTCGCACGGGTACAAATACAAAGTCGTCAACATGGGAACCAGTGGGGCCACCACCAAAGACGCCGTCGAGAGCCTGCCCCAGGTACTTTCCCTTCACCCTTCCATCGTCATCGTCGAATTCGGCGGCAACGATGGCCTCCGTGGCCTGCCGCTCGATCAAACACGCCGCAATCTCGATACTGTTCTCACCGCTCTTGAAAGCGCGCATATCAAGGTTCTGCTCGCCGGCATCACCCTGCCTCCCAACTACGGCCCCGACTACATCCACTCCTTCGATCAGGTCTTCCGCGATCTCGCCGCCAAACATCATGTGGCCTTGGTTCCCATGATCTACAAAAACCTCGTTAATGTCCCCAATGCGATCCAGCCTGACGGAATCCACCCGACTGCCAAAGGCGCCCAGATCGTTGCGGAGACGCTCTACCCCGCATTGAAGCCGCTGCTAAAGAGATAGTGTTCAGGGATCAGTGGCCAGTGATCAGCAAATTCTGCCTTCGCGTCGCCGAAGACTCAATCCGCCACAAAGCAAACTGAACACTGAAACCTGATCCCAGATAACCTTTTTCATCCCAGAACCACAACCGGCTGAAACAGCGTTCCCGCCACTCTTTTTGCAATCCCAACCAGTTCCCTTTGTCCTTCGAAAACTTTCACAAGCGCTGCCTGCGAAAACTCCGGCAGATTCGCCTGCGCTCCATTGCGTAATCGCCCCAACGCAAATTCATCGCCGGTTACCGCGGGCATCTCCGGCAGCAGGTTGCGCGGGTGCAGACACATCTTCTCGAGTGCCGTGATGTTTCCCGTCAGCAATTCCAGTTCGTCCAGCGTATGCGACTCCGTCAGCGTAAATACTCCCGCCTGTGTACGCCGCAAGCTGCTCAAATGCGCTCCGCAACCCAAGCTCTTGACCCAGTTCGTGAGCCACTCTTCGCACGTATCCACCCGCGCTGATGTTCATTCTGAAGCTGGCTTCACATCCCTCCAGCTTGGCAATCTCAAAGAATGAAATACGAATCGTCGCCGGCTTCAGTTCCACCGGCTTGCCTGCGCGCGCCAGTTTGTAGGCCGGCGTTCCCGCAATCTTCTTTGCGGAAAAGGGCGGCGGCATCTGCTCCATCTCCCCGTTGAAGTGCGTGCCGCCGCGCGAACCTGGTCCAGCGTCAATTGCGGCGCGACCGCGCACCCAACCAATTCGCCCTCGGCGTCATACGTATCCGTCGCAAATCCGAAACGGATCGTCCCCGTGTAGCACTTTTCAGCGGAATTGAAATATTGCGCCAGCCGCGTAAACTTACCCGTCAACAGCGGAAGGACCCCGGTCGCCATGGGGTCCAGCGTGCCCAGATGGCCGATCGAGCGCTCGCCTGTAATCTTGCGAAGCCGGTTCACAACGTCATGGCTGGTCATGCCGCCCGGCTTGTCAATTACTAGAAGTCCGTTCACCTATCTACTTTAGATGAGCGGGGTCCGGGCTCACAGTGCGACCGGCGCCCGGCTGCCTCACTAGCGACAAGAATTCGCCGCGCGTCTCCTTCTGCGGAAGCAGCCCACCATCGCGGACGTCACCGTCGAAGAGTGCTGCTTCTCAATGCCGCGCATCATCATGCACAGGTGGCGCGCCTCGATCACGACACCTACGCCTTGTGGCGCAATTGCATCTTGAATCGCGTCCGCGATCTGCCGTGTCAACCGCTCCTGCACCTGGAGCCTTCGCGCAAACATGTCCACAATCCGTGGGAATTTTGCTCAGACCGATCACTTTCCCTTTGGGTATATAAGCCACGTGCACCTTGCCGAAAAAGGGCAGCATGTGATGCTCGCACAGCGAGAACATCTCAATGTCCTTCACGATCACCATCTCGTCGTAGTCCACGTCGAACAACGCGCCATGCAAGAGCTTGGTGGGATCCTCTTTATAGCCCTTGGTCAAAAATGCCATCGACTTCTCAACCCGGGCAGGCGTTGCCTGCAGGCCGTCACGATTCGGATCTTCGCCCAGGCGGCTCAGAATCTCGTGATACATCTCTTGCGTGCTGAACTCGCTCAGGCCTTCATCGATTCCCGCCCTTTGAACGGACTTGCTCACTGCGATTGGGTGCGCCATTCTCTTTCTCCTCCGCCCAGGGAATCGAGCGGCTCGATTCTTTCGTCTGTCGTCCTGAACGGATATCGACTCGACTAAAAACTGTTCGGATTCCTCTCCCGCTTTAAATCAACACGGGCACTCCCGACCTTACTCACCACGGTATTGGAAGAAGTTATTCTCTGTCTCTTCCACTCGCACATACTCCAGTTCGCCCGCCGGCAGAGTGCCCTTCAGCAATCCAAATACCGCTCTACAGAGATTCTCCGTCGTCGGCACTTGATTCAGAAACAGAGGGTCCATATTCAGGTTTGTGTGGTCAAACCTCGCTAGCACAATTGTTTGCATCACTTCATCCAGCGCCGCCATATCCACAACCATGCCAGTCTCCGGATCGACTTTCCCCCCCGCCAGCACCTCCACCACGTAATTGTGCCCGTGGCTATGAGGGTTGTTGCACTTTCCATACGCTGCCCGGTTCTGCTCAGCCGTCAACGCATCCGTGTGCAGACGGTGACTCGCACTCAACTGGTACCGCCGGCCGAAGTACGCCTTCATGCCTCTCCCCGGTATTCGGCAAACACTTCCGGCGTCTCATAGATCCTCACGCGGCTCAGACGCGCTCCGCCCACTCCCGCAATCTTCGGCGCCAGCCGCTTCCAGGACGCTATGGCAATGTTTTCTGTCGTCGGAATTGCCTTGGCAAACTCGGGGACCTCAAGATTCAAATGGCGATGGTCGTAGGCTGCCAGCACTTCCTTCTCCATCAGATCCTTCAGCCACTTCAGGTCCACCACGAACCCCGTCACCGGATCCGGCTCACCGGCCACCGTCACTTCGAGCGTGTAATTATGCCCGTGCCCATTCCGATTGGCACAGCGCCCAAACACCGCCTCGTTCTTCACGGCAGGCCAGGCATCATTCCAGTAGTAGTGCGAGGCGGAAAAAGTAGCCCGCCGCGTCAGTTCGATCATTCATCCCCCTCTTCAACAAGATGCCGCAAAACGCGAAGTTGCTTCATCCGATTCAGTGCCTGTTCCACGACATCGAAATCCTTGCAGTCAATTTGCCGGCCCATCCACCATCTATCCCGCGTAAGTCCTGCCTTTCCAGCTTACGCGCTTCAAAATCCGATGTTGAAACCAGCTTTGATAGAGCAGCCACACAAATAGCGGCAATCCCAGAGGCGACAAAGCACAATCCACCGCCGGAAAATTCGATTTCGCAACCCGCCAGTAGTACCGGAACAGGTTGCGCGCCCACAGCAGCAGCAACACCCACCCCGCAGCCAGCCACTCCAGTGAATGCACTGCAAACCGCGCGCTCCACAATTCAATTGCCAGCCAGGGCAACCCCACCAGCAGAAAGATATCCAGCGCCCGCCAAAGTGCCGTCGCGAGGGCATTGTTGAAGAGCAGCGCAAGGTTTTTCGTCCAGCCTTCCATCATGGCCGCTGTCGTCCGATACATCCGTGTCGCCACTGCGTCCTCGGCATAGCGAAACCGTAGCCCGACCTTGCGCCGTTTGGCCAGAAAGGCCAGTTCCACGTCCTCCAGCACTCGATCCGCCACCGCGGCGTGCCCTCCGAGCTTGCGATAGGCCTCTCGCTCCACCAGCAGAAACTGCCCATTGGCAGCCGCCGACCCGCGCATTCGGATCAGATACCTTGGCCGGAGGATAAGCCAGCGCCAACTCGCTGAAGACCAGCGGCATCAGCGTTCGCTGCGCCAATCCGCTCACAATCTGCCGTGGCGAATAGCTCAGCATCCCCACCTTGTGCCGCTCCGCCTCGTGCATTGCACGGTGCAGATTTCCCGGTTCATGGATGGTATCCGCATCGGTAAACAGCAGCCAGCGCCCCCGCGCTTTCCGCGCTGCCGTCCACACTGCGTTCGCCTTCCCCGTCCAGCCGGGCTTCAGCTCGTCGGCCGCCTTCACCGTGACCCCGGCAAAGCTGCGCGCGATCTCGTCAGTGCGATCGGTCGAGTGGTCGTCCACCACGAGCAACTCCCAGTCACGCTCGAGTTTGAAGATCTCCTCAGACTGTGCCACCAGCGACTGCAGACACGTTCCCAGGCATTCCTCTTCATTCCGCGCCGGGACAATCACCGTCAGCTCAATCAACTCGCTCGGCTCCGGCTGGTCATAAACTGTACCCGGGCGACCCGGCACGGCCAGAGGCTCACCCGGCTCGCTTGAAAGCCCCAGCACCGGCTTCCACGGCTTTTGGCCGGGCCTTTCCTCCGCCTCCGGCTTATCGATCCCCATGACGTATTGCCCTTTCGCTCCGTATTATAGGTATATGCGGTTACTTCGTCGGCTCTCGCGGATGGCCCTGCTGCCTCTCGCCTTGCTTCCCATCCCGTTTCTTCCGGGATGCAATCGAGGTGCGCATCCTGCCCAGCTTTACCAGCGAGCGCCCGACTTCACCGTGTCCGACGGAACCACCTCGGTCCACTTGGCCAGCTACCGCGGCAAGGTCGTGCTGCTCAACTTCTGGTGGAGCCAATGCGCGCCCTGCATCGCAGAGCTGCCCTCCTTGCTTCAACTCCACCATGACGACCCGAATCTGATCGTCGTAGGCGTCAGCATCGATGAGGACCCCGATTCCTATTTAACCTTCATTCGCCGCCGTCACGTCGACTTCATTACTGTCCGCGATCCCAAACAGGCCAGCCCCGCTCTTTTTCACACCGACATGTGGCCTGAGACCTACATCATCGACCGCAATGGTGTCATCCGCCGCAAATTCGTCGGCCCAATCGACTGGTCCGACCCCGAGATCCGCGAATACCTCAACAGCCTCTGAACCGCGCCGCTTGTTATCATCCTTGTATGACCACGGTGGACATTCTTTTTCGTTACACGACGCCGCCGACCGAGGCCGCAGCCTTCGCCCTGTCCGACACCCGCGAAGTCTATGGCATTCGCCGCCTCCACTTCGATCGTGCCGCCCGCACCGTGCGCGTGGAGTACGACGCGACTCGCCTCAACGCAGCCGCCGTTGCCAAGCTGGTGCGCCAAGCAGGTCTCGACATCGAAGAAGAGGTGTCGCTCATTCCGCCGCAGCCCGCCGCCGAGCCTGCTCCCGCGGTCTGACACGTGCGGATTGCACCACCCTTGGAACCCTGATAATCTGTCTTAGGTTCCTTTCGGAATCACCTGTGTGCGCCCGTAGCTCAGCTGGATAGAGCGTCTGGCTACGAACCAGAAGGCCGGGAGTTCGAATCTCTCCGGGCGCACCATTTCTCTTCCTTGTTCATTTTTCCTTGTTTTCAATGATTCGTGCTTTATGCGTTCTTGGTCGTTCCATACCTTCCCTCATCATCCCTCCCTCATTCTGACTTGACCTAGTCAAGCCCTTGTGTCGGATTAGTTCTTCAATCAGCCCCCGGCTTTCGGTCGTAATTGTCCCCCAAAAGGACATTGCTGCAATCGAGAGGTGCGAACCCATCTATGAAAACGGTGAAACACACGTTTTGGGACAAACCGACACCGCAAATTGAGTCGGTCTTGCATTTCAAGGAACACACGGAGTTGCTCAGTTCGGTTCACGAAGCTTACAGGAAGCATTCGGCGGAGCTAGCTTCGCTCGAAGATCGCCAGAACAAAACTTTGGCCCTGATTCTCGGAATCTTTGGGGCTGGCGTAACCGCACTTTCCACAGCCAACTTTAAAGACAATAAATGGGCCGGAGTTTGTTTCTCTCTTATCGTGGCTGGTTTGGCATATGTTGGCCATCATGCTACAGGTGAGACCCATGATCTAAGAAAGGCTGTTCGAGATTTGTTGGTACGGTGTGAAGTAGCAATGCAGTTCTACACACCAGATGTATTTGTCAAGGGGAGACCTTTATATGACGGCGCGGAGCGGGAATACGCCGGCAAGGGCGGCAGTCTGCGGATCCTGAGCTACTTCGTAATCTACATAGGCTCACTCTTGCTCATAGTTCTCATATGGGCCAACTACTTCAAAGGCCCAATCAAGACACCTTAGAATTCAATTGGGAAAAAACCGAGCAATGTTCGAGAAATCCCGTGCACGATTATCCTCTGCGATTCAATAGGCGCAGCGTCGATCCCCACGGACTGGGAGTAGATGACGCACTCACCCTACGGCTTGAACTCCCTGCTCTCGGTGATCTCCACAACCCGTTGTACCGGCAGTCTGTCGCTTGACCCTGCATGTCAGGAAAATTCAAACCAAGTCAGCGATTGGTGTAGTTCCCCTCAATTGTCAGGGTTGGTCGTGCTATGGTCATTTGCAACCATGCCGTTTGCGGGCTCGAACCCAGTGGCAGCACTTCGCTTCGATCAACGCTACACATAGATACTTGCCGATGTTGGGCCTTGATTTTGTCTCTGCTCAGAAACGAGGTGGAGATATGAAAAAACCCTGTATCTTTACGGTCGGCCATTCGACACGATCGATCGATGAATTTGTGGAATTACTGCGTGTGCATGGCGTGAAGGAAATTGTCGATGTCCGATCAATACCTCGGTCGCGGCACAATCCCCAGTTCAATGCCGATGTGCTGGAGCATTCCTTGCAGCAGAGACATATGCGCTACACCCACATCAAGGAACTTGGCGGACTTCGCCATGCAAGAAAGGACTCGCCGAATCTCGGCTGGCGAAATACTTCATTCCGCGGATTCGCAGATTACATGGCAACTCCGGAGTTTTCAGAAGGGTTGGAATTACTCATCAAAATCGCAAAAGCAAGAGAAACCGCGATAATGTGCGCAGAAGCGGTGCCGTGGCGCTGCCACCGCTCCCTTATTGGTGACGCATTGACCAAGAAAGGATGGATGGTGCGGGATATTATGAGCCGTACCATTGCTGCAAGGCATCTGCTGACCCCATTTCTGAAGGTCAGAAAAGGACAGCTCATCTATCCCGAAACGCCGCTGGAAAGCGCATGATTTCGCACGGCTAGAGCATCACAACCGCATGCCGGGACATTGTTCCCCTGGCAACCACTTTCTTACGGCTTGAACTCCTTGCTCTCGGTGATCCCCACAACCGACTGCACTGGCAGCTTGTCACTCGACCCGCCCGCCAGCACCCGCACCTGTTCCTTCTCTACCTTCCAGGCATGGTCAGGGGTATTCCAATACGCCAGGTCGCGCGCCTTCAGCGGTAGCGTCACGTCCTGCTCCGCGCCAGCCTCAATCCGCACTCGCTTGAACCACTTCAGCTCAATCCGCGGCCGCTCCACTGCCGAGCCTAGATGCTGCACATACAGCTCGACCACTTCATCGCTGGCCCGTGTGCCCGTGTTCTTCACCTTCACCGTCACGTGCACGTCGCCATCGGCGCCCATCGCCGGCGCGCTCAGGTTCAGGCCCTCATACGCAAACGTCGTATAACTGAGCCCGTAGCCAAACGGGTAAAGCGGCTTCTCCTTGCTGTAGAGATACGTCCTTCCGTCAAGCAGGTTGTAGTCCATAATCGGCAGCAACTGCGCATCGCCCGTGGGCCACGTCTGCGTCAGCCGTCCGGCAGGCGAATAGTCGCCAAAGAGCACATCGGCCAGCCCGTGACCTTCCTCCTGGCTGTTGTGCACCATGTGCAAAATCGCCGGCACGTTCTGATCGCTCCACACAATGGCGTACGGAAAGCTCGACCGCAGCACTTCAATTGTGTGCGGATTCGCCGCAAAAACCTGCTTCACCAGCGACTTCCTGCTCCAGCACTATCGTCTTGCGATCCACGTCTTCCTTGCCATTCGAAGGCGTTGCGCACTGATCCCAACCCCCGTTGCATTCGGGATGGTTGCCCACCACCACGATCGCCACATCAGCCTTGCCTGCCAGCGCCGCAGACTCCGCCGGATCAGACCCATCGGCAAAGAGTACCTTGACGTCTTGCCCGGCGGACTCGCGAATTCCATCCAGGATGCTGACCGAGTACGGCGGCGTTCCGCTGTACCAGTCCAACAGCACCTGGTCGATCCACGGCCCGATCAACGCAATCGTCTTCAACTTCGTTCGATCCAGTGGAAGCGTGTTGCCTTCATTCTTCAGCAGCACAATCGACTCGTCCGTCGCCGTGCGCGCCAGTTCCCTGCTCGATGCACGCTCCCACGGCGGCGCGGCCCCATCGCTCTCTCTCCCAATCTTTGCGTAAGGATCCACTCCCTGCGGGTCCATCTCGCCAAGCTTCAGGTACACGCGTCAACAAATTCTTCAGCGAAGCATCCATATCCGCTTCGGTCACCAGGCCGTCCTTGAGCGCGTTCGCCAAATCGTCTTTGTAGGTATCGAGAAAATGATTGATCCCTGCCTTCACCGCCGCCGCCGCGCCATGTTCCTTGTCAGGAAAACTCTTGTGCGAAGTAATCAGCAGACCCAGCGCGCCGCCGTCGGTGCAGATGAGCCCGTCGTTGCCCCACTCCTTGATCATCACGTCTTTCAGCACCGGATGAATCATCATCGGAATGCCGTTCCACGAGTTGTAAGCCGCCATCACCGCGCGGGAACCGCCTTCCTCAAACCCCATCCGAAACGGCACAGAGTAGTACTCGCGAAACAGGCGTTCATCAAAGTCCGATGAAGTGTGCGTGCGGCCATTCTCGTTCTCGTTGGCCAGAAAATGCTTCATCAGCGAAGCCGCCTGCCAGTGTTTCGGATCAGGCCCCTGCAGGCCTTGTGCAAACGCCACGGTCAGCGTTCCCACCAGGTAGGGGTCTTCGCCATACGACTCCTCTGTCCGCCCCCAGCGCGGGTCGCGACTCAGGTCGGCGTTGGGAGCGCGCACCACTACCCCGCCCCGGTCAAACACAGGATTCTGATAGTCGTATCGAGCCTCGTAGCCCTCAAGCGACGCAATCTTCTTCAGCAGTTCGGGGTCCCACGTCGCGCCCAGACCCTTCTCCTGCGGGAAGGTGGTGGTGGGCAGCGGCTGCCTGCCTTGTCGGCCCCAACCGCCAGGGCCGCCCAGCGCCAGCCCGTGCAGCCCTTCCACCTGCCCCGAAAACACAAGTCCGAGGCGCGGAAACTTGGGGTGATTCGACATCAGGTCGATCTTCTCTTCAATGGTCAGGCGTCCCAACAGGTCGGTGATCCTCTGGCTGTCGCTCAGCTTCGTATCGCGAAATGGATAGTCCGCCTGCGCCGCAGCCATTCCTGCAAAACCCGCTGCCAATAGCAGTCCCGCCGCCCATCGTGCAGTGCGTATCCCCATCGCCATCCCCTTTGATCGAAGAACAACGAAGATTAACACAGCCGTGCAACCGAATGCCGTCAAGTAAATCGATTGATTCCGACTCGTAAGGCGGCGGCCGTTTGAATTTGAGCGGGGCACAGAGCTTCACAGTTTCACAGCTTCACAGCATTAAGAATGCGTTTGGGTGTGATCCTGCCTGGATCTCGTTTGAGGAGTTAAACTTAGCCGTCTTGCGGAGGGCATTTTTGCTCACTTTTGCTTGTATTTGCTATGCATTTAGGTGCCATTTAGGCGCCATTAGGCACATTTGCCTGCACAAAAATCCGAGTGGCTCATCGAAACTGGGGAGAGTCAAGAGGCCTTGGAATCGAACTTGCACTGGAAGCCTCTAGCTTACCCGGATCGGGAAAATAAGTTGCAAAAAGAAGCGGCGATTGAGACGTGCAGTTTCAGAGACTTGGGCGGGGAGTCGAGAAAGAAGTATTGACATTATAGAAATCAAGGGCGAAGCGTGTGATGCCCCAGACTGTCGACAAACCCATCGACCATTCCCTCAGGGAACTAAAGCCCTCGTTAATCTGGGGCATTTTCGGCACGACTAAAAGTCGTGCTCTTTCAAAACCTGTTTCTCTGATCTCTGACCCCTGAACCCTAATCCCTGTTCTCTGACCCCGGTCTCAGTACAGCCTGAAGTTCACCTCGATGGTGATCATTACAGGCACCGGCGTTCTGCCATCCTTCATCGCCGGCTTGAACTTGTACTTCCGCACCGCTTCGAGAGCCTTCTCATCCAGCCCCATGCCCAGCGCTCGAATCACCCGTGGGTTTTGCGGATTGCCCTGCGCGTCCACGATCAGCGAGATCAGGCAAACGCCCTGATATTTCGCGCGGCGTGCCTCGTCGCTGAATTCCGCCTCCGGCTGGAAGATCGGCACCGGCGCCGAAACTCCGCCGCCGATCTGGTAGAGACCGCCGCCCGTGTTTCCGCCACGCCCCGGTCCAAATCCGTTGCCGGTACCCGACCCCAGCCCGCCGCCGTATCCCGTTCCCATACCGCTGCCCGCCCCCTGGCCGTTTGAAGCCAGCGCTACGTTGGCGGATTTGGTCACGCCGATCGTCGGCAAGTTCGGATTGTCCGGCAACTGAATATTCTGCTGCACATTGATGGCCGACGGCACTGCCAGCTTGGGCTTCTCCAGCATCGGAACCATGGGAGGTGTGATCGGGTCCTTTATGCGCGGCGGCAGCTTGCCCTTCATCGGATCGACGATGTCGTGGGCGCCGCCGCCGCCGCCGCCGCCCGCAGCCTTACCGGCCTTCGGCGCTTTCAGGTCAAAATTCCCTACATCGACAGTGGTTGCGGTCACCGGCGGCTTCACAATATTGACGACGGTCTTGATGCCCAGCCAAATGGCAAACAAGAGAATGCCGATATTGATCGTCGTCGAGATCCCGATCGCCCACGGGATTCGCCTTGCACCGCCATCCGGTCCGGAACCGGGATCGGCGTCGAGGTCAATTGCAGAGGCGGCAGCTTGGGCGGGAAAAAGACGTCGCGGATGTTCTCGTAGAGATCTGTCCACAGGGGCTTCTCCTCAAACGCTTTCCCCAGAAAAGCGTCGAGTTCGTGCCCGGCCGTCGAAGGCAGAGCCGCTTCTGTGTCCGATTCTTGCTGGATCAGTAAATTGTTTGCCATATTTGCTGCTGGCCCTGTTGGCTGCGCTTGCTCCGCCGGGAGCCCGCTTCGCTTCCAGGTCCATCTCTCCATTATGCTCGACACTGCGCCTCGCTTGTCTGCAAGCTTGTGCCTTGTCGGTAATCCTTGTGCTCTCCAGAGTCTCATAGTACCGGGAGGCCGGGGTTCTCATAAACAATAGACGACTGCAACCAGTACGTTGTTACCGGAAAATTCTTTGCCTAACATTTACACTACCCTTTGAACAAGTTTTCAACATCACCAGGAGTGACAATGTCTCCAGCGCCGGAGTTGAAGGCGACACTGACTTTGCCCCAAACCGCCTTCCCGATGAAGGCCAATCTGCCGCAGAATGAACCACTTCGGCTGGCTCGCTGGGCCTCGCTTCGCCTCTATGACGAGCTGCGCAAAGCTGGCCGCGGCCGTCCTGTCTACCTCCTTCACGACGGCCCTCCCTACGCCAATGGGCCCATTCACCTCGGCCACGCGCTCAACAAGGGCCTCAAAGACTTCGTCGTCAAGTCAAAGACCATGGCCGGATTCGATTCTCCCTACGTTCCCGGCTACGACTGCCACGGCCTGCCCATCGAGATCAAGGTCGATGAGCAGCTGGGCCGCAAGAAGCTCGAAATGCCCGCTCCTGAGGTTTTGGATGCCTGCCGGGCCTACGCGCAGAAATATATTGACCTGCAAACCTCGCAATTTGAGCGCATCGGCGTGCTTCGGCCGCTGGGAAAAGCCCTACAAGACCATGGCCCGCGACTACGAAGCCCGCACCCTCGAAGCCTTCTATGGCTTCCTCGAGAAAGGCTTCGTCTACCGCGGACTGAAGCCCGTCTACTGGTGCATCCACGACCGCACCGCCCTGGCCGACGCCGAAGTCGAATACGAGATGCACACCAGCCCGTCGATCTATGTTCGCTACCGGCTGACCTCCGACCCGGGAGCGCTCGACCCCGCCCTCGCCGGCCGCGAAGTCTACACCATCATCTGGACCACCACCCCCTGGACCCTTCCCGCGTCCATGGCCGTCGCCTTCCATCCCGACTTCGACTACGTGGCGCTTGAGACCGCCGGTGATTCGCCGAAAACGCCGGCCCGGTCTACATCGTCGCCGCCGAACTGGCCGCCTCGCGGTCATCGCCGCCTGCAAGCTTGGCGAAACCAGCAGGAACTGGCCCGCTTCAAAGGCGCAGAACTCGAGCGCATCACCTTCAAGCACCCGTTCCTCGACGCAGCATCCTCGGCGTCCTCGCCACCTACGTCACCGCCGACACAGGGTACCGGCGCCGTCCATACCGCGCCCTCGCACGGCGCCGACGACTTCTACACCGGCCTGCGCTACGGCCTTGACCAGACCTGCCGCGTCGATGCCGCGCGGCCGCATCCACGTCGATACCGCCGCGTGGCCCTACGCCACCCCGCCCGCCCTTCGAAGGACAAAAGGTCTGGGCCGCCAACCCCATCATCGTCGCCATGCTTGAGGAGCGCCGCGCCCTGCTCGCCTCTCGCTGACCTCGAGCACTCCTATCCCCACTGCTGGCGCTGCCACAATCCGGTCATCTTTCGCGCCACCGAGCAGTGGTTCATCGGCCTCGAAACCCCGGTCAAGCGCGCCGACGGAACGGAAACCACCTACCGCCAGCTCGCCATCGAAGAGATCGACAAAGTTGTCTGGGACCCGGCCTGGGGCAAAGAGCGCATCACCAACATGATCGCCACGCGGCCTGACTGGTGCATCAGCCGCCAGCGCATCTGGGGCGTGCCCATCGCCGTGTTTCTGTGCGAAAACTGCCAGAAGCCCATCCTCGATCCCGCGCTGAATCGCAAGATCGTCAACCTCTTTCAGCGCGAAGGCATTGAAGCCTGGCATACCACTGCAAATGAGGTGCTGCTGCCCCGCAGACCAGCCTGCAGCCACTGCGGCGGAACGAAATTCCGCAAGGAAACCGACATTCTCGATGTGTGGTTCGACTCTGGCGTCAGTTGGTTCGCCGTCCTCGAATCCGATCCTGATCTCAAGGAGCCGTACAAGGAATTCGAAAGCGAGGAAGGCACCCCGTGCCTCTATCTCGAAGGCGGCGACCAGCACCGCGGCTGGTTCCACTCCTCGCTGCTCACCTCGGTAGCACTGCGCGGCCGTGCGCCCTATTCGCATGTTGCCACCGCCGGGTGGACCCTCGATGAGCAGGGCCGCGCCATGTCCAAGTCGCTCGGCAACGGCGTCGACCCCGTTGACATCGCCGAACGCCTCGGAGGAGAAATCGTACGTCTCTGGGTCGCCTCCATCGACTTCCGCGAAGACATGGCCGCCAGCGAAAACCTCATGCAGCGTTGCGCCGAACTCTACCGCAAGGTGCGCAACACCTTCCGCTTCCTGCTTGGAAACCTGCACGAGTTCGACCCCTCGCGCGACCGAGTTCCCGAGGCTGACCTTCTGCCCATCGATCGCTACATGCTCGCCCGCACCCGGGACCTCACGGAGAAAATCCTCGACTGGTATGCGGCCTTCGAGTTCCATCGCGTCTACCAGGCCGTCAATGAATTCGCCATCGTCGACCTCAGTTCCTTCTACCTCGACATGCTCAAGGACCGCATGTATACCTTTGCGCCCTCGAGCCACGCCCGCCGCTCCGCGCAAACCGTCCTCTGGCAAATCACTGAGGCCCTGGTCCGTCTCGTCGCGCCGATCTTCACTTTCACTGCCGATGAAGTGTGGGAGTATTTGCCCATCATCGAAGGGCGCGAAGCCAGCGTCCACCTTGCTCTGTTCCCGAAGCCGGAAGAGATATTCTCAGAAGACCCGGCACCAATTCTTGAGGAATGGAAGCAGATCTTTGGCGTCCGCGATGAGGCTCTTCGCGTCCTCGAAGCGGCTCGACAGGATAAGCGCATCGGCAAGGGCCTCGAAGCGGACATTGAAATCACCGCCTTCGGCGAGTTGCTCGCTCTGCTGCGCCGTCACGCCGCGGGACTCAAGGAGATCATCAACGTCTCGGGAGTCACCGTCAGCGAAGGCCCGGCATTGGAGTCGACAGCTTTCACCATTGTGGCTTTTCCGGCCAGCGGCCATAAATGCGCGCGCTGCTGGAACTTCATGCCCAAAGTTTCCAACTACGGGATCTGGAAAGATGTCTGCACCCGCTGCCATGGGGCGTTGACTGAAATGGGCATCCCCCAGCCGCGTCCAGAATCCGGGGAGGCTGCTCAATGAGCCTTCCCGTACCACGACGCTTGCCCTGGCTGCTGCTCATCTCCGCGTTGGTGATTGTTGCCGACCGTCTCACCAAGACGCTGGTCGCCGCGCGCATCCCGATGGGCGAGGCCATTCCCGTGATCCCGCATTTTCTCCGTATCACTCATTGGACAAACGAAGGCGCGGCTTTCTCCCTCTTTGCCGATTCAGCTTCGCCCAACGCCGTGCGCTGGGGCCTGATTGCCTTCTCGATCTTCGCCGCCCTGGTCGTTCTTGTCGCCCTGGTGCGGTTCGGCGATCACTTCAACATCACAACCGTCGCGCTGGCCCTCATCTTTGCCGGCGCACTCGGCAATGTCCATGACCGCATCGTCTACGGCTCCGTCGTGGACTTCATCGAGGTCCACATCTTTTCCTACCATTGGCCCGACTTCAATGTGGCCGACAGTTCCATCGTCACCGGCGCCTGCCTCCTGCTGCTCGATTCCCTTCTGCCCAAGAAACACCCTGAAGCCAGCGCCGACCAGCCCTCCTGAGCCGTGCGGGAACTCCTCCCCTTTCAATCACGTACCTTCTACATGCCGCTGCTGGCCTACAATTGAGATGTGAACTTCGTAACGTTACGGGGCGCTTGCCTGCAATTCGAGCTCCCCTATGCGTAGAACACGCGTCTTAGAATCTGTAGTCAACTTCAAGAGGATTAAATGAAATTCAGTTACGACTCCCCTTCATTGCGCTCGGCCTTGGTTGCCGCAGCCGCATTTGCATGTCTTGCATCGATCTCCGCACAATCACTCCAGGGCCAGCGCCTCCCCACCACCGTTCTTCCCCAGCACTACACGCTCACCCTCACGCCCGACCTCAAAGCCGCGACTTTCACCGGCGTTGAATCCATCGACGTAACTCTGAAAGAGCCGGCCAGCGCCATAATCCTCAATGCTGCCGAGATCGCATTCCAGTCCGTCACCGTCACGGCATCAGGCAAGGAGCAAACCGCCACCGTTAAGCTCGACGACGATAAGCAGCAGGCCACCTTCACCGTCCCTGACATGCTCCCCGCCGGCGATGCCACTCTCCGCATCCACTACACCGGTATCCTCAATAACGAACTGCGTGGCTTCTATCTCTCCAAGGGTGATCATCGCAATTACGCGGTCACACAATTCGAGCCGACCGACGCGCGCCGCGCCTTCCCGTCGTTTGACGAGCCGGCCTTCAAGGCCACGTATGACGTTTCGCTGGTTGTAGACGCAGGCGACACCGCCATCTCCAACAGCCCCATCGCGTCTGATACCCCCGGCCCCGGCGCCGACAAGCACACCCTCACGTTCCTCACTACACCGAAGATGTCCACCTACCTCGTCGCCTTCCTGGTGGGGGACTTCCAATGCTCCAAGGGCGAATCAGACGGTGTCGTCATCCGCTCTTGCGCCACGCCGGATAAGGTGGCGCTCACTCCTTACGCGCTTGACGTTGCGAAGTCCGTGCTCCACTACTACAACACCTACTTCGGCATTCCCTACCCGCTCAAGAAACTCGACCTCATCGCCATCCCCGATTTTGAGGCCGGTGCCATGGAAAACTTTGGCGCCATCACATTCCGCGAAACCGCATTTCTCCTCGAGCCCAAAACAGCCACCATTGCCGCCAGGCAGGAAGTCGACCTGGTCATCGCCCATGAAATGGCTCACCAGTGGTTCGGCGACCTGGTCACCATGCAGTGGTGGAATAACGTTTGGTTAAATGAGGGTTTCGCTACGTGGATGGAGAACAAGCCCGTCGCCGCCATGCACCCCGAGTGGAACGTCCCGCAATCCGTGGCAGAGGGTGAAGACGGCACCCTGAACATCGATGCAGCGCCCACAACCCGCGCCATTCGCGCCAAAGCTGACACGCCCGCTGAAATCAATGAAGCATTCGACGGCATCGCCTACGGCAAGGCCAGCGACGTCCTGCTCTCCGTCGAAAATTACCTCGGCCCAGAGACGTTCCGCAAAGGCGTGCATGCCTATCTCTCCGCGCACCTCTATGGCAATGCAACCGCCCAGGACTTCTGGAACGCCGAAACCGCCTCCAGCCACAAGCCTGTCGACAAGATCATGGATTCGCTGGTCGCGCAGCCCGGCGTGCCGGTCCTCACTTTTGGTGAACCCGCGAACGGGAAAGTTTCCGTCGATCAGAAACGCTTCTTCCTGACTCCCAGCATCGAGCCCGATGCCGCGCAAAAGTGGACCCTCCCCGTCTGCTTCAAAACCGGCGCGGCCCTGGCCCAGGGGTCAGAGTCCGGCGCGGAAAGCCAGCACTGCGAGCTTCTCACGCCTTCTGAATCCAGCCTCAAAATTCCCGCCGGCTCCCTCCTCTTTGCCAACGCCGGTGGCACGGGCTACTACCGCACTGCCTATCCCCCAAGCGTCTACGCAAACCTGGTGGCTCACGTTGAATCCGGCCTATTGCCCACCGAGCGCATCAGCCTCATCGGCGACGAATGGGCGCAGGTGCGCGCCAACAAGACCTCCGTTGGCAACTACCTCAACCTGGTGGCCGCCGTTAAAGCCGATCCCAATGCAGAGGTCATCTCAGCCGCTCTCAGCGGAGTGGACGCAACCTACGATCGGGCGGCCGCTACTCCTGAAGAAAAGGCTGCCCTCTCTGCGTGGATCCGTGACACGTTTGCGCCGGAGTATGCCAAACTTGGCCCGCCCAACGACACCGATTCGCCCGACAAGCGCGAGATGCGCGCTCAACTTTTCGAGGTTCTCGGCTACTACGGCAAAGACCCGCTCGTCCTCTCCCAGGCGCATGACATTGCGGAAAAGTACATCGTCGATCCGGGCTCCGTCGATGCCACGCTGGGACGGGCCGCCCTCGCTATCGCAGCTCGCAACGGTGACTCCGCTCTCTTCGATCAGTTGCAGAAGGTCTATGAAACCTCAACCAACCCCGAGTTGCAGATTGGCGCCCTGCACCTGCTCGCCGAGTTTGAAGACCCCGCTCTCATCGAGCGGTCTCTCAACTACGACGTCTCCGGCAAGGTGCGCAATCAGGATGTCGCGATCCAGCTCGCCATCGCCCTTCAAGTCGGGGAATCCCGCGACCAGGCTTGGAAATTCATCCAAAGCCACTGGGATAAAGTGCAGGCCCAGTTGACCACCGAGATGGGCGGTATCCTGGTGCGTTCCGCGGGCAGTTTCTGTTCTGCATCCGGCAGAGACAGCGTGCAAAACTTCTTCTCTGCCCACCAGGTCGCTGCCTCTGCCGCTGCTCTCAAACACGCCATCGAGCGCATCAACGGCTGCATCGAACTGCGCAACCTGCAGGAGCCTCAGCTCGATACCTGGCTCGCTACCCAGGAGAAGTTCCAGACCGGGAACTGACCGCTTTCGACATTACGCCAGCGGCGAAGTCGGGACCGTTGAGATCGAGTCGTTCTGGACCGGAGCACGTCGGGATGGGTGTATCGATCCCAGGTCTCAAAAGCGAGACCTGGGGCACCCAATCTTGGAGGCAGGTTGAGTGCGGGCCACCCGCCATCGATCCCAGGTCTCAAAAGCGAGACCTGGGGCACCCAAGCTTGGAGGCAGTTTGAGATCTGGGCCACCGCCCCAGATTCACCCCAAAACGGAAATGGCCGCCGGAGATTCCTCCGGCGGCCATTTCCGTTCCCGTCTCAATTCGCTACCAGGCGATCTTCTCCGGTAGAAACTCCGCGAACAGCTCATCGTAATACGGTTTCAATTCCTTCACGTTGGGCTTCGCGTGTCCCTTCGAATACAGGTCGTACTGATTGAACTTCAGCACCCACTCCAGCATTGCGCGGTCCTGCTCATTCGCCAAATGGTCATACGCCCCGTGACGATGCCACGGATAAAACGAGTGGAAGCGCAGCATATAAAGCGCCTCAATCTGCAGGTGCGGCTTCATCACCTCTGCAATGTAGCCGTCATGCCCGAATGACATATGCACGTTCTCAAGCCCGCAGTTTGGCTCATAAATTCCATACCTGGTCTGGTACTCGGGCACCTGCTTGTCAGGGTTCTTCGCAAAATACTCGGGGAACACAATCGCATCGGACCACGCGCACCCCGCGGGGAACGTATCGCCCACTACGCCCCATTGCGGCTCCCCATACAGGCAGAGGCACTTCCCAAGATCATGCAGGAAACCGGTAAGCACCATCCACCGCGGATGCCCGTCCCGGCGGATCGCCTCCGAGGTCTGCAGCAGGTGTTCAATCTGGGTTAAATCGGTATCCGGATCGCTATCGTCCACCAGCGTGTTCAGAAACTCCGCTGCTTCCCATACCGTCTTCAAGCCTTTGTTGAGGCCGAAATACTCCTTCTCTTTCTCAAGGACATATGCGACCGTCTGCCCTTCATGGTTCAGGCGGTAGAACTCGGCGACTCCGGGTGTCGCGGCGGCATCGTAGACGCGAAATTCCGCCTCCGACTTGCCCTCCCGGTAACGGCCTTCGACGAAATCATCCCATTGATCCAATTGGGCTAGCGGTTGCGCTTGGGGAACTATGGCGCTCATCTGCATCTCCTCGCTGTCAGTCTGCCGATCGTCCGCTTGTGGCTCTTCTATCAAACGGCAGTTCGCTCAGCAAGTCAATTCATCTATCTCATCTATCTAATCGGTAATGGTAAAGTTTGAGATTGAGGTCCCTTATCGTTGTCCCCGTCCGATGAGAAGATACTCGAATGAGAAGACTTCAAAATCAAATTCGTCTCATCGTTTCCTTTGGACTGGGAGCGTTCTTCATGGCGGAGTCTTTTAATCCAAATTTCTGGCGACCGAACATCGAATCGCTGGCCCCATTTGTTCGCTTGTTCGTTGGCTTATTCAGCGTCATGTGGTTTATTCAGGCGGCTGCAATCCATAGACAGTTTAGGAAACAAGGGAGCTGAATAAGTACCGCCGAATCCCTTAGGACCGGGGCAGAACCGAGCCTGGGCCGCCCACTTTTGAGGGCAAGGCGTCCTCACAGCGGCAATTGCTCTCCTGAAGAGCGAATCCAATATTCCTTGTTTTGCCCCAGGTACCGCTTAACGCGATCTGCTTCTCCCCTCGGCCCCTCCTCTCGACGTGGGAAACGCTGCTTAAAGGAGGGTGGCCGCTGTCTCTGAATTGGCTTTACAGGCAGCGACGCCGAAAACCTGAGTGCTTCTTGCTCATATTTTCACAATTTACCGCTTGACAACCGAGGGACCCGTTCCCTATCTTTAGCAATTGGAAGGCGAGAGTGCTAGCACACTGGCGGCTAAACTGCTCAAACGGGTTTGCTGCTCCATCTGAGGCTCGCTGTCTCCTGTAACGTAGCTTTTTTCTCAAAAACCACTCAAAAACCGCGGCCGGGGCTCAACCCTTTCTGCGTGTTAAGGAGAAGCAAAGCAATGGCAGCAACTTCCGTAGCAACCACCTTCACTCCGCTCCATGACCGTATCCTCGTCCGCCGTGTGGAAGAGGGCGAAACGGTCCGCGGGGGCATCATCATCCCCGACAGCGCCAAGGAAAAACCCCAGGAAGGCGAAGTCATCGCCGTGGGCAAAGGCAAGTCGAACGACGAAGGAAAGGTCTTTCCCCTCGATGTCAAGGCGGGCGACAAGATCCTCTTCGGCAAGTACTCAGGCACCGAGATCAAGATCGACGGTGAGGAATTCCTCATCATGCGCGAGGAAGAAGTCCTCGGCATCGTGAAGAAGTAGGCATTGAGCGAGTCGGGAATCAGCGAGTCGGTTAGTCATCTTTATGGCCCCGATTCTCCTGATCTCTGACCCCTGAAACTGACAACTGTTCTAAGGAGAGTTACAAGCATGGCAAAGCAAATCTTGCACGGTGAAGATTCCCGGCAGGCGATTCTGCGCGGCGTCAACACGCTGGCAGACGCTGTCAAGGCGACGCTCGGGCCCAAAGGCCGGAACGTTGTAATCGAGAAGAAATTCGGCTCCCCCACCATCACCAAGGACGGCGTAACCGTAGCCAAGGAGATCGAACTCAAGGATCCAATGGAAAACGTGGGCGCACAGCTTGTGCGCGAGGTTGCCTCCAAGACCTCTGACGTGGCCGGCGACGGCACGACCACCGCGACGGTGCTGGCCCAGGCCATCTTCCGTGAAGGCGTCAAGACAGTGGCCGCCGGCGCCAACCCGACAGCCCTCAAGCGCGGCATCGACAAGGCCGTGATCACCATCATCGGCACTCGCGACAAGGACGGCAAGTGGACCGAGGGCGGCGCTCTTGGCAAGCTCTCCAAGCCCGTGGACGAGGGTTCCGTGGCCCAGGTGGGCGCGATCTCGGCCAACGGCGATCAGGAGATTGGCGACATCATTGCTCACGCCGTCAAGGTTGTGGGCAAGGACGGCGTCATCACCATCGAAGAGTCCAAGACCATGCACACCGGCCTTGAGACCGTGGACGGCATGCAGTTTGACCGCGGCTACCTCAGCCCCTACTTCGTCACCGACGCTGAGCGTCTCGAAGTAGTTCTCGACGAACCGTACATCCTGATCTACGAAAAGAAGATCAGCGCCATGAAGGACCTGCTGCCCCTGCTCGAGCAGGTTGCCCGCGGTGGCAAGCCGCTCTTGATTATTGCCGAAGACGTCGAAGGTGAAGCACTCGCAACCCTCGTAGTCAACAAGCTCCGCGGCACCCTGAACGTCGCAGCCGTCAAGGCTCCTGGCTTCGGCGACCGCCGCAAGGCAATCCTGGGCGACATCGCCGTTCTCACCGGCGGCAAGGCCATCACTGAGGATCTCGGCATCAAGCTCGAGGGCGTCAAGCTCGAGGACCTCGGCAAAGCCAAGCGCATCACGATCGACAAGGACAACACCACCATCGTCGACGGCTCCGGTAAGTCGTCGGACATCGAGGGTCGCGTGAAGGAAATCCGAGGGCAGATCGAGAAGACTACCTCCGACTACGACAAGGAGAAACTCCAGGAGCGGCTGGCCAAGCTGGTGGGCGGCGTTGCCATCATCAAGGTCGGTGCAGCCACCGAGACCGAGTTGAAGGAGAAGAAGGCTCGTGTGGAAGATGCGTTGCATGCCACCCGCGCAGCAGTGGAGGAAGGCATCGTCCCCGGCGGCGGCGTAGCGCTGGTTCGTGCGATTCCCGCGGTTGACACCCTGATTAAAACGCTCGAAGGCGACGAGAAGATCGGCGCACAGATCGTTCGCCGTTCACTCGAAGAGCCGCTGCGGCAGATCGTCGCCAACGCGGGCGAAGAGGGCGCGGTGGTTGTGGCCAAGGTTCTTGAGTCAAAGGACCCGCACTACGGCTACAACGCAGCTACGGGCGTCTTCGAGAACCTGGTGAAGGCCGGCGTCATCGACCCCACCAAGGTGACTCGCACCGCTCTGCAGAATGCGGCCTCGATCGCCGGTCTGTTGCTCACCACCGAAGCTCTGGTGGTTGAGATCCCAGAAGCCAAGGCAGCTCCGGCTGGCGGCGGACACGGCGGCGGCATGGACGGCATGTACTAAGAACAAAGCAGGTCCGGCTTAGGCTGGAACAAAAAGAGCCGCCCTCGGGCGGCTCTTTTGTTTTGCGCTGCCATTTTCCGGCCTCACATGTGCATCGGCGGAATGCCTTCGAGCAGGAACTGATAACGGGCGCGCAGGGTGCTCGGCCCAAAGGTGCTGGGCGCGTTCAGGTGAATCAGCTCGTCTTCAGTGCCATACTTCGGCCATTCAGCCAGGCCTGGCCCATTCGGATCGCCGGTCCTGGCAAAGTTTGTCCAGTAGCTCATCATCTCGTCGCTGAGCTTCCAATCCTCTGGACGCCACACCGCTCCGGGCCTGGTGGCCAGCGTGCCGAAGACGTACTCGATGTCATCGGAATGGAAGGCAAACGATCCTGGATGAAATTTACTCGGCGGCGCGGCCAGTTCGAAGTGATACCGATACACGGGAGAATCCCCGGTCTTCCGGTGCGCTTCCATCCACTTCCATGTGCCGAAAGCGATGAACGCATCGCTTCCATAATCAATAGCCGAACGCAGCGCCTGTTCGTCGGTATCGCCGGGATAGAGTTTGAGAAATTCCGGGGCGCGATCTTTGAATAACTCATCGGCCTTCGGCTTCCATTGCGCCGCAGTCATGCCCTGCATAGCATAAAAGCTGCCTTCATCCGCGTTCCATCCCGCCAGCAGCGGCACGTGAGCCTGCTTGCCCTCAGCATAGGTTTCAGGTACCGGCTCGGTCAGCAGCCTGCCATCGAGAACCGGTGCAAAGCCCGTGACTCCCTTGCTCCTGGTGGCTTCAAGAATCTTGTCGGTTGGCAACGCGCGCAGTTCTGCAAGCGATTTGACGCCGAGGGTATCCACCCACGCGCCATCGGTCTTGGCCCTGTCTGCCACCGTCTCGCCGCCCAGATTTACCGCGCTCGGGAACGCCGCGCCACTCTCGCCGATCGCCTTTTGGAAAAGTCCCTGTGACATCGGCGAGGCCATCAGCGTACTCACCGCGAACGACCCGGCGCTCTCGCCGAAGATCGTCACGTTATTCGGATCGCCGCCGAAGTTCTTGATGTTTCCCTTCACCCAATGCAGCGCGGCCACCATGTCCAACAGGCCGTAATTCCCTGCCGAGCCATCCGCCTCGTCGGCCAGCTCTTTGGTCACGAGAAATCCGAACACGCCCAGCCGATAGTTGATCGTGACCAGGATGACGCCCTTCAGCGGGAGAAAATCGCCGTTATGCCGCGGCTCCGAACTGGCTCCGCCCGAATACCCGCCGCCATGAATCCAGAACATCACCGGCAGCTTGCTCTTGTCCTTCGCGCCGGCCGGCGTGTAGACGTTCAGAAAAAGACAGTCCTCACTCGGACCCGCATCCTGAAAGATCATGTCGTCAAAAACGCGTCCCTGCGCACAGTGCGCGCCAAACTTCGTCGCGTCGCGCTTGCCCTTCCACTTCGCCGGTGCCTGAGGCGCCTTCCAGCGCAGGTCCCCCACGGGCGGCGCAGCGTATGGCAATCCCAAAAACGCTTTCACCTTGCCGTCGTTGATGGTCTTGCCTGCAACCTTGCCCTGTTCCGTTTTCACCGTGAGCGAATCAGCCCGCGCAACCCCGGATAACCCCAGCAACATTCCCACCCCTGCCAAAGCGCACAACATCTTCGTACGAATCTGCATGAGAAACTCCCCCGCGGAATACCTTATCAGGACGGCCCGCAGTCCACAGTAGTTGCAGAGGTCACCTTGATGAGATGGTCAGGAGTTCAGCATCTCCGGCGCCAGCAGATCTGCCATCGTCTCGCGCCGGCGAATCAACCGTGCCTTCGCGCCTTCCACGAGCACTTCAGCAGGACGTACCCGCGTGTTGTAGTTCGAACTCTGCGCCATGCCATATGCGCCCGCATCAAGCAGTGCGATCAGGTCGCCGGGTTTCACCGGCTGCAGCTTCCGGTCGCGCGCAAAAAAATCGCCCGTCTCGCACACCGGCCCCACCACATCCACAACCCGCGATCTTCCACCGCGCCGCCGGATCGGCACGATCTCGTGATGTGCCTGGTAGAGCGCCGGTCGAATCAGGTCGTTCATCGCCGCGTCCGTTATCACAAATGTCTTTTTACCGTTGCGCTTCACCTGCAGCACACGCGCCATCAGCGCCCCAGCCTGTGCCACCAGGAACCGTCCCGGCTCGAGCAGCAACCGTCCTTCAAAGCCGCTCAGCGCCTGCTCCACCGCCGCAGCGTACTCGCGCACTTTCGCCGCTGCATCGAAACTGCCGCCGTGATAGTCGATCCCGAGACCGCCGCCCGCATCCACGGATTTCAGCATGACACCCGCACCCGCAAGCTGCCGCACCAGTTTGTTCACCCGCTCCATCGCCGCGCCAAACGGGTCTGCCGAGCGAATCTGCGAACCGATATGCACGCTGATGCCATGCGCCTCGAGCCAGCGGTTACCAGCCGCGCTCTTGTAAATCCTCAGAGCCTGCCGAATGTCGATGCCGAACTTGTGCTCGCGCAGTCCGGTTGAAATATAAGGATGCGTCTCCGCAAACACATCGGGATTTACGCGCAACGCGAAGCGCGCCTTCGTCTTCAGTTTGCGCGCACGCGCAGCCAGCAACTCCAGTTCCGCTTCGCTCTCTACGTTGAACTCAAGAATTCCCGCCGCAAGAGCGCGGTCGATCTCCGCCGCCGTCTTGCCCACGCCTGAAAACACAACCCGCCCCACAGCCTCAGGCGCAGCCGCGATCACCCGCTCCAGTTCGCCGCCGGAAACAATATCGAACCCAGCCCCAAGATCGGCCAGCAGCTTCAAAATCGCCAACGCCGAATTGGCCTTCACCGCGTAGCAGACCAGGTGATCCCGCCCTGCAAAAGCCTGCTGAAACATCTCCAGCCGCGCAACAATCTGATCGGCCGAATAGACGTAGAGAGGCGTGCCAAACTTCCGCGCCAATGTCTCAAGCGAAACCTTGCCGCAATGCAGGGCGCTCTTTGGCTCTGGATAAAGGAACGGTCGTGGCGAAGTAGTCAAGATAGGTTTTCCAAAGGGGAGATGTGCTCCTTTGAGCCTATCGCATTCCGCCGCGCCATCCGATCAGCCATCCGATTCAAAGGTGGGTTCGCGTCAGGGCACGATTCGCCGAGGCGAATCCGCGCCTTAAAGCGCAGCCGCTTAGTTGCCAAGCAGCCGCAGCCACTCCGCCAGCAGCCCCGCCACCTTCTGCGGCTGCTCATATGCAGCAAAGTGCCCGCCGTCCGGAAGCAGATGAAACTCGCATCCCCCCGGCGCGGCTTTGTAGGCTTCCATCTCCGCCGGCGTCGTGGTGGGATCCTCGCCTCCCGCAATGGCCAGCACAGGAACCTGAATGGTGCTCACCGTGGGAATGGAATCCGGCCGCGTGGCCAGCCCCGCCTGCACCGCCACCAGCGCCTCCGGCGTCACCGTCATGCGAGTCCGCATTTCCGCCACGATCTGCGGACGCCGCGCCTGCGCCGTCGCGCCAATCAGGCTTTGCGCCATGCCATCGTAGAGGGCGCTCGTCTTGCCCGCTCGTGCGCGCGTAATCGTAGCGGCGCGCTTCTCCAGATTCGCCTCTGTGTCAGGCTGGGGCTTCGAACACACAATCGCCAGCCCCCGCATCCGCTGTGGCGCCCTGCGCCACAACTCCAGCAGCACATATCCGCCAACGGAGCACCCGGCAAACACCGCATCGTGCAGCCCGAGATGATCCATCAGCGCAAGCGTATCGGCCGCAAGCTGCCCTATCGTCAGCACCGGCGCATCCGGAACCCGCGCAAATCCGCCCACAGGCAAATTTGTGCCCAGCTCCGACGCCCCATGTCCCCGCAGGTCGGGAACAATCGCCCGCACGCCGGCCAGCTCATCCACCAGGGGCTGCCAATATTCGTGATCAACCGGCGTCGGATGCAGAAAAACTACCGGCATCCCCGATCCGCTCTCGAGATAGGTTAGCTGCGCGCCATTCGATTGGTAGGAACCCTTCATAGGTTAGGAGGATACGCGCCCGGCGCGCCCAGCGGCTCCTCGGGAATCCCGATCCAGCCTGCGAGATAGGCCACGCCCACCAGCCCGCCGGAGCAGAAGAAGCCAAGCACGGTCAGAATGCGCACCACCGTGACGTCCCAGCCATTCGCCTGCGCCAGCGCCAGGCAGACGCCGGCAATCTGGCGGCCCACACGCGGGCGAACCAGCGGTCTGCCACTCATCGGCGCAGATGCCGCCACCACCGTGCCGCAGCTCGAGCAGAAACGCGCCCCCGACGGCAATCCCGTTCCACAGCGATGACAATACAAGGCCATGACCGCCTCCCCTTTTCCCTGCTAAATATACGAGATCAAGTCGCTTTCAGTTCCCTTCCGCACCAGGCGTTGACGAGGCCGGACCGCCGCTAATTGCCTTGATACGGGCTATGCAGGTACTTCTTCGCCGTGTCGGCTCGCGAAGTGTTCGGGCCCGCTGTTATCGCCGCCTGGTAGTCGTTCACTGCCTGCTGGCGCTCGCCGTTCAGGTCCCTGCATTCGCCTGCCCCTAGAAATGACCGGATCTTCAGTTCCGCGCCCACGTTCTTTGCCCGCGCTGCCTGCTCATATGCCTGCGCCGCTTCGCTATAGTGCCTTTGTCCTCGCAGTGCGTCGCCCAGTCCGAAATAGGTCAGCTCCAGACGCGCCTCCGCAAAATATCCCCGCTTCACATTCTCCGCCAAAATCTTCCGATAAGCGTCAACCGCACCCATCCCTTGTCCCGCATCTTTGCGCAGGTTGGCCTCCTCCAGGCTGAAAAGATAGTCGCGCGGGTATTGCTTCATCAGGCTTTGCACCACCTGAATGGCCTCGTTGTAGCGACCCTCACGACGCAGAAAGAGAGCCGTTACGGTGCGTGCTTCCACGCTCGTCGTCACCCCGCGGGCGCCATCATCATGCAGCATCTCGAGGCCCTTGCTTTTCGATCCGGTAATGCCGGCAACTCCGATCAGCAATTTGAAGGGCCACGGCAGCGCGCCCACCACGTATTCGTAAACCCCCACTACCAGCTTGGCATCAATGTAATCCGGGTCCAGCTGCAGAACGTTCTTCTCATCGTCCTTCGCCTTTGACGCCTGCCGGAACGCACCGCCAAAGCTTCGCTGCACCATGGCGAGGTAAGTGCACTTCAGGCTCCGCGACCACCCTCGCGCATACAGCGCATCCACATCCCTGGAATTCTTGCCCAGCCGCACGTCAGCCTCGTGAATGGCTTCGTCAGCCAGCCCCAGAATCTGGTCCCGCATCTTCGGGTCTTCCTGCGTCGCATGACGTCCCGTGAGGAACCCGTCGTTCGCGTAAAACGTCGTGTCGAGCAAATCAAGCCGATAGAGTTCCTGAAACAGCTCCGCATTCAACAGCAGCGCAGTGGCCTGCGGGTCTCCCGGATGCCCAGCGTGAAACCGTTCAAATCGCTGTACGGCGCCAGGGTAGTCCAGATTGTAGAAGTGCGCGTAAGCCTCCTGTACCAGCGGATCGCGATTCAGGGGGTTCGTATGCACTTCCGCACCCCAACCCACAGCCGCTGCCGCCAACAAAATTGCCGCACATCCCCACCTAGGCACCAGGAATCTTCCCGTCTTCAACCGTTATCTCCTTACAAATTCCATGGCCGATCAGCCATGATGTCAATGGCAACCCCAGGGCTGCTCTTTCATCGAAGCCGCTTACATCCGTTGCGAATCTTCTTCCGCCGGAAAAGGAAAACCCGATGCGTTTCACGTTAAGCAGAACAGACGATTCTCCGGGACCTTCTCGCGCGCGATTTGCGCAAAACATAACCCCTCACCGGTCGAGATGAAGGAATACTCCAATGGATCGCATCGAGTTGCTCCGGCTTCTGCTGAACCAGGCTCAGTTTAACGGATTTGAGTTCCGCCGCTGGTTTCAGTCCAACATCCGCCCCGTTTGGCCCGGCGGCGACCAGGCGCTTGCTCTCCTGGCAAGCGAAGGCCGCTCCAACAGCCTGCTTTTCTCCCACGAATTCGCGCAGTGCTTCTGGAGAACCGGCGCGCTCATCAGTTTCAGTGTCCCCTCCGTCACCTACCCAAGGGTCAATGGCAGGGGCGACGTGATCCAGGTAACCCGCAAGCCCTTCACACGGCGCACCATCAAACCGGATGTGTGGAAATATCACCTGCGCCAGATGGCCATCGCCGACGATCCGATCGCCTATCTCTGCCGATTTCTTCCCGCTGCGGTTCAATGCTGGATGGCGGCCAACCTGGCTTAACCGAAACGGGCAGAGGCCTGACGCACAAGAATCCGCAGATGCGTTAGCATTCAGGTATGCCCAATCTGGAGCGGCTGAATCCTTCCCTCGCCCCTTCACGCCCCGCCGTTCCAGACCCCTTCGAGCAAGCTCGCCAACGGCTGATCGTTGCGCTCGACGTTCCCAATGCGAACGCGGCCACTGAGCTTGTTAGCCGCCTTGAGAATACCTGCCAATGGTTCAAGGTCGGACTCGAACTCTTCATCGCCGCGGGTCCGACCGTCCTTGAGCCCCTGCTTACGCGCGGTTATTCCGTCTTCCTCGACTTGAAGCTCCATGACATCCCCAACACGGTGGCGGGTGCAGTGCGTTCGGCCGCCTGTCTCGGTGCGCGCATGGTCACTCTGCACGCATCAGGCGGCCCAGCCATGCTGGCTGCCGCCCGCGCAGCCCTCGATGGAGTCGCCGATCCGCCCGAGTTGCTGGCCGTCACCGTCCTCACCAGCATGGACGCGGCCCAGACCAGCGCAGTCGGTCTCGAGCGTTCCCCCGCAGAACAAGTCGAACTGCTTGCCCGCATGGGCCTCGACGCCGGAATTCGCGGTTTCGTCTGCTCGCCTCAGGAAGTCGCAACCCTACGCGGTCTCACTGGTCCTCAAGGCGTACTTGTCATTCCCGGCATCCGCCCGGCCGGAGCGGGCATCGGCGATCAGAAGCGCGTAGCCACTCCTGCTTTGGCGCTGCGCGATGGCGCCAGCTACCTCGTCGTCGGGCGCCCCATCACCGCCGCGTCCAATCCCGCGGAAGCCGCTGAAGCAATCCTCAAAGAAATGGCCGGCGTCCTCGTTCCCTGACCCCAAACGCAGCAAAGCCCGGCAAGCTGCCGGGCCTCACCACAATCTGAAACTCAACTAAATCTTAAAGTTTCTCGTAGAACTCACACGCAGAGCAGGAGATATAGACTCCGCCCGGGATGCCTCGTTCGCGGTCCTTCACGCGCTTGACGATGCGTGTCGGCTTGCTGCACTTGGGACAGTCGGTTGACTTCGTCGTGTCCATTACCTTCTTGCGATCACCTGTTTTGGCAATTTTGGCCATCGGTTCTGTGTTTCTCCTTCTCGGGGTGTCTCTGCACACATCCGCCGCGGCGGACGGCTTCAACGGCGCGGTCATTCACTCACCTCATCCTGCAACTTTGGCGCGGAGGCAGCGGGACTCGCTCGCTTCAGTTTACATGAATACTCCTGCGAACGATCGTTGCCGGGAGGGAGCGGGGTGATCGCGGAGAAGCGGGCGACAGCCAACAACTTGGGTTGGTGCCGCCCCGCCGCCCCCTACGGGGCTCTGTGAGCTTTATGGCGCTCCTCCCCAGGACTGCGTCCGCCGAGGCTGACTTGTCCTGGGCTATTTTCCTGCGGTCCCTACTGGACGCTCGCGACTGAACAGGCTGCGGAAAAACTCGTTTGGGCGGCAGGCCGGAAATTTATCCCAGGTATAACTATTGCGGCTGACTGCCGTCCGTCGCCGGCTTGGGCGCGGGAGGCTGCGATGAATCCGGTTGCGCGCTCCCGGACGTCTTCGAATCAGCTGTTGTCTGGTCAGCCGGCTTCGCCGAAGCCTGCCCGTCCGACGCCGCACCCGAGTCGTCATTCGTCTTCTGCTTCGGAAACTGCACCGGCTTCATTACGCCGACTCGGGAATCCTTGCTGGTGTCTGCCGGCAGCGATTCACCCGGCGCGCGCAGGCTGGGCGGTGCGGCCGGTGCCTGCGTGTCCGGATTGCGATCAACGTCGCCCATCTGAACGGTGCGCGTACCAGCGGCCGGAGCCACCGGGGTGCCGTCGGTCCGCATCAACCCGTCCACTTCGTCATGGGTAAAAATCTCTACCGGCTTCCCCACCGCGGCCACTTCCACCCGAATCACGCGGTTGCCGTTGATTCTCACAAAGTCCACGTCCTCGGGTGGCTTGCCGTAGATCCAGATCTCGATGGGCATTTGCCCATCCATCTCGCGGATCTTGCTCGCAGGATGCCCCAACGCATAGAGCACCATGTCGGTGCTCATACCCACCAACACGTGGTGATCCAGAATCGCCTGTTTCAGCCTCGGCGGCAGCGTATCCGTGAAGGCCTGAATCGGCGTCTTCACTTCAAACGAGATGAGCGGCGCCAGCAGTGCCTCTACCTCTTTCCCGGTCATCGTGGGAACTTCGTGCTTGAACGTCAGCGTCAGCCTGGCTCCTACCGGCCCCTGGTCGTCACCCTGCACGACCGGATTGCTCATATTGGGATCCATGCCGATCTGGATATGGCGCAGAAAGCGATGCTTCGCGTCCGGGCCGCCGTTGATCTCGAAAATGATCTTCGATTTCTCAAACTTCACATCCGACAGCACCAGGCGATCCCCCGGTTTGGCGCTCAGCCCGTTGACGGTCACCATATTCAGGTAGGGCTCTCCGGCCGGCTCCAACTCGCCGTTCGCCACCAGGGTCAGGCCCTTGTGTCCGCGCGGGATTGGACGCATCGCAAATCCCTGGTCCGCCTCAAGAAAGCGGATCAGGTCCAGCCGCGTCTTGGTATCCAACGGGGTCTGTTGAAGCGGAACGTGCGTGGGCGTGATCTGCTGAAAGCGCCGGTCCACTGTACCCGAGGACCCGGTGGTCGCATTTCCGTGCGTGTCAATCGTGATGACCTGAGCCGAAGCACACGCCGCCGACATCAGCACCGCCAACAAGCCGAGGACCGTCGGGCAACCTGGGTGGTTGAAGGATCTTGCGCTTCGATCAGGCTCTTGGCTTCCCTGTGTCCTATGGATTGAAAACGACCCATTCATGGGAACCTCCCATGGCAGCTATGTGCAATGAGCAAACGATAGTTCCGTTTAGCCAGAAAGGTCAACTCTCGATTGGAGCGGCGCCGGCACCGTGCGGTTGCACCCGCTCACAATCTCAGTGGGAATCACCTGAAAAATCCGGTGAACTCCCATGTTCCTCCTTGGATGCGGCCGGCGCGCTGACCGGTAGTATCTGCACCAGCGAAGGAGTTGCCGCCTCGGTTGGTCCCATGGCCGCCTCGTGCTGGCGCATCGCCGCTGCGTCCAGATCGACCGGAATTCCCCCCGGAACAATCACCGGTGCGTTGTAGCGATAGTCCAGATCGCGGGTCACGCGGTAGACCACCGGCAGCATCGCCAACAGAACAAAAAACGTCAGCCAGCTTCCGTCCAGGCCGTAACCGCCGCCCGTGATCCAGAATGGCCCCATCGGATTCCCTTCGACCACCGACGAATGGCTGCTTACTCCGCTGACCGTAAGACCGAAAATCAACGCCCGGCTTGCCTTCCAGCCGAAGTTCAAACCCCAACTCAGCCAAAGCGCCTTCGTCCGCAGGTAAGCGATCGAGAGCAGCAGCGCGAACACCACTGAAACCGCGATACTCGCGTGATTGGAGCCAGGTTGCAATGCCTGCACGATGGCGTAAAAAATCGCAAACCCCAGCGACGCCCCAACCGGCCCAACTGCTTCCGCAAAGCGCTGAAAGCCGTAACCGCGGAAGGCCACTTCTTCCACCATCGCGGCCACTGCGAAAAATAGAGTATCGACCAGCAGCCAGCCCCACGCCGAGGGCTGCAGAACCAGCACAATGGCGATGCCGCCGGCCACCATCAGAGGCAGCACGCAAACCACCGCGGAGGCCCATCCAACCGCGAGGCCTACTCCAGCTTCACGCGGCCAGCCGGACCTGCGAGGTAATCCCTGCTCGCTGATGGGATGTTTCTGGCGATCGAGCACCAATCCAAAAGCCGCGTAGCCCACCACCAGCAGAAACAGCAGCATTGCCTGTTCCACCAGCGGCATCCACGCATCGGTCGCCAGTCCTGCGGCGCTGCGATGCACCACCGAGCGCACCATAAAGTAATAGATGACCGCCGCGATGAACTCGAGATACGCGCGCAGCCGTCCGCCGACAAAGCGAGGCGTGCTCATCGGCCGCTCCCGGCAACGCCCCGTGACGCGGCCCGGTACAGGTCCTTCGTCGCCGGATGAACGTCGCGGGTACCGCCGACCAGATGCGAAAGCCGATGCGCCACCAGAGCTAGCCTTCCGTATAAAACTGCGCTATTTTGCGGAACTTCTGCTGGCGGGCGGCAACCAGGGCATCGATCGAAACGCTCTTCAATTCGGCCAGATGCCTCTGCAGCGCGGTGCCCAGCAGACCTGCGCCCGTCTCGTGGTCCGTGTGCACCCCGCCCGGCGGTTCTGAGATGATCTCGTCCACGCAACCCAGCGCTGAAACCTCCGGTGCTGAGATGCGCATGGCTTCTGCGGCCAGTTGCTTCTGTGCCGCATCGCGCCACATGATCGCCGCACACGATTCCGGAGTGATCACGAAATAGAGCGCATTCTCCAGGATCAGCACCCGATCGCTCACCGCCAGCGCCAGCGCGCCACCCGATCCGCCTTCGCCGCTGATCACCGAAATCGTCGGCACGCGCAGCCGCGCCATCTCGCGGATATTCCGAGCAATCGCCTCCGCCTGCCCGCGCTCTTCTGCGCCCAGCCCGGGATAGGCTCCGGGCAAATCGATCAGGCTGATCACCGGACGGCCGAACTTCTCCGCAATCTTCATGCAGCGTAGCGCCTTGCGATAGCCTTCCGGATGCGGCATCCCGAAGTTGCGACGCACGCGTTCCTTGGTGCTGCCGCCCTTGCGGTTGCCGATCACCAGCACTTCGTCGTCGCCCAGCCGCGCCATGCCGCACGCCACGGCTTCATCGTCGCCGAAGGCGCGATCCCCGTGAATTTCGCTGAAGTCGGTGAAGATTCGTTCGATAAAGTCCATGGGGTACGGCCGCTGGGGGTGGCGCGCCCTCTCGATTCTGCTCCACGCAGGCGATACCGCCTGCGCCTCCGGGGAACTCCCTGTCTCATGTTCGCTCATCGGTACCTGGCACCGCACCAGTCTGGAGCAGAAATCACTCCAGACCCCGCATGACTGCTCAAACTGATTCTACGGGGCGCAGCCACGTTGGACAAATCATCGCCGGAATCAAAACGTCAGATTGGGACCGAACAGCGCTCCATCCCCTCGGATACCAGAGTATATTGCATCTAGTCTTGCCGTTTTCCCAATTCACGCGGCTTCAACGAAGGAAAGAATGATCCACATCACGCAGAGACTTCCTCGCTGCCAGCGCGCTTGGAGCCTTGGGCGTGCTTTACCGATTGATGCGCAGAGTGCGCGCAGACTCCTGCTGTACCTGCCAACCAGCAGACGCCCGGAGCACCAACCGCGTTCGGCACGGCGGCACCCGTCGGGCCGCAAGTCACCGCTGCAACCTTTGCAGAAGCAGAGAAGTTGGTGCAGATCGAGATGACTCCGCGACCGACCGCGCACAGGCTGCGGGCAACTGGCGCGAGGCGATGGCGCCACTTTATGAACGCAGAACTCGGGCCGCGGAAGATGGTTCTGGAAGCCCGGCTTGCACCGGCCACGGTCTGGAATCCCATGCTGCCGGGACTCACGCCGGGCAAGTCGGGCCGCGGTGAGAGCTACTACATTCGCAGTGCCGATCCCACGCGCCCGTTACCGGCCAACGATGCCGATATCGCATTCTCTTCGGTTGCGCAACTTTCGCGATGGATTCAGTCGCGGCAGACTCACGTCCGAACGGCTCACGCATATCTATCTGGACCGCTCGAGCAATTCGACCCAAAGCTGCACTGCGTGATCACGCTGACCCACGAACACGCCCTTGCCCAGGCGCGCCGGCCGACACAGAGATCGCCGCCGGCCACTATCGCGGCCCACTGCACGGCATTCCCTGGGGGGCGAAGGACCTGCTCGACACCGCCGCCATTCCCACCACCTATGGTGCAGAGCCGTATCGCGACCGAGTCCCGAAGAAGAACAGCGCAGTCGTCGACCGGCTCAACGCCGCCGGTGCGGTGCTGGTGGCCAAGCTCAGCCTCGGCGCGCTCGCCCTGAACGACATCTGGTTTGGCGGGCAGACCATGAATCCCTGGCTACTCGAAGAAGGCTCATCCGGCTCCAGCGCCGGCCCCGGCGCGGCAACCGCAGCCGGCCTGGTCGGCTTCGCCATCGGCAGCGAGACCGGCGGCAGCATCGTCAGCCCCTCCATGCGCTGCGGCGTTACGGGCCTGCGCCCCACCTACGGCCGCGTTCCGCGCACCGGAGCGATGACCCTCTGCTGGTCGCTCGACAAACTCGGCCCGATGGCGCGCAGTGTCGAAGACACGATCCTCGTGCTCAACGCCATCTCCGGCCCCGATCGCGGGCGACCTCGCCAGCGTTCCCAGCACCCTTGCGTTCGATGCCAGGCCAACGTTGCACGGCCTGCGCGTCGGCTATTTCCCTGCCTGGATGAAGGAGACGCCTGCGACCGATGTGGATCGAGCCGCACTTGACGATCGTCAAGAAACTCGGCATGGAGCCTGTCGAAGTTTCCATTCCCGACTGGCCCTACGACTCGCTGAACCTCATTCTCTTTGCCGAGGCCGCGGCGGCCTTTGAGGAGTTCACACTCAGCCATCAAGTCGACCGAGCTAAAAGCGCAGGTTCCCGATGCATGGCCCAATATCTTCCGGCAGTCGCGCTTTCTTTCCGCGGTCGACTTCGTGCAGACCGACCGCCTTCGCCGCAAGGTCGCCCAGGAGATGGCGCGCGTCTTCTCCAGGTCGACCTGCTTCTGGTGCCGTCGCTGCGCGATGAGATGCTGGTCATCACCAACAACACCGGCCATCCTTCGCTTACCCTGCGCGCCGGCTTCGTCGAAGTCTCGGAAGCACGCAGCGACTGGGCACCCGACCCGCAGCATCCGCTGGCCGAAGTTCTCTCCACCGCGCCGCGTTCCTCACGGCGTCACCCTGGTCGGCCGCCTCTTCGATGAAGGCACCGTTGCCCAAGCTGGCATGGCGTTAGAGAAAGCCTTCGCAGTCGCCGCCGAGCGACCACCAGATCTCTAGCACGAACCTCGAATGAAGAGCCGGCAGATTCCCAAAAATCAAAAACGGAGACGTTCATGACTGCAAGGAAATTTCTTTCTTTGTCGTGCATTGCTGTGTTGTTCCTGGTTTGCGTGGCTGGCAGCGAGTGCCAGGTCACTTCCTTCACCCCAGGGCAGGTGATTCACGATACCGATGGGAAACCGATCAAGGCGTTTGCCGGAGGCATTTCTTATTTCAACGGAACCTATTACTGGTATGGTGAATTCAAAAACGGCGACTTCCCGACCGCGGAGTTCCCTGCTATACGAGCACGGACCTCCTCAATTGGAAGTATCAAGGGAATATGGTTCCCGGGCTGCACCAGGAGAGCTGGCCCCTTTCGTTTCCCTGAGCGCCCCCATGTTATTTACAACGACAAGACAAAAGGTATGTCATGTGGATGCACCTGGAAAACAAGGAGTATAACTACGGACTTACCGGAGTCTTTATCTCCGTCTCGCCCACAGGCCCATTCTTACCAGCAGCATCTTCCATGATCGCGGCCCGGATGACGGCGGTCCCGACAACGACGATAACCGCGATCAATCTATCTTCAAGGACGATGATGGAAAGGCCTATCATATCTTTTCTTCTCATAAAAATAATGGCCTGGTGATTTCAGAAATGACCAGCGATTATCTCAAGCCAAGCGGCAATTCCATCGACACCGGTCTGGTGTGCGAGGCACCCACCGTCTTCAAGCGCAACGGTGTCTACTTCCTTCTCCGCTCGGAGTGCTCCGGATTCGGCTTCAACGACAACAAATATGCCACCGCCGACTCGATGCTGGGGAAATGGACCGATCACGGATTACTCGCCCAGGGCCAATTCGGTTAACACATTTTCCACCCAGGTAACTGAGGTGGTGAAAGTCAGGGGCAAGGAAGATGCCTATATCTTTGTCGGCGATCGCTGGAAAGAACCGTTGGATCAAACCATGGATATTTTCCTGCCGATCACTTTCACCGGACCACGAACTCTGGTCGTGTACTGGAAAGATAAGTGGGACATAGACACTGCCTTCAAGAAATAGGCAGTTATTTGTAACCTGTGAGCGGGTGACCCTTCCACCTTCAAACCGGAAAACCAAAGCGGCATTCCCGCGAGAGAATGCCACTTCAAAAGACTGCGATGGGGGAAGGCTGAAGGCTAGGCAGGTTGGCAGCTTGTTTGAAACGGCGCAGGCTCATCGGCGCTCGGTCCCCAGCTTGCAGGAACAGCCACGTTGAGCAGGCGCAGATAGACGCTGAATTGGCCGCGGTGCTGATACCAGTGACTGAACATCACATCGCGCAGAAACAGGCCGCGCGGCACCGCGAGAATCTCCTGGTCGCCGGCCACCAGGCGCCAGGTCTCTTGCATCGCGTTATCGTCGAAGCTGGGCAGCACCGTGCGCACCGTTGCGATGCTTTCGTCCAGCAGATCGAGCACCTGCTGAATGCTCGTCGCCTCTGGGAATCGAAAATTGGGCGCCTGCACCGGGCTGGTCTGCACGATGCGAACGACGCCGCCCGGCACGGAGGCGAGGTGGTAGGCGAGCTGCCCTGCGGAGAGCGATTTCGCGTGAGGCTTCCAGGTCAGTTTGTCCGCCGGAAGCCGCTCCAGGAAGCGGCGTGTGACGGGCGCTTGCGTTTCAAATTCTGCGAGTAGCGATTTTGCGATCGACATGAAAAATCTCCTTCGGGTGGGAAAGCCGGAATAGAATTTTGGTTGGAGTGCCTCAGGCGCGCGACGCTTCGGCCCGCTTGCGAACCTGCTCATTCATATATCCCCATCCGCCCGAAACACCCTTCTTGTGATCTTCCTGGATGAGGCCGAATCCGGTGTGGTTGAAGTTGATGATGGTTTCCCCATCCTTTTCGGTCAGCCGGTACTGCACGTTGTTGGCCACCGGAGACGACATGAAGAGCGGCCCGGAAATCTCCAGCAGCGTTGGGCGCTTGATCGCCTGCACGTTACCCCAGAAATGGCCGTTGTGTTCGCCGAGGTCGCGGAACCATCGGCCGCCTGGCCACGCCTCGAGCTTGAGCGGCATCGGTGTGCCGTCGGACCTCTCATTCAGGGGACCGAGTTGTTCCAGCAGCGCGGCAAATGTGGTTTCGATGGGAGCCTTGACGTGGATTTCCTGTGTGATCTTCAACGTCATGTCTTCGATGCTTACAGGGACTTCGATCATGATTTTCTCCTCCTTGGGGATCAGTTCATTTGGATGGGTTCTTGGATAGCTGCGCCGCTGCCGCGGCCTTTTCCGCCCGCGTCTTGATGCTTTGCAGTTGATGGCTCCAGTAGCGCTCGAAAGTGGCAGACCATTCATGCAGGGGCCGAATCCCTTCTGCCTGGGTCTGGTAGAGCTTGTGGCGTCCGTTCCGCCGCACCCGCACCAGGCCCACATCCCGCAGCACCCGTAGATGCTTTGACACAGACGGCTGATCGAGATTGAGCGCCACCACGATGTCCCCGACTGGCAATTCCTTCACCAGAAGCGAGAGGATCTGGCGCCGCCGCGGTTCGGCAATCGCGTTGAAAACATCGGAGGTCGTTGCCGCACGAGCCATGCTCGAAAAACATTACATGCCTATATAGGAATATGTCAAGCGGGTGTTCAAAAAAAAGAATTGGCGGATGCTACAGCACATTCGGAATTGGTGTGGTTCGGAACCACGCACTCAAGTGCCTTTTCTCAAGAAAAAGCCACTCTTTAGGGCCCAAAAAGTCTACGTGTATTCCAGAAAGTGCTCTATGCAGGCTCAAAATGTCGTCGTCAAACGAAGGAGATAGCTTCGGGGAGGTCCAATCGCATTTCCTGAGAACAATCCGCCAAAATCGATCACGTCAAGAATGTTATTCAGGTTCTGCACGTCAGCTTGAAGCCGCATTTTGACCTTTTCGGAGTGGTGGAGATCCGCTCCGGCTGAAGCGTTTACCTGAAAAGAAGGATCGATGCGCCCACGATCAAAGTTGATGCGGTCGAGCACCTGTTGCCCGTACTGAGCGAGCACTGTGTCAGGGTCACCGTCAAACTCGAATGGAAGGCCGGTATCGTATTGCATACCGGCCGCCAGCCACAATCGGGGATGAACCTGGTAGCGAAGGCGCCTCTACCGTATTGCGTTGATCCTGCGAATCCGGGAAGTGGCCTGAGAGCTGCGTTTCTGCTGCGGTAGCGTCGCCACCAAGAAACAGCCCTCCGGTCACCGGATTCCACGCATTGCCCACTTCGTAGGAGTAACTCAGGAAGCCGGAGAATCTTCTCCACTCGGGTAGATCGAGCTTCCCTTCGGCGCCATAGATGATCGCTTTTCGAAAAGCGATCGGGAAACTGACGCTCGTGTTATTGATCTGGTCGTCGTCGGCGTAGTTGCTCACCACGCGCCGGAAGTAATTGATATCGAGTTTTGCTTTCTTGAACAGGCCCTGCGTCAGGCCGCCCTCGAAATAGTCGCCAACCGAAGGCTGCACGGGCAGACGGAGAAACGTCGTGGGGTCGAGCGACTCAATCTGCGTTGAGCTGGAGAGCAGAATGTTCTCCGACGAGGGCGTTTGGAAGATGCGATCGTAGGAAGAATGCAGAATCAGATCGGCGGATGGAAAAAATCGTGAGATCGCAAATCGCGGTTCTATGGCCTGCTTGTTGACGAGGAGCTGGTAATGATCCCACCGAAGACCGGCATTGATTGACCACTTCCCCAGGTGGAGGAGATCCTCGACAAATGCGGACTGCTCCAGGTCTGGTCTCTGCGCAGTGATAGCGAACGTGAGCGGGGTCCCATCGCCAAATTGGGTAGGATCGGTGATGATGTAGCTCGTATTTTCGTGAAGGAAGGTGTTGTCAGACTCGACCCCGGCTTTCCACTCGCTTCGACCTCGGTCAGCAATCACCATAGCCTTGAAGTAGCCCTCGCGGAATCGGTTGTGCTGGAAAACTTCGACGGGGGTTGACTCCGGGTTCGAATTGAAGTCGTTGGCATTGTCTCGCACCATGCCTCCAAGCCTCACCAGCGTACTCGCAGAAAAGGTGTGCTCGAACGAGGCGATGCCCATGGTTTCGATGTTGTCTGCCGTTTGACGTTGGCCCGCAGCCTGTTGGACCTGTTCATTAGGAATGTCATAGCGCGACAATTCATGGCGCACCGTTGCGCTAAAGCGATCGTTCCGGGTGATGTCGCGCTCGTAGCGACCCGAAAAGTCGCCGAGGGTACCGGTGTTTGAGTAGTTCTGCGGAACCACAGGATTGAGATAGTGGTCAGTCATGCTTCCGCTTACGCTGCCGCCCACCGTGTCTTTGCCTGCAGTGTACTGACCCTTTGCGAAGGCGCTTCCGGTGTTGAAACTGCCGCCCGCCAGCACCAGCTCACCGTGCAATCCGGGCTGAGCATCCTGCACGGTGTTCACTTCGATTACTCCACCCATCTTCCTGCCGTATTCGGCCGGAAACCCGGCCGTATAGATGCTGAGGGACTGAACGTCGTCAGCCTCAATCTCGGGGCCAAAGCTCGGAGACCGGTTGTCAGTCAAAGGAATGCCGTCCACCACGAACTGCGTTTGATATTCAGACCCTCGTGGATGAAGCACGGCGTTCCCTTCGTAGAGCCAACCGGGCTGGGAATTGACGAGGTCCTGCAGCGATCGACCAGGAATAGAGTCAAGGCGGTGCTGAATAAAGGATGAACCCATCTGATCTACATTGCCGGGTTGCTCGGAGTCGATCAGGGTGTTGTCTGCTTTGACCGCAACGGTCTGTTCCACTGTGGCGAGCTTAAGTGAAACCGAATGTACAACTGGAATCGATGAGCGAATGGCAATGGTCTCGGCGACCGATGCGAACCCTGATTGGCCGACTTCCAAACGGTAAATGCCATAAGGGAGCCTCGCGGCGTCCATGTTCCCCTGCTTGTCGGTCTCGAGTTCGGCACTATACTCATTGGCCTGGCTGAGGAGGTGAATCGTTGCCTGAACGCCTCGACCTGACGGATCGGACACGTGGAGTCGCAACTCCCCGCTATTGCTCTGCGAAAAAGCGGGAAAGGCGGCCAAAATCAACAGAATTGTGCATCGTCCCACAATTGTGTATCGTCTCACAGACTTGACCTCACAAATCTTGGCGGGTTCTGCGTTTCGGGCTTTATTCTGAGTCAATGGGAATTGAGGACTTGCACCTTCATCCTGAATATTCCATTTGCGCAAATACTGTTCAGTCCTTTTTCGGGTGGGCGGCGCTTCAGAATAAAGGCTGAACAGATACAGAAGGAATCGAATATTCAAATGGAAGCACAAGGGCAAACCACTCCTGCAGAGCTGGCATGCGATTTGCCGCTGTTGGTTTCGTTACCAGAAATTCAGGCAGGTGCGGATGAGATTGAGACGGAGGTCATGACCCTGTTCGAGCATTATCGGGCTCCCCTCTTGCGTTACGCGGTCTCTTTCGGCGTGCCTGTCCCGGATGCGGAGGAGATTGTCCAGGAGGTCTTTCTATCCCTGTTTCGACATTTGCGCCTTGGGCGGTCTCGACGGAACTTGCGCGGCTGGATATTCCGCGTGGCGCACAACCTCACTCTCAAGCGCCGTCACGCCAATAAGCGTCTCCTCGATGCGGTGGACAACGATCCAGGCATCGCGGCCCTCCGGATCGACCCATCGCCGAACCCGGAGCAGTTCTGTTCAGACGGGCAAAGGCAACAACGGCTTCTGGCCGTCGTCCAATCGCTGCCCGATATGGAACAGAGTTGTCTTCGAATGCGTGCCGAGGGCCTGCGTTATCGAGAAATTGCGAAAGCTCTCGGGATCTCTCTGGGAAGCGTTTCGATTTTCCTTACACGGTCCCTTGCCAAGCTGATCCGCGCGGATCGGGGGTAAGATATGCGCGACGAACAACACCTTTCCGACGAAGAACTGGTCCGGGCTGCGGACGACGAACTGGGGAGAAGGGCCGACAAAGCTCGCGCGCATCTTGAGGCCTGCGCTGAATGCAGGACCCGGGCGGTAAAGTTTGAGGTGATCGCGGAGCTGACTCGCGCCCTTAGGAACGGCCTCGATTCCGAACTGCCGCCGATCGCGGGTCCACGGGCATTGCTGCGGGCTCGACTGGCCGAGATGTCTTCCCGCGAATCGAGTTTCACTTCACGCCTTCGCTTTTCAACTGGTCCTTTGTCGCGCGCTTTTGGAATAGCTGCCCTCGCGGTCCTGGCTGTTGTCGCCTGTGTTCTAACATTTCGGCATTCGGGCGCAACCAGCAAATACACTCCGTTCGTGTCGTCAGATCAAGGTGTTTTGCCCAACCGTGATTACACCCCCGGTACGGCGCGCCAGGCCTCGCTTCAAAAGATTTGCGCATTGGCGCACGAGCAAGTCGTCAAGGAGGTTTCGCCTTCACAACGCCAGAAGGTCTTTGAGGAATATGGCATTCCGAGTGCTCGGTCCGGCGAATATGAAGTCGATTACCTGATCACTCCAGGTCTCGGCGGCGATGACGACATTCGAAACCTGTGGCCCGAGCCCTATCATTCAGCAGCTTGGAATGCCCATTTGAAGGACGCCTTGGAAGAGCGGCTGCACCAGATGGTTTGTTCGGATCAACTCGATCTGTCGGTGGCCCAGCAGGCCATTGCCTCGAACTGGATCGCAGCGTACCAGAAGTATGTTGCGACCGCTCAATCAAAGGTATATGGCCTCAAGGAGCTGTAATCTGCATCGCCGCGTGCCCTCTCATGGCCGCCTCCACCGCGGCAGACGGCCAGGTGGGATAGCACAAACCTGGTCCTGCCCGCTTCAAGAACAGCTCATCACCTTCCAAGATGGAAAAGCACGGCCCCAATCCCGGCTGATTGTTCTTGTCTTGCGTCAGCGCACGATTCGCCCGAGTGTATCTGCAAAAGGGAGAGGTCTGATCCGATGAGTGGTAACGAAGAGGGGATTCAGGCTCGACGACGCTTAATGGCCGGCGATGATAGAGAGAAATCGGCTGCCGCCGCCTTCGAATTGGGCGTCTACTATATGGGTCGACCCGGCGAAGAGGAAGAAGCCGAGTTATGTTTTCGTCATGCAATCGCAACGAAACACCCCGCAATCTCACCCGCTGCGTTGTTGAACCTCGCCGGGTTGTTGCAGGGCATTGATCGCACCGATGAAGCGGCCCAGGCCTACCGAACACTGATTGACCTGAAAGATCCAGCGACTCTCACAATGGCCAACTATGCATTGGGGATTCTTCTTTCCGGTCAGCCGGAACACAGGACCGAGGGAGAGTCGTTCCTGCGCCAGGCGGCTGCTTCAAACGATCCCGAATATGGCCCGCTCGCCAGTTACGATCTCGGCGTATTGTTGAGCACTCAGTCTCAAAGACTTTCGGAAGCGCTGGAGGCTTTGACGCAAGCAGCCGCTTCAAACCACGCTGTGTACGCCCCCCGCGCATGGTTCAATCTGGGAACGCTGTTGGCTGCACATGGCGCGCCGAACGAAGCGGAGGATGCCTTTCGTCAAGCAATTGCCAGCGATGATCCCAATATCGGCCCGATGGCCGCGGTGAATCTCGGTGGGCTGTTGGATAACACTCCTGGCCGCTTCGCCGACGCTGAAGCTGCTTACCATTTTGCGATCGACTCTAATCACCCGGAACAGAAGCCTATCGCGCTGTTTAATCTCGGCAACCTGCTGGCACAGTTGTCAGAGCGCCACGCTGAATCGGAAGAAGCGTACCGAAGCGCGATGCTTTCGCCTGATCCTGCTTTGGAGGCGGGTGCCGCATACAATCTCGGAGTTCTTCTTGTCACCGATCCATCGCGGCATGCTGACGCCGAAGCTGTATTTCGCATTGCAGCCGACTCGAATGACCCGGAGCATGGGCCGATTGCGATGTACAACCTCGGCAGGCTACTCGCCGCGGACGTCAATCGTTGGACCGATGCCCGGCAGGCGCTGGAAGCGGCAAATCATACCGGCGATCCGCGAGTCGTCGGCCCGGCAACTAATCTGCTGTCGCAATTGGATGTCTCGCAACTGCCCGAACGGCTGATTCCCAAACTTGATGACAACTGGCGCCCCACTCGAGTGGTTACCCAGGGGGCTTATTACCTTGAGGAGTATCTGCCCGGATCGGAAACGACGGATGATTGGACCGCGATCGTCACTGCGACCCAAATTGCTTCCCCGAATCTGACACCGCACGCATACATGGATGCGGTCAGGCAGGACGTTGAAGGGAACGTGATCGACGGACGCCTTTCGTGGCAAGTCCTCGAAGAGACCGAGACGGAGTTGATCTACGAATCCGATATTGCCGACGACATCGCGAATCTGGATCAAAATGAAATCTCGCGGATCGTTCGCAGGAACGAGCAACTCTATACCATTCAGCACGCGATGAGAGGTAATTTTGCTCTTGCCAGAAGTGAGCGGCCGAAGAGATTGGCAATGTTGCACGCAGCCGGGTTCGAGCACGCGCCGGCACCTTCGCCGGTAGTTTCTCCGGTGGCTGACGAGCGTGTGTTCACGGGTATCCTCAAACAGGTAGCGGCCTCGTCGACGATGTCGCCTGCTGAGCGTCTCGCGTTTTGCCGCGATAGCCTGAAGCAAGTGCATAAAGATAGTGACCCCGAGCTATGGGGATTGCTGCAACTGCAGCTCGCTCTGGCGCTGATCCAGCAGAATTCCGAGGCCCCTGAAAACGACGACGATCTGAACGAAATGGCCGGGTCCCTGCGTCGAGCGTTGGAGGTCTACAAGCCAAAGAGCAATTCCAACCTATGGGCTCGTGCGCTCGCGGCGCTGGGCCGCGTCGAGTTTGCGCGGGCGCAGCGGCACGGTCAAAGTGACGATCCAGTTGAGAAAGAACTGGCGCGAAGATCACTCTCTCATGCGATTGCCGCGTTCGCAAAGGCACGCACAGCTTTCAAGGCTGGCACCTTTGATTGGTCCCGGATCACCGCCGATCTGGGGGATGCTCGCTTGTCGGTGGATCTCGAAGCCGCAGCCGCCACCTACACTGAGATGCTAAGCATCATGGAGAACATGCCGTCGCTGACGGAAGAGGACGAGGCGAATGATCTTGGTCGTGCTTTAGGGGAACTCGCTGTCCGCGCAGTCGCGGGGATACAAAGTATTGACCGATTGAATGGCGGGGAGCCAGTCGTGGCGCGCGATGTCCTCCGGAACGAGGAGCGTGCTCAGCTTCTTTACCTGCGTCCGTTGCTCAGCGCCGGCCAACTGCGCCTGCCGAATCAGTGTCTCGCCAACGCATTCGCGTCGGGCTATCGCATCGAACCCGACAACATCACTTTGGAAGCGCTGCTCTATCGGGCGTTAGCTGTTGAGCTGAACTTCGTGAGCCTGGGTGGACGGCCTGATGGTTACGGTGCAACCCGAATGATCGCGGTAGTGGGCGGCGCCGAGTGGCAACCGACTTTGATGCTGCTGGAGGAGAGAACCGACTTGATTTTGATGGTTCCGCATCTGAGTGAAGGCGTTCGCTGGGAGATCAAGCTGCTGAGCGAGAGGCAGTCTCTGGGCAAGACTCTGTTCGTCATGCCGCCCCTCGCGACGGATATTGACGTCCCGAGGTTATGGGCTGAGGCCACGCCGATGATGGCTGAATACGGTCTCGAGGTCCCACCCTACCAACCTGACGGCAGTATCTTCAGCTTCGGACCGGACGGCAAAGTCGCTAAGAAATGGGAATTCCGTCTGTTATGGCAGAACAAACTACTGGACGCAATTGAGCCATTGCTGCACAACGCGAATAAATCGAGATGAAGCGAACCGTATCCACAGCGACCGCTTGTGCCTGACTTTTTGCGCAGCCCCGGCCTTCGCCACGAGGCCGACCACGAACCGGGGCAGATACTTTCTGCGGTCCAGCCGAGGTGCTAATCTCGGGGCATCGTGTTCACCTGGAAAAATCAGCTCTACTACGGCGACAACTACGAAGTCCTGCAGCGCTACATCAAGCCGGAGTCGGTTGACCTCGTCTACCTCGATCCGCCCTTCAACTCCCGCCAGGACTACAACGTCCTCTTCGCCGAAAAAGACGGCTCGCAATCCAGCTCCCAGATTCACGCCTTCGAGGACACGTGGGAGTGGAACATTGACGCCGAGCGCTCCTACCAGCACATTGTCGAACAGGGCGGCCGCGTCGCCGACGCCATCCGCGCCTTCCGCACCTTCCTTGGCGGATCAGACATGATGGCCTACCTCGCCATGATGGCCCCGCGCCTCGTCGAACTCCGCCGCGTTCTCAAGGAGACCGGGTCGATCTATCTCCACTGCGATCCGACAGCGAGCCACTACTTAAAGATTCTTATGGACGCTGTATTTGGACCGCAGCTCTTCCGAAATGAGATCGTCTGGAAGAGGACGAATGGGCATAATGACGCCCGTCGCCGATTCGGAGATCAGAGCGACATCATCCTTTTCTTCGCAAAATCCGACGATTCTACTTTTCGCAGGTCACATGGGGCGTATTCCCAAAGCTATATCAAGTCGCACTACAACCAGTTGGAGCCCGATGGACGGAAATACAGAACCGATAACCTCAGAAGCCCGTCTCCCCGACCCAATCTGACATACGACTACAAGGGCTTCAAACCGCATCCGAATGGTTGGTCCGTCTCGCGCGCTGTGATGGAGAAGCTTGATGCAGAAGGGCGCTTGTACTTCCCGGCAAAAAAGGATGGGCGCATCATGGTCAAAAGGTAGCTGGAAGAAATGCCGGGACCACCTGTCGGCAACATTTGGGAGGACATTCCTCCCATCAACTCTCAAGCACAAGAGCGCCTCGGCTATCCCACGCAAAAACCCGAAGCTCTTCTTGAACGCATCATCAAGGCCAGTTCCAACGAAGGCGACGTGGTTCTCGATCCCTTCTGCGGCTGTGGTACCACCGTGCAAGTTGCGCAACGTCTCAACCGCCGCTGGATCGGCATCGACGTCACCCACCTCGCCATTGGCCTTATCAAGAAGCGCCTCACTGACGCCTTCGGTCCCGAAATCAAGGCCACCTACGACGTGATTGGTGAACCGACCGATTATGAAGGTGCCGCGTCTCTCGCCGCCGAAGATAAATACCAGTTCCAGTGGTGGGCACTCGGCCAGGTGGGCGCGCGTCCCGCCGATCAGAAGAAGGGCGCCGACCGTGGCATCGATGGCCGTCTTTACTTCCACGACGACGAATCTGGCAAGTCGAAGCAGATCATCTTTTCAGTCAAGGCGGGCGGCGTTTCCGTTCCCCAGGTCCGCGACCTTGTCGGAGTGCTCGACCGAGAAAAGGCCGAGATGGGCGTCTTCATCTGCTTTGAGGAGCCGACCAAGCCCATGCTTCGCGAAGCCGCCGAAGCCGGGCTCTACACCTCAACCGACCGCAGCACCTATCCACGCGTGCAGATTCTCACCATCCAGCAAATTCTCGAAGGCAAACAGCCAAGCTATCCCATCCACCGGGCCGACGCCACATTCAAGAAGGCCCCCCGCAGCCGACCTGCAGCCGCCGAAAACCTGCAGTTGCCTTTGGTGCCTGAATAGCCGGGTGCCCCATGTCCCGATTCTGGGACGTGGGAAACCGTGAACCTGCGGCCCCCTCTTCGTGACTGCCGCGCAGGTAACGTAGGCGGGCACGAATTCCATATCACCTTCCCGCAACACCGGGTAGTATCCATTCAAACTAGACCGAATTTCTACATACTTTATACTGTCCCGTGGGCCTCCCCTGAACGAGAGACGGGGAAGGCCGGCGGTCCACAGGTTGGGGTGCAATCATAATGAGCCGCGACCTGTGGTATATTTCCAACCCCGCATAGCATGAGGGCTTGCAGCCCCGAACTTTTGCCTTTAGCGCGGGCCGTTATCAGAATCCGTCTAGCTCTCCCACGCAGAATTTTTGCAGATAATTACTTGTCCTCCGCGCACAATACTTCCAGGAGAGTCCTCGAGCTAACAGCCAGGTCCTGTCCTGAGCTTGTCGAAGGTCCCGATTCTGGGACATGGGAAATCACAAATCGAGCCGCACCGGGCGCAGTTTCTCCCTAACTCCTTTACCGAGAGGAATCTGCGGATAACCCCTTTGGGTCGAGAAACTTGCAGCGAACCACAGTCCGCACACCCCTGAAAACAAGTAACTTATTTGCAGAATCCGGGTGGGGGTGGGGGTATCGGTCTTCGCCTGACTTTCGCCTTTGGGCTATAATCCTTTAATGGACTTTCAGCTCGTCACCAGCTACAAGCCCCGCGGCGACCAGCCCCGCGCCATCGAGGAACTAATGCAGGGCCTCGGCGCGGGCGAAAAGCACCAGGTCCTGCTCGGCGTGACCGGCTCGGGCAAGACCTTCACCATGGCCAAGGTCATCGAGCAGTCCAACCGGCCCGCGCTGATCCTCGCCCACAACAAGACCCTCGCCGCGCAGCTCTATCACGAGTTCAAGCAGTTCTTCCCCGGCAACGCGGTCGAATATTTCGTCAGCTACTACGACTACTACCAGCCCGAGGCCTACATTCCCGCCGGCGACCTCTACATCGAAAAGGAAGCCACCATCAACGAGGAGCTCGACAAGCTCCGTCTCTCTGCAACGCGTTCCCTCTTCGAGCGCCGCGATGCCATCATCGTCAGCTCTGTCAGTTGCATCTACGGCCTCGGCTCGCCGGAAGCTTACTACGGCATGTTGCTGCTGCTTGAAAAAGGCCAGAAGATCAGCCGCCAGGACATCACGCGCCGGCTGGTCGAAATCCTCTACGAGAGGAACGACACCGATTTCCGCCGCGGGACGTTTCGAGTTAGAGGAGACGTGATCGAAGTCTTCCCCACCTACGACGAAACAGCCTACCGCATCGAGCTCTTCGGCGACGAGATCGAGTCCCTCGCGCAGATCGACCCCCTCTTCGGCACCGTCAAGCAGAAGTATTCCCGCCTGCCCATCTATCCCAAGAGCCACTATGTCGTCCAGCCCGAGCGCCGCGCCGAGGCCATCGACTCCATCGTCACCGAGCTCAACTCGTGGGTCGCCGAACTCGAGTCCCAGGGCCGCATGGTCGAGGCGCAGCGGGTCCACCAGCGCACCCGCTTTGACCTGAGCAGCACATCACTGTGCGTGGCAACGGCGAGCTGGTGCGCCGTCTCGAACCGCGTGTCATGAAGAAGTCGAAGTATGATCGTCTCGTGCTCGATCTGAGCACCCAAGCAGATAGGGCGGATATGGACCCGGACATCATCGAGGTCAGAATCACCGTACCCCGACTGTCGAGCGTCATCGCCGAGGGAAGGGCGGCGGTCGAACTCCGAGGCATCGAGAACGAGTCCCTGACCCTGACTGTATCCGGTCGAGCGAAGCTCGAAGTCGCTGGTACCAGCAAGAAGCTGATGGCCATCGTACATGACTCCGGCCAACTCGATGCATCCAGGCTCGCCGCCGGCGATGTGACGGTCACGGCGTCCGGCAAATCGTCCAGCGTCTTTCGGCCGGAGAAGGCGTTCCATGTGATGTCCAGCGGCGAGTCACATCTGGAGTACATTGGCACGCCGGCCCAACTTCACAAGCTTACTTCTGACCGTTCTACCATCGTTCGGGGCGCCGAGCCGATTTCGAGGAGAAACTTCCATGCCTATGACGCGCCGAAGCTTCGTTAAACTCGCCACGGCTGCCACCTTTTTCGCAACGAGGCCCGTGCTCGGCGCCGAACCCTCGGCCGATGATTCGCTGCGATCTAACCTTCGGTTAGACTCCGGCCTGCTTGGGCTTCCAGGTTTTGTAGCAGGTGTCGTCCGAGATGGAAAATTGTCCCTCGTCCAAGCCGAAGGCTTGGCCGATTTGGAGAGCCGGACACCCATGCGACAGGACCATATCTTCTATCTTGCGTCTCTAACGAAAACATTCACCGCGGTCATGATGATGCAATACGTTCAGGAGAAGAAGATCTCCCTGAATGACTACCTGCTAGATTACCCCTTTCTATCCGTAGGGTATACCGTGGATCGACTGTTCGATCCTAACGTGAAGCTCAAGCACGTTCTCAGCCACACCTCAGAGGGCAAGCCCGGCGATAACTTCGTGTATAACGGGGGCCGCTACAACCTCGTGTACGGAGTCTTTGAGAAATTAAGCGGAAACACAAACCACTACCAGGCGTGTGCACAGGAGTTTCATAAGCGTATAGAAAAACCGCTCGGCTTGACCTCGACTTTGGCCGGATATCCTGTTGGGTAGTGGCCCTATGCGCGGCATAGGTTGTATTCTCGGATGAAATACCACAAGGCGCCGACATGGTTCTCCATCTTCCGCGAAAACGACAACGTCTTGCGCACGACCCGTGCACAACGCTGACGCAAGGTGCCGAAAAACCGTTCCACATGAGCCGTCAACCCCATCTCCTTGCCTCCCGTCGCGTGCCCACGCTCGGGCAGGACGGCCTGGTAGACCGGCAACAGGTCGGTGGCCACGATCGTCCGCTCCCGGTACTCCGGCGGCAACGACTCCCACAAACAGCGGGCCGTGAACTCGTCGCGGTCGCCCACGGCCATCCCCACTACTTGCCGCGTGCGGCTGTCTTGAGCCAGCCATACCCACCATACCTCCGCTTTTTCACCGATGAAACTCCATAACTCATCCATCTCGATCCGCACCTGGCCGGACTTTTTTTTTAACGGTCCCGGTTCCCAGGGCGTTTCCGCGTACAGCGTGTTGACGAACCGCTGGAGCCAGGAGCGGGAGACGCCGACGATGCGGACAATGCGCGGAGACTGAGCCGCTCCAGGAGCAGGCGGCGGATGAGGGCTTGCCGCTCGGTGGACACCGGCCCCTTCTGGGGGTCGGCGACGAAGCGTCGGCCGCAGGCTCGGCAGCGGAAAGTCGGGGTGGCGGCGGAGTTGGGTCCGTTGCGGACGACGTGGGTGGCGGCACAGCGGGGGCAGGTCGGAACGGAGGTCGGTTCGGGGTTTGTAGTGGTCATTCTATCAGTATAACACTATGCCGCGCATAGGGCCACTACCTCCTGTTGACAAAAAGGATCCGCGTGTTCCTCGAATTGTGACACCCTACGCCCTGGATCGGGGGCATAAGACTGCGACAAAAGATACTGGAGCGTCCGGCGCGACGACCTTGTATGCTGCTACAGGACTGCTTAGCTCGGTCGATGATCTTTCAAAATACATGATTGTGCTGGACGAGAATGCCCTGCTCTCTTCTGAAAGCTACGCGCATCTCACCACGCCTTTCACACTAAACGATGGGCGTCTCAGCCCGTACGGCCTGGGATGGAGCACGCAGAAGGTAGGCGGCCATGCGGTGCATTGGCATTACGGCTATGACGATTCCTATTCGGCTCTCCTCGTCCGACTCCCTAAGAAAAAGACATCCTTCATTTTTCTCTCGAATACGGGAGCGGCTTCGGCGCCCTTTCTGCTCGGTTGGGGGGGCAATGTGCTGACATCGTCATTCGCAGTGGCATTTCTCGACAGCGAGCTGCCGGGAGTGCTCTCCGGTGCTGACAGGGATTATTCGCGGATGTTCCTGGTTCACTACACGGAGTCGGCCTTGGGCGCAATCAGGGCGAGGCTAAAAGGCTACCTAGGAAAGCTGCGCTCAAGTGAACCGGCCCGATTCCATAAGGATGATCGGGTGCTGATCTCTCTTGTTTCCGATCTATCCGATCCCGCGTTCTCGGGGGAAATGGACAGTCTGGTCAAAGCCTATCGTGGGTCCGGGGATTTCCATCCGGATATCAGTCTGGCGATTGCGAATTACTACGGAAAGACCGGCGAACCGGCGAAACGTGACGTTTTTCTTCGCCAGATCGCCGATCACATGGGCTACGAAGGGGGGGCTACGCGTGATGCATGCGTCAGACTAGGCACCGAACTCCTTCGAAGTGGCAAGACGGAAGAAGGCCGGAAGTATTTGTGGCGGGCAGTACGAGATGCAGACAAAGGGTGAAAAGGTAGAATCTCAAGAACGAGATATAACCGAAAGTTGTGGCTGGCCGGGATGAAAAAGGCGGCGTACCCTGGGTTGAATACAACTTCACCCGCATGCCCACAAGGCACTGGAGTACGCCACCATGACACAAACTACCACGACCGAAACCACCATGCCACTTCCCACTCACAAGGACGTGCTCACCGACCTTTTGCGGTTGGGAGCCCAGCGATTGCTCGCCCAGGCCATCCAAGCCGAGGTCGAAGACTATCTCGCAGCTCGCCAGGATGTACGCGATGAGGCCGGCAGGCAGCAGGTCATCCGTAACGGCTCCCTGCCCCAACGAATCATCAACACCGGCGTCGGTCCGGTCGAAGTGAAGCAACCCCGCGTCCGCGACCGCCGGCCGGCCGGGCAGCGGGAGACGTTCCATTCGTCCATCCTGCCGCCGTATCTGCGCAAGACCAAGAGCATCGAGGAGTTGATCCCGTGGCTCTACCTCAAGGGCGTCAGCACCGGCGACTTCGCCGAGGCCCTCGCCGCCCTGCTCGGCCCGGACGCCCCGGGTCTGTCGGCCACGACCGTGACTCGCCTCAAAGCGGTCTGGCAAGAAGAATACGACGCCTGGAGCAAGCGGTCGCTGGCAGGCAAGCACTACGTTTACGTCTGGGCCGATGGCGTGCATTTCAACATCCGCCTGGAGGAGGACCGACAGTGCATCCTGGTGCTGATGGGAGCCACCGCCGACGGCAAGAAGGAGTTGATTGCTTTGGGCGACGGCTATCGCGAGTCGGAGCAGTCGTGGAAGGCGTTGCTTTTGGATTGCCAGGCCCGTGGGCTGACGATGGCTCCCGCCCTGGCTATCGGCGATGGGGCGTTGGGCTTCTGGAAGGCGTTGCGGCAGGTCTGGCCTGCGACGCGGGAGCAACGCTGCTGGGTCCACAAGACGGCCAACGTGCTGGACAAACTGCCCAAGGGTCAGCAGCCCAAGGCCAAGGCGATGCTGCACGACATCTGGCAAGCCGCGACCAAAGGGGAGGCCGAGAAGGCGTTCGATTTGTTCGTGGCGACCTGGCAGGCGAAGTACCCCAAGGCGACGGAGTGTCTGGTCAAAGACCGCGAGGCATTGCTGGTGTTCTATGATTTCCCGGCGGAGCACTGGGTTCACGTGCGGACGACCAACCCGATTGAATCGACGTTTGCTACGGTGCGTTTGCGGACGAGCAAGACGAAGGGGAGTGGGTCGCGGGCGGCGTGCCTGACGATGGTGTTCAAGTTGATGGAGTCCGCCGCGAAGAACTGGCGGTTGTTGAATGGTTCGTCGTTAATCGGAGAGGTGATTGCCGGGGTGCGGTTTGTCGATGGGGTGAAGCAAACCGAGGCCGCCTAAAAAATCCTTGGCCACAACAATTGACAATATCTCGCTTTTCTCCGCGAAGTGCCTATATGCTTTTACCGGCTGCTATACCGAGCGGAAATGCCTTAAGTCCCATCGTTCCCTGGCTCAACAGACGCCAACCCCGAGATAGAAACAAGAATTGATCTCCTCGGCGTCATCATGGACATTCCTCGGCCGACAGGAGGAACTCGTAGACCCTGATGCCTGGAACCGAAGGCCCTACCGCCGGAGGAAGTGCCAGGAGTGACGGGGCACTCTTTGGAGACGACGGGTTATCTGACTTACGCCTCTTCGAAGAAGAAGTCCGAGTCGATCTTTTTCACCACGTAAGATCGGGCGGTAGAGACACCGATGTTGTAGTCGATCATGAGCTCGGCGAGAGTGGGGCCGTCGAGAAGAACAATCTTCCGCTCGATCCGGCCGACGTAATCCCTCGCGTCCCCCGAAAAGCTCGAAGTCGTAATCATCACGCCTTTCCTGGCCCGGTAGGCTTCCATGCTCCCCGCGAACCCCTGCACATCCGGTCGTCCCCACCGTACCCCGCCATCGCTTCGCCTGAATGCACACTACGTCCAGGCCCAGCTTGTCTTCCTTGATGATGCCGTCGATGCCTCCATCGCCCGTTCGACCGATCGCCTGTCCGGCGTCGATGAGCGAGCCACCGTAGCCCATCGCCACGAGCAATACGGCCGAACCGACGAGACGCTCGAAGAATGCCGGCGAGCAAGCCTTCAACCGCTCCAGCAACTCGTCTGCGATAAAAGTGTCGCGGAGAGCCTGGTAAGACGACTCAATCTGCTCTTCCGGCGTGCGAGGTTCCAACACCTCATCGACGCTGGGCACTTCTTCGCTGTCTCTTCTGCGTTGGGTGAACTCGATGTAGCTGGGGAACTGACGGAGGAAGACCAAGTCGATTCTCTCCGGCTCGCTCTCAAGAACCGAGCGCGTCTCGAGATCGGTGATGCTGATGTATCCCCGCGTCTGGTTGGCGAGCAGGCCAGCCATTTTCATGTGAGTCTTCGCCCACGCGACCCGATTGGTGAAGACGGTCTGTTGGCCGCTCGAAAGAAGTTCCTGTTGCTCCTCGTCGGTGAGATTGAAATGAGCGGCGAGGCTGGCCGTCACTTCCCGCATGGAGTGATTTTGGCCATCGGTTAGTGCTTTGAGTAGCGGCAACATGATCGTTTGGAAGTCGGGAATCGCCATCTTGAGTTGCCCTGGACTTGTGCAATCGCCGAGAAGGTCAGCGGGGCTCGTTCTTTACTCCCTGACCCTCACCGCCACTCTGTTACATTGCCAGAGAAGGCGATCGGTTGCCGTTCAGAGGCTTTTCACTCAAGAATGTTGAAAGTAGTCGATGATCTCCTTCACTCTCTTGCGGGAGAGTGTGCGAGGATTGGTGGTAGTCAGGACGTGTCTTTGCCCATTGTTCACGCAGGCGAGAATCACTTGGAGAATGTCCCGCTTCTGATCGCTGTTGAGGCTGCGTCCCTCGGTGAAGTGCGTGTAAATCTTAGCCATTCGCTGCCAGATGGCGATTTCCCTTTCGGGGTGCAGGTGCTCTTTGAAACCGTTCTCCCACTCCTCAACGGTCTGGGAGTAGACATCTTTGAATACCTCTTGCAGACGGCGGATAAGGGCTCGAATTTCCTCGGGGAAAGGCGGATGTCGATAGTGACTGTCCTTTAGCGTCTCAGCAGCAACCCATACTTCGCCGTCGATCCCAGCTACACGGGCAAGTACCATGCCAGTAGCAAGCTCCCTCGCCGGAATCGTGCAGATCTTCTTCGTGTTGAAGTCATACACTCGAACCGTCTCTTCCGCCATTACTGATCCTCATGTTGAATCTGCCCTACACCTGAACGTCGTGTAGTTAAGCCGCAAGCTGTTTCTTCCGTAGCTCCTTCTTCAGCTCAGCGCGTGGTCGGGTCATCCGAGGATACGGTTTCGGCCGCCGCTTCTTCACTCGTGGATCAAACCTCCCTGGACGGCTCGGATGAACTACCAACGGAGGTAACGCCTCCTCTGCCTTCGCCTGTCGCAGCCAACGCAAGGCATCGACGAAGCTTACGCGGTCCACCTCCACGCCTTGGCGGTCGGCCGCCGCCCGCATCACCCGCCGTACCAGGTTGTAGGCCAGGCCGAACACCAGAATCTCCTTCCGCACTCCCTCCACCGTCCGGCTCTTGAGGACGTCCATTCCCATCGTCGTCTTCAGGTGAGCTAAATTGGTCTCTACGCGCCACCTCTGCTCGTAGATCGGGGCGATCGTCCGAGCGGGGTAGCGGCGGCGATCGAGCAGCGTGGTCACCAGCACTAGCGTACGCAACCGCCGACCGGGGGTCCGCACCCGTACCCGAATCTCCCGCACTTCGATTTCCCCTGGCAGGGCCTCGTACTCCTCGACTGTCATCCAGGCCGGTCTCCGCGAGGGCTTGGTATAGCGGACCAGACGGTCGGGAGCCGTCGTGTGTCGCCGCCGCTGATGAGCCCGGAACACCGCGTGCAGCTCCCGCCTTCGACACAACGCCAAGTGGGCGAACGAGCCGAACGCCCGATCCCCGACGAGCACATCCCCCGCTTGCATCTCCGGGTGCATGGCGGCTGCGTGCGTCAGGTCGTGGGTCCGCAGCGGAGCGATGATGGTCTTGAGCAGATAGCCTGAGCGGGCCTCGAACAAAGCCAGGATATGGGCAACGGGGAAGCCACAGCCGAACTTCTGCCCGCCCGGTTGGCCGAACGCCGCCTGCAGGTCCGGGGTGTCTGGCATCGATACGCCGGTGCCGTCGATCAGAAACAGACGGTGCCCGTTCCAGCGATCCTGTGGCCGGTCGTCCCGCATGCGGTCTGTGACCAGGATCTGGAGTAAGCGGAAGAACGTCTCCGGCAGGCGGGCGATGGCCTGACAGTAGGCTGAAGGAGTAAACGACACTTCGGCGAGATGGCGGAGGTGAGTGATCGCTGTGCCCCCATTCAAAGCTCGGTGCAGGGCCAGGTGCGTCGTCACGGCCGGGGTCAGGACACGATTGCGGCCGAGAATGCCCAAAGCGTTGGTGGCTCGGTTGACGAGGTCGGCTGGGACGGCTCGTGACACATCGCCCTTGATCGTTTCGACGGCGGCGGCGAAACTGGTCATGAAGACCTCCTGTCTGTGTGAGTGTCTGGTTGCACCACTCAGCATGGCAGGAGGTCTTCAACTGCCGCTACCCCATCTGGAAAACCTGCAAGTAGTTATGGGCTATCTACACGG
>CAVQZQ010000094.1:0-81087 GCA_963718435.1 uncultured Acidobacteriota bacterium | reverse complement strand
CGACCCGCGCGTTTGGAGCGACCTGCGAGTCACCTTGGTCATCGCCGGCGCTGGTGTTCCTGGCACGCTGGTGCTCGGGATGGCCATCGCACTGCTGTTCAACCAGGACGTGCCCGGCATGCGCCTGATCCGGGCACTAGCGGTGGTGCCCATGATGATCATGCCGCTGCTTGTCGGCCTGTGTTCCAGGAACTGTTCGATTACCGGATCGGGCTGGTGAACTACGTCGTCACCCAGGTCTTCCAACAGCAGCCGGTGCATTGGCTGGACCATCCGGCTCCCGCGGTTGTGGCGGTCATCGTCATGGACCTATGGTTCAGTACGCCATTCGTGACGCTGGTGCTCCTGGCGGGACTACGAGCCTTGCCGGCGGAGCCGTTCGAGGCCGCGCGCGTCGATGGCGCCGGGCCGTGGCAGTCCTTTTGGCACTTGACCTTGCCCTTGCTGCGACCGCTGATCCTCGTGGCGGCGCTGCTGCGCCTGATCGGCTCGTTCAAGCTGTTCGACCAGATCTACTCGCTTACCCAGGCCGGTCCCGGCAACGCCACAGAGGTGCTGGCCTACTACGTGTTCGTCCTGGGCTTCAAGCAATTCAACCTTGGCTATGCCGCCGCGGTCTCGTATCTGCTGCTGGCCATCCTCGCTGTCGCCAGCGTCATCCTGATCCGCCGCCTGACCCCCTCTCCTTCTGGGAGAGGGCTGGGGTGAGGGTCAGATGTAATATCGCAAGCACCTCGGCCGAAAGCTCGCCATCTACGTGGAATCGTCGTCGTCCTGGCCTTCACCCTCTTGCCCGTGCTATGGATGCTGGCCACGTCATTCAAACTGCCCGTGGAGTACGGGGCCTACCCCCCGTCGCTCATCCCTGCACATCCGAGTTTCGATAGTTATGTCAATGCCTTTCAGCGCTACGACGCTGGCCTGTACTTGCGCAACACCGTCGTGATTGCGTTTGGCGCCACGGCGGTGGCCTGTTTGGCCGGCACGCTCGGGGCCTACAGCTTGGTTCGCTTCCGTTACCACGGGCGCGACACGATTGGGTTCACGGTCCTGGCGTTACGCATGTTCCCCATCGCGGCCATCGCCATCCCCTTCTTCGTGGTCATGCAGCGGCTGCATTTGCTGAATACCTATTGGGCGCTGATCCTGGCCTACCAGCTGTTCCTGCTGCCCATCCTGGTGTGGATGATGCGCGGCTTCTTCGAAGACCTACCGTCAGAGCTCGAGGATGCGGCGCTGGTCGACGGCTGCGGGCGCTGGGGCGCGTTCCGGCTGGTGGCGCTGCCGTCTGGTGGCCCCGGGGGTGGCTGCCAGCGCCGTGTTGTGCCTGATGCTGAGCTGGAACGAGTTCCTGTCACCGTTGCTGTTCACGCAAAACCGCTCGGTCCAGCCAGTCTCGATGCTGCTTGCCAACCTCATCAATCCCAGCCAGGGCATCCAGTGGGGCGAGCTATCCGCTGTCGGGATCATTGGCATCCTGCCCATGCTGCTGTTCACGTTCCTGATGCAGGGCTACCTGCTGCGCGGCCTGACCATGGGCGCCGTCAAGGGCTAGGCTCGTCCCAATTCAGGGGTATCGGATTGCGGTAGCTCATGCAATTGCAAGGCTGTGAGCCGCCAATTTGCAAGGCGCGCAGCATGATCTCGCCATGGGCTTCGCACCCGAAGCGTATGTGCGCACCATCACGTTCCGGTCGAAGCCGGTGGCCACGCCGTTGGCGTGGTCGACGATGAGGTAAGCGGCGGCATAGCACGCGCCGATCTCGCGGGCATAGTCGATCTCCGGGACGGTGCTGTTGGCCACCAGGTCCGCGCCCTGCAGGCGTAGCGCACGGACCTGGGCCACACCCTCCAGCCACGGCCCATCGACCGTGGCCATGATGCCGCGCGTGAACATGCGGCGGAACAGCGGCTCCGCGGCCTGAGCCATGCCAACCTTCAGCGCCGGACAGTACGGTTCGAGCATGTTGACCGAGTTCGGCCAGGTGTCGTGCAGCGCCGGCAAGTCGTGGCGGGTGTAATCGAGGAAGTCGTCCGCCAGCACCAGGTCGCCAGGATCGAGCAGCGGGTTCACGGCCCCGACACCGGCGTTGCCGACAATCTTGCGCACCCCGGCCTGTTCCAGCACCCAGAACACTTGCCGCTGCCCGGGCTCATCGCCCAGTTCTCGCCGGTCCGCCAGCCATGGATGCGGACCGCCAGCGCCGCATGATCCTGCCGTCGCCGGAATGAGCGCCGTCGAAGCGCAGCAGCTTGAAGGGCTGGCTCTGGCCAAAAGGCGTGTCGAAGCGGAGGTTCCGGTCCAGGACGGTGATCCCCGGCACGTCCACGTCCTCGGGCAAGCGGCAGCCCAAGGTCGCCGAGCCACCGACGATCGCGAGGGCCTGGACGACGACGCGCCTCGACCCCAAGCTGAAGGCGGTCGAGCTGCCCAGCCGGCGCAAGGTGTTGCTAAGCGACACGGTGGGCTTCATCCGCAATCTGCCGCACACGCTGGTGACCAGTTTCGCGCCACGCTCGAGGAGGTGGAGCAGGCTGAAGTGCTGCTGCATGTGCGGGACGCCGCATCGACCTATGGCGAGGAGCAGAAGGCGCAGGTGGAGAAGGTGCTGGCCGAGTGGGACGCTGGGCAAGCCGCGGATCGAAGTGCTGAACAAGATTGACCTGCTCGGAGAGGGGGAGCGCACGGGACTGCTGGAACGAAGCATGGCGAGCGGCGAAGTGCTGGTCTCCGCGCGCACCGGCGAGGGAATGAACGCGCTGCTCGAGGCATTGATCGGGCGCTCTTTTCCGATCCGCTGATTGAGGGGGAGCTTTCCGTTCCGCAGCGGGAGGGCGCAGTGCTGGCCGCCATTGACGCGGGGATGACGGTGCATGAAAAGAAATACGAGGGAAACCTGGTGAAGCTGGTGGTGACTGGGCCGGGCTTCGCTGCTGGGGCGGCTGCGCCGGTATCGGGTGCGCGACGGTCAAACCACGCAAGAGGAATAATCGACTGACGTAGCGGACTGGAAGAGATCGACTCGCATCCTACGCAGGAATCCTCGACTCGTCTCAGGCTTCGGCGTCCTCATCGAATTCCGGGTCCCGGATCTCATCCATCGGCTCATCGAGATTGTCTTCGACAATGGCTTCTTCCGGTACATTTTCGATGTGAGTGTAATGTCTGCGCAGGGTTCCGCTTGTGTCCTCGCGGCTGGGCACGACACTCCTGGCGCCTCGTACGGACGCGTCCGGACCCACCTCAGTAAATCGCGCAAGGTCCTCTTCGGAGAGTTCATCCACAATCCTCCCGGAGCCGCGCGAGGGCTCGGGGAGATCTGGTTCCTGCAGCAGGTCTACCTGAAGAGCGTCGATTTCCTCGTCCGTGGACGCATCCAGCTCGTCGATCTTGCGTGCCAACTCGCCTCCGAAGAGGGCCGGCAGGTCGATATTGCCGGTGAGAGCCTCGACGCGTTTGATGATCTCTCGCGTGATGGTCTCTTCGGTAGGGGTATCGCCGCCAAGGGTTGCGCGCTTGTTAACGCGGTGATCGTGGGCTCTGTTCTTCAGGTTCGATTTGCTCTTTTTCGACTTCTTTGCCATTACAGTCCCTTGATTTCGGTTAGGCGATTTCGATGCGTTGGTGAATCAGATGCGGATTCAGGGCACGGGGATATTCAATGCCGGGAAACGATTCGTGGCACACTGATGGTGTGAGCGAAAACGATCCGCAGAAGGCAGTTTCGCCCGAGCATGGGCCCTCCATTACGACGCTTTCAACTCGTGAAGTCTATCGCAACCGCTGGATACGGGTTCGCGAGGATGAGATTCTACGCTCCAACGGCCAGAAGGGCATTTACGGCGTGGTGGAGAAAGACGACTGCGCCATCATTCTGCCGGTTGACGCGGGGCGCGTGTGGCTGGTTGAGCAGTTCCGCTACACCATCCAGGAGCGCGCGCTGGAGCTGCCGCAGGGCGGGTGGGAGATGGAAGTCCAGAACCCGGAGGAACTGGCGCGGGGCGAGTTGAAGGAAGAGACAGGCCTCAATGCGGCGCAGATGACCTTTCTGGGAACGCTGTGGATTGCTTACGGCGTTCTGCGGCAGAAGATGTACGTATTTCTGGCCACCGGGCTGACGCCAAGCGGCAAAGACCCCGACGATGAGGAACACGATCTCGTAATCCATTCCGTTCCTATTGAGACGTTTGAGCAGATGATGCTGGACGGCAGGATTCGCGACGACGCCACGTTTGCGGCATGGGGTTTTTACCTGATGTGGAAGGCGCGGCAGTAGCGGGCGGCTGCCGATAAGCGCCAGCTTAGACACGCTGAGCTGAGGTGACCGGTCAACTTCTCCAACGCCTTCTCGGTCGGCAGGGCTTTGCTATCAGTTCATTGGTTTCAAATGGATAGGTCACAAACGGCGAACGGGCGCAACTCATCGTAGACCTTGGTCCAATCCCGCAAAAACATATGCTTCAGGCGATCCAAAATGGCTTTTCGGCCTCGCGTCCACCCGATGCGATCACTGATTTCAAATACTCCGCCCTGGAGAGGATTCGCATCGTACACTTCTTTCGCGTTCTTCACCAAGTCGGAAACGAGCTCATCGAGGCTGCGATAGCGCTTCTCTTCTATCAACGTTTCGACAGGAAGGTATATGCAATTCTTAAAAGAGAAGCGGCCGGGAAGGCAAAGCTCACCCAACTCAGTCCTGCGGATTTCGAAATCGACAAGGAGCACATCCGTTTCGCCACTGTAGCGCCATTTGCTCATCCGCCCAATCTCACGACAGCAATCAATAAACATCCCTGCCTCACCTTGCCGCGAACTGGGACTGGAATCTACCTTCACGATTGGCTGGAAGCCCGGCGTTCCGGTTTCGTTATACCAACCGAAGAAAACAAGGTCGAGATATTCGGCGGATTCGAAATTCCAATATCCAAAACTGCTGACGACTTGCTCGGCAAACGTCTTTCCGGGAGCTGCACGATCGCCGCGCACGAACATTAGAGCAACAGGAGTCCGAACCACATCAATTTCGTCGGGCACGCGCTGCCCGGCGCATCTTCGCTTCAACGCGTCACCAAGCTGATTTACCGCGTCACTTACACTGTTCGTCGCCCAACTCACTCGCAACCTCTTCTTGAGACCGAACGATTAGCAAATCTCCAAGCTGGAGTCACAACTTACAACCATAGAGCGCTCGAGTCAACGATTTCTTGCCGATGTCCAGAGGACAGATTGCAGGCCTGGTTGACCGAACGGTTCGGCTTTAAGGTAGCGCTTATAGGCGAGTCCCCCAGGTTTTCGACGTACAGTTTTACAGCTTCACAGCGTCTATTTTCAAGATTGAAGGCTTGCGAAGCTTACCTATTTAGATGCAATGAGTTAAGCCTTTTCGCAGTGGCATTTTTGCTCAAATTTGCTTCAATTTGCCTGTATTTACCTGCACATTTGGGGGGATTTGGTCACATTTGCCCGTTTTTGCTATGCGTATTTCTGTGAGTCTGTGATTTTGTGAGAACGAAGGCGGCGGTCGATTCTCCCGCGGGCTCCGTGGGGCGTTGGGATGGGTTGCTCTCGGCGTTTCGCGGATACATTCAGGTTAGCGCGACGCGAGAAATAATCTGCAAATAGTTTCGACAGACTCGGCGCGAGGAGTCAGAGATTTACGGAGAAGACGGGAAGAAGCGGATTGACAGCTCCGCAGACGCTAACGGTTCGGCGCTTTGAGGGCTCGCGGATGGAGCGTGCATGAGTTCGTGCGATGCTTTTACGCGATCCGAAACTTCCGGTAAGCGAGAGTTGTGAGCAAGACAAAGAGCACGAGCGCGGCTAACTGCGCCACCTTGAACGGCGGCTCGGATTGTGTCGGTGCGAGGGCCTTGAGAGCCGGCACCTTTTCAAACGACTGCACAATCAGGACGAAGAAATTGAAGTAAAGGGAAAGGACGGCTGTGATTACGTAGGTTGAGCGCCAGGTGCCCTCCAGGTGGCCGACATAGCGCGCAACGGTCGCGAGCAGCAGCACAAGCAGCGACAGAACACCCACGCCAATGGCGGGAGTGAAGCCCTTATTTGGAAGAAAATCCGGTGAGGCTGGTGAGCGCTGTTGTGATGAGGAAGAGCGCGGTCCAGCGGGGCAACTGCTTTGCGCCGATGAGGCCGATGACCACCACAAATCCCGCAGCGATCCCGATGAGACTCACGAGCACATGCAGAAAGGTAAATGTTGACAGACTCATGCCGAGAATCATGATGCGCATCCTTTCCTGACCGGAGTAGTGGGGAGAGTGTCCGTACACTTGCCAAGGCGCTTCTGCTAAGAGAGCGGGGGACCAATCCGCCAGTGGGATTCCGGTCCAGTTTCAAGAGTCGGATTAGCCTGCGATCGTCTGGAGAAGGGTCTTGACCTTGTCGTCGAGGCTTGGGGCGACCTCAAGAGCAGCAAGGTTACCATAGGCATTCTCGACCGAAAAGGAGTTTCGCGTTAGCTATTCCTTACGCGCGATCGGCGACGGGAATCCAGTGCGATGGGTATTCGGGGCCGATGTATTCGGCGCGCGGACGGATCAGGCGGTTGTCGTCGAGCTGTTCGATCACGTGCGCGGCCCAGCCGGCGATGCGGCTGATGGCGAAGATGGGCGTGTAGAGATCGATGTCGATGCCCAGCGTGGCGTAGGTTGAGGCGGAGTAGAAGTCCACGTTGGCGTTGAGCTTCTTTTCCTCCTTGATGTAGAGCTCGATGGCGCGCGACATCTCAAACCATTTTGGCTGCCCGGCGTCCTTGCCCAGTTGCTCGCTCATGCGGCGCAGGTGGGTGGCGCGCGGGTCTTCGGTCTTGTAGACGCGATGCCCGAAGCCGGAGATTTTCTGCTTCGCGGCCAGCATGTTCTTCACGTATTCCACCGGGTCCGCGCCGGCCTTGTCGATGGCGAAGAGCAGGCGCATCACGGCTTCATTGGCGCCGCCGTGCAGCGGCCCCTTGAGCGCGCCGATGGCGCCGGTGATGGCGGAGTGAATGTCGGAGAGGGTGGCGGCGATGACGCGGGCGGCAAAGGTGGAGGCGTTCAGTTCGTGGTCGGCGTGCAGGATCAGGGCGATGTCGAGGGTGCGGGTGGCGGTTTCGGAGGGCTTTTCGCCGTTCAGCATCCACAGAAAATTGGCCGCGTGGCTGAGCGAGCGGTCGGGCGGAACGATGTCTAGCCCTTTGCGGATGCGGTCGTAGATGGCGACGATCATGGCGATCTGCGCGGTCAGGTTGTAGGCCTTGCGCACGTTGGCGTCGTGGGAGTTGTCCTTCTCGTCGGCGTCGTAAAAGCTGAGCGCGGACACCGCGGTGCGCAGCACTTCCATCGGCGTGGCGGTGGTGGGGAAACTGCGCAGCATGTCGACGATGCGCTGGTCGAGCGCGCGGGCCAGGGCCAGTTGCGGCTGAAACTCGCGCAGCGTCGAGCTGGTTGGGCAGCGGCCGTTCCAGAGCAGGTAGGTGGTCTCCTCGAAGGTCGACTTCTCGGCGAGTTCGTGAATATCGATGCCGCGATAGGCCAGCACGCCCGCTTCTCCATCGATCCAGCAGATTCCGGAGTTCGCCGCAACAATTCCTTCCAGACCCTTTCCAGCGACAGCAGTCGACATAGCCTTCGGAACTCCCTCTTGCATTTGAATTTTTGTGATTTCGCCCCAGTGCAGGCAGCGGCAGCGCGGCCGGAGCCTAAAATGCAGCAAAGTTCTTTATAGCGCAGTGATTCGATGGTTGTCACGGCGGGATCATCGCGAGAAGGGTGAAATGACGTGCCGTTAACTGCGCTGGCGCATGGTGGGCAAGGTTTTCCGGCACAGACGTGATGAATTTCTATATATTTTGTACAGTCTCCGATTGGTGCGCGACTTCGGCTTTGGCTGGCTCTGTTTCCGAGGCTGCGTTCGGGATATCGGGAGAGAAGAGCGAGAAGCTCAAAATCGGCATGGTTGCGCCATCAACGGTGGATGAAGCGCGCAGAGCCGCGAAGCAGAAGGAAGGCATACATGAGTGAAGTTGAAGAAAAGCCCCGCAGGACTTATTCCGGCGCGCTGCTGGCAGTGATTGCGATCACTGTTGTCGGCGTAGGCGGGCTGATCTGGACCTATACGCTGAGCGGCCGGCTGACGCACAGGAAGCTGCACTGAACGAGGCGAACCAGCAGAATCTGAAGATGGCGGCGGAGCTGCGGGAGACCAATGCGCGGCTGACGGTGGCGACGGACGAACTCGGCAAATCGCTGGGCCTGACGCAGAAGCAGATGGACACGCGGGCGCAGCAGATCATCGCTTCGCGAACAGGCCGACAGCAAACGCCTTGAGACGGCGCAGAAACAGACCGCGCAACAGGTGACCGCTGTTTCCAGCGCGTGTGACCGATGTGAAGACCGACGTGGGCGGCGTGAAGACCGACCTGGGCAAGACGCAGACCGACCTGGCGGGGGCGATCAGCCAGTTGAAGTCGATGAAGGGCGATTTGAGCGATCACAGCAGCCTGATTGCGCGCAACGCCGGCGAACTGGAGTCGCTGAAGCACAAGGGCGATCGCAACTACTACGAGTTCACGCTGAATAAGGGGCGACAAAAAGCCGGTTGGGACGGTGAGCCTGGAACTGAAGAAGGCCGACACCAAGAAGAGCCGGTTCACCATGAACGTGTACGCCGACGACAGGCGTTACGAGAAGAAGGACAGGAACGTGGACGAGCCGCTGCAGTTCTATAGCGGAAAGGATCCTGCCCTCTACGAGATCGTGGTGAACAATATCAACAAGAACCAGGTGTCGGGGTATCTCTCCACGCCGAAGAATGCGCCGGCGCCTGTTACCGCTCAGTGATCGCGGTCTGAGGCGTTGTCGTGACGTTGGGCTGGTAGCGGAAGCTGAAGGTGAAGTCGAGGTTTTTGCGCGTTTCCCATTGCTGCTTGTCCATGCGAAAGGCTGAAACAAAGGTGCCTTCGATGGTCTGGCCGGCCTCGAGAACCGCCTCAGGCGACAATCCGCTGCTGTGCCACGGAGCCAGGTCGGGATAAGCCAGGAAGACGCGATCATACTGGGACTGTTCGGCGGCGTAGCTGGAATGGACGCCGTCGGGCATCGTGGCATTGGTCATGATCTGATGCAGGACCAGCGGATGCTGGGTCTGATTGTGCAACCTGACGCGGGTGAAGACCAGCACCTGATCGTAGCTGTCCACTGGCACGGCGGCGCCCCCGGCGTCGAAGCCGGGCGTGACGGCATGCATGGGATGAGCCCAAATCTCCACCACTTGGACAGTCGCGACCGGCGGCTTTTGGCCGGCGATGACATAGATGGCAATGGCCACGGTGACCACGACAGTGGCGGCGATGGCGGCCCAGACCACGTGGCTTGTGCCCCGGGTCAGCGATTCGCCGCGGGCAGCGTCGTCGAGATCCTGCTGACTTTCCTGATGAAGGAGACTCATAGCGAACTTATCTTAGCGCTACCAGAGCTATGCAAGCCATGAATTCGTGTGATTCCTTCGCTTGCCGTGCTTGATTTTGCACCAGGACCGCTGCACACCGCTGATCGCAGCAGAAAATAATGGCTGACGATGAAATCGGCCCCGATTTGGTGGCCCTCATTACCAGTCAGCAGGCTTTGTATGTAGCGACCACCCCGGTCAATTACCGGGTTAGGAAAATGACACACGCCCAAATAGGGGCGCAGATTTTCGAACGTGGGTAGCGAGTCGTTTCAGGCCCTCGGTCGGATGAACATTGGGTGTAAGAAGAGTCACCGGCAGTTTGGCCTCCTGCACGACGATTCGCAGCGGCTCTCTGAGATCGGTGTCATTTGTGATGATGACGGCGTGCTCAAAAGCGCCCGTAAATGCATCTCGCACGAGGTGCGCTCCCAGGTTTACATCCGAACCCTTCTCTTCTGTTTTGACGACGCAGACAAAATCCGGGACGGGATACGGCGTTGCGCCGGGAGGCTTGAACTCAATTGGCTGAGCGAGGAACATCCATTTGTTTGTGACTTGGAAGTTGCCGAGGTGAATATGCAAAGTTCCTAGAGCCTCCAAATATGTATTCTGGTCCTTCGCGGAGTCGGGGTTAGGGCGGCCGGACACGCGAGCCGTGTAGTAGTTGATGACGACAATTTGACAGGGCTTTGGAAGTGAAGCTTCGCAAAGTGCCTGCAAGTTTAGCCACTTGTGTTTGGAGTTCTTCAAAGCTCGGTAGTACAGATTAAACCCGTCTACATAGACGACCGTTCTCATTCACCGCATTCTAAATGCAAAAGGCCGCGACCCTTGCGGATCACGGCCTCTGGGCCTACGGCACGCCGTAGGTGAGTTGAACAAAAGATATACCGCTCACTACCACGTGTCAATACTATTTCCTGGCATCTACAAGTAAACGTTACATATCGGGCGTTTTGCAGACCGCTTTGCCGGTATCTCGGGATCACGGTCTTGGCCTGAGGGCGGCGAGAAAGTCCTCGGGGCCCCTGGTGTTGAGCACGTCTTCGGGTCCAAGCCAGGCGCGGCGCAACTGGCGCAGGCCGTAGGTCATCTTGTCGAGGTCGCGGAGTTTATGGGCGTCGGTGTTGATGACGATACGGCAGTCCTGTTCTTTGGCGAGGCGGAGATCGCGGTCGTTGAGGTCGAGCCGCTCGGGAGAGGCGTTGTGCTCGACGGCGACGCCCAGTTCGGCGGCGCGTCGCAGGACCGCACCTATGTCGAGGGCATAGGCTTCGCGTCGCAGGAGCTGTCGGCCGGTGGGGTGGCCGAGGATCCGCGTGTAGGGATTCTCGATGGCACGGAGCATGCGAGCGGTCATCTCTTCGCGACTCTGGTCAAAGCGCGAGTGGACGCTGGCGATGACCACGTCCATCTGGGCGAGGACTTCGTTGTCGAGGTCGAGCGCGCCATCGGCCAGAATGTCGACCTCGATGCCGGTGAAGACGCGGATGCGGCCTTCCATCTGCTGGTCCACTTCACGGATGCGGCGGATGTGTTCGAGCGCGCGCTCTTCATCGAGGCCGTTGGTCATGGCCAGGTTTTTGGAGTGGTCGGTGATGGCGACGTACTGATAGCCCCTGGAGAGTGCGGCGTCGGCCATTTCGCGAATGGAGTTGTGGCCATCGGTGGCGGTGGTGTGCATGTGCACGTCGCCTTTGATATCGGACGCTTCAATGAGCCGGGGTAGCTGGTGGCGCGCGGCGGCCTCGATTTCGCCGAGGTTCTCGCGCATTTCGGGCGGCATCCAATCCATGCCGAGCGCGGAGTAAATCTCTTCTTCGGTGGCTGCCGCGACGGTCGAGTTGTCATCGAGGCGTGCCACGCCCACTCGCTGAGGGTGTAGCCCATTTTCAGCGCGCGTTGGCGCAGCGAGACGTTGTGCGCCTTGGATCCGGTAAAGTATTGCAACGCTGCGCCGTAGCAGGCTGAAGGGAGCAGGCGGACATCGACCTGCAGGCTATTGCCGAGGTAGAAGCTCACCTTGTTTTCGCCTTTGGCGATCATGCTGTGAATGCCGGGATAGGCAGCGACGTATTCAACGGCGGCATCGGCGCATTCAGGCGCGCAGGCAGAGCCGGTGGCGAGCAGATCAAGGTCGCCGGCGGTTTCGCGACCTCGACGCAGAGACCCGGCGGGGGTGACGCGTTCAATACCGTCGAAGGCCAGCAGATATGCGGAGATGCGCTGTGCGGCGTCTTCAGCTTCGTCAAGGCGAAAGCGACCGGCGCTGCGGCGATAGTCTTCAATGCCCTTGCGGATCTTCTGAATCTGTTTTTCGCCCATGCGGGGCAGGCCGGCGAGGCGGCCTTCATCAATGGCGAGGGAAAGTTCGTCGATGTTAGCGATTTTGGATGCGTCCCAGAGCAGGGCCACGGTTTTGGGTCCCATGCCGGGCAGCTTGAGCAACTGGAGCAGGCCGATGCCATATTTAGCGAGCAACTCATCGCGCAGGGGAAGAGTGCCGGTGGCGGCGATGCTTTGCAGGTTGGCGGCCATGCTCTTGCCGATGCCGGGAATCTCAAGCAGGCGTGCGGTGTCAGAGGCAACGGCAGCCAGGTCCACGGTGGTTTGTTCGGCTGCCTCAGCGGCACGGCGGTAGCTGCGAATGCGAAAGCTGTCGGCCCCGTCGATTTCCATCAGATCGGCGGTCTCGGCCAGCAGGCGAGCCATGGTGAGATTGTCCATGGAACGATTCTCCGTCAAAAGAGCGAGTTAAGCGACAGAGGAAAACGCGCATGGAAGAAGGGTGGAGGGAAGCTTTTCAGCTTCCCTGAGGGGATTTCGCGGATGTGATGTGGGATCAACATCCAAGCGTAACTTTCCCATGGCCACTGGAGGAGTGGTTTGGTTGTTACGCCCCTGGGGTACGCGCTACTAAGCTGCGCTGTGGGCGGCGGCGTCGCGAAGACGGAGAACAGCATCCGCTTGCGGGCCTTTCTGGCCCTGGACGATGTCGAACTCCACCTCATCGCCCTCTTTCAGTGTCTTGTAGCCGTCCAACTGGATTGCCGAGTAGTGTACGAACACATCGGGACCATCATCGCGACCGATGAATCCGTAGCCCTTGGCGTTGTTGAACCACTTAACCTTGCCTTTGTACTGAGCCACAGGGTTGTGCCTTCCTTGCTGGTTGATTAATGAAGAGGGCGGCTGAAACTGGGGGACGCCCGCCTCATAGAGCTATGACGAAGAAAAGCGACGAAAGGTTGATTGAGATTCACGATGAAGTATTCATAAAGTGGGACAAGTGCACTTCAACGACCCGCGATTTGTCTGGAAGATGTTGATTCGAATTGCGCGAGGGAGTTTCTGAACTCCTCATTTTTCCTTTTTTCATTTTTTCTTTTTCTTTGCGAGTTGCCGCGCATAGAGCAGGACGCTGGTGAGTGTCTTTCCATCCTTGATCGCACCTTTGTCGATCATTCTGAGAACATCGGACAGCTTGACGAGGCGGAATTCGATTTGCTCGTCTTCTTCCGGGTGCGCCTCGCCCGGGATCAATCCTTCCGCGACGAAGACCATCATGGACTCGCCCAGAAAACCAGGGCTGGCGTAATACTCGACCAGCGGCCTCCACTTTTTGGCGCGATAGCCCGTCTCCTCTTCCAATTCGCGCTGAGCGCCTGCTAAAGCGTCTTCGCCCTCATCGAGCTTGCCTGCGGGCACTTCCCACAAGAATTGGTTGGCGGCATGGCGATACTGGCGCTCGATGACGACCCACGGATCTTTTTTGCTTTTGGAACTATCGAGGGCAAGAATGACGACGCTGCCGTTATGGCGAATGACATCGCGTTCACTGCGTTTGCCTCCGGGCTCGATCAGCTTATCGTGGCGCACGCGGAACAGCGAACCTTCAAAGACGACGACGGAACTGAGCAGTTGCGCTTTCGCTGCGGGAAGGGCCGCGATCTTTGCAGCCTTCAATTTGCGCTTAGAGGTCTTGGCCTTGGGGACTCTGGATCTTTTTGCAGGGGCAGACCGGGCGGCCTTGTCTTTCTTCGGCATCATCTCTCCTCAAAACTCGTGGTCAGGGAAAGTATACCCATCGAGGTATAGGGAGCCGGATGAGCTTGTGCATCGATTGGGCCCGGCGTGGCATCCTTATCACAGCCCATTTTCATCCGAACCCGTTTAGCCGGGTTCCTCTGAGGCCAGCAACCGAAAGAGAACGTATTGTCGACTGCAGACTGTTATCCGATCACCGTGGCGCCGGGCCTGCACCGGCTCTTTCTGGACTATTGCGCCGGTGCGCCCGCGGTGCGGCCATTCTATGGATCGGCTCTCGCGGATAGCGGGTGGCCCGCCACGGCGGGCAGGTCCGCCACGGCGGATAAACGGGCTGTTCCGGCGCATCGGACTGAGATGGTGGAGTTGCTGGCTGCACAGAATCCCTCAGCGACCGCGGGGCCGGCGCTAGACGTACTGCAATCGGGCGCGGGTGTGGTAGTGACGGGGCAGCAAGTGGGCTTGTTCGGTGGGCCGCTGTTTACGCCGTTCAAGGCGGCGACGGCGCTGGCGCGCGCGCGGCAGGCGACGGGGGCGGGACACCCGCACGCGGCGATTTTCTGGATTGCGAGTGAAGATCACGACTTTGCGGAAATCAATCATGTGATCTTTCCGTCGCGCAAAGAACTACGGGAACTGGTCTATGCGGAAACACCTGCGGAGCCGCGGCCGGCGGGTGGCGTGGTGCTGGATGAGACGATCACTCGGTTGATTGAGGAGGCATGGGAACTGCTGGGCCACTCGGACGCGATGGAGGCACTCGCAGCAGTGTATAGACCCGGGACGCACATTTGCGCAGGCCTTTGCGGAGTTTTACGCGAAGATTTTTGCGGCACAGGGATTGCTCGTGCTTGATGCCAGTGGCCGTGCATTTCATCGCATGGGCGCTTCGGTGCTGCGCGCGGCACTGGAAGGCGCGGATGATTTGCATGCAGCCCTGGTGGAACGCAACAAGGCGCTGGAGGCTGCGGGGTATCACGCGCAGGTGGCGGTTGCGCCGCAATCGAGTTTGCTGTTTCTGATTGATGAGGCAACGGGAGCGCGGCAGGCGCTGAAGCGAATGGCGCCGAGCAGCGCAGAGTCGGATGGTCTGTGGCAGGCCGGGCGCGAGAAATATTCGACAGCCGATTTGCTGGGGATTCTGGATGTGGAGCCGGAGCGCATCTCGCCTTCAGCGTTGCTGCGGCCCGTGTTTCAAGATTTCCTGCTGTCGACGTCGCTGACCATTGGCGGACCCGCGGAGATTGCTTACTTTGCGCAGTCGACGGTGCTGTCTGAGCGCATTCTGGGGCGCATTACGCCAGTGCAGCCGCGCTTTTCGGCAACCTTGGTGGAACCGGCAATTGGTGAATTGCTGCGCAAGCATGAGCTGTCAGTGGAGCGGCTCTTCGCCGGGAGCGACGACTCTCTCTCACCGGGGAGTGAACGCCCTCTTGCTGCCGATCCCGCAGGGCTGGCGCAGCTGCTGGCGGCACGGGCGATGCCTGTCGAGGGCAAGCGCAAGCTGGCTGCGGCAGGCATGGCGCTGGATGCGGAGCTTGGACCGCTGCTTGAGTGGATGCAGAAGCTGGATGCGGGGCTGGGACGATCGGCCGAGACGGCGGCGGGCAAGATGCGCTACCAGATGGACCGGCTGCGCAGGCTGGCGGCGGATTTCCAGTTGCAGCGGGAAGAATCGCTCAAGCGCCATGCGGATGCGATATGCCAGGCGCTTTATCCAGGCGGCGTACTGCAGGAGCGCGTGCACGGGGCAGCCTATTATTTTGCGCGCTACGGATTTGAGCTGGCCGAGACGCTGACGCAGCGGGCCGAGGATTCGTGTCCGGGGCACGCGGTGGTGTGGCTGTGAAGGGTAGTGGTCAGGGATCAGGGGTCAGGGGTCAAAAACAAAGACAGGGATCAGGGGTCAGGGAACAGTGACCAGGGAACCGACGGGTCGAGTTTGCGAAAGTGAGGCCGTAGCGGTCGAGCGATTCCTGATTTTGATTTCTGGCGCTCGGTTCCCTTTCTCTGGTCTCAAACGCAGAGCGGGTCGCAGATTCCTCCCTTTGGCATTGACCCCTGATCACTGATCCCTGACCCCTGTTTACCCCGGGTCGTATAATCCTCGCGAACCCGCGGGAGGTCATTGGTGAAACAGTTCATTGCGATCGTGGCGATGGGTTTGCTGGTGTGTTCGGCGGCCGAGGCACAGAAGCAAGCTTGCACGACAGCCGGCGAAGACAACGCGTTCCTCGGCATCCACACGATCCGTCTATGGCCCGGCGAAGCTCCGCAAGCCAAGGGCAACGCGTGCGAAGACATTCCTACCCTCACCATCCTTGAGCCGCATCCAGGGCGCGAAAACGGGTCGGCCGTGGTGATTTTTCCGGGTGGCTCGTATGTGGGACTGGCCGCGAACCTCGAGGGCCGGCAGGTGGCGGACTGGTTCACGGTGCGCGGCTTTCGCGCATTTATCCTGAAGTACCGGCTCTCTTCCAACGGCTACCTGCTGCCGATTCCGCTGCTGGATGCGAGGCGCGCGATCGAGACGGTTCGGGCACGGGCGGGTGATTACCACATCGACCCGAACAGAATCGTGGTGATCGGCTTCTCTGCCGGTGGCCACCTTGCCGCCCTTTCGGGGACGCAGTTTGTTCCCGGCAAGCCCGACGCGGATGACCCGATTGAAAGGGCCTCAAGCCGGCCGGATTATCTTGTGCTGGGCTATCCGTGGATCGGGGCGATCTCCTCTGACACCTCGCACCTGAGCTATTGCAAGCTCTTCAACGTAATGGATCGCTGCGAGGCGCTTCGCGCGGCCTACTCGCCCGATCTTTTCGTGACAAAGGACACTTCGCCAACGTTCTGGTATCACACTTTCAACGACCAGACCGTTCCGGTGGAACAGGGGCTGCGATTTTATGAGGCGCTAGTAAAGGCTGGGGTTCCAGCCGAGGCGCACATCTTTGCTAGTGGACCCCATGGGACGGGGCTCGGCGGCGGCGACCCGGCTCTCGACCAATGGCCGGATCTACTGGAGAAGTGGCTGCGTGCGCAGGGATTGCTGACGGTGAACAAACGGCCCTGACGCTTTGCAAGCGTTCAGGTTGAATGGCGGGAAAGGGAACGACACCGGCGGGAAGAACTAACGGAACCTGCTTCGAAACGGCGGGATACCTGGCTCGCCCAGGAACGTTGCACGCTGTTCCTCGGCGGCCGGACACGCATTTCGAAAGCAGTCCGGGTTTCAGGAGGCGGACCCTCTAAAATTCAGCGCTACTGCGGTGGTTGGGCGGCGCCGTCAGGAGGCGGGGGGCCGTTCTCGCCGCCGCGATGGCGCATGCGGTCCTGCATGGCTTCGAACTTCTGCTTCTGCTGATCGTTGAGAACCGCTTCGATCTTGCTTTGTGATTCCTGGCGGATCGACTGCATTTTTGCGCGGCGATCTTCACGTGCGAGCGACTGGTCCTGGAAGAGCGCCTCCATCTTCTGCTGGCGTTCGACCAGGATTGGTTTGATCTGGCTTTGCTGATCGGCACTGAGGTCGAGCTGTTTGGTCATGTGTTGAAGCTGCTGATCGGGGTCCATACGCATGGGGCCGCGGCTGCCGCCTTGTTGCTGGTCAGGGGGTGGGGGAGGGTTGTCCTGGGCGATCGCGGCCCCGGTGGCGCCAAGCAGCAGTGCGCCGGAAAGTGCGAGGTTGAAAAGTCTTTTCGACATAACGAGATGTTCCTCCGAGGTCATTGGAGGAGCGTGCCGGCGCAGGTCTTGGCCGCCGCGAGGCTCCTCAAATTCTCCCAGCCGGCTTTCGGGCCAGGAATGACGTTCAGGGAGATAGACGGGTGTTTGCCCCACGGGATACAGGGGTCGCCGGATTTTCACGCAATGAAAAATTAGCGATGGTCGAGGAGGGGTGGGGTGGAGGAGCCCGGTGAAAGGAAAAAGTGTCCCAAAAAAGTAAGAAGCGGGCAGCCTGTTCCGGGAGTGGAATGACTTCCCGCAACAGGCCGTCCGCTGGACCCTGAACCGGGTCTAGGTGGTATGTTTAGTTTAGGCTTGTTGTAAGGGAAAGCAAGCACTTTTTTGAACAAAATATCCCAATCGTGACAGCAGTCACAGGACCCCGCGGAATGCGGCTCAATCGCGTTGACTTGCGGGTTCACCCCTGATACAAAAAGGTGTTCCACCCACGCACGAAATAACACTCATCATCTAAAGATCCGGTACGAGTATGCAAGAAATCGTTCAACAAGTTGGCGCGTACCTGGTGGGTTCAATACCCACGGCCCTGCTGTTCCTGGTGCTGGTGGTGGCGTACCAGTTTCTGGTGCAAAAGCCGCTGACCGCCACGCTGAAGGAGCGCCGCGCCCGCACGGACGGCGCAGTGGAAGATGCCAACCGGGCGATTGAGGAAGCCGAAGCCCGCGCTGCCGAGTACGCCGAGAAGCTGCGGCAGGCGCGCGTGGAGATTTTCAGAGCGCGCGAGCAGCGCATCAAGCAATGGACCGCGGAACGCGACGCCGCTTTGGAGATCGCGCGCAAGGCGGCAAGTTCAAGGGTGAGCCAGGCCAGAACTGAACTGGAGACCGAGGCCGATCGTGCACGCAAGGCGATTGAAGTTTCGATTGCGGAGCTGGCCAGCCAGGTAGTCCGGGCGGTCCTGCCGGCGACTGCCGGGGGTTCCCGTTGAGATTTTCGATTTTGCATTCGCGATTCACCCACTGGATTTTTTCCCTTGTATTTCTAGTGATGGCCGCAGGGATGTTGGCCACGCCGGTGCGCCTTTTGGGACAGGAGTCCGCTCCGGCTGCAACTTCGGCGACGGCTCCCAATGCGCGTCCGCTCGCGGCTGTGTCCAAGGCAGGGGACAAGGAGACAGAAGCCGAAGAGGACAACGTCTACCGGCACGCTCCGATCGTTCAATCGATTGCGAAAAAGTTCAATCTGAGCGTCGAGACAACGGCGCGCTTCTTCGAATGGATCAACTTCGCCATCCTCGGGCTGGCTATTGGTATTCCGCTGGCAAAGGTGCTGCCCAAGGTTTTTCGCAAGCGGTCGGAGACGCTGAGCCAAAATATCGAGTCGGCGCGCAAGTTGACGCTGGACGCGAACACGCGGCTCAGCGCGGTGGAGGCAAAGCTCTCCAAGCTAGGTGACGAGATTGCGGATATCCGGGCCCACGTGGAAGAAGAGAGCAAGCAGGACGAAATACGCATCAAGGCTTCGATTGAAGAGGAGAGCCGCGCATCGTCACCTCTGCGGAGCAGGAGATCACCCTGGCCGCAGCGCAGGCGCGGCGCGGGCTGCAGAATTTTGCCGCCGGGTTGGCGATTGAGAAGGCAGTCGGGCAGCTCGAGTTACTCCGGAGACCGATCTCGCTTTGATTGCGGAGTTTATGCGCGAGGCCTCGACGAGTGCGGGCAACGGAGGGAAGAACTAGATGGCAGCCGCATTCGCAGCCCGTTACGCCAGCGCGTTTCTTGACGTGGTGGTCGCCGCCAAGCTGGACGCTGCCGCAATTGACCGGCAACTGAGCGACTTTCTCGCGACGTGGGAGGGAAGCCCCGAGTTGCGCACGTTCTTCTAAATCCAGCCGTTCCTGCCGCTCTGAAAGTGGAGATTCTCGATAAGTTGAACGTCAGCATGGGGCTGCAAAGGGAATTACGCAACCTGATCGCTGTGCTCATCAACAACGATCGCATCGCCGAGGTGCACGAAGTGGCCACGGCTTATCGCGCGAAGTTGCAGGAGCGGCTGGGAATCCGGCAGGCGGAGATTGTGACAGCCCGTGAGCTGAGCGCAGAGGAACGGAAGACGCTGGTGGACGGAGTGGGCAACCTGGCCGGATCGAAGATCGAAGCCAGCTTCAAACTGGCTGAGTCTATCCTGGGTGGCACGGTGGTGCGCATCGGTTCGACGGTGTACGACGGTTCAGTCCGCGGGCGGCTGGAGCGGTTAAGGAAGCGTTGATGGCTGGGTGAAGAAGGCAGGGGTCAGAGATCAGGGTTCAGGGGTCAGAAACCCATGGCTCGGCAGCAGAGATTTAGTTCAGAAGTCTGGACTCGGAAGTAACGAATTGGAACAGAGGGAAAGGGAGCACGGCGGTTAAGGACTTCAGCGAGTGCAGGGCAGGATTCCGCGAGGCAGATGCGGTGAACTCATCCCTGAACCCTGAACCCTGACCCCTGAAGGAACGGAAATGGCTCAGATCAAGGCAGACGAGATTACGCAACTCCTTCGCGAGCAGATCGCGAATTATGACGCGAAAGTCCAGGTCGACGAAGTCGGAACGATCACATCCCTCGGTGACGGCATTGCCCGTCTTCATGGGCTTGACAAGGTGATGGCCGGCGAGCTGCTCAGCTTCCCGCACGGCATTGCGGGACTGGCCCTGAGCCTGGAAGAAGACCAGGTTGGCTCCGTTGTGCTGGGCGACTACACCGAACTTCGCGAAGGCCAAGAGGTAAAGCGCACCGGCAAGATTCTGAGCGTGCCGGTGGGCGACGCGATGATTGGCCGCGTGGTGAATGCGCTGGGCGTGCCCATCGACGACAAGGGACCCATTGCGACCACCGAAACTCTTCCCGTCGAGCGACTGGCGCCCGGCATCATCGATCGTCAGGGCGTGCGCGAGCCCATGGCCACAGGACTGAAGGCCATCGACGCCATGATCCCGATCGGCCGCGGCCAGCGCGAACTGATCATCGGCGACCGCCAGACCGGAAAGACCGCGGTTCTGCTTGACACCATCATTAACAACGCCAAGAACGATCTGATCTGCGTCTATTGCGCCATCGGGCAGAAGCGGTCCTCCATTGCCCAGGTTGTCCAGACCCTCACCGAAGCCGGAGCCATGGGCCACACCATCGTGGTAGCTGCTTCCGCGTCAGAGCCCGCGCCGATGCTCTACCTTGCGCCGTATGCGGCAACCGCGATGGGAGAGTTTTTCCGAGATAACGGCCGGCATGCACTGGTGATGTATGACGATCTTTCAAAACATGCGATGGCATATCGCGAAATTTCGCTGCTGCTTCGTCGTCCGCCGGGCCGCGAAGCGTACCCAGGCGATGTCTTTTATCTCCACTCGCGGCTGCTGGAGCGTTCGTCAAAGATGAGCAAGGAACGCGGCGGCGGTTCACTCACCGCATTACCGGTCATCGAAACGCAGGCCGGCGACGTCTCGGCCTACATTCCGACCAACGTCATTTCGATTACGGACGGTCAGATTTTTTTGGAAACGGATCTGTTTAACTCCGGCGTACGCCCTGCCGTCAACGTGGGTCTTTCGGTTTCGCGCGTGGGGTTCTCGGCGGCCATCAAGGCAGTCAAGCAGGTGGGCTCGACGCTCAAGCTGGACCTTGCGCAGTATCGCGAACTGGCGGCGTTTGCGCAGTTCGGCTCGGACCTCGATCCTTTGACCCAGAAGCAGCTCAATCGTGGACAGCGTCTCACCGAATTGTTGAAGCAGCCGCAGTTCCATCCGCTGACCTGGCAGCAGCAGGTGGTGGTGCTTTTTGCCGGCACACAGGGGTATCTGGACGATCAGCCAGTTGATCGCATTCGCGCCTTTGAGAACGGGCTTTACAAGTATTTTGAGGCGGCGCAATCGGATCTGATGGACGAGCTGACCAAGAAGAAGTCGCTTGACGACGATCTGCGTAACCGGCTGCACGCGGCGCTCAAGGAGTACAAGGAAGGCTTTGTTGCGGAAAAGGCCGAGGCGGTAACGGCCTAAACAGGGTTCAGGGGTCGGGGATCAGAACGATGGTGCAGTCTTTTCGGGACTTGGCGGTGTGGCAAAGATCGATCCAGCTGGCTGTTTCAGTGTATCGGCTAACTCAGGAATTTCCCCGGGAAGAGATTTATGGACTAACCAGCCAAATGAGGCGAGCAGCGGTTTCCATTCCCGGCAACATCGCCGAAGGGCACGGTCGGCTTGGCACGAAAGAGTACAGGCAGTTCCTTGGTGTAGCCCGAGGATCGAATTTTGAACTGCAAACACAACTCGAGATCGCCCGCGCATTAGGGAAAGGTGAATCCCGGTTGCTTGGCGAAGCAGAAGGCTTATCGCACGAAGTGGGAAAGATGATATTTGGGGTTGTAAAGGCGTTGAAGGACAGGGACTCAGAGAACTGATCTCTGAACCCTGATCCCTGACCCCTGGAAAGACTATGGCAAACGTTCTCGATCTACGGCGGCGCATTCGGAGTGTGAAGAACACGCGCCAGATCACCAAGGCCATGAAGATGGTGGCCGCGGCCAAGCTGCGCCGCGCGCAGGAGCGGGCTGTAGCGGCTCGACCCTATGCCCGGATGATTACCAGTGTTCTGCAATCGCTGACGCGCCGTATCGAGATCTTCGATCCTGAAACGGGCAACCTGCGTCACCCGCTGTTCATCACGCGTCCGGAGAAACGCGTGCTGCTGGTGATTATCAGCGGCGACAAGGGGTTCGCCGGCGCTTTCAACGCGAACATCCTGAAGATGGCCTACCAGTTCATCAACGGCAATAAGGACAAAGAGATCGACATCGAAGCGGTGGGCCGCAAGGGCCGCGATCAGATGCGCGCCGGTATCCCGGGGCCGGGTATCTCGAACAGACGGACGCGGAAGGCCACGAGCACAAGGTGCGCGAGCGCAAGGCGCCGATTGAGGTGACCGGCGACCATCCCGGCCTCTTGGAAAAGTTGGAAGCCCGGCGTGTTTTCGAACTGGCAAAGAACATCATCGCGCGCTATGTACACGAGGAGATCGACTCGGTCTACATCGTCTACAACGAGTTCAAGTCGGTGATCTCGCAGCGCGTGGTTGTCGAGCAATTGCTGCCGTTGATCAAGATTGGCAGCACGCGGATTGCCGGTGCGGCGGAACCGACGCTTGAAGAGCGCGAACGCGCCGCAGAGGCTGCACGCAGCGCGGGCATTGAACTTGAGCCGGCTGACACCAAAGAAGCCGACGAGGAAGCAAAGAATTTTGGAACCGCCGAGGTGGACTACATCTACGAGCAGCCCGCGGAGGAATTATTCGCAGGGCTGATTCCGCAATATGTCTCGTCGATGCTGTTTCACGCCATGGCCGAGTCGGTGGCTGCGGAGCAAGCGGCGCGCATGACGGCAATGGATTCGGCGACCAACAACGCCTCGGACATGATCGACGCCTACACGCTGCTGATGAACCGCGTTCGGCAGGCCGCGATCACCAAGGAAATCATTGAAATTGTCAGCGGCGCGGCCGCTGTCTAGCACTTGGAAGGCAAATATGGCAGAGAATATCGGCAAGGTAATTCAAGTCTCCGGACCGGCGGTAGACGTGCAGTTTGAAGAAGCGACGATGCCGCCCATTTACCAGGCGCTGCGCGTCACCAGCGATGGCTTCACGGTGCCCACGCCCATTAGTGTCATCCTCGAAGTGCAGCAGCACTTGGGCGAAGGACGCGTCAGGACGGTGGCGATGGAAGCAACGGACGGCATGGTCCGCGGCATGAAGGCTATCGACCTGGGCGGACCCATTCGCGTGCCCGTGGGCAAAGAAACGCTGGGCCGCGTGATCAATGTGATCGGCGAACCGGTGGACAACCTGGGGCCGATTGGCGAAACGCAGCGCATGCCCATTCACCGGCCAGCGCCGCTGTTTGACGAGCAGACTACGCACGAGGAGATGTTCGAGACCGGCATCAAGGTCATCGATCTCATCCAACCCTTTTTAAAGGGCGGCAAGATCGGCCTGTTTGGCGGCGCAGGCGTGGGCAAGACCGTCGTCATCATGGAACTGATCAACAACGTGGCCAAGAATCACGGGGGCTACTCGGTATTTGCGGGCGTGGGCGAGCGTACCCGCGAGGGCAACGATCTCTGGACTGAGATGACCGAATCGGGCGTGATCAAGCCGGGTGACTGGAAGAACTCGAAGTGCGCGCTAGTATACGGCCAGATGACCGAACCGCCAGGAGCGCGTTTACGCGTGGCGTTGACGGGGCTGACTGTTGCTGAGTATTTCCGCGACGTGGAAGGATCGGACACGTTGCTCTTCATCGACAACATCTTCCGCTTTACGCAGGCGGGGTCAGAGGTTTCAACGCTGCTGGGCCGCATGCCTTCAGCCGTGGGCTACCAGCCCAACCTGGCCACGGAGATGGGTGAGTTGCAGGAGCGCATCACGTCGACCAAGAAGGGCTCAGTGACGTCGGTGCAGGCAGTCTACGTGCCCGCTGACGATTTGACTGACCCGGCACCGGCGACCACGTTTGCGCACCTTGACGCGACCACGGTGTTGAGCCGGCCGCTCTCGGAACTCGGCATTTATCCCGCGGTCGACCCGCTGGCTTCTTCATCGCGCATTCTTTCGGCGCGCATCGTGGGAGAAGAGCATTACGAAGTGGCGCAGGGCGTCAAGCGTATTCTGCAGCGCTACAAGGACCTGCAGGACATCATCGCGATTCTGGGTATCGACGAGCTCTCAGACGAAGACAAGCTGACCGTGGGGCGCGCGCGTAAGGTGCAGAAGTTCCTGTCGCAGCCGTTCCATGTGGCCGAGCAGTTCACGGGAATTCCAGGAGCCTACGTGAAGGTTGCCGACACGGTGCGCAGCTTCAAGGAAATTATTGCCGGCAAGTACGACGATATTCCCGAGCAAGCCTTCTACATGAAAGGCGCGATCGAGGAAGTGCTGGAAACCGCCGAGAAGTTGAAGACGACGGCGTAAGAGGCAGTGGTCAGGGAACAGTGGTCAGTTGTCAGTAAATGCCGATGCGACGAACCTACTCAACTGACCACTGACCACTGACCACTGACCAGTGACCAGTGACCACTGATAACTGATTACTGGTCACTGGCGACTGAAAGGAGCCCATGGCGGAGGCGACAAATCAATTGCGGGTTCGGCTGGTAACGCCGGAGCGTACTCTCTTCGAGGTCCTGGCGGATTCGGTCGATCTGCCTTCGAAGACCGGGTATCTCGAGCCGCTTTACGGGCACGCGCCGCTGATGGCGGAGTTGGGTGCTGGCGATGTGATTCTGCATGGCGGGCCTGGCGATGGGCAGGTTTACAACGTGAGTTGGGGATTCGTCGAGGTGCTGCCGGACCGTGTGACGATTCTGGCCAGCGACGCGCTTAAGCCGGAAGAGATCGACGTGCCACGTGCAGAACAGCAACTAGACCGCGGGCACAAGGAATGGAATGAAGCCGGCGACAGCGAAGAAGCCTACACCGAGGCATTGCGGGTGATTGCCGAAGCCGAAGCCAAGATCGCGTCGGCGCGGGGAAAACACTGACGGCGGTTTTTTCGCTTGCTGTTTCAACGGAAAGGCCCTGCTAAATGCAGGGCCTTTTCATTTCGAATTTGTTATTGAAAACGGCGATTCGAAGCGGGCACAACGGGAATTGCTTCACTTTCACCAAAGCGCAATTTGAAAGCGGACGTCATCGCTCCCGCAGCGTGATAGATGATCGGCCTCAAGCTTCGACAGATGGCCGGGGCTAGCGCTATGATTGCTCTTCCTTGCCAGCGCACTATTGAGGAAACACAACTCAGGAATCCGCAGGCCGTGCGATGCGACAGCAGCGACGTCTGAGCCGATTCAAAATGACTCACCAACGAAGAGCGGAGGAAGAACCGGGATGAACAACTTGTGCAGGCTTGCGGTGCTAATGAACGCACTCCTATTTGGTGCTTCCGCCGATCTGATGGGACAGCAAGATACTGGTCCGGCACTGCGGCCTCCAGCAACGCCTCTCGTCGCGCACGATCCCTATTTCAGCATCTGGTCCGCCTCCGATCGGCTTACCGGGGGACCCACGCGGCATTGGACCGGCTCTGCACAAGAGATCAATGGAATTGCGCGGATCGACGGCAAGAACTACCGTTATCTTGGCGATGCGGATCGTGAAATTTCGGCTCTGGAGGAAACTCAGCGGACGATTACGCCCACGCGCACGCTGGTGACGCTGCAGAGTCCGCAGGTGGAGATCCGCATCTGTTTCCTCACTCCCGCGTTTCCCGATGACATGAAGATCATGGCGCGGCCGGTCACTTATCTCACTTGGGATGTGAAGTCACGCGACGGCGCGAATCACGATGTCACGCTCTATCTCGACATCGATGGGGCCATTGCCACGAACACGCCACTTGAGCCTGTGGTTTGGTCGCGCGCGAAAATTGCGGGGCTTCATTTGCTGCGCGTCGGCTCGCAGGAGCAACCCATGCTGGAGAAGTGGGGCGACAACGTGCGCATCGACTGGGGCTACTTCTACGTGGGCGTTCCCGATGCGCAAGGCGAGGCCACATTGGCCGCCGGTAATCGCGACGATCGCGCTGGTTTTGTGGCTAACGGCGAACTGCTCAGTCAGGACGATCTGGATCAGCCACGGATGCCGCAAAGCCGCCATCCGTCACCACCCCTGCTGAACCTCTCGATTCCGCTGGGGAAAGTGGGGGCGTCGCCGGTGACTCGCCATGTGCTGCTGGCATACGATGACATCTACTCCGTTGAGTACATGCACCAGCGGTTGTTGCCCTACTGGCGCAAGGAGTTTTCGAATTTTGCAGCGATGCTGCAGGCCGCGGAGCGCGACTATCCTTCGCTCGAAGCGCGCGCCGAGAAGTATGATGCTGAGTTGCAACACGACTTGGCGCAGGCCGGAGGCGAGGAATACGCGGCCATTGCTACATTGGCATTTCGGCAGGCGATTGCGGCGCACAAACTTGTTGAAGACGCAGATGGAGTTCCCTTCTTCATGCCTAAGGAGAACTTCAGCAACGGATCTATTTCGACGGTCGACGTGCTCTATCCCTCTTCGCCGATGTTCCTGTTTCTGAATCCCAAACTGGGTGAGGCGCAACTTGAGCCGGTGGCGCGCTATGCACAAACGCCGCACTGGAAGTTTCCTTTTGCTCCGCATGACTTGGGAGTCTATCCATTGGCCAATGGGCAACTCTATGGCGGCGGTGAGGTCACCGAAGACGATCAGATGCCGGTGGAGGAGTCAGGCAATATGATCCTGATGTTCGCTGCGCTCGCTCACGCCGAACACGACACTGCGTTTGCAAAGCGCTATTGGCCGCTTCTCACAAAATGGGCCGAGTATCTGCTGGACAAAGGATTCGATCCGGAGAACCAACTCTGCACGGATGATTTCGCGGGACATCTTGCGCACAACACGAATCTATCCATTAAGGCGATTGAGGCGCTGGCTGCCTACGCGCAACTTGCGAAACAGACGGGCGACGACAAGACCGCATCCAAGTATGAGACCGCGGCCAAATCCATGGCGGCGCGATGGACTGCCATGGCAGCGGAGGATGGCCATTACCGGCTCGCATTTGACAAGCCCAACACTTGGAGCCAGAAATACAATCTTGTTTGGGACGACATTCTCGGCTTGCACATCTTTCCCGCCGAGATTGCTACGCAAGAGGTCGCCTTTTACAAAACGCGGCTGAACCCGTTCGGCCTGCCGCTCGATAACCGTGCCACGTACACCAAGCTCGATTGGACGATCTGGTCTGCTACGCTGGCCACCAACCCCGCCGATTTCAAGGTCATCGTTCACCCGATTTTCCAGTTCCTGAACCAGACGCCTGATCGCGTGCCGATGACGGACTGGTATGACACCGTTTCCGCTCACGAGATCGGGTTCCAGGCGCGATCGGTTGTGGGCGGCGTTTATATCAAGATGTTGGCCGATCCGCAGTTGTGGAGCAAGTGGGCCGACCGCTCCAGACACGCTGACGACAAACCTTGACGGGTAGTCTGGGTGCTTGGCTTCGTTTTTCAGGCACCCAGGCTTGTAATCCGGTCCGCTGGCGTGCCGAGTGCGCTCTGGGCGCATTCGCTTAGATCGCTGCAAAGTTCATCCACGCGCGCCAAGTCAGTGTCCCAGGAGAACATGAAACGCGCGGCGCCGCCGATGAAGGTATAGAATCTCCAGCCACGCTCGCGCAGCGAATTGAGGAACTCTTCCGAAGCATTCAGGAAGACTGCGTTGGCTTCGACTGGTCCCGCCATTTGGATGCCTGGGATGTCGGAGATCTTGGCGGCAAAATATTGTGCGCACTCATTTGCGTGTTTGGCATTTTCGAGCCACGCGCCGCTCTCGAGTATTCCAACCCACGGAGCCGAAAGAAACCGCATCTTGGATGCAAGCTGGCCGGCCTGTTTGCACCGGTAGTCAAAATCTGCAGCGAGAGCGCGGTTAAAGAAGAGAACTGCCTCGCCGACGGCCATGCCATTTTTTGTGCCGCCGAAGCAGAGGACATCCACACCGCTGCGCCAGGACAGGTCGGCCGGCGAACAGCCAAGGCTCGCGCAGGCATTCGCAAAGCGCGCGCCATCCATGTGCGTGTAAAGATTGTGACGCTTGCATTCCTCAGAGATCGCCTGCAACTCAGGCAACGTATAGACGCGGCCCATCTCGGTTGATTGAGTGATGGTAACCACGCGCGGCTTGGGGTAATGGATGTCCTGACGCTTGGTGGCGAGTTCTCGAATCGACTCTGGAGTCAGTTTCCCATCGGCGGTTTGCGCTACCAGAAGCTTGGAACCGTTGGAAAAAAATTCGGGTGCGCCGCATTCATCGGTCTCGACATGCGACGAGTCGCAGCAGATGACGCCGTGATACGACTGACAGAGTGAGGCCAAGGCGAGGGAATTGGCTGCTGTGCCGTTGAATACAAAAAAGACCTCGCACTCAATCTCAAAAAGCTCGCGAAATGCATCGGATGCTTTGGCAGTCCAGGGATCGTCGCCATATGCCGTGGCATGGCCGTGATTGGCAACTTCCATTGCAAGCGTAGCGGCGGGACAGATGCCGGCGTAATTATCGCTGGCGAATTGTTGAAGCAGAACATCAGGGTCAATCCCCGTCATAAGTAAGCCCTTTCAGTAAGCACCATGCGTTGATCGCATGCGGAGCGCGCACGCAGTATTTGCTGTATCTATCTAATATGATAAGGCTGTTTGACGGTGCTGCCGCTTCGCGCGCGCGCAGACACGCATCTGCGAATTGCGTAGCTTCAGGAAAGTTGAGAGACTTTCAGGTCGAACGTCCCATGGATGCAGTGGATCGATAGTGCTCCATCTTTTCGCGAGATGGTGCCGAAACCGGTCGACGTAACCCATGGTGCATGGAAATCACCGGGAATGGTGGGATTGATTGCCACGGATTTATTGGGAATGTCGGGCTTGAAGCCAGTGGCGGCGAGCAATGTCGCCCAACTGCTCATCGCGCGGGAGTAGTGACCGCCGCACTCGACGTGGCTCCACGGGCGGCCGGCCCGCAGATAGCGTCGATGGATTGCATCGACAATTTTGACTCCGTCGGCATATCGGCCATGGTCCATCAGAAAAGAAGCGAACGCGAATTCAATGCCCGACCAGAGTCCGCCCGCCTGCAGATTATTGAGTGCCAACAGATCTGCGCCACGCTTGGGAGCAGTGGCATTATGCAGACCAAACTCGGGATTGAAGTTGTATTTGAAGATGCTTTGCACGGCCTGGTTGAGGTTGTCCTTGGAAATTGTTGCAGGTAAGCCAATGAGGCTGGTGAACCACTCGCCGGAGATCTGGTCGGTCATGCAAAGTTCGTCGCGGACTTTGCCATCGACCCATAGACTGTAATATTCTCCGTTGAAGAGCATTTCATCGAAGCTTGCCGAAGCCTTTGCGAGCTCGTCAGACCAATGCTTTGCCTCGTCGGGCTTGTTTGCCGCACGAGCTATCTGCACAGCCGCGCGCAGGGCGCCGACCCAAAGGGATGCGATATAGGCGGGCGTCCCGCGCATGCGCCATTGGTCATAGGTCTGAACGGCGGTATCGCGATCGGGCAGGCCGTCGCCATTGGTGTCGAGAGACTGAGTGAACGCCATCGCCTTGACGACATGGGGCCACATGAACGCGAGGTAGTCCGTGTCGCCGGTCCAGAGGAAGTCGCGGTAGACCATCATCACGAATTGCGGATTCATGTCGACGCGTGCAAAGCCTGCATCCACACGGCCCACATCTCCTGCATAGGTATGCGGAACCTGCCCCAGGCTGTTCTGATGGGCAATGATCTGCCTCATTTGCGAAAGCTTGAGCTCGGGGAAGAGCGCAACAACGGGAAAGCTGCCCTGATAGTCGACATCCGTTGTGGAAAGGCCGCAACAGCCGAGCCCTTCCCAAATGGCATAACTGCCGTCTTTGGTCCACCAGGTGTTTGAGATAAGACTCGAGAGTTGACTGGACCATGAGAAGGCCATAGCGTCGCCGAGCGATGTATCGGCAAGCGTGTGGGCAAAGGCCTCCGTGGCGGCGCGGTGTTCAGCGTAATGATCGCAAAGGAATCGATTCGCTTCTGCGGCATCGCGATACCACGTCGCGTACATGTGCCCCATCTCGCGGCCGTCTGTCGTGAGGTGATGGGGAAGGTACCAACTGAGGGTGAAGCGCAGTTCGATCTTTTGTCCTGGGGCCAGTTTGACGGTGGACGCCAACGCTCCGGTCCCCCAAGTCAAGCGCGGCGTACCCTTCTTCGAGATCAAATTGTTATGAACCTCGCGGAGGAGGCTGCGCTCGTTGAACCGGGAACTATTGATCTGGGAACCGGCAGCGCGTGCGTCGGCGATGACACGGGCCAGCAATGCATCGGAGCTTAGCTGTTTGAGTGTGCTGCCGGCTTCGGCATCGGACATAGCATCGATCTGCCGCATCGAAGGCAGACCGGTGGCTGGATCGGTGCCTCCCTGGGTGTTTGGCAACCGGCCGCTGTTGCGCAACTCCTCAAGAATGCTGAGCAACATGTAATTTACGCGAGGTGTTTGCCATCTGCAGCAGTCAGCAGCCGTGTATTCCTGGAACGTGCCGCAGATTGAGGAGTGTTCGCCTCCTGTCACGGAGAAACACATATTGCCGATGCCTGACGGGAAATCGGTTTTGGCCGCAGTGTCGAGCAGCAGGCTTGTAACGCCGTTTTTTGTGGAGACGGTATTGGTGAGGCGGCGGTCGGGAAGCGCGGAGGCAAGCGGATTATCCATGAATCCCGCGATCGACGCTTCCACTGTTTCGTTGGTCGTGTTTTCGAGAGTGTAGACAACATGAAACCCAGGAGTTGCGGAATCACGCGCTTTGCCTGGAATAAATGGTGAGAAAATCTGAGCCGAGACCTGGACTGGCAAGGTCTGATCGTTATAGCGAAGACCGGTCACTGGAAACCATGCGTAGTAATCGATGGACTGGACGTCTTGCGCAAAGGGCAGTGTGTAGAGATTATTTTCATCTGAACGCAGATAGAGACGCCGCACCTGCGAAACATCGTCCGAGGTCTTTCGAGTGCGGAGCATGAACCGGAGGTACTGCGGCCCCGGTGGCGGGGGCGCGGTGGTAGAGCGCGCATCCTGCGCCCATGCGCCTGAATTGAAAATCTGCCACTCGTAAAAGCAGCCGTCGGCGCGAATCTCGACAAAGCCGGTGCCGATGCCGCCGAGAGGCGCACCGGAACCCATCGGCATGGTGGCAGGAATCACGATGGGCGCGCCGGAAGGGCTTGCTGCGAGGACGGCACCTTGGGGGCCGGCGTTGCGGAGTACGGAAGCCCGATAGGGCGCAGCGAGGGCACGCGATTCCACAGCAGCTGCGCCGGCCGCAGTGGCAATGGTCGAGAGAAACTTGCGTCGGGAGAGACTCACTTGATTCTCCGAAACTCGATGTGCCTGGTTACCATGCAGGCGATGGGTTTGGTTGACGTCCGGTGTAGGCGGAGCAGCAAGGCTCTTTGGCCGGCAAGAACTCCATAAATTCGACCCGTGTACCATCGGGATCGGAGAGGTCCAACTGCCATTTGCCATCCACGCCGAGCAGCGGTTGGCGCGATTGCGGATCCCAGCCCCGCTGCTTCAACTTTGATTGCAAATCCGCCATGGTCACAACGCCCGGCGAGAAGTGATTGGCAGAGGCCAATTGGGCGCGGCTTGGGTGCACAGGCAGGCGCAACATGTATTCCAGCCAGTCAGTGCCATCGGGGACCTGCATCATGACCCAATCTGTTTGGCCCGGCTTTGCGCCGCCCTCCCAATACAGATGGAATCCCAGCACGTCCTTATAGAAGCGATCTACTGCCGCTCGATCGCGCACCACGTACCCTGCATGGTTGAAGTGGCCGCTGACCCGGTTGGATACGGCATCGTCCCCTTTGGGGGCACGGGAGCCTGCCTGGGTAAACTCAATCCTGTTTCCTTCGGGATCCCGCACTTCAAAGGATCGATCGCCATTTGGTTCCACCTTGACGGCAGGGGGCACCTTCACGCCATGAGCCGCGAGATACTTGCGCAATAACTCCGCATCGCTGGTTGAAAAGGCGACGCTGTCGAGACGATTCTCCAGGTCTTTGCTTGGCGAAGACAGCAACTCGATATATTGCAGATGATTTGCGTAGAAATGGACGCCGGATTTTGGTTTGCCCTCCGGGACCTGTTCCCAGCCGAGCAACGAATGATAGAACTGCTGCGATTTTGCCAGATCATCAGCAAAGAACCTCACGTGGGAAATCCCGGTGATGGCCGGCCTTGTTGCTTTCGCATTCTGTGCAAAAGCGACGCCGGAAAACAGCAGCACGCAAATCAATGCGAATGAGCGGTACATATGCTTCCTTCCGTTGAATGTGCGCCGTCGAACTCTCCAGCACTATAGCAGTCTTCGCCAGGAATCGGCGGTGAGTACGGTCTCTCCGGATGCAAGTCCCTGGCCCGGTCTGGAACATAGAATGGGAACATCTGATCGGATGGAGCTAACGGCCCCGTCAATGCTAGGCTGAATGGAGACTGTGACGGAAATTGATTTTCAAGAACGGGCGACACCGCCGATGCGCCGCTGGCGAATCGCGTGGCTGCTTGGTCTCGGCGTGCTGGTCAATTACTTCGACCGCGTTAACATTTCTGTTTCACAAGCTTCCTTGTTTACGACCTTCGGAATTTCAAGCATCACTTTTGGCTATCTTTCGGGCGCGTATAACTGGACTTATGCCCTGTGCCAATTGCCGGTCGGAGTTCTCTTAGATAAATTCGGCGTAAAGAAGATCGGAAGGATTAGTACATTTATTTGGAGCGTAGCATCCTTCGGAGCAGCAGTCGCCCCCGGAGTTCCCAGTTTGTTCGCGGCCAGGTTCACGCTTGGAGTAGGTGAGGCGCCGACTTTTCCTTCCAATGCAAAGGCGATTGGCCATTGGTTTCCTCCAAAGCAGCGTAGTCTCGCAACGTCTCTTTTTGATGCGGCCGCCAAGCTTGCGCCAGCAATTGGAGTCCCGCTGATTGGCATGGTTCTGCTGGTCGTCGGCTGGCGCTGGAGCTTTGCACTCACCGGGCTGGTCAGCTTTCTCTACTTCCTACTTTTCTGGAGAATCTATCGCGATCCCGATGAAGACCCGGCCCTGACTGAAGTTGAGCGGAAGCACATTTTGGGAGAAACCGATGCTCTTTACGCGCAGCAGAGCAGTTACCCGGAACCGTCCTCGTTAGGCTATCTATTGAAACGACGCAAAGTTATCGGGCTGGCCATTGGTTTCGGCTCATATAACTATGTCTTCTATCTTCTGCTTTCATGGTTGCCCAGTTACCTATCCATTGCTTTCCACATTGATCTTCTGCACTCATTTCTTTACACCAGCATGCCCTGGCTGGTCGCTACGGTGATGGATCTGCTGGTAGGCGGATGGCTGGTTGATACGCTGATTCGCCGTGGATACGATGCGAGCGTCGTGCGCAAGATGGTGCTGGTTGGCGGCACGATGTGCGGACTTGGCATCTTCGGCGCAGGCAGCGCGCACACTGCACAGCAGGCGCTGATCTGGATCAGCATCTCGATTGGCGGTCTCTCGGCAGCGGCCCCAGTCGGCTGGTCCGTTCCAGCGCTCATTGCGAGCAAACATAATGTGGGCAGAGTGGGCGGCATTCTCAATTTCTCCAATCAACTCTCCGGCATCGCGGCCCCGGTGATCACGGGATACCTGGTGGCGCGAAGTTCATTTCAGTGGGTTTTTGGCGTAGCGGCGATCTACCTGGTGATTGGAATTACTGCGTACATGGTTCTGCTGGGCCGAATCGAGCCGATGCGCGGAAATCCCGGTCTCACGGGCGCGATATCATGATGTTGCGCAACGCGCGGCCTAGACTGTGACATGAATGAGATGAGGAGGGCCGATGCCGCTCTCTCGCGAGACAATTCCAGAACGAATGGAGATCGTATGAAGGGGATGCTCCTCTCTGCTTATAAGCAACTCGACCTTGTCGACATGCCTTTGCCGCAGCCTACAGAAGACGAACTGCTGATTCGCATCAAGGCTTGCGGCATCTGCGGAAGCGACGTGCACGGATATGATGGCAGCACGGGCAGACGACTGCCGCCGATCGTGATGGGCCACGAAGCCGCAGGAGTGGTTGAGTCCGTTGGCAGGGCGGTTACCAATTTTCGGCCCGGCGACCGTGTCACGTTTGATTCAACTGTCTACTGCGGCAGGTGTTTTTTCTGCGTGCGAGGCGACGTGAACTTGTGCGACAACCGCGAGGTCATCGGAGTTTCAACGCCAAGTTTCCGGCGAATGGGCGCCTTTGCGGAGTTTGTCACTGTGCCGGCGCGAATTGCATATAAGTTGCCGGATAACATGCCTTTCGAACACGCGGCAATGATCGAAGCCGTCTCGGTGGCCGTGCATGCGGTCTCGCTCACTCCCATTGAACTGGAAGATACGGTCGTTGTGGTGGGCGCCGGAATGATTGGCTTGCTTGTGCTGCAGGCGGCGCGGTTGGCTGGCGCTGGACGGGTGATTGTCTTCGATCTGGACGACACGCGGCTGGAACTTGCGCGCGGCCTCGGTGCGACTCATACGATCAACTCGCGCCAAGCCGATCTCATTCCCCAAGTGCTTGATCTGACTGGCGGGCGAGGCGCGGAAGCTGCGATTGAATGCGTGGGCGCGACGATTCCGGTGAAGCTCGCGCTCGACAGTGTGAGGAAGGGCGGAGCTGTCACGCTGGTGGGAAATGTCTCGCCCACAATCGAGCTCGGCTTACAGTCTGCGGTCACGCGCCAGATTCGATTGCAGGGCTCTTGCGCATCGTCGGGTGAATATCCCGCATGCATCTCATTGATCTCACGCGGTGCCATTCGCGTGGATCAGCTTATCTCCGCCGTCGCTCCACTTGAGGATGGGCCCTCGTGGTTCCATCGCTTGTATGAGCGGGAGCCCGGCTTGTTGAAGGTTGTGCTGGAACCATAAGGAACTAGAAATGGAAAGCTCATTGTTTGATTTGTCGGGTCAGGTTGCACTTGTAACCGGCGCCAGCCGCGGACTGGGCCAGTATTTTGCGCGCGCGCTTGCCCGGGCCGGCGCAGACATCGTCGTCACCAGCCGGACGAAGGACGACCTGGCGGGGTTCGCACGCGAGATCGAGGGATTGGGCCGGAAAGTCTTCACGGTGGCGCTCGATGTGCGGGATCATGTCAGCATCCAACAGGCTGTCGCCGCGGTGGAGGCGCATTTCGGCAAGATCGATATTCTGGTCAATAACGCCGGGTGCAACATTCGCAAGCCTGCGCTTCAAGTGAGCTGGGAGGATTGGAATACGATTCTCGACACGAACCTTCGCGGTTCATTCTTCGTTGCGCAAGCCGTCGCGCGCGGCATGATTGAACGCGGCTATGGCCGCATTATCAATATTGGATCGGTGACCAGCGTTGCGGGCTATGCGGGGCTCGCGCCTTATGGGGCAAGTCGAGGCGGCATTCGGCAGCTTACGATGAGCCTTGCCGATGATTGGGGCGGTCACGGCATCACCGTGAATTGTCTCGCTCCCGGCTGGTTCAAGACGCAGCAGAATCGAGTGCTTTATGAGAATGCCGCCTGGGTTGAATACATCACCGATCGCATCCCGGTGAAAAGGCCGGGAAGGCCGGATGATCTTGACGGGGCAGTTGTTTTTCTTGCCTCCGAGTCGAGCCGATACATCACCGGGCAGACCCTGTTGGTGGATGGCGGCATCTCGACGGGGGCCGCGAAGGCCACTGTTTAATTTTCCGAAGCGAATTCAAACGGCGGCAAATGAGAGTAGCTCTCCCAAATCGATCGCAGAGTCGGACTCCTTGCCCTTGGGGAAGTACGGTGCAATCACAAGGGCCTGGCTGTGACCCTCAAACCACACCAGGAACGAAGAGTGCTCGGATCCCGGCAGCCGCTGCTGGTTGATCCAGTGATAATAGGCAGCAAAATCCGCGTCGACGAGCGAGCCCGTCAAATCGAGTTCAGGATTGCTATGGTTGTTTGAGAGCAGCTCATTCATGGGGCGTTGCCGCTGCCTGGGAGCAAAGCGCACCAGTAAAGTCTGCGCCTCGGCTCGCCGGAGCACTTCGCGCGTCGCCCATTGAGCGAACGTTGTGCTGAATATCTGTGTCCCCGATCCCTCTGTGAAAAGCTTGACTTGAAAACGGGCCAGCACGGCATCGACTGCCGCATCCATGCCGAGGTCTTTCGGAGTGAGCTGGGCCAATCGCGTGCGCAACTCCTCAGGCCCCATGCCGGGTTTTGCAATCTGAGCCTGCATGTCCTTCAGCAGCGCAGCACGCACGGGCTGCAGAGCATTGTAGGAAATGCATGTGAGGAGAGGACCGTGATCGGCCTCTCGGCCGCCGTCGATGTACCAGTGGGCGTACGGAGCGGGGTGCGCCTTTGCTCTCGCTGCCGCGGCCGCAAGCAGCAATGCGAGGCCGTTTTCCGGCTTCACGTGGCCGAAGTAAGTGCCGTGCTGACGCAGATTGCGAAACAGGGGTGCGTCATACGATGCGACGCCCTGGCCGATGACGGCGATGCCGAGCCTACGTACCGAGCTCGTTTCGGGAGTAGCTGCGGTCTGCATCCACGCGCCATATTCGGTAGCTGCTTTTCGAAATGCATCGAGCTGATGCGTTGTCCAAAGATAGGCCGATTGCTGTTCGATAAACTGCGCGGGCTGATTGACCCAATCGAAATTCTCCAGCTTTGCAGAAAGCGATATTTCCGCGAAGGGCCGAAACCATTCCTTGATCTGCGCCGGCGAGAGGGCGCTGAAGTTCGCAAGTTCTTTGTCGATGGCGGAGCGCTCTGCCGGAAATTTGAAGTCGTAGTCGATCACTTCCCGCAGAAAGCTTGGCACGAAACTCAGAGGGAGTTGCTGAATCGCACCCAGATGCGCCACTATTAACCCCCGCGCCTCTGGAGGGTAGCCGGCAAAATCTTCGGATTTGAGTTCGCTCGGCAGCATCGTGTTTACAACAGCTCCTTGACCGGCTTGCCTTGCGACTGGGCAGCTGAAAATCCCATCAGCGAGCCCACCGTGGGCACCAGGTCAATCGATTGCATCGGGTCGTCATACACCACGCCTTGGCGCACACCCGCGCCCAGAGCCATCATCCACGTGGTGCGGCTGGCCGCATCGCCGGTGCGGTGATGTTGAAATCCATTGCCACCGGAATCATAATCGGCGTCACGTCCAAAATCGGGAAGAATGAAGAAGGTTGTGTTGCCCGCGTACTCCGGTTCATTTTGAACCGCCTGCCAGAGCTCCGCGCACAATCGGTCAGTTCGACGGATGCCCTCAATGTAGAGCGAGTAGGCGCCGGAATGCGCGATATCGATGTCGTGCATCGTGATCCAAAGAAGACTGGGCGCCTCCTCATGCATTAGCCGCTTCGCGATATAAACAGAAAGCTCGTCGGGGCTCGACAATGTTCGAGCGTGGGAGATGAAGTCATCGACCGAGAGCTTCAGAATCATCTCGAGTTGCTCAAGCTCAAATTCGCCTCCTCCAAGCTGTGGCGCATAGAGCGGAGTCTCATAGTTATCGCGCAGGAGATGGTCATAGTCGGCAGTTGCCCCCGAGTTTGCTGCCCCGAGAAGATGCTTTGGCAAAATCACACGGGCTCCGAGGCCCGGACCGTACGAACGGCAGTCACTTTCGCCAATGCGATTGAACCCGTTGCTGGGCGCAACCACCCATGCATCGGAGATGGGGCGCTTGAGGTCTTTGCGGAAATACTCAAATACGGTGGGATGCTCGGGGGGAACGGCGGAAAAGTTATTGAGGGTTTCGTACACGCCGGTGGCGAGGCTCGCCGTCGCCACGTAATGGCCGAGGATGCCCTGATTCGTAACGTGCGTAAAGAAACTTGATTGCGGAATCAGTTCGTTGAAAAGGTGGGGAATATTCTCCTGTCCCTCAGGCGCGAATGTCTCCTGATCGCGTGCGCCTCCGCCGAAGGTGATAACGATGACTTTTCGTTTCTTGCGCGTTGCCTCGGCGCGGGCGAATGGGCTGGCTCCTGAGAGGGCTGCGCCCAATGCCACTCCCGCAGCGCCGCGAAGAAATTCACGCCGGCTATGACTGAGGCCGAAAGCAACATCGCGAGGACTGAGCCCTCCGCTGGAGGAAAGTCCTCCGTACATCGCTTTGCTGAAGGGTGAACGATCCATCAAACAACTCTTCCCGCGAATTACTTTTCGGCAAAATTCTGGTGTCGACCTCGGCGATTGATTGCGCCCACGGGCAGTGTGGGCGGGTGCAAGGGGAAATCGCCACGAAATTGAAAACCTGGAACTGTCAGTAAGGCATGTCGCTCCAAGGCGCTTTCATTCTAGCTCAGCCAGCGAACCTCAGGGTAGATTTTAAGGAAGCGCTCAAAGGCAGGTTCAAACTTGCGGAACGGTGCTGCTCACGATTGCGACAGAGTCGGGCGGCAGGATCACGGCTCCATCCTTGCCCTGCGCCACTCGCTGAGAACTGAGAATGATCTTGGCTCCTTTCGGCAGCGGGAACCGCCGCTCCTTGTCTCCGAGATTGCAGTACAACCCAATGCCGCCACGCTCGATCGAAAGCCACATCTCTTGCTGATCATAGAGAACGCGCGTTTGGCGTGGCTCTCCGTCGTTCAAAGAGGGCTCGGTTCGCCGCAAATGAATCAATGCGCGATACCACGCCAGCATCTCTGCGTGTTCGCCTTCGTTGACTTCATCCCATTTCAGCTTCGAATGTTGAAATGTCTCCGGTTTCTCGGGATCGGGAATCGACTCCGGAGGCCAGCCAAACGCCGCGAACTCCCTCTTTCGCCCTTCTGAAACAAGGCGAGCCATCTCTTTGTCGTCGTGGTCAGCGAAGTATTGAAACGGTGACGAGGCGGCCCACTCTTCGCCTTGAAACAGCATGGGGATAAAGGGGCTGGTCAACACGACCGCAGCCGCCACCTTGGCGCGATCAAGGCCGGCGTCCTCGTGCAGCCGCTCCCCTACCGCCCGATTGCCGATCTGATCGTGATTTTGGATATAGCCGAGGAATTTGTGATGCGACAGATTTTCCGCTGGCCGCCCATGCACGCGGTGGCGATACTTCGAATAGATCCCGTCGTAGACATAGTTGCGCTCGAGCGCCTTTGCCAGTTGGCTCAACTCCCCGAAATCCGCATAGTAGCCGGTGGCCGCGTCGGGGCACAGCACTGCAAACAGGGCGTGATGAAAGTCATCGCTCCACTGCGCGTCCATGCCATACCCGTCGGCCTCGCGCGGGATCACCACTCGCGGATCATTCAGATCGCTCTCTGCAATCAGCACCAATTGGCGGCTCGTGGATGCTCTCAGCGCCTCGACTTCAGTGGAGAACTGCTCAAGGAAATGAATCGCCGAGCGGTCGATGAACGCATGCACCGCATCGAGCCGCAACCCGTCGACGTGAAAGTCGCGCATCCACATTAGTGCGTTATCACAGAAGAAACGGCGCACCTGATGCGCCCAGGCATCTTCAAGATTGACGGCCCCGCCCCATGGTGTCCGATGCGAGTCCACAAGATAAGGCGCGAACTTGCCGGTGTAATTTCCCACCGGGCCGAAGTGGTTGTAGACCACATCAAGCAACACAGAAAGGCCTTTTTCATGTGCCGCATTCACAAATCGCTTCAGCGCGTCGGGGCCGCCATAAGGCTCATGCACTGCGAACAGGGCGACGGCGTCATAGCCCCAACCGTGATTGCCGGCGAACGAGGCAACGGGCATGAGTTCCACGTGCGTAATGCCAAGGTTCGCCAGGTAATCCAGTTTGGCGATGGCCGCGTCCAGCGTGCCTTCCCGGGTGAACGTTCCAATGTGCAATTCGTAGATCACGCCACTTGCAAGTGGGGGCGCCTGAAAATTTGCGTCGCTCCAGACGAAGGAATTCTGGTCGTATATGCGAGACATTCCGTGGACGCCATGCGGCTGCCATTGCGAACGAGGATCCGGATAGCATTTAGCATCATCATCCAACAAAAAACCGTAGTCGGTGCCAGGGCTGGCGTCATCGACCTCGAGGCGCCACCAGCCCTGTGTGTCCGGACCCTGCATGGGCAAGGTCGAATCGTTCACCCGCACTGCGACTTTCCTGGGCCGTGGCGCCCAGACCTCAAAGCGATGCATGGCTACACCGCTTCCCGCGTCAGCAACGCAACCGGGAAGCGCTGCAAAAGGCTCTGCACGCGCAGGCGGCCTCCCGGAACGGTTTCGCGTGTGAGCACGTTTCTCCACTCGCCGGGCGGTACTTCGACCGTTGTCGTTGCCCACTTGCCGCCCAGCTTCAGGGACCATCTGGGTACAAAGGCGGCCACACGATCGCCGCGCAGATATCCCACGAGATGGTCGCTCTTCGGCCCATCCGCAACAATCGGCGTATACGCCGCATTAGCGCCAAACCATTCAGGATGCTCGCGCCGCAGGCACAGGGCGTTGTGCACAACCCACAGTTTGGGCAAGCCGCTCTCCATTCTCTGCATAATCTCTTCTACATCCATGCCGCGCTCAAGTTCCCTCAGCATATTGCGACGTGCGTCGTAGTCCACGGGGCGGCGATTGTCCGGGTCCACCAGGCTCAAGTCCCAAAGCTCGCTGCCCTGATACGTATCCGGCACGCCGGGCGCAGTATGTTTCATCAGTGTTTGAGCCAGGCTATTGATGCGACCCGCGTCGAGCACACGGCTGACAAGGTCTTCCAACTCTGAGATAAATACTGGCGACTGAAGGATGCGCTCAATAAATATCCGCAACGCTTCTTCGAATTCCTTATTCTGCTGCGTCCAGCTCGTCTGCTGCTTGGCCTCGCGCGTGGCCTTTTCCATGTGGGAGAACAATCGTTCGCGGGTGATGGGCCACGCTCCAACCAGAGTCTGGTAGAGGTAATATTCCGTATTGCGGTCGGGATATTTTCCGGCACGGAACTCTGCGTTGGTGCGGGACCAGCGGTTCACCGCGGCTCTCCATCGCGCTGTCAGTTCGGTGATAGCGACCAACCGCGCCCGCACATCCTCGGAGCGCTTCGTGTCATGGGTGGATAACGTCGTCATCGTGAGAGGATGGGTCATCTGCATTGTTTCGCAATAGGCGTGAAACTCCGCAACGCTCAGGCCATTGCGCCCCGGCGCGCTGCCCACTTCGTTTAATCCGATCATCCGGTTGTAGCAATAAAAAGCAGTATCTTCCACGCCTTTTGCCATCACCGGTGAAGTGAACTGCTGGAAGCGGAGCAAAAACTCGCTCTCCCGACCTCCGCGTACGCGCAATGCCAGAACATCGCCGATGAAGTCCAGCAAGCCGGGATCCAGATCCTGTCTCCATCCCTTGGCGTGCGCCACGGCGGAGTCGATGTGGGTGCGATCCTCGTCCAGAATCTCATCGCGGTCAGGAACGACATAGGCGCGGTAAACACCGAAGCAGGCTGCCACTTCCCGCAGTGCCCGTCGAATCTCAGCCCGTGTGTAGTCGCGTCGGTCTCGATTGTTTTCGCATATCTCGACGAACAGGCTTGTCAATCGGTTGACGTCGCTGCCCAGTGCTTCCTGCTCCACGGCTAGTTTCTTGTCGTGCGCCACGACCTCGTAATTCGTGGGCTCTGCGGTGAAGTCGCCGTAGATCGCCGTCAATTCCTCCAGGCCCTCCCCGTTTACCAGCAGGTTATTGCACACGTTCAGAAAGTCATACCCGCTGGTGCCCTCAATGGGCCACGACGGGCGCAGAAACTCTCCCGGCTCCAGGATTTTCTCACCCACGATCCAGGCATCGGGCGCGCGGTTGCGCAGCCTGGCAAAATATTGCTGTGGATCGCGCAGTCCATCGGGATGATCCACCCGCACTCCGTCGAGCACGCCTTTGTCAATCCATTCGAGAATCCGGCAATGCGTTGCCTCGAAGACGTGGGGGCGTTCCATGCGCAGGCCGATGAGGGTATTGACGTCGAAGAAGCGCCGGTAACCCAGCTCCTGGTCGGCCGTGCGCCAGTAGGCCAATCGGTAATGCTGCTGATTCAGAATCTCATCCAGCGCATCAACGTCGCTGTTCAATTCGTCCACTGCGCGATCAATGGCCGCAACAGCTTGCGGGTCTTCCCGGCAGAGCCGCTTCAAAAGCGTGTAGATCACGGTCTTGTCCCGGTGTCTTGCCATCGCCACGTCACGGTCTGTCGATTCCGGTGAAGGCAACTGCGAAAAACTATCGGCGATGAAATTCAACAGGTCGTTTTTCGCGTACTCCGCCGCCTTCGACAACAGGGACGACAACGATGCTGGAGCTACTGGATAGAGGTTGTCAATGTAGCGCACCTGAAAGCAGTCGCAGGAGTGCTCGATCTTGATTTTTCCGGCGCTGAGAATTCGCCCATACTGGTCGCCCAAGACAGGAATCAGCACCTTGTTTTGCAGTTTGACTTCAAAGGAGTGCCAATCGATATCGAACCATGTCGCATAGCGGCTCGACGGACCGTTCTCCAGCACATCCCACCAATAGCGGTTCTGAGGGCCGAGCGCCATGTGGTTAGGGACAATGTCCAGGACTTGCCCCATCCCCAGCTCCGCCAGCCGCTGGCAGAATCGGGCATGCCCTTCTTCGCCGCCCAACTCTTCATTCACTTTCTGCGGATCGACGACGTCGTATCCATGCATGCTGCCCGGGGCGGCCTGCAGGTAGGGGGAGCTATAGAAATGGGAGATACCGAGTGCCTTCAAATAATCGGCAATTCTGCTTGCATCCTCAAAAGTAAAGCCTGAATGCAATTGCACACGGTATGTGGACGAGGGGATTCGTCTCATGGAGTTCCTTCGCGTCAAACCGCTGCAATGCGCCTTTACAGGTTAGAAGTGGGATGCAACTACAATGGTTGTAAGGTTGGTGGATCGCTCGGTTCTCACAGTATGTCAGGTTCGATGCTTCCCCGGTTCAGTGGACAGCTAGTGCGGCATGTGTCACATTGTCATTTTGTAGCTTTATCGTGCGCTACGGAAAACCTTTTTCTGCCAATTTTCGGGTGCTGTTGGTATGCTTCCCCTAGTTCAAAAACTGCGTCCGCTTTTATGTCGAATGAAACCCCGATTCTGAGTGCAGTTGATGTAACGGGGCCCCCGACCATCGCGAATAACCTGCTTTTTCCCAATGCCTTGGGGTTTGCTCACAGTCAAGCTCACAAGTCCCGGATCGCCCTGGCGGCCCGCGCCCAGGAGGCATCTCGGGAAGACTGCACATTAGAAATGCTGGACGTTCAACCAAGTCGGAGAACGATAGAGTGAAGAAGCTGGCAAGCGCGTCTGATCCGCTCTGGTACAAAGACGCGATCATTTACGAAGTCCACGTGCGCGCCTTTGCCGACTCGAACGATGATGGCATTGGCGACTTCCCCGGGCTGCTTTCGCGGCTGGACTATTTACAGGACCTTGGCGTCACCTGTATCTGGCTTCTGCCGTTTTTTCCCTCGCCCCTGCGCGACGACGGCTATGACATCGCCAACTATGTCGACGTGAATCCATCCTACGGAACCCTGAGCGACTTCAAGGCCTTTCTGGATGCAGCTCATCAGCGCAATATGCAGGTGATGATCGAGCTGGTCATCAACCATACCAGCGATCAGCATCCCTGGTTCAAGGCCGCTCGACTTGCGCCGCCCGGTTCTCCAGCGCGTGAAATGTATGTCTGGTCCTCGACGGACCAGCTTTACAAGGACGCGCGCATCATCTTTACGGACACGGAAAAGTCCAACTGGACCTGGGACGAGACTGCGAAAGCCTATTACTGGCATCGCTTTTTTTCGCACCAGCCCGACCTCAACTTCGACAATCCGCTGGTGATCGAAGAAGTCTTGAAGGCCATGCGCTTCTGGCTCGATATGGGGGTCGACGCGCTGCGCATGGATGCCATTCCCTACCTGGTGGAGCGGGATGGAACTTCCTGCGAGAATCTGCCAGAAACGCACGCTATTATCAAAGGCCTTCGGGCCGCTCTCGATTCCGAGTACGCCAACCGGTTCATCCTGGCCGAGGCCAACCAGTGGCCCGCCGACGTTCGACCGTATTTTGGCGATGGCGATGAATGCCAGATGGCATTTCATTTCCCGCTGATGCCGCGAATCTATATGGCGCTGCGGCAAGAGGATCGTCTGCCAATCACGGACATCATGGCCCAGACGCCGCCGATTCCGGACAACTGCCAGTGGGGCCTCTTCCTGCGCAATCACGATGAACTGACGCTGGAGATGGTGACCGATGACGAGCGCGACTACATGTATTTCGCCTACTCGGCTGATCCGCGCATGCGCATCAATGTTGGCATCCGCCGCCGCCTGGCCCCCCTGGTCGACAACAACCGGCACCGCATCGAGTTGCTGAATTCGCTTCTACTTAGTTTTCCGGGCACTCCGATTCTCTATTACGGCGACGAGCTTGGTATGGGCGACAACATCTACCTTGGCGACCGCAACGGCGTCCGGACCCCCATGCAGTGGAATTCCGACCGGAACGCAGGCTTCTCACGATGCGATCCGGCGCGGCTCTATTTTCCCGTGGTCATGGACCCCATTTACGGCTACCAGGTCGTGAATGTGGAAGCGCAGCTCAGCGACCAGTCCAGCTTGTTGCACTGGACCCGCAACATGATCGCGTTGCGCAAGCTGTTCCAGGTCTTCGGCCGTGGAACGCTCAGTTTTCTGAACCCGGCTAACCGCAAGGTCCTCGCCTACCTTCGCGACCTGGTCCGGCCCGACGGTTCCCACGAGACGGTCCTGTGCGTGGCCAATCTCAGCCGGTTCGCGCAACCCGTCTCGCTCGACCTGAAGGATTTCGCCGGCCAGGAGCCGGTAGAGATGCTGGGGTACGTGCCGTTTCCAACCATTACGGAAGAGCCTTACGCCCTGACGCTGGCTCCCTATTCCTTCCTCTGGCTCGAACTTCAGCCTGCCGCTTTGAATCTGGAGCCGCTGGCTGAACCGGGGGTGGAAGGCTTCAATGACACTTCAGAGCACGAGATAGCGGCGCTCGAACTGCTCACCAAGGGCTGGTCCGGTCTTCTCGGCGGCCCCGGTTTGGCTCTACTTGAAACCGGTCTGACGGCGTGGCTGCCGCTGCAGCGATGGTTCGGGGCCAAATCGCGTAAAATCCGATCGGCGCGTGTTCTCGATTGGGTAGAGCTTCCCGCGGCGAACTTGTCCGCACCTGAACCGTCAGCCGACAACGCCATCCCTTCGGTGCTTTTCTATGTCGAGATCGCTTACTCAGACGGCCCAGGCGATATGTATCAGATTCCTCTGGCGTTGAGCACCAAGACAGTAGCCGCCGATCTGGTGGCCAACAATCCGCAAAGCATCGTTGCCACCTTTCCAACCCCCTTCGGTCCCGCAGTGCTCCATGACGCAACGAGGCGCGAAGACTTTCGCGAGGGTCTGTTCACACTTATCGGGCGGGGGGCCACACTTCCGCTCTCTACGATTCGAGCTGCCGGCCTTGGGGTTGGGGCTTCTGTTCCCGGAGCGGTCGCCACCCGAGCCGGCAGAGGATCCCTGGACTCAGAGCAGGCCGATGAGCGCCTGCAGCATCCGGAATATGCGCACGAGCAGGTTGCTGGGAATTCCGTCGCGCCACTCCGCGAGTTCTTGCCCGCCCGAGATGCCGCCCATTCCGACGATCTCTCCGTCGCAGCTACGGAGGACGCGCCCACTGGACCCTCCCTCGGGGCCGGGTTGCCGGTCGCCCCGGTGCCCATCAGTGCACAGCCGGGCGAAGCTGCAACCCAGCCGCGCCCAGACGGTGCAATCGCACGTGTTGCGATCACCCAGCATCTGCAGCCGCGCGAGTCTCCCTTCGCCGGTATTCAAGCGCCCCAGTCCGGCTTGCTTGAAGCGCGTGCCTCCCAGCATTTAGCTGAAGCAAAGATATCCTTGCCCCTGCCCTCGCGGGTCAGCTCGGCGGAGCAGTCAAACACGTCGATCGTGTACGGCAACCAGCTGATCCTGAAGCTCTTCCGGCGTCTTCAGCCGGGGGAGAACCCCGATGCTGAGATCGTTCGTTTCCTTACTGAAGTCGCGCATTTCGAGCGAATTGCTCCCTTCTTCGGCGAAATCTGGGTGACCCCCGCAGACGGAGAAAAGACCACGACGGCCATGCTGCAGGGATGGGTAGCGAACGAGGGTGACGGATGGAGCTGGTTTCTCAACCAGCTCGCCAGTTTCTTTAGCTCGGTCGAGACGCTTCCCGGTCCTCCAAAGATTCCCGCCGCCAGCTTTCTGAATGACTGTGCGCTTCCCCGCGAAGCGCTTGACTACGCTGGCTCGTGGCTCGAAGCAGCCGAATGCCTTGGCCGCCGAACCGCAGAGATGCACCTGGCCCTTGCGACTCCGACCAGCGACCCGGCGTTCGCGGCCGAGCTCTTCACACCCGAGGATCTTGCCCGCGACGCGCGCCGCATCGACGACCAGATCACGTCCACGCTTGAAACCCTGAAGGTGAAGCTCTCTAGCCTCAAGGACTTGATCGCCGACGATGCCGCGCTGCTGCTTTCGCGCCGCATCAACCTTTTTACCCGCGCCAATGCCATTACCGCCTCCGTGCCGGCTGGTCAGCGCATTCGCATCCATGGGGATTACCATCTCGGCCAGACCCTGCGGACTCCCGGATCGTCGCGGGCTTCAAAGAAAGACGCGGGCGACTTCGTCCTGCTCGATTTTGAAGGCGAGCCCGCCCGTCCTCTCGTAGAGCGCCGCCAGAAGCAATCGCCGCTGAAGGATGTGGCCGGCATGATCCGCTCGTTCTCCTACGCCGCGTATTCAGGTCTCGATCAGTTTCTGACCGCTAACTCCGAGCGCATGCACTCCCCTGATGCGGATCGGCTTACTAGCTGGGCGATCCTCTGGCAGAATGCTGCTTCCACCGAATTCCTGCGTGCCTATCGCGAGGCGGTTGCGGCCAACCCTGCCCTGCTACCGCCGCCCCAGCAAGCGCAGGCGCTGCTATCGGCTTACCTGCTTGAGAAGGCGCTTTACGAACTGCTCTACGAACTCAACAATCGCCCCACGTGGCTTCATATTCCGCTGGCCGGCATCTTAGGCTTGTAGCAGCGCTTGTACACTTTGAAACTGGATGGCAGTTGTCAAATGCCGCCGACGGTTTTGTAATCTGTTTGACGGGAAGTCACGATGGCGACATCCAATCCGAACCCCAGCCGCACCTCCGCCACCGCGATCTCCGGTCCCGGCCTGCTCGTGGTGCTCGCCAGCATGCCGCCGGAGCAGCGGGAGCCTGTGCTGGCCAACCTGGCCTCTTCGTTTCCGGCGGAGAGTGTGCTCGTGGCGACCCCGGACCCACAGGAGTCGGAGGCTTATCCCCACCTCGGAATCGTCAACATTCCTTCAACTGGGCCCTCCTGGACCCTGACAGCATCCGATTTTCTGAATGCCTTCCAACTCGCAGGCAAGAATGAGGCGCACGGCATTCTCATGCTGGGTCCGGGAGCCGGCTCCCTAAGTCCCTTTGCCCTGAATGACCTTGCCAACGCGGTTCTCAGCTCTTCTACCGATCTTGCGGCGCCGCGCTACGATCTGCCGCCCAACGTCGGCTTTGTGAACTCCGCGATTCTCTATCCGCTGACCCGCGCGCTCTTCGCCTGCCGCGCCCGGTTTCCCCTGTCCATCGATCTCGGCCTTTCGCTTCGCATGGCGGAGCGCCTCTCTGCCGTAGCCCAGAGGTTTGCCGGCGTCAACCGTTTCGATGCACCTCTGTGGCCGGTGAATGAGGCCGCGGTCAACGGTTTCACGGTGAATGAAATTCCCGTAGGTCCGCGTGAATTGCCGCATTTCAACGAGCCCGACCTGAACACCATTCTCCCGTTGGTGGCTGGCTCTCTGTTCTCTGATATCGAAGCCAAGGCAGCATTCTGGCAGCGCGCGCGACAAGCGTCCCCGGGGGTCAGTCCGGTCACCACGGTTCACTCACCCTCGGCGGATGCCACGGCGGAAATTGCCCCAACGCTCCAGGCTTTTCGGCTTGCCTACACCAACCTCCGGGAGATCTGGTCTCTCGTTTTGCCTCCGAATACGCTGCTCGGACTCAAACGACTCTACAGCACTCCAGATACCGCGGCGTTCCGCATGCCCGACAACTTGTGGGCCCGGACCGTTTACGACTTTCTGCTCGCCTACCGGCTGCGCACCCTCAATCGCGGGCATCTTCTGGGCGCGTTAATTCCCTTGTACCTGGCCTGGGTCGCGAGCCATCTTGGCCTCATTGCCTCGGGCGTCGACCCCGAACACCATATCGAGGCGGTGGCCGCGGCATTCGAGACCGAAAAGCCCTATCTTGTTTCGCGCTGGCGCTGGCCAGACAGGTTCAACCCATGAAGAGCCGCATCCATGCGCAAAAACTAACCTGGTGTTTCAACCCAGCCTTTCGGTTTGAATTCCAGAGCCGGTTCACCGAATCCAGACTTGCCAGATGCGTCTCTGGCACACAGAGCAAGCGTCGAATCAAGGAGTGAGTCTAATGCAAATCGTCCTTGCCACCATGCTCCAGACAACGACTTATGGGGCTCCGCAGCCGCTGATGGCGACAACGCCTCTATCTGGCACCACATGTCAGACGCGCTGCATCAGTCGCTCTATCGCGTCCTGTCACTGCTCATTGCCATTCTGCCGGGCATTCTGGCCTTTTTTGTGGCATTGGCGGTGTTTACCTTTATTGGGATGGTCCTCTCCGCCTTGCTTCGGCGCGGACTCGCCGTGGTGAAGTTCGATGACCGCATCGCGCGCGATCGGGGTGACGTGAACTGGACGCCGCTGACTTCGCCCACGGCTCTTATCGCGAGAACCACCTTCTGGGGCTTTGTGCTCCTCGGGCTCATTATCGGAGTCTCGGCATTCGATACCTCCTTCGCCTCGGCATCCGCTCTCCCAATTTCGCTGCTCCCCTACTTGACACACGCGGTGGGCGCCATTCTGCTGCTGATCGCCGGAACCTTGATCGCGCGCTTTCTGGCCCGGTCGGTTCTGATCGGGGCCGTCAATGCGCAACTGCAGTACGCGCGGTTTCTGTCTCTGGGAGTCAAGTGGCTGGTTCTCGTTCTCACCGCTGCCATGGTGCTGGAACATCTTGAGATCGGCGGCGGCGTGGTGCTGATGGCTTTCGGCATCCTCTTCGGCGGTATCGTGCTCACGCTCGCGCTTGCCGTGGGCCTTGGCTCCCGCGACCTGGTAAGCCGCTCGCTCGAGAGCCACGTGGAACGCACAGGCGACCACACCCCGGAACCGCCGATGCCCGGTCCCGGCGAATCCATCCGTCATTTCTGAATGACCTGAATGAGCGCTTTGCCCTGCTTGCATGAGATGAAGGCATCTTGACTTTATACTAAGACATCTATATAAAGACATCTAAATATGGCCAAGACCGATTCCATGCAAGGTTCGCTCGATTTGCTGGTGCTCAAAATCCTGTCGCGCCGCCCGCGGCTTCACGGCTACGCCCTGATGGCCGCTATCGCCAGTACATCCGGCGAAGTGCTCCGCGCAGAGGAGGGCTCGCTCTACCCCGCGCTGTATCGGATGGAGGAAGCGGGCTGGATTCGCGCGGAGTGGATCAAGAAGGATAGTGGCCGCCGCGCCCGCGTCTACGAACTGACCGCCGCAGGCAAAAAGCAACTGGGCGCAGAGGAGTCGCGCTGGCAGTCAGTCAGCCTGGCAATCAATCGGGTTCTCCGGGAGGCATGACATGTCTTTGTGGTCACGTATTTTGAATGCTGTGCACGGCGAACGCTTGAATCGCGAGATCGAGGAAGAGTTGCAGTCACACGTTGAAGAAGCCATTGCCTCAGGACGTGATCCCAAGGAAGCGCACCGTGCATTCGGCTCCGCGCTGCAAGCCCGCGAGGCGAGCCACAGCATTCGAGCTTTCGGATGGCTTGAGTCGCTTCTCGCCGATGTCAGCTTCGGCTGGCGGCAGCTCCGCCGCAACAAGGTCGCGTCCGTGGCCGCCGTGCTTTCGCTGGCCCTCGGCATCGGCTCCTGTGTTGCCGCCTTCCGTCTGATTGACGCGCTGCTCTGGCGCCCGCTGCCCATCACCAACGCCGACCGCCTCTACGTCCTCTCCAGCAAGTTGATCGGCCCGGAGGGCAAGCCTATCGAGGACCGCTACTGGGCCACGCCGGACTTCAAGCTCATGGGCGAGGCCGTCAGGGACCAGGCTGACCTCATCGCCATGAGCGACGCCGACAGGACGGACATCACCTGGGCTATGCACGTCCAGCGACGACGACATGGAGAAGGCCAATGTCGTTTATGTTTCCGGCAACATGTTTCCGCTCTTCGGCCTTGAGCCTGCGCTCGGCCGCCTGCTCACTCCCGCCGATGACCGCGCCCCCGGCGCCAGTCCCTATGCGGTCCTGTCCTGGGACTACTGGAATCACCGCTTCGGCCGCGATCCCCAAATCATTGGCCGCTCGCTCCGCATTGGCGGCCAGACCTTCGAAATCATCGGCGTCGGCCCTCGCGATTTCACTGGAACCGAAACAGGAACCGTCACCGACGTCTTTCTGCCCCTTGCCATGAACGGCCTGGCCACGCGGGACAGCGTCAGGTGGCACCACACCTTCCTGATGTCGAAACCCGGCGTGAAGCAGGCCACCGCCCTCGAGCCGGCCATCGCGAACAACTGCGGCAGCACCTCTCCGCCGTCAGCCACACCTTTGAGGCCGAGTGCTCCACGTGCTTACGCGGCATGACCAAGGTGGACATCGACCGATTTCTCAATAAGAAGCTAGTCTTGAATCCCGCCGGCGCCGGCATCTCCGACCTCCAGAAGGACTATCGCCGCTTACTCGGCGTCCTCGGTCTGCTGGCCGCTCTTGTCCTGCTCATCGCATGCGTCAACGTCGCCAACATGATGACCGCCCAGGCCGCCGCCCGCGCCCATGAGATGGCTCTAAGGATCTCGATCGGCGCCGGCCGTCGCCGCCTAGTCCAACTCATCCTTGTCCAGAGCGCGCTGCTTGCCCTCTTTGCTTCCCTCCTTGGTGCAGTCTTTGCGGCATGGTCGGCACCCTTTGTGCTCAGCCTCATCAATCCGCCCGACAACCCTGCGCGCCTCGCTCTTCCCGCCGACTGGCGTGTACTCACCTTCGGCTTCGGGCTCATTCTCCTCGTCGTTCTATTGCTTGGTTTACTTCCGGCTCTCCGCGCCTCTGCTGTCCGTCCGGTGGCCGCGCTCAAAGGTGGTGAAGATCCGCACGCGCCACGCCGTCTCATGCGTGGAGCCATCGCTCTTCAGATCGCTTTCTGCTTCCTCGTCCTCTTTCTGTCTTCGCTCTTTGTTGCATCCTTCCAGCGCCTGCAGAACCGCCCCCTCGGCTTCTCTACCGATCGCCTGCTTTTGCTCGAAACCGTTGCCGGGAAAGGCCAGCTCCCCGTCGTCTGGAATCAAACTGCCGAGGCGCTCCGTGCTGCTCCCGGCATCCGCTCGGTCGCCATCTCGGGCTGGCCCCTTCTTGGACGCATCCAAATCAACAGCGACATTTCCATCAACGGCGCGCCTCCCAGTCCGACTCCCGCATTTTTCCTGAACGTTTCCCCGGGCTGGTTTTCGACGATGAAGATCCCCCTGGTTTCCGGCCGGGACTTTCGCTCTCAAGACGTCTCGCCGGGAGCCGTCATCGTCAACGACACCTTCGTCAAGACCTTCTTCCCCGGCCAGGACCCTATCGGCCGCACCTTTGAACGCGGCGTCAATCAACCCCTCAACACGATCGTTGGTGTCACCCCCGACGTCCCTTACCACGACCTGCGCGAACCCAGCCCCGCTGTCTTCTACGTCCCCTTCGGCGAAATCGACGACAAATCCGCCGCCAAATCAGCCTCAAGGCCCGTTGGCTTCGCCACGTTCGTTCTTCACACCGATTCCGAGAACCCGCTCGCCCTCGCCAACTCCCTCCGCCAGCTCATCGCCGAGCGCCACAACGGCCTTCGCGTCTCGAACATCACCACGCAGCTCGATCTGGTCCGCGACCAGACCATTCGCGAGCGCCTGATCGCCATGCTCGCCGCCTTCTTTGCCGCGGTCGCGCTGCTCCTCGCCGGCATCGGACTCTACGCTGTGCTCAACTACTCCGTCCTCCAGCGCCGCCGCGAGATCGGTATTCGCATGGCCATTGGCTCAACTCGTGCCGGCATCGTGCGCCTTGTGACTCAGGATGTCTTCCTGACCATCGCGCTCGGAGGTGTCGCGGGTGTCGCGCTTGGATTCGGCGCGGCGCGCTATGTCGAGTCACTTTTCTACCAGGTCAAAGTAACCGACGCGGATATGATCGCGCTGCCGGCGTGTGCGCTTCTGCTCACTGCTCTCGTTGCCACCCTGCCCGCCGTGCTTCGCGCACTGCGCACAAACCCTACCGAGATCCTGCGCGCGGAATGAGGGACAGAGTCGCACTTAATTGTGAAATTGAAGAGCGCTTTGGGCTGTTTGCGCCAGTTGATGTGTTCATGAGCCTCCCGGCCGAGTCGCGCCACCTGCGGCATTCGTATTTCAGCGCCTGTGCCGCGCCTTGACCGTGACAACTCTCTGGGAGGGCAGCAAACGGTGCTTTCTCTTGAAATAGACCAGGAACCCCACCAAGACCAGGTATAACAAGATCCACTTCACCAATCGGCTGCCCATCACGCCAATCAATATGGGAATCACTGTTGCAGCGATCACGACTGCAATGTTCTTTCCGAAGGAAGAAGACACAGTCAGGCAACGAGCTAAACAGTAAGTCGAAAACCAGTGACTTCTCATATACACCTCACGAGAGAATGCCGGTGGGTTCCGACCGGCAGTGATTCTGAAGCGAACCGTCCTGGTTCGGCGAGTGGGACGAAGGCCTCGCAGATCATGGTTTCGATACACGGTCAAAATGTGATCTTCCCGAGTGCAGACCACGTGCACTCCCTCGCTCCGTGAGATGTCTTCGCCGTACTTGCGCGCATTCGCCACTTCCTTCTTGCCGATGACGAACAGTACCGCACCGCGGGTGTGCACCTCGCGTCCGTGTGCCAGCGCGGCCAATACCGAACTTTCTGGAAGATGGCGAGCGAACGACCTCGCTCGAGCATGCTTCGTCATTGCCAGATCACCGTCTATCAACCCTTCGTCGAACATTGATAACCTCCTTTCCTCATTGCTCCCGCAACGAACATTGGCTTCGCTTTAGGCAAACGGTAATGACAGCGCGAAGTTTCACCCAATTCACACTGCCTGTGTGTTCTTCTGTTCTCCAGACCCCACGCCCAAGATCCTTCGTTCGAGCTCACGCTTTGCGTTGTCTCGCCGTCTGAACGATCCAATTCCACCAATCGGCTGGGCCCCGTTTCAGCAGAATCTGGAAGAACTTCCACGTGACCCAGTCTTCGCTTGCGGCTGGGTGGAGAATTCGTTCCATGTCCTGAGCCTTCCGGCCCTTAGGTAGAGACATCACTTCGTCGAGGGCGAGGACCGGGTAGCTATCCCCGGACTGAGTCGCAGCTTTCGCGAGGACTTCATTCGGCGGAGCAGCGGCGACGGCTAAACCATACTTGTCGTTGAGCTCAAGCGTGTGCTTGTGCCAAAAGGAACGATCGTTGGTGTTGTGGGCTGGGGCATTGCATGCGTACCTAGCCTTCTGGAGGAAGTAGTCGGCTGTCTGATTGAGATCCCTCGGTCGGTTCGTTCTCACCCGATTGGCGATCGAGTAGTCGCGGATACTCCAACTCATCCCGCTGCTCCCCTTTTCGAAGAAGAACACGAAAGACGTGGGGTTGACTTCTGGGACAAAAAGCATCTGTCGCTTTGTGATTGCCATTTCTAGATTCCTTTCGTTCTTGCTGGTGCCAAAGGCGTGTAACTTCACGCGAGAGGCGGTTTCGATTGCGCGGCTTCGTTCAGCTCTTCCCAGACCATTTCTACTTGAGCCCAGGTAGAGGACTTTCGCCACGAAGTAATCGGGCAATGTTTACGTTCGACCAGGAACTTCATCGCTGCTTCAGCAGCAGGTTTCCAGTTCGGGTTATTGAGGAGGCGCTGGATGCGAGGGTCAGAAGTGAGCGTTTCTTTATCCGGTTTCATGGTTCCACCATAATGCATGAAGGCATTGGCGCGTGCAATGGCATTAACGCGTGCATACCAAGGCGCAATGAAGCACGTTTACTGATAATACAGATACTTATAGCGAACGATATTTATTTTCGGTTCTTTCTTGGAAATACCGCAATGTGGTATTTCTTGTCGCGCTGGCTGATTTCGGAGTTCAGGGTGAAGTGGACGGCCAATATCTAGTGATCAAGGGGGCCCGCCCAGGTCTGGATTTTCAGGGATCCGGCTTCGATCTCTATTTATTTATGAGTAAGCGCATGCATCGAGCTTGGCCGAGCCAGAAACGAATCCAAGATTGCTGTTCCGGAAAAGTTACCGCCTAATCAACGCTGTCTCACTTGCCGTCGAGAAACTGATCGACGATTTTCTCGGTCACGGTCCTCTGCAATACCGCCAACGAGAGTCCCGTGGCCAGGTGCGCAGGTTCGTTCGGATTCTCGGTCCTGGGAGAGCAGGAACCCAAACATTTCTGCATCCCGCCTTGCACAATTATTCCCCCAACCGCGTACCATCGGAATTGCTGGAATTCCACCTCACGTCTCCCTTTCATGCCAGATGGCGCTTAGCTGAATGCGCGCTTAATGCGCACTTTCTGGCAAACAAAGTTATTCATATGAATAAGTTAACCTCAAAATAGAGCACCCCCACCCCCATAGGGTGAGATTTTTCGCTTTTGATTCGCCTTTTGCTTAACCTACCAGTTGGATAGGCTCGAACCGCCCTCTCACTTCCCATCGTGAAACTGGTCAACGATCTTTTCGGTCACGGTCCTTTGGATTACCGGCGATGAGAGCACCGTCGCGGTTGAGGTCGTTCCGTAGTGGCCCAGTTTGTCGAGAAAACGCTCAAGATGCTCAACCGAGATGACGCGCGCCTTGACGATGAACGAGTCCGATCCCGTGACGCGGTGGCACTCGATGACCTCATCCCAGGTCTTCACCTGCTGCTGAAAGGAGCGCACCAGGGCCTCAGGGCCGGCCATCGAAAGGCGCACAAAGATCAGGATGGGAAGACCAAGCCGCTCCAGGCTGATGTCGGCATGGAAGCCGCGGATGACGCCGATCTTCTCCAACCGATGTACCCGTTCGGCCACCGCAGGGGTGGTCAGCCCAACGCGACGACCGAGTTCCGCCCAGGAGAGGCGCGCGTTCTGCTGCAGTTCTTCAATAATCTTCCAGGCGATGCGATCAACTCGGCAGGCTCGTACCGATGGCTGTATCGGTTCGTAGACATGGGGCACATCCCTTCGATTCAAAGGACATCTGCATCCTTTTTCTTAAGAAAGTAAACCAACAGCAGGCGAATGACTACTGAAGGCGATTGTCAGTTCGGGGAAACGAATGCGATACTGCCCGACATCAAAGGTTTGTGGAGCTTCCCCAATGGCCCAATCCTCAGTCGATCGATCCCCGACGGCACAGTCGGGAACAGCCGAATCCAGTCGGCAGGCCGGATATCAGTCCGGATTCGGCAACGAGTTTGCGACCGAAGCGCATGCCGGCGCGTTGCCGCAGGGACAAAACGCCCCTCAGCATGCACCGTTGGGCCTCTATACCGAGCAGATCAGCGGGACATCGTTTACGACTCCGCGCGCCCTCAATCGCCGCACGTGGAGTTATCGCATCCGGCCCTCGGTGATGCATGAGCCCTACGCGGAATATGCAGCGCCCCTCGCTGCGCAGCGGCCCCTTCAATGAAGTTCCGACGCCGCCGAACCAGATGCGCTGGAATCCTCTGCCCATTCCGCCAGAAACAACGGACTTCGTCGACGGATTTGTCACTTTGAGCGGCAATGGCGATCCCTCGCTGCAGGATGGCGTCGGCATTCATCTCTACGCGGCCAACGCCTCCATGCACGACCGCTTCTTTTACAACGCCGATGGCGAGATGCTGATTCTGCCACAAGCAGGTCAGCCTGCGGTTACGGACGGAACTCGGCATTCTTGATGTCGCTCCGGGCGAGTTGGCCGTGATTCCGCGCGGCATCAAGTTGCGCGCCGAATTCCCCGATGGCTCCGGCCGGGGCTACATCTGCGAGAACTACGGGCAGAGCTTCCGGCTGCCGGAACTGGGGCCCATCGGCGCCAACGGCCTGGCGAATTCCCGCGACTTTCTCACGCCGGTAGCGGCCTTTGAAGATCGCGAAGGCAGCTTCGAGGTAATCTCAAAATTCCTCGGTCGTCTCTGGCGCGCGGAAATCGATCACTCGCCCCTCGATGTGGTCGCGTGGCACGGCAACTATGCGCCCTACAAGTACGATATGGCGCGCTTCAACTGCATCAACTCGGTCAGCTTCGATCATCCTGATCCGTCGATTTACACCGTGCTGACGGCGCCCTCGCCGCTCCCCGGCACTGCCAACGTGGACTTCGCGATCTTCCCGCCACGATGGATGGTGGCCGAGCATACGTTCCGTCCGCCCTGGTTTCACCGCAACATGATGAACGAATTCATGGGCCTGATCCTGGGCCAATACGACGCGAAGGCCGAAGGCTTTTTGCCCGGCGGCGCGAGCCTGCACAACTGCATGTCGGGACACGGGCCGGATGCCGAGACCTTTGAGCGGGCCAGCAAGGCGGACTTGAAACCCCACTACATCGATGGCACGCTGGCCTTCATGTTTGAGACGCGCCTGCCGGTGCGGCCCACCCGCTTTGCTCTGGAAGAGAAGATTCTGCAGCACGAGTACTACGAGTGCTGGCAAAGCCTGAAGAAGAACTTCCCCGGCGCTGGATAATCGAAACGAGAACTTAGCTTGCAGGCGGGGAGCGCGTTGATGGACCGGTTTTCAAGCGCTGAGTGGAAGCGGAGGAGTTGGGTCGACTCGGCCGGCGACACCGCCTTGCGGCTTTCCTCTGCAAAACCTTCCCTACTGCATTTTTGCGGGAGAATGATGACGGGCCGCGGCCCGGCGTGGGCATCGGTTCGTTCGTGCTCGATCTGCAAGCGTGCAGCCGCAGTGGGATGTTTGCCGATTTTGCCGGAGTCGATTCGGGCTGACTGCGAGGCGCAGACGCTCAATCCCCTGATTGCAAGCGGGACGGCAGCACACGCGCCTTGCGCGCCCGCCTGATGGACCTGCTGGACGAGGCTGCAGATGCGACGCACGCGACGTACCGTCGATGCCGCTCTTGTTGCCCATGGCACGAAGCCACGTTGCTGAGGCCGGTCGACTCGGCCAACTACACCGATTTCTACGCATCCATCCATCACGCCGACGCACGTTGGCCGGCTCTTCCGGCCGGACCAGCCGCTGCTGCCCAATTACAAATACGTGCCCATCGGCTATCACGGGCGAGCCTCGTCGATTGTCGTCAGCGGGACCGGCATAAGGCGGCCCGTACGGCCAGACCCGCCCGCCGGCACCGGCGGCATTCCCAGCTTTGGCCCTTCGAAGTTTCTCGACTACGAGGTCGAAATCGGGATGTACATTGGTGCGCGGCAATCCACTCGGCGAGCCGATCCCCATCGCGACGCCGCGAGCACATCTTCGGCCTGTCGCTCGTTAACGACTGGTCCGCACGCGATATCCAGTCCTGGGAGTATCAGCCGCTCGGCCCTTTCCTGGCCAAAAGTTTCGCCACCAGCGTTTCGCCCTGGATAGTGCCGATGGCCGCCCTCGCGCCGTTTCGCGTTCCTGCTGCGCCGCGCCCGAAGGAGACCCGCAGCCGCTGGCTTATCTTTCACGACGCAGGCGACCAGTGGAGGCGGGCGCAATCGATCTGACCCTGGAGGTCTTTCTGCTGACCCCCGCCATGCGCGCCGCCGGCCACGCGCCCCATCGTCTCAGCCAGCGCGAATCTGCGCGACCTCTATTGGACCCCCGCTCAGCTCGTCGCCCACCACACCAGCAACGGTTGCAATCTGCTGCCCGGCGACCTACTCGCCACTGGCACTGTCTCCGGCGCAGCAGAGGATTCAGCGGGCTGCCTGCTCGAACTCACGGCTGGCGGCGCGCAGCCGATTCTGCTGCCCGATGGCGAGAGCCGCAAAGCACTCGAAGATGGCGATGAAGTCATTCTTCGCGGGCTCTGCCGGCGCGTGGGATTGCCACAAATCTCCTTCGGAGAGTGCCGTGGGATCGTCCTGACGGCATCTTAAACCCTGCTTTCATTTATTAAGTCGATTAAGGCCGTGACTGGATAGAAAGAAAGCATTCCTGCGATCACTTTTCTTATATTCACCCTTCAAAGCCGTCTACGGACGGGCCTATGCTTTGGCTCAGATGTGGCGCGGATTATCCCGCTGTCCTGATCCCGTCATCTCACAACTGGAGGTCTCGGATGGCATCTGTTGCGCCAAGTGCGTGAAGTTAACCCAGGATTTTTTGCCCTTGAAGGGCACCGACCACGTGGAGTTCTACGTGGGCAACGCCCGCCAGGCCGCCTACTTCTATCGCACGGCTTTTGGCATGAGCCTGGTGGCGTATGCCGGCCCGGAGACGGGCCAGCGCGACCGCGCCTCCTACGTCGTGCAACAGGGCAAAATCCGGTTTGTCTTTACAACCTCGCTGCGCCCCGGCGGCGCCATCGCGGAACATGTCGCCCGGCACGGCGACGGCGTGCGCGCGATCGCCCTCGGGTGGACGACGCCCGTGCGGCCTGGCTCGAGACAACCCCGCGGCGCGCGCAGCGTGCGCGAGCCCACGCGAGCAGCCGATGACTATGGCGCGCGTCGTCATGCCTCCATCGCTGCCTACGGCGACACGATCCACACCTTCGTCGAGCGCGGCCACTACAACGGCGCATTCCTCCCCGGGCTTCCGCGCCGATGCCGGCACGACCGCGTCGCCCGCCCCACCGGACTCAAGCACGTCGATCACATGGTGGGCAACGTGGGCTGGCACGCGATGGACGAGTGGGTCGACTTCTACGCCAATGTGATGGGATTCCAGCTGTACCAGCACTTCGACGACAAGGACATCTCCACCGAATATTCGGCCCTGATGTCGAAGGTGATGGCCAACGGCAACGGTTATGTAAAGTTCCCCATCAACGAGCCCGCCGAAGGGCGCAGGAAGTCGCAGATCGAAGAGTATCTCGACTTTTACAGCGGCCCCGGCGTGCAGCACATCGCGCTGGCTACCGACGATATTCTCTCCACCGTTTCGCAGATGCAGGCGCAGGGCGTGGAGTTCCTGACCGTTCCGCACACTTATTACACCGAGCTGGCTGGCCGCGTCGGCAAGATCGACGAGCCTGTCGAGGAGTTGGAGAAGCTCGGCATTCTGGTCGATCGCGACGACGAAGGCTACATGCTGCAGATCTTCACGCGGCCCGTTGAAGACCGGCCCACGCTGTTCTACGAGATCATTCAGCGCAAGGGCAGCCGCAGCTTCGGCAAGGGCAACTTCAAGGCGCTGTTTGAGGCCATCGAGCGTGAACAGGCGCTGCGAGGGAACTTGTGATGGCGACCGCAGTGGAATTGCCCAAAGCCGCGTCGTTCCTGATCGAGCAGGATTATTCCGCGTACACGACTGAACAGCATTCGGTGTGGGCCGAACTGGTGCGTCGTCGGATGCCGCAGCTTGAACAGCACGCTGCGCGCGAATACCTCGACGGCTTCGAGTCGCTCTGCCTTCCCTATGACCGGCTGCCCGATCTGACCGCCGTCTCGCCAAGCTGCAGCCCCGCACCGGCTGGAACACAACGCCGGTCAGCGGTTTTATGCCTGCCCCGGCATTCTTTGAAATGCTGGCGGCGCGCCGCTTTCCCACCACCACCTGGCTGCGCAGCCGCGATTCGCTTGAATACACTCCCGAGCCGGATATCTTCCACGATGTCTTCGGTCACGTGCCAATGCACGCTCATCCGGTCTTTGCGGATTTTCTCGCCCACTATGGCCAAGTCTGCGCGCGGCTTAGCGACGAGGCGATCCTGGAACGCATCGGGCGCGTCTTCTGGTACACCGTGGAGTTCGGGCTCATCCGCCAGAACAACCAGGTAAAGATCTACGGCAGTGGTTTGATCAGCTCAAACGGCGAGTGTTCCAACGTGCTGCATCGTGGGTGCGAGGTGCGGCCGTTCGTTCTGGATGAAGTGCTACGCACGCTGGTCAAGGTGGATGAGATGCACCATCTGCTGTTTGCCATTGAGAGCTTCGACCAAATCTATGAGACCATGCACACGTTGGAGGCTCGCATCAATCAGGGCTCGCGGCTTGATGATTGATGCCGGGTTTCCTGGCGACCTTCCAGCAGCTCTGCGGCATCGCCACAGCCCGGATTTCTTCGAGACAGCGGCTAAGGTCGTCGACGTGCGCGTTTTATGCTGTCTCAATGCCTTAACTCTGACGCCATTTTTGACATCATGCATCGAAAGGAAGTGAGATGCTATAGGTCTTCGAGTAATTCGTGAAAGGCAAGATGGCCCACGACCTGAAGTTTGACAACAGCCTGGAGTCAAAGCTGGACTTGCAGTCTTCCCGCGCGCGAGCGAACCGGGAGGCGTTGTCGGCGTTGATGTCGGCGCTACACGCGGAAGAGGATTCGATTCGGCTGGGCGGTGGGGCGAAGGCGGCCGAAGCACAGCACTCAAAAGGGCGATTGACCGTCAGGGAGCGGCTGAATCTGCTGCTCGACGAGAACGCTGAGTTCTTCGAACTTGGCCTCTGGGCTGCCTATGGCATGTACAACGAATACGGCGGTGCTCCCGGAGCGGGCGTTGTCACGGGACTCGGCCGTATATCCGGCCGGCTGTGCATGATCATCGCCAACGACGCCACGGTGAAGGCCGGCGCGTTCTTTCCCATGACGGCGAAAAAGGTTCTGCGCGCCCAGAACATTGCGCTTGAAAACCGCATTCCGACGCATCTACCTGGTGGACTCTGCCGGCGTGTTTTTGCCATTGCAGGAAGATGTATTTCCGGACACGGACGATTTTGGGCGCGTTTTCCGGAACAACGCAGTCATGAGTTCGCTCGGCATCCCGCAGATCACGGCCATCATGGGCATGTGCGTCGCAGGGGGCGCCTATCTTCCGGTCATGACCGATACGGTGTTGATGACGGAAGGCTCGGGACTATTCCTTGCCGGGCCATCGCTGGTGCAGGCGGCCATTGGGCAAAAGACCGATCCTGAAGAATTAGGTGGGGCGGCGATGCACGCAGAGATCTCCGGCACCGTGGACTTCAAGGAGCCGAACGATCACCTGTGCCTGGCGCGGCTGCGCTCGCTGGTGAGCAAGATGGGAGAGCGGAAGACCGGCGAGCCATCGCATGCGAAGCTCTTTCAGCGCGCATCGCCTTTGACCCGAGCGGGACGCGCCGAGTATTCGCGCCGAAGATGTATACGGCTTGCTGAACCCAGCGCCGGGCGCAAGCAACGTCTACGACATGCGCGAGGTGATTGCCCGCATCGTCGACCGCAGCGAATTCGACGAATACAAGGCGGATTTCGGCCGAACCGTGCTCTGCGGCTATGCGCGCATCGGCGGCCGCGCCGTGGGGATCGTCGCCAATCAGAAGACCAACCAGAACCAGACCGTCGCCATGGGACCGGCGGCGGGCACGAATCGCATTGAAGTCGGCGGCGTCATCTATACCGAGAGCGCGCAGAAAGCCGCCCGCTTCATCATGGACTGCAATCAGAACCTGGTCCCGCTTGTCTTTCTGCATGACGTGAACGGATTCATGGTGGGCAAGGATGCGGAGTGGTCGGGCATCATCCGCGCAGGGGCGAAGATGGTGTCGGCGGTAAGCACCAGCGTGGTACCCAAGATCGCCGTCATCATTGGCGGAAGTTTTGGTGCGGGCCATTACGCGATGTGCGGCAAGGCTTACGATCCGCGCTTTCTGTTTGCATGGCCGACGGCGCGCTATGCGGTGATGAGCGGGGCTTCGGCAGCGAACACGCTGGCCGAAGTGCGCGCAAAACAGATGGAGCGCGGCGGCAAGGTCCTGTCGGATGCGGAGAAGAAAGCTCTCTATCGACGAGATCAAGGAGACGTATGATGCGCAGGCCGATCCGCGTTATGGCGCTGCGCGGCTCTGGATCGATGCGATTATTGATCCGGCAAAGACAAGAGACATTTTGATGACTGCGCTTGAGGCTTGCGCTTTGAATCCTGACGTACCGAAGTTCAATCCCGGCGTCCTGCAGACGTGATTTGCGGGCAAGGTTTTGCGCCAGGCGGTTAGCGGCAAAGGGCTTCATGGGCCGGAATGGCGCATCTTAACTGGGCAGGAAAGAAAGCAGCGGATGGCAGGCTGCGCGAGAAGGAGCCAGAGATGACCGTGGCGCTGGAAACATGTCGAGAGCCTATATCCATTCGTATTGACGGAAGAGCAGGAACATCTCAGACGGGAGATTCGCGAGTTTGCTGCGCGCGAAATTGCGCCCAACGTCATGGCCTGGGACGAGGCCAGCGAGTTCCCCGCTGACGTGGTGAAAAAGCTGGGCGCCATGGGCCTGCTGGGCATCATCGTTCCGCCGGAGTACGGTGGCGCGGGTCTGGGCTATGTGGATTACGTGCTTGCGATCGAGGAGCTTTCGGCCGTCGATGGATCGATGGGCCTCACGCGTCGCGGCGCACAACTCGCTGGGAACCAACCATATTTTTCTGGCCGGGAACGAGCAGCAGAAGAGGAAATACGTGCCGCGGCTCGCCGGCGGCGAGTGGCTTGCTGCGTGGGGATTGACAGAGCCCGGCTCCGGTTCCGATGCCGGCAGTGCGCGCACTACCGCAGTGAAAAAAGGCGACCGCTATGTGCTGAACGGCAACAAGACCTTCATCACCAACGGACACTATGCAGACGTTGCGGTGGTGATTGCCGTGACCGACAAGAGCAAGGGCACGCATGGATTTCGGCGTTCGTGGTGGAGAAAGGAACTCCGGGCTTTCGGCCCGGCAAGAAAGAGAACAAGCTGGGCCTGAGAGCCAGCGATACCAGCGAGCTGATCTTTGAAGATTGCGAGATTCCGGCGGAGAACCTGATCGGCGATGAGGGCGAAGGCTTCATTGACGCCATGCGCGTGCTCGACGGCGGCAGGATTTCGATTGCGGCTCTGGCGCTGGGAATTGGGCGCGGAGCTCTCGATGCCGCGCTGAAATACGTGAAGCAGCGCCGCCAGTTTGGCAAAACTATTGCGGAGTTCCAGGGCATTCAGTGGAAGCTGGCCGACATGGCAACCGAACTCGATGCAGCGCGCCTGCTCACCCAGCGAGCCGCAGTCCTGAAGGATGCAGGGCGAACGGTGACACGCGAATCGTCGATGGCGAAGCTCTTTGCCAGCGAAGTGGCTGTGCGCATCTGCGATGAGGCAGTGCAGTTATTCGGCGGATACGGCTTCATCAAAGACTATCCCGCGGAAAAGTATTATCGCGATGTGAAGCTGTGCACGATTGGCGAGGGGACCAGCGAAATTCAGCGCATGGTGATCGCCAGAGAAATTCTCAAGGTTCATCCATCCCGCGGTTGACTGGGCGTTACGGGCAGGCGCGCCTGCGGCGCCATTGATTATCGCGATTTGAAGAAGACGAATGGCAGATGCTGTCAAAATCGTGGAATGCCCGCGGGATGCGTGGCAGGGGCTGCTGGTGCAGATTCCGGCAGACGCCAAGGCCGATTATCTGCGCAGTCTCATTGCAGCCGGCTTCACCCATATCGATGCGGTTAGCTTCGTTTCACCCGCCGCCGTCCCGCAGATGGCGGACTCGGAGCAGGTGCTTGAGCTTCTCAAGCCTCTTGAAGACGTCGAGATCATCGGGATTGTTGTGAATGAAAAGGGCGCACAGCGCGCCATTGCGACCGGCGCTGTGCAGACGCTGGGATTTCCGTATTCCATCTCTCCCCAGTTTCTTGAGCGCAATCAACATCAAACGCCGCAGCAATCGTTGGAGGCGCTGGATGCGGTCATCACACTCGCCAGCGATGCGAACTTGAGTGTAGTCGCATATATTTCCATGGCCTTCGGCAATCCCTATGGGGACGCGTGGAGCATCGATGAAGTGGTACGCGCCTGCGACCTCCTGATCCAACATGGTGTGCGACAGATTTCGCTCGCGGATACAGTGGGGCTGGCAACGCCTGCGCAGATTGCGGAGACGATAGCTGCAGCGCACAATGCCCATGCTGAATTCGAAATCGGCGTGCATCTACACGCGCGACGAGAGGAGGCGCCGGCGCGCATTCGCGCAGCCTTCGAGGCAGGTTGCCGGCGATTCGATGCGGCGATAGGCGGCCTTGGCGGCTGCCCGTTTGCACAGGACGACCTGGTCGGGAACATCCCAACGGAAGTATTGGTGGATGTGTTGTCGCAGTGCGGCGCAACCCTTCCCCGGCTGGGACCTCTGCAGGAATTGACCCAAGCCAACGCAGAGGTTGCCGGGAGCTATGGCACGGTTGCGCGGTAGCAAGATATCTTCAGCCAGCGCGCCAATTGTGTGGAGGAAAGATTGAAGTACACGACGATCGTGGTCACCGATAACCCTCCGATAAGGACGATTAAGCTGAATCGGCCTGAACGCCGCAACGCCCTGACTCCTGAAATGCAAGAGGAGTTGATCGCCGCTTTTGAAGATGCTGCCGCGGGCCCATGCCGGGTGCTGGTGTTGGCCGGAGCGGGAGACGCGTTCTGCGCCGGCTTGGACCTGTCGGCGTTGCAAAGCATGAGCGACAAGTCCGCAGCAGAACATCGCGTGGACGCCGACCGAATCGCCAAACTCTTTCGTACGCTGTATGAACTTCCGGTACCGACCGTTGCCGCGGTTCATGGCGCGGCGATCGCGGGTGGAACAGGCCTGGCCACGGTCTGCGACTTCACCATTGCAACGCCAGCGGCGAAGTTTGGATTCACCGAGACGCGGATCGGCTTTGTTCCGGCCCTTGTATCGGCATATTTGGTATTGCAAATCGGTGACAAGCGGAGCCGCGATTTGCTGTTGACTGCGCGCATCTTCGACGCGGCAGAGGCGCATCGACTGGGGCTGGTCAACGAGGTGGTGTCGCTGGAGGAACTCGCCGAGCGGGTGCAGAGGTTGGCCAAGGCGCTCATCGCGAATAGTCCGGAGTCTTTAAGAGCAACCAAACGGTTGCTTGTTGCACTGAACAAGCCGTGGCTCGATGCGGCGATCGAACAGGCGATCGAGGCTAACGCTGAGTCTCGCAATACGCCCGATTTTCGTGAAGGCATTGCGGCGTTTCTTGAGAAACGCAAACCGGTTTGGGCGAAGTAAACGCAACGCGGAACTAAGTTGCCGGCGCTTTAAATCGTAGCGGAGCCTCAGTGCGCTCCTCCACGTGTTTGCGCGTCACTCCATGAGCCAGTTCAATCACTTCGAAGCCTGCGGGCGTGACATCGAGCACGCAGAGATCGGTAATCACTCGATGGACGACGCCGGCCCCCGTCAACGGCAGGGTGCAATGGCGCAGCAACTTGGGGCCGCCATGCGGGCTCGCATGCTCCATCAGCACCAGAACGCGCCGCACACCGGAGACAAGATCCATGGCGCCGCCCATCCCCTTGACTCGCTTGCCGGGAATCATCCAGTTGGCAAGGTCGCCTCGCTCTGAAACCTGCATGGCGCCGAGAATTGCCAGGTCGATGTGCCCGCCGCGAATCATCGCAAAAGACTCTGCGCTTGAAAAGATTGAAGCACCCGGCACAAACGTCACAGTCTGTTTTCCCGCGTTGATCAGATCGGGGTCGACCTCGGCTTCGTGAGGAAAAGGGCCCATCCCGAGCAGTCCGTTCTCCGATTGCAGCGTCACAGTCATTCCAGCCGGAATGTGGTTCGCAACCAGCGTGGGAATGCCGATGCCGAGGTTGACATAGAAGCCGTTTCGCAACTCACCTGCGGCGCGAGCCGCCATCTGATGACGAGTCCATGCCACAGGATTACTCTCCTCGGGTGGTTCTTTTCTCAATTCGTTTTACGGGATGAGGATTGTGCACCAGACGGTGAACATAGATGCCCGGCGTGTGAATCTCGTCTGGATCGAGTTCCCCTGGTTGAACAATAATCTCAGCTTCGGCCACTGTGACCTTGCCGCAAGTGGCTGCAGGAGGATTGAAGTTGCGCGCGGTACGCCGATAGATGAGATTGCCGTGGAGGTCCGCCTTCCACGCCTTTACCAGAGCCACATCGGCTTGAATGCCGCGCTCCAGAATGTGGGTAAGCCCGTCGAAGTCCTTGTGCTCTTTGCCCTCCGCGACCATGGTGCCAATGCCGGTGCGTGTATAGAAGCCGGGAATCCCTGCGCCGCCAGCCCTCATGCGTTCGGCCAGCGTGCCTTGGGGGCAAAACTCTACCTCCAACTCGCCGGCGAGAAATTGCCGCTCGAACTCGGCATTTTCACCCACGTAACTGGAGATCATCTTCTTCACTTGCCGGGTTTCGAGCAGGAGCCCGAGCCCCCATCCGTCCACGCCGGCATTGTTGCTGGCGATGGTCAGGTTGCGCGCGCCGGTGTCGCGCAGGGCAACGATCAGGGCCTCGGGTATCCCGCAAAGGCCGAAACCGCCAATCGCCAACAGCATTCCGTCCTGCACAACGCCGTCCAGCGCGCTGCGTGCATCCGGCCATAATTTTGTCAGTGCAGAGCTACCGCCGCTTCGATCCTTCGCTGTCGTCTCAAACTCCATTGCATCATCCTCGCACCCGATCTTCGGCGCTGCAATCCCGGAGGGCAGATGGGCCTTCATGATTTCGGGTCGGTGATTTCCCAGGTCTGAAAATCCAGACCTGGGGCGCCCCGGCGGTCTCAGGCAGTTCGAATATCGCGCGGGCGATCGGCCCTCATTTTGTGTGGACTCGCCGGCTGAAGATGGACGGGCACAGGTTCGTGCAGTTTCACAGTTGTACAGTTTCACAGCGGGTTTTTGCGGATATTTCAGATACGTCATTGAAAATAAATCATTTAACGTCAAAAATAACGACATTTGCTTGCATTTACCCGCGCTTTTGCGCACATTTGCTCGCATTTGCTATGCATTTGCGCGCCCCGGCTGCGCGAAGGATCCGATGGTCATCCGTTGTGGTCAAGGCACAGTTCTCATGACGGCTTTTTTGGATCAGATCTCCGCGCCGCGCGAGTTTTCTCCTGTATTTATGAGTATGAGCCGCCGGTAGGATTAATCTGCAACGTACAGGGAGCTTTTTTTGGCACCCAGATTTGGGGAAGAGGTCAGGGCGGGCCACCCGCCATCAAATTTGAACCGTACAATAACTTGATGCGACTCGCATCCCGTATCAAGAGATCTCTCCTCAAACGAGGACTCTTCTTCACGCGCGTCCCCGGCCCATGCAAGCTCGGCTTTGATCCATTCCTTGACATGAGCGTACTGACTGAAGCTGGCCGAAGCCCCATTGTCTTCGACGTAGGAGCCAACCTCGGCCAATCCGTGACCGATTTTCGCGACTACTTTGCAAGCCCCGTCATCCACTCCTTTGAGCCGGGCGCGGCCTTTGAACAACTCAAGGCAAACACGGCCGGAGTGCCCAATCTGATTCTCAACAACTCCGCCCTCGGACCCCGCGCAGAGCGCCGCGTCTTTGTACAGAACTCCGTCTCCGACATGAGTTCATTTCTCGAACTCGGACCAGACTCATGGGGCAAGGCAGTAAGCCGCAATGAAATCGAGACAGACACCGTGGACGATTATTGCCGGCGGAGCGGTATTGACCAAATCGATATCCTAAAAGTCGACACCCAAGGCTTCGATTACGAAGTCCTCAAAGGCGCCACGGCCATGATGGGGCGCCACCGTATTCATCTAACCTACATGGAGATCATCTTCTCTGCCATGTATGACGGGTTGCCTCGGTTCGACGAGGTGTATGGATTCCTAGTCGAACACGGCATGAGCCTGGTTTCTTTGTACACCCCGCATTTTCAGCACAACCGCGCCGGATGGTCGAATGCACTGTTTGTCGATCCCTCGTTTGGAGCGCAGTAGTCCACAGCGCCACCGCATGACTCCTGGCGGTTTAGCAGCGCGCCGTTTTTGAGGCCCGCGGTCGAGTCGCCCTGCTCGATATCGATGACGTTGCCGCTAAGCTTGCTTTTGATGAAGTAATAGCCGGTGCCGGCGGGGTCTTCGACGAATTCCCAAAGCTGGTTATCCGATATGGGTGAGTTCGCCGTGAAGGAGTCCAGCGCCGTTCCTGGCGCCTTGGCGGCTCCAAGGATATCGATCACATTTTTATTGAGCTTGCTCTCGATGGCATAGTAGTTGGCCATGGATGACCTCGCATTCGCTGTAGTCGTCGTCTGCCGGAGATGTGATCTGCTGACTCGAAGTAATCAAGCGCGCGTGAGGAGAACGCAAACGTGTTGAGAGCCGGGCGAGCCTCTTGAAGCCGGCAGCCCATTTTACTCAGCCGCGTTGTGGAAAATACGATTTTCCTTCTGCGGGAATTGCCGAGGTTTTCGGCTGTTCCAACCCGAGGGGGCCAGAGTATGCTTGCCCCACGCTTCCCCGTGGCCACTTGCTAACCGATCTCAATAGGCGACGGGGCGAAGCGTCACAAAATGCAAGAGAGGAGAAAGACGATGAAGTACATGATCACCTGGAACGAACGTTCCCAGGGTACGCCCCTCGAATACGAAAATGCACAGAAGCGAATCCTGGAGGTTTTTAGCCCATGGAAGGCGCCAGCCAATTTCAAAATCGAGGCGTTCGTCATCCGCGTCGGGGATTGGGGCGGGTATATGTTGATGGAATGTGACGACCCGCTCGAGGTGCATAAGTTCTGTTCGATGTTGCCTGCGTTCACGTTCGAAGCTCGCCCCGTTGTCCCTGTCGCCGACGCCATTCGGGTGGAACTCGAAGCGATGGCCTACCGCGATGGACTGAGGGGCAAGTGACCTTCATTGGGATTACGTAGCCATCTTGGCGCTGATCCGGACATTACCCCTGCCGGGTTGGGGTTTGTCCGGATTGGAGGTCAGAACGCTCGTTCGCCTTGTGCCAAACAATCTCGCGAAACTGGGAATGCGATTTACGGGGGCCTAACACTGAGTGATAGACGGCGACCGGAAGTAGCTTCGAAAAGCAACCGCGGATCTTTCGACTCCGCTGCGCTCTGCTCAAGATGACAGGCTTATTTGTGCTTCTAATTGGATTGTCGCCAAGCCGAAGATTGCAGCTTCGGTTGGTGACGTTGGCGACTTCTGGGGCAAGGTCGACTCTCCACATAGCCAGTTCATGAAGCCTGTCATCCGCTGCGTGCGCGAGCATCCCATTGTCCTCAATCCCAAAGTAACGTGACTGGAGTGTGTCAGTAGCTAGTTACTGCTTGGGAGACTCACACCCGAACCGGGATACGATGTACCGATGCGGGAGATTGATTTCCTTTATGAGGTGGAGCTAAGACGTGAACGCATTTGAAGATACCAAATGCACCCGGAGCGTAGTTGCAGATACCCTGCAGTCGGTCACCACCCAGGCCAAACTCCTGCGCGAGAAAATCGACCTCCTCGAGGCAGGCCACCAGGTCGGCAAAGCGGAAGCTGTCGCCGATCTGAGCAAGCTGCTTGATGCCTGCCAGAATCTCAGGGACGCCATCCTTTCAGAGGATAGCGCGGCACGGTGGGAGACAAAAGAACAACTGCACGAACTCGTGGATCGATTGGATGACGTTGCGGCCAAGAGGCGCCGGTATCTCGACCTGGCTCAATTGCTGGCCGCTGGAACTGTATCGCACCGCCGCGAACGCACCCGCCAGGAGAGAATGGCGCAGCGCGATGCAGCGGTCACGGAGCTGATGGAGATTTCCGCACTGACCTCGCCACCGGATCTTCCCGGTCCTGCGACCGAGGAGTGGCTCAACTGGGGTTGCAGCCTGGAAGACGGCGCTGATGATGAGGAGCTTTTGAACCTCAAGACCAATTTCCCGCGCGTGGACGATTTCGTCCGGCAATTGGAAGTTGAAACGTGGCACGATGGTCCGAGTTCATCCCCTGATCGGTTGCGCGATTCGATTCCCGAATCGATTCCTGATCCCGGTCCTTCTTCCGCGTCCTCACTCGCTGGAGAAACTGCACTTGAAGAACCGGAGCGCCCGATTCACATCAGCAGCGCGCAGAATCTGTCGTCCTCCAGTGCCGAAATGCAATCCTCCACTGCGGTTCAAGTTGAAGAGGAGACGCAGGATCTTCCTCCGCGTGCTCTCAATTCCATTGAACGGGGCAAGCTGTGCTTCTTTGATGCCGATGAACTGGAGAGTCTCTCCCATTATGTTCGGCAGGCGAAGGGCAAGTCGAAAAAAGCGCGAAAGGTGCGCGCCCTGCTCGCGGTTTCCCAGTGGCTTTTGCCGCGCGATCAAAATCCATTGCTGCACTCCGGTTGCGGCATTCGCGCGCAGATTGCCTACGAAGGCCCTTTTGCCCATGTGACCGTTTCGCCCGAACAAGCATTGACAGCAATCGATGCCGAAGACGAATTACTGCTCTTCACTGGTGGCGCCGATCTGTTGCGGTGGGGCGTCACGCATTGCCCCGATCAACCCCGCGACAGGATTGCCTCGGTAAAGCGCCTCAACGTGGATCAGGTCAGGGCGTGGTTTGTCGACCTGTTCAAGATCGCGCTGTCTGAACCGCAGGTTCAGGATATCCATAGGCTCACCGCCGGCATTCCATTGCTGGTGGGCGAGATGCACCGGTTGATCATTCCTGTTCCGGATGCGCCCCCGACCTGGCTGGGCTATGGGATATGGACCGAGTTGAAGGCCAGGTTCCAGCGGCGGCTCCCGGCTCTTGGCCAGGAGTTGCGCAACGGCTCTCCTGAAGTTCGGTTGACGAATCGCGAGTTGAGCCTGTTGAAGATGGTTCTGATTGCCAGCGATTATTCAACGCCGGAAACGATCGTTTCGAACCTCACGGATAACTGGTATCAGTACCATCCTCCCGAGCTGCCGGCGATGAACGCTGCGGATGAGAGCAGTGTTGCGCTGCTGCAGACGCTTGGGCTCTTGCCCATGCGGTCTGAGGCCGGTCTGAGCTCGGTCGATGCGATCCTGCCGTTGGCAGCCGATGATCCGATTCGCCAGATCGTCAACCATCCATAACTTTCCGACCCCGGTTGAGGGGGATGTCAAACTTCGAAAAGCGTGACCTTACGGGCCACGCTTTTCGCATCTTAGACTGCACGCAATTGCGCGAAATTTGATACCAAATGGAGACGGCCGCATCTTAACGTGCATGGCACAGGAAAAAGCGACATTTGGAGCGGGATGCTTTTGGGGCGTGGAGGCAGCTTTTGCTGCGATTCCGGGCGTAACAGGCACGGCGGTGGGCTACGAAGGCGGCTCAAAGGCGCGGCCGAGCTACGAGGACGTCTGCACCGATCAGACAGGCCACGCCGAAGTAGTCGAACTGACCTTCGATCCAGCCAAAGTCTCCTATGAGCAATTGCTTGACGCCTTCTTCTCGCTGCACGACCCCACCACGCCGAACCGCCAGGGACCGGACTGGGGTACGCAATACCGGTCGGCCATCTTCTTCCATTCCCCGGAACAGGAGGCTGCTGCTCACGCCAAGATCGAGCAGTTAAGCAACGAGGGGCGCTTTAAACCCAGGCGCATCGTGACCAAAGTTGAGCCGGCGCAGACGTTCTGGCGAGCGGAAGAGTATCACCAGCGCTATCTCGAAAAGCGCGGCCAGGCGAGCTGCCACATATAGCTTAAAGCCCACGTCGATTTTGGGGTGTTTGCGCAGGGCTGAACAGGCTGCGGAGAAATCTCGGCGCGAACAAGAAAACCATCCCTCGGCGGCTAAAGCCGGCCTCATTTTTCAGCCTTTGCGGCACGACTAAAGTCATGCCCTTTCAAAGGAATCGGGTCTTTCGACGGCAGGCTTTAGTCAATGCCCATTCAAAGGGATCGGGTCTTTCGGCGGCAGGCTTTGAAGCCGTGCGCTGTTACAAAACTCTTGCCAATCTGGGCTGGGATGAGTTTTTCCGCAGCCTGCAAATGTGGTGTCTCAGAAGTTCGCGACATAAGCGGCAAAGAGCAACTGCAAATCCTTCGACTCCGATTGGCGCAAAATACGCGCCAATCTCCACTCAGGATGACAAATCGCGCAGGGTGACAGATCAATTCTGGTGCGAATTTTAGTGACAGGACACCAGGGAATCGCACCGGGTGTGCCGGTAGGCGGGCGCTAGATTTTTTGCGTCCGCTGCACGGCGCGCACTCCGCTGACGCGGCGAATGCCGAGGACCATGCGGTTGAGGTGGTGGAGATCTTCGGCTTCGACCATGAACTCGATGATGGCTTCGCCATCTTCATCGTGGCGAATATCCATGTTGCGGATGTTGGTGTTGTCGTCGGAGATGACGGCGGTCAGTTCCTTGAGCATGCCGGTACGGTCATCGCAGAAGATGGTGATCTTGACCGGATAGCGCTGCGGCGCGCCCGGCGGCCTGGTCGCCCACGCGCGACCACTCCACAGCAATGCGCCGATCGCTTTCATACAGAAGATTCTGCACGTTGGGACAACTGCGCGCATGCACGGCGACACCTTTTCCGCGTGTCACGTAGCCGACGATCTCTTCGCCGCGAATGGGATTGCAACATCGCGCGCGATAGACCAGCAGATCGTTCTGCCCCTCGACCTGCAGCGAATCCGAGCCGGTGAGATGCAGCTTGCGCACCGCATCGGACATGGGCGCTTCGCCGCTGCCGGGCTTGGTCTCAGTGGCAGTCTCGGCCTCGCGCTGCGCGGCATAGCCGGGCGCGAGCTTGTTGAGCACCTGGTGCGCGGAGTGCTTGCCCTGGCCCAGCGTGGCGAGCAGGTCGGCAGCGGTAGCGACGCCGTATTCGTTGGCGATGCGGCCCAGGTCCTGATCGGAGATCTGGCTCATGGGCACTTTGAATTTGCGCGCTTCGCGCTCCAGCAGCTTGCGCCCGATCTCAACCGCGCGGCGGCGCTGGTCCTCATTGAGCCAGTGCTTGATCTTGTTGCGGGCGCGCGGGCTTTTAACGAAGGTGAGCCAGTCGCGGCTGGGCTTGTGGTCTTTCTGGGTGACGATTTCGACGATGTCGCCGGTGCGCAGCTTGGTGCGCAGCGGCACCATGCGGCCGTTCACCTTGGCGCCCACGCAGGTGTGGCCCACCTCGGTGTGAATGGTGTAGGCGAAATCGACCGGCGTGCCGTCGGCGGGAACCACCACGACCTTTCCCTTTGGGCGTGAAGGTGTAGACCTCGTCGGGATAGAGGTCCATCTTCAGGCTGGAGAGGAACTCGTTGGGGTCGGTCATCTCCTTCTGCCACTCGACAAGCTGGCGAATCCAGTTCAAGCCGCTCCTCATCGCGCGCGGTGACACCGCTTCGCGCCGGCCTTGTACTTCCAGTGCGCGGCGATGCCTTCCTCGGCGATGCGGTGCATCTCTTCGGTGCGGATCTGCACTTCGAACTGATGGCCGCCGTCGCCCATCACCGTGGTGTGCAGCGACTGGTAGCGGTTGGCGCGGGGCATGGCGATGAAGTCCTTGATGCGCCCCGGAACGGGCCGCCACAGCGTGTGAATCAGTCCGAAGACGGCGTAACAGGCGGACACGTCCTGGGTGATGACGCGGACCGCGAGAAGGTCGTAGACCTGATCGAAAGTGACCTTGGAGCGCTGCATGCTTCTGGAAGATGGAGTAGAGGCGCTTGATGCGCCACTCCACGCGGGCCTCGATGTTGTTTTCGCGCAGCTGCTCGACAAGGGTATCTTCCACGCTGCGCAGAAACTGCTCGCCCTCAATGCGGCGCGCCTCAACCGCAGCGGACACCTGCTCATAGCTGACCGGGTCGGTATAGCGGAATGCCAGGTCTTCGAGTTCGCCGCGCACTTTGCCCATCCCCAGACGGTGGGCGAGGGGGCGTAGATGTCAAGTGTTTCGCGGGCAATGGCCTCCTGGCGGTCGGGCTTGAGATGCTCGAGGGTGCGCATGTTGTGCAGCCGATCAGCCAGCTTGATCAGCACGACGCGCACATCCGTGACCATGGCGAGCAGCATCTTGCGCACGTTTTCGGCCTGGCGGTCTTCGCGATTGGCGAACTGGATTTTGTCGATCTTGGTGACGCCCTCGACGATGTGGGCCACCTGGTCGCCGAAGCCCGGATTCGATCTCTTCGCTGGTGGCGGGCGTGTCCTCCACGGCGTCGTGCAACAAGCCGGCAGCGATGGCCGTTGCGTCCATCTTCATCTCGGCGAGAACCTCGGCCACTTCAAGCGGATGAATGATGTAAGGCTCGCCGGAGGCGCGCATCTGGCCCTCATGATGCTGCACGCAGAAATCCCACGCTTTGCGGATCAGACTGACATCTTCACTGGGTCGGTTGGCCTGAACGTGGCGGAGGAGGGCCTCGAAACGCAGGTCGATGGCATGCCGCTCGGGGGTGAGCAGGCCAGACGAATTGAGCCCCGGAGTTGCCGGGGTGGGGCTTGCGAAATCGGCCTGGGTGGGTTGGCGGACTGTCGCCATACTTCATTATAGGCTGAATCCATTGCATTTTCGCCCCGACGCCTTACATCCGAGCTAATACAGCGCTGCAGATCGCGTTCACGGCTGCGCCGGAACTCGTCGCCGGCCCGTATTTACCCGGAACGACGATTCAGTTCTTTGCTGTGGCAGCAGCGGCGATGAGCCCCCCGAGTGCACCCGCAACCGCCAGCACGATCAGGAGGGCTTTTGTGCGATCGGTGTGTCGCTGCTGGATTGCGTTGTATCCCCCATGTCCATTTTTGACCTTGCGCACCTCCGCGTACTTCAGGGTGACTTCCGCTTTGCGGTCGATATCGTAGAACGTGAAACCATGCTCATCGCTGGACACGAATGACCGTACTCCTCCTTGATTGATTGGGACAACACTGATGGGAGCATGGGGAGCAAGTTGATCAACTTTGCGCTTGATTGCAGCGTCTTTTTTCGAGAGCGGGGTAAGCTGCTGAGCATTCGATGTCAGGACCAACATGGAAATTAGAAATGCCGCAATACCTTTGACTGCGACTTGCTGCGCACGCAACGGAAAGTAAGTCGAAGTACGCTGGCGAAGTTATCATTATCAATCTCAACGGGCGACATGGTTGATTCTCCGAAAGCAGGGTGATTACTCATTAATTCACCCAGGGAATCTCTGATTAAGTTCGAATGGGGCATCCACATTTTCTCAGGTGCTAAAGGCGGCGCTCCATTTTGCGGGGTTTGTAGCACGATTAAAGTCCTGCCCTTTCAAAACCGCGGCTTATTCATAAGCTCTCAAGTTTACCGACGCGTGCGTCGAAACAACAGCCAGACAACTTATCCGCCGCGACTCATACGATCATCGAACATTCGGTATATGCCTTCAAATACTGGCCTTTCTCTCATTGGTACGTCGGTGTCGGGAGATCCACCTTGTGTGCTTGCCGTCACAGCCGAGCCAATATGACAGAGGCGTACAGTCCCTTTCGGACTAGAGCGGTTCTCCAATTTCTGCCCTGCCAAAGCCACTGCTTTTGAGTGGCTTTTGTCACGAGATAGCAACCTTGCAGGACGATTGCAGGGGTTGCGAATTGGAGAGGTGCTGAATAAGTCCGGAACCGAGGAACTTATGCTGAAACGCCTCTTACTTTATGAGCCTGGCTGGGGCATTCGCCGTGAGCATGGCTATGCGGATCAATCCAATGCAAAGGTGATTATCCCGGTCAACAAGACGTCGCCCACGAGCGGAAAACAAATGTTTACCAATTATTGCGCGCCATGCCATGGTGTGGACGGCCGGGGTCATGGACCCGCCGCTGACGCGCTGAAAATCCAGCCGACCGATTTGACCGGAATGTGCAAGAAGAACCATGGGAGGTTCCCCGACACGCATATTGTGACGGTATTACAGTTTGGCGCCGAGGTGCCGGCACACGGATCGGCGGAGATGCCCGTGTGGGGTCCGATCCTTGGTAAAATGAACCTGACGAATACTCAGGACAAGCTGCTCAGAATCAGTAATCTGAGCCGCTACTCGAGAGTATCCATGGCAAAGTAATGGGCCAACGCGGCCTATTGCTTCCTCCTAGGTCGCCCAGGGGAGCCAATGACCAAGCCGCTCAAGCCCAAAACCGAAGGCGCCCAAGGCTGACAGCCCGTAGGCCTCCCGGCATCAGCAAGCGGCTTGTGACAACGGGAATTGGATCTCGCAAGAGAACTCCTTCCAAACAGGCGCTCCGGGGGCGCAAAAAGGGCGACGCCCGCAGGTGCGGGAATGGCCGGGAGATTGGCCGCAAAAGAGGCTGGAAAGAAGGAGGGCCAGCGCCCTCGGCCCGGCTTAGGACCGCGCATCGGATTACGCGCCGCGCCGCCGACGGCTTCGCGAGGGCTATCTGTGGGTTTACGCCTGCGACATCGAGTCGATAGAGGCCCCGAAGGAGACACGCCGGCATTCTTCCAGTCGCGGACAGCCGGGGATTATTGCTGGGAACGGCGCTTTTAGTCCGGCGTCGCAGATTGCGCTGCGCTGGTTTCGCGAGAAGCATCGACGAACCCGGTGGCTGAAGTTGCTGGCGAACGCCTACAGGGGCAATCGAGCCGCCGCATTCGCTTCTAAGCGAAATGAAGCCAAGAGCGACTCCTGCCGCCTCTGTTTCAGCGAGGCCGACGAGTTGCCTGGGCTGGTCGCCGACAAATACGGCGAACTCGTAATCTTCAATTGCTTGACCCAGGGATTGATCTCCGCCGGAGTGCCGGAAACGCGATGCCGTACTCGTGAGGCAGATAACCCCGCGTCAATCCTGGAGCGGCCCGATCCCCGGATACGGGAACTGGAAGGGTCTGGCTGCGCCTGAAATCGAGCCCCTGTGGGCAGCCGATCCTGCTAGAGCGCCGGTTTCGAGCACGCAGTTTCAGCTGAATGGACTCCAATTCCATTCGACGCTAACTCGGGCCAAAAAACGGGCGCCTTTCTCGATCAGCGCGCGAACTACACCGTGCCCGCGACTGCAGTACCCTCGGCCTCGCCGCTACAGGCGGAGCGCGCTCTCGATGTTTGCTGCCTACCAGGGAGGCTTCGCTTTGCACCTGGCGCGCGTCTGCCGAAGCATGTGACGGGCGTCGACACTTCGCGTCCTCGCTCGAAGTGGCGGAGCGGAATCTCGAAGCCAATCGCGCCGCTGACTCAGCGCGAAGTGGATTGGGTGGAAGGCCGACGCATTTCAAATTTTGCGCGACTGGTCCGATGCCGGCGAGAAGTTCGACACGATCGTGCTCGATCCTCCGGCGTTTGCAAAACCAAACGCGCCGTCGAAGGTGCTCTGCGCGGCTACAAGGAGCTGAACCTGCGCGCGCTGAGATGCTGCGGCCGGGCGGGTTGCTGGTGACATGCTCCTGCAGCCACCATGTGAGCTGGGCAGATCTGGAGGGCGCTGTCGCTTCGGCAGCGGCCGATGCACGCCGGCGCGTGCGGCTGCTGAGCGCCGCGGCGCGGCGCCCGACCATCCCGTGGTGCTGAATCTGCCCGAAACCGAATACCTGAAGTGCCTCGTGCTGGAAGTCGAATAGGACTTTAGTCTCGTGAGTCAGAGGTTCATTGCAGATGTGAAGAGTCCCAAATGCAGGTTCCGACTTCGCTTGCTCGACAGAATGACAGCTTATTTTTGGCAGCTCAGGATGACAGCGTATTTATATGCGAACTTCAGATTCGGGTCGCTAAAAGCCGGCTTCATTTCGGCTCTTCCAGCGTAATGCAACCGTGCCCATACGGCGTGCTTGACGGCTGACTTAGTGCAGGCAGGTTTCTGTTCGTCTTTCGCGGTTACCGGCCGCAATTGCGCCAGCGCTTCCTTGACCTGGGCGCGCAGGGCTTCCACTTCGCAGATGCAGGAGCGGAGATAAGCTGAAATCGTGAGCCCGGCCTCGGCGGCGCGTTGATGCAATTGAGCGCACTCCGCGTTGCTGAGGCGAATGGTGATGCTGGCGGTTTTGCGGTGCTTGTCGAGACCGGTTGCGGGGACCTGGGCCGAGTGCGAGGACGGGGACGAAGATAACTTCGCCGCGGTCATTGGTTTGGAAGAGAGCCCTTTGATCATGCCGCTGTTCCGGTATGTCTTGCTCGGGCAGCAGATCTTGCTCGGGCGGCAGATCGGCGGCGGGGCGATAACGCGCATGGGTACGCAGGGCCTGCTCGTAGCTCAGCGTAGCGACATCGTCGGCGAGGCCATCCAGACTCCAGTCTGGCTGTGGCTTCTTTGCAGGTGTAGCAAAGGCAGCCAGGATGCTGGCGAAACCGTCGGCTCCAATTGCGGGCGAGGCTGCGGCCGGTTGCTCCATGGGGCAAGAATAAGCAGTGTAGCCCGCAGGCGTGAAGGAATCCTCATTCCTCGAGCCGCATCGAATCCCAACGCGGGACTCGACGGGGGCAGTCCCAAATTGAAACGGTGGCGGTTCGAGAGGATTTCTCTTGATGGAGTATCGTATGAACAATTCCTTCTGAAGCCCGAGATTTCATGCGCCTTTACGGCACGGCTGCAAGAAGACCATCCCTCAGGGGCTAAAGCCGGCCTCATTTTTTCACCCTTTGCGGCACGACTGAAGTCGTGCCCTTTCAAAGGGATCGAGTTTTTCCAGGCTGTAAAGTCGTGCCCTCTCAAAACTGCTCAACACCCACAGGAGAACTGCTTTAGGCGAAACGGTAGTTGCTCGCTCATCTCGCGACGGCCAATGGCATCTCTTCGGGGTCGGGAAGGATGCGGCCGGGTAGCCGCAGTAGCTGAGTCACGGCGTCGGCGGTCATGGGCTTGGCGAACAGATAGCCCTGACCGTAGCGGCAGCCCATCTGGCGCAGGAGGCGGTACTGCTCCCGCGTCTCGATGCCTTCGGCGACCACGTCCATGCCCAGAACGCGCGCGAGCTCGATGATGGTCCGGACGATTTGCAGCGGCTGGTCACCGTTGGTCATGCGGCCCACGAAGGAGCGGTCGATCTTCAGCACGTCGAAGGGAAAGGAGTGGAGGTGGTTGAGCGAACTGTAGCCGGTGCCGAAATCGTCCATCAGCAGGGAGACACCCAGGTCGCGCAGGCCCGATAGCACGCCGAGGGCGGTGTTCATGTTGGGGATGAGGCTGGATTCGGTCATCTCCAGCCCGAGCTGATGGCTGGAGCAGCCCGACTGCAGCAAGAGAGATTGAACGTGGTCTGCCAGCCCCTGGCGGGAGAATTGGCGCGCGGAGAGATTGACGCAGACCCGCAACGAGCCATTGCGGGGATCATCGTGGTTCCAGGCTTGTATCTGTTTGCAAGCCTCGGCCAGGCCCCAGTCGCCGATGGGCAGAATCATGCCGCTCTCCTCGGCCTGCGGGATGAACTCCAGGGGAGGGATCAAGCCGCGTTCTGGGTGGTGCCAGCGAATAAGGCCTCCACGCCGACGATCATGTGGGTGTTGAGATCGACCTCGGGCTGGTAGTACAAGAGGAACTCGTGCCGCTCGAGCGCGTTACGGAAGTCGGAGCAACGAGGCCAAGAGGGGGCGACGGTATGCGGCTTGGCAGTCCGCGGTCGAGGCAATCCTTGGTGGCTGAAGGCGCTGCGCAAATGTCTCAGCTCCAACTGGGTTGATACCATTTCCGCGAGGCGCTCCAGCATATGCACTTCTTCCGGTGTCATGCCGGGTCGAGGCTGCTCGGCAAAGATCGTCAACACTCCAAGGATCTTGCCCCCGGAAGAGCGTACCGGGGCTCCGGCGACGAAACTTGCATTTAGCAACCTGAGCATTGCCGGAGGTCCGATGACCGCAGGATGCCGGGAGATGTCCGCAATCACCACCGTGCCTTCGTCCGCCAGCACCATGTCAAAGATCGAGTTCTCGCGGGGAATTCGCGAAGATGCCGACCCCAGTAGGACTTGATCCAGACGCGGCTCTCGTCGACGAATCCGAGTCCGGCCGAATCGGCGTGAAAGTACTCGGCGGCCAGCCTTGTGATTGCGTCGTAGGTGGGCTCCGGCGCTGTGTCGAGGATTCTACGGAGTGGAGAACAGCCAGGCTCGCGGCCTCTCTGCTGGTCTGTGGTGCTGGGTTCCAACTGTGCTGGTCGCATCTCAACTCAACTCCGGGAGCTCGCCCTGACGCTGCCGACGATCTCTTTGCTTCCAATGCCGAAGATTCCGATACCCGGTTCGGATGGGCAGAGATCGGCCTCCAGGCCGAATCCGCGAACTTGCTTAACGGCGCAGAAGAGACCCAGCAGATTGCGCTGCAGTCCCATTCCTCCTTTATCGGATCAACTTGTGAAGGTCTTCAGTTCAGGGCGCGGATGATCCGGGAGCCGGCAAGTCCGCTTTGCCCGGAAGCTTCCTGGCCGGCGCCGACTTTCCCGTTTCGGTCCACAGGAAAGTGAGTTGGTCGGCATCGTCCTGTACCTGCTGCTCCACGCTCACACCGGCGGAATGACCCCCGGCAACGCTGTAATGGAGCAGGATGGGACGGCCGCTGGAGGAGGCTGCCTGCATCAGCGCTGTCATTTTCCGGGCATGCAGCGGATCGACGCGCGTATCGCTGTCGCCGGTGAAGAACATGATGGCGGGATAGGCCGTTCCGTCCTTCACGTTCTGATAGGGCGAGTACTTGAGCAGATAAGGGAACTGCTTCTTGTCGTCAGCAGAACCGTATTCGGTCGTCCAGTGCGGGCCCTGCACGAACTTCTGATAGCGCAGCATGTCGAGCAGGGGATAGCCGCAAAAGATGGCTGAAAAGAGCTCGGGATGCTGGGTCATGGAGCGCCCATCAGCAAGCCGCCGTTGGATCGCCCGGTAATGGCGAAGTGCTGCGGCGAGGTGTACTTGTTGGCGATGAGATATTCAGCGGCGGCGAACCAGTCGTCGAAGACATTCTGCTTTTTCTCGAACATGCCCTGCTCGTGCCAATGTTCGCCGTACTCGCCGCCGCCGCGCAGATTGGGCACCGCAAACCAGCCTCCCTGCTCCATCCACCAGGCCCATTCGGGACTCCAGTCGGGGTCATGCTGAGGTTGAAGCCGCCGTAGCCGGTCATGAGCAGGCGGTCGGTGCCATCCTGCTTCAGGCCCTTTTTGCCGGCGATGAACATGGGATCTGGGTGCCGTCCTTCGATTTGTAGAAGACCTGCTTCAGTTCGTATTGGCTGGTGTCAAACGGGACTTTGGGTTGCGCGAACATCTCCCGCTTGCCGGTGGCCGTGTCGAGCCGGTAGAGGGTGGGCGGCTGAATGAAGGACTGGAAGCTGAAAAAGCCGTAGCGGTCGGTGGGCCTGCCGGCGACATGGGAAGCCGAGC
>CAVQZQ010000093.1:0-63846 GCA_963718435.1 uncultured Acidobacteriota bacterium | reverse complement strand
ATGTATATGTGGTTTACTCGTTAGACTACGTATTGCTTGTAGTCGTTGCGGTCATCGGGAACGCGGTCAATCGCTTTGCGGACCAGGACGGCTTCGCGGTCGAGCTTGGCGAGGAAGAAGTCTCTCATCGTGACATTGGCCTGTGACATGGGGGTGGAACCTCCTGTGGCGGGCAATTTGGCCCTGCAAATCGAGAATAAAAGAGGATATATGACAAACGATGTCATAATTGATTCGGGAAAATAAAAATGTTGGAGGGAGGGGCGGGCCGCCCTGATGAAAGCCGACCGGCTGCTATCGGTGCTTTTGCTGCTACAGGCCAAAGGGCGCGTGACAGAACGCGAACTGGCCGAGCGGCTGGAGGTGTCTCAGCGGACAGTTCATCGCGATCTGGAGACGCTGAGCGCGGCTCGTGTGCCTGTCGTGGCATTACGCGGCGCGCAAGGCGGCTGGGAACTGGAAAAGGGCTGGCGGACGCAGGTTCCTGGCCTGGATGAGACTGAATTGCGGGCGCTGTTGATGGCACAGCCGAGGGTGGTTGGGCATCCGCGCCTTGCGGCCGCCGCGGAAAGCGCGCTGAACAAGCTGATGGCCGCGCTGCCCGGGCCGATGCGCGCGCAGGCACTGGCGATCCGCGAGCGGTTGCATGTAGACCCAACAGGATGGCGCGAAACCGGAGAGGATTTGTCAATGCTTTCGCTGGTGCAGGATGCCGTGGCGCGGGAGCGAAAACTGGCATTCGACTACACGCGGGCCGATGGCCAGAAGGCAAAACGCACGGTGGATCCGCTGGGGCTGGTGGCCAAAGGACTGAGCTGGTACCTCGTGGCGCTGGCTGCGAATGGGATGCGGACATATCGCGTCTCCCGGATGGAGGGAGTCACGGCCCTTGCGGTGGGATTCATTCGGCCGGCCCATTTCGATCTTGCGGCCTATTGGGCGCGATCCACCGCAGAACTGAAGCAGCAGTTGAAGAGATATCCTGCGATCTTGTCGCTCACGGTCGAAGGCGCTCGGAGACTGCAAGCGTGGTGCGCGACCAAGCCTGTGGCGCAGAACACGAGGGACAAGGAGCATGAAGGCAGGGTGAGGTTGGAAGCTGATTTTGAGACCGAGGGTCAGGCGCGATTTTTTGTGCTGGGATTGGGATCGCAGGTGCTCGTGGTCATGCCGGAGGAGTTGCGCCAGTGGGTGCGGGAAGAGACGAAACAGATGGCTCGTCAATCGGCGAGGTGAATAAAAAAGAAGGGGTGCAGCGGTATGAGTCCCGGTGTATAGTGGGTGCTCCTCAGGCCCCATCGATTTGACACTCACGCGAAAGGTGAAGACCATGCCCAGTTATCTCGTGCAAGCTTCCTATACCGTCGAAGCGCTCGCCGCAATGTTGAAGACGCCGCAGAACCGTACTGAAGTTGTGCGCAAAGCCATTGAGAAGCTCGGCGGCTCGCTGACCGGCCTTTGGCTGTCATTTGGCGATCAGGACGTTGTCTGCATTCTTGACATGCCTGACAACATCAGTGCTGCAGCGCTTTCGCTCGCCATCGCTTCAGGCGGTGCGCTGAAGAGCACAAAACCACGCCGTTGCTCACCGTGGAAGAGGGCATGGCGGCAATGAAGAAGGCGGCGTCTTCCGGCTACAGCCTGTTAGAAGTAGAAGCCGCTGCTTACACTCGCCAAAAAATGCGGATGGCAGACGTCGTCGACCCTTCCTGAGGCGGCGTCTGCCTTCAGTCGACCATCACCTCACCGGGTACGATCGGGCGCGTACGCGGGAGCGCACCGTTGCATGCTGCAAGGCCCATCGCAACAACGTCCCAATATCGACGGCCAGCTTGATCAGGTTGCCGGTCGCGTTCGGCAGAGTCTTCCACAGGATCAGCAGCAGGGTTTGCGCGATGGTGACAGCCCAGACGGAGCCGTAGAAGTAGCGGCGCTCGGTGCCTTCGGCTTTGGTGGAGGGGCCGACGCGGGGCAACTTGCCGGCGGCGCCCAGCAGCAGGATCAGGACGCACAACGGCAAGTAGCCGTAGTGATAGAGCTGCTTCATGATACCAGACGCCGGTGACCGAGGCGATACCAGGCCGGCGAGGTTGAGCAGGGCGAAATTGATGACGGCGTTCCAGGCAAAGGTGTAACAGACCTTGCGGTAGAGGGGATTGGGCTTGTCCTCGTCGAAGCGCAGGATGTAGGGCCGGGGCTCGACGCCGGGAATTGCCCGCAGAGCCGGCGATGCCGGTGCCGAGGAGGACTACGGCCAGCCAGATCGAGTTGGCCAGCTGAAGCCGTGGGCGAAGAGACGAAAAGGTCAAAGGTCCCGGCGCGAGGAAGAAGACCCAGATCCAGATGGGCCAGTGCGCACAGCCGGTAAAGGCGCGTGTTGCGTTCGCGAATTTTTCGTTCTCCGGAGTACTCCACCTTTCCGCTGTATCGCATGGGCCGAGTCTTGCAGAGCCGACGGGAAAGCGTCAATTCCGGCGTTCTTCGTCTGTTTCAGCGAGGTCATAGGCGAAGGCTTGGCGCTGCCAACGACACTCCAACCAAAGTAAGCAGGGTAAGCGGCAACGGCGGGCAATCATCGCGATGCGCCACCTCATCGAGAATCGTACTGCGTGGTTCTGGAAAGGCAGAGGAGTCATCGGATATCCTTCTCGGAGGAGGTTTTCCGGCTCATGTGCCGCGGGGCCACCGCGCTTACATTGATTCCAGGGTCCTGAATTTGCGGGAAGAGGCAACGGATGCGTTTCGGAAATGAATTGCTAGGTTTGACCCTGATCTGCTCGCCGGGCCTGGTCTGCATGGCGCAGTCGCCAGCCCCCGCGACGCCACCGCAAACGGCACCTGCAGCGCCGGTGCAGAGCGCCCCGTCTCCAGCGACCGCTCCGTCCGGACTGTTGCAGCCCGCTGTCGACACAGTAGTGCAGACACTCGGCACCATCAATCTGGAAAAATGGAAGCGCGGTAATATCCGCGAAGAAGCCGGCGATAACATCGGAAAGATCCAGCGGGATCTGAAAGAGACGCTGCCGCCGCTGCTGAGCGATGCCGATACCGCTCCGGATTCCATCAGCAAAGCCCTTCCAGTGGCGCGCAATGTCGGTGCGGTTTACGACGTGCTGCTGCGCGTCGTAGAGGCATCTCGGGTTTCAGGGTCGCCCGAGCAGGTTTCCGCCCTCCAGGAAGCACTGATCAGCCTGGGAAACGCGCGCCTCGCTTTCGATGCCCGCATGCAGGAAGAAGCGACGGCACTGGAAAAACAAGTGGGCGATCTGCAGATTACGGTGCAAAAACAAGCAGACTTCAAATGTCCGGCCGTCCCGCCGCCGCGAACCATCGTCCCGCCCGCTCCGCGTCGCAAGGTGGTGAAGAAGAAGCCCGCCACACCGCCGGCGACAACAACCCCGCCGAAGCCGGGCGCACCCGCCGCTACGACTCCGAAGACGGGTCCATAGACAGGGAATACGCTGGGACACGTAACGTGCTGCTACATCAGCTTTCGTCGAATGAGGTCGAGTGCCTGCTGCGAGGCCCAATGGCGGACCCTTTCGCGGTCGCCGCGAAAAGTGCGGTCGAAAGGAATCTGTCTTCTGCGCATCGGAAACCGCGAAATAGACCATCCCGACCGGTTTTTCGTCTGTTCCGCCAGTTGGACCTGCAATGCCCGTAACGCCTAGCCCGAGGGTCGCCCCTGTCCGCTTGCGAATGCCTTCGGCCAGCGCCGACGCCACTTCTGAGAGACCGCGCCGTGCTTCGCAATGAGTTCCGGAGGGACATTGGCGAACGAGGTCTTCAGCGGATCGGAGTAAACAACGGCCCCGCCAAGAAAAGAGCGCGAGCTGCCCGGGACCGATGTGATGCGCTGAGCCACCATGCCGCCTGTGCAGCTTTCCGCTACGGCCAACGTCGCCTGGCGCAGGCCGAGATAGTAGAGCACGATCTGCTCCAGCGACTCGCCCTCTGAGGAATAGAGCCAGTCATCGAGCGCCTCTTCCAGGCGGCCGGCAAGCTCGTCCACGCGCCGCTCGGCGGTTTCCTGGTTTGCCTTACTGCAGATCAGGCTGAGCTGGATGTCGCCTGTGTGCGCCAGGATGGTGGTTTCAACATCGGGGTAGGTGGTGTAGATGGGCGCCAGCAGCTTATCGGCCTGTGACTCGGGAATCATGGCCGCTTTGAGAGTGCGCCTCGCGATGTGGCGTTGCGGCAGAGCCTCGCGCAGGCGGGGCATGCATTCGTCATCGAAGATCCCCCGGCACTCGTGGGGAGGGCCGGGAATAAGCATGATCAGCTTGCGATATCCGTTGAACGTGGTGTCGAGCCATTGCCCCGGTGCGCTGCCGTTGGGGTTGGTCAACACGGTTGCGCCTTCAATCACGTCGGCCTGCTTCAGATTGTTCTCTGGCATGGGCATTCGCCATGTAGCGGCCCGCACGTGCAGAGCGGCGACCTGTGTTGCTTCGCGGCGCAGTGAGAGCGAGAGGGCCTCGGCAGCAGCCTCGCGGGTCAGGTCATCTTCAGTAGGGCCCAGGCCGCCCATGAGAATAATGACGTCCACTCGCCCCAGCGCCGTGCGGGTTGCGGAGACGAGGTCTTTGCGGCGATCGCCGACAATCGTCTTGAACGCCACGGCGACACCGATTTCGTTGAGCTTTTCAGTCAGGTAGAGGGAATTGGTGTCTTGGCGGAACGGGGTCAGCATTTCAGACCCGACTGCGATGATTTCGGATTTCATAGGTGCAGCTTCTTGCTCCTGGCTTCTAGCTTTAGTGATACGAAGTCGAACTTTGCTCCTGGCCGTGGGCGCTCAAATCCGCGCCGGACAGCCTGAAGCCGGGAGCCCAGCTGCGACAAGTTAAAACAAAGTAAGTCCTTCCACGCCCAGGTCCACATCATAGACTGCTTCGCCGGTAGTCAAAATGGTGGTGCCGAGCGGAGAGAATGCCACTCCGACAATATTGTTTCCGCTGACGACGAGGCTGGCTTCGCCTTTGGGAGTAACGCGTACCAGGCCCTTGCGTCCGTGCAGACAGGCTGCCAGGTAAACGTCTCCCTCTTTGAGAGCGCCAACCCTTGGGGGCGTCCCAGGCCACGGAACCAGGGGCGAGCTTCCCCGTGGGTGTCGATGGCCCAGATCGTGTCGTTGCTGCAGAGCGTGGGCCCGGTCACAAAGAGCGTGCCGCTGGTATCGACGGCCAGGTGATAAGCGGAGACGCTGGGTTCGAGGGTAGCGTAGACGAAGATCTTGCGCTGTGGATCAATCTTAAAAATGGTGCCGCTGCGGTCGCCTACAAAGAGGTTGCCATGGGCGTCAAAGGCGGCGCCGGTGGCCACGCCCATGCCCTCGGCGTAAAGCGTCGATTCGCCCGCCCCATCCACCCGGTAGACGGTGCCCTCGGCGCGCGAGGTGACAAAAAGATCGCCATCGGGGCTGAAGGCAAGTCCGGTCGCGTTAAGGATGCCGGTCACAAAGGGCGTTCCGCGCCCATCGGGGCTCACCCGCACGACTGAGACAGGGGTCTGTTTGCCTCTGGGCCCGGATATGGTGGCGTATACCATGCCGGAACGGCTGACCGCCGGGCTGGTCACCGGGTGCAGGCCGTTGGAGAGTTCGTGAGCCACGCGGAGAGGCGCTCCGTTGCTCACGCCCTGTGGAGAACGCACTTCAATCAGCCCGGTGATGGCCTGCTCAGGAACGCGGAAGGACAAGCGCCCGGGCCGGCTCATCCGCACCTGCGCCGGGTGGCTGCCCACTACCACGACGGGCGGGCCGGAGGCGTGCGGGCCGAGATAGGCGCCAGTCAGCTCGACTTCGCCCAACGGCAGCGCCGCAGCCGGCAGAATGTCATCGATGCGCGGCTCAGGCAAGCTTGCTTCAGGCACGGGTTGGGAGCGGGCACGAGGCATACATCAAATCCAGATACGTAACAAAGAGGCTACACCCAAAGCATACAGCCCGGCTGCCACATCGTCGAAGACGATGCCCCAGCCCTCGGGCAGATGCTCGAGCTGGCGCGCCGGGAAAGGCTTAGTGATATCAAAAAGGCGAAAGAGAACAAGCGCGATGAGCGCATGACGCCAGTCGGTGGGGCTGCCCAGCAGCGCGATCCACTGGCCGGCCACTTCGTCGATCACTACAAAACCGGGGTCGTGGCGTCCACTCTCGCGCGCGGCAATCGTAGCGGCGGGAACGCCTAGCGCAATCGATAGGACAATGCCAGCGAGCAGGGCGATCAGCAGGGTTTGCGAAGCGGGATGGAAGAGCCATGCGTAGGCCCCCCACAGCAGGACTGCCCCTACCGAGCCCCAGGTGCCGGGTCCCGGCTTGCCCAGACCCGCACCGAAGAAAGTAGCGACCGTCCACGCCCAGAGGGTCTTGCGGGCCGCAGGCACAGCCGGCGAGACCACACCCGGCACAGGGCTACTCATCCTCAGAGCCTTTGTTGCGGCCGCCAGTCAGGCCGCCGAGGTCTTCCAGCACTTCGGGGTCAAGCACCGGCGAACTGATCTTGTAGACGCCCATGGCCCACTTGCCAAGGTCGATCTTGCGGCAGCGGTCGCTGCAGAAGGGAAAGTCCTCGTCTTTGGGTCTTACCAGCATGCTGCAAGTCGGGCAGCGGAGAACTTTGGCGGATTTTTTTGATGGAGACATGAGACGATTCCTCGACGAACCTCCTATGGTAATTTTCTCACCAGGGCCCACAACATTTGCGAGCCACATGCTTAGTTGCGCGCAATGCGGACTTGTACGCCAATCACAGGGAGCACATTGCCATCTTTGTCAAAGAAGCCGCGCTTTGCGGGCGCTCTCGCTTTAATCGCGCGGGAGATTAGGTGCGCACATTTCGATCGGATTGACCGATCAGTTTACAGCGGCCCGGAGACGATGCGCGCCACGACATCGTACTCGTGGGCTTCGGTGATTTCGGCTCTGTAGAAGCGGCCGGGTTCCAGCGTCTCCAGATCGCCGCAGTCGTTGATGTAAACCTTGCCGTCGATCTCCGGGGCGTGAAACTCGGTGCGGCCTTCCCACAGCAGCGGGGTTTCTTCGCTTTCGCCCTCCGCGAGAATGACCAGTTCGCGACCGATCCACTGCTGCTTCGCTCGTTTACTGATGGATTGTTGCAATTTCATCAGCCGCCGCTTGCGGGCTTCGATGGTGCGTTTGGGGACTTTTGCGTCCAGCGAGAAAGCGCCCGAGCCCTCTTCATCGGAATAGCTGAAGACGCCCAGCCAGTCGAATCTCGCTTCGCCGATGAACTCCTCCAAAATTTGAAAATCCGAGGAAGATTCGCCGGGGAAGCCGACGATGAACGAAGTGCGTAGCGCGATGCTGGGGATGGCGGCGCGGACCTTGTCCAGAGTCTTCAGGAAAATGTCGGCTCCGGCTCCGCGTTTCATCGTCTTCAGCACCTGCGGCGATGCGTGCTGTAACGGGACGTCGAGATATTTGCAGATGTTGTCGTGGCGCGCGATGGTTTCGAGTAATCGATTTGTGAGGCGATTGGGATACGCATAGAGGAAGCGCAGCCAGCGCACCCCTTCGATTTCCGCGAGCGCATCGAGAAGGGTAGCCAGACCGTCTTTGATGCCAAGGTCTTCGCCGTAGCAGGTTGTGTCCTGGCCGATGAGCGTGATCTCCTCGACACCGCGCGCCACAAGTTGTCGTGCTTCGGCAACTACGGACTCGAAACGGCGCGATCTGAATTTCCCGCGCAGGTTGGGAATGACGCAGAAGCTGCAGGGGTGATCGCAGCCTTCGGCAATCTTGATGTAGGCCGATGATTTGGGCGTAGTGAAGAAGCGAGGCGTGGTTTCGTCGTAGAGGTAGGTGGGGAGCAGGTGAGTCGCGCCGTCCCAGTCGTCGCGGCGGAATCGGCCTTGTTGCTCGCGGAGATCGCCTTCGGGGCGGGAATTATGCGCGGTCTGTGCCTCAGGGGCTGAAGCCCCTTCAAAATCGGAGGGTCTGATGTACGGGCTAAAGCCCGTACCCTTCAAAGCGCCAACATTTTCCGAGGCATGTTTGTGCGTGCCGGCCTGCGATTCCTGCCCGGGCCGTGTCTCGGCATGACTAGTGCTCGCGATGATGTTGAAGAGAGAGGGTGCCGCTGCTACCGGCGCCAGACCAGCGGCCTGGAGAATGGATTCCAGTTCCCCGGTACCAACCACGGCGTCCACTTCGGGAATGTTCTTTCGAATCTTGTCGCGGTAGCGCTCGACAAGGCAGCCGGCCACGATCAGCTTTCTGGCCGTGCCTGCGGTCTTGTGGCGGGCCATCTCGAGGATCGTGTCGACGGACTCCTGCTTGGCCGTATCGATAAAGCTGCAGGTGTTCACGACCAGGATCTCGGCCTCTTCAGGACGCCCGGTCAGCCGCGCACCGGCGCGGTCGAGCAGCCCCATCATCACCTCGGAGTCAACAAGGTTTTTTGGGCAGCCTAACGAAATAAAGCCCACGGTGGGAGCCGTGGGTGGGGAATCTTTGCTCACCTCTCCATTGTACCGGGAAGTGGATTTTGACGTTGGCTGGGCAGCATTTGTCTAAGTACGATCGAGGTTGTTGTAGACATCGCGGATGTTGCTGTTTATCTCGTTTTGCAGGGGAGGCATGGGACCGAAGTGCAGGTTGTCCTGCGCGAGGGTGCGGGTGAGAAACGCCCCATAACCGTTGGATTGAAGAGACTTGAGCGAACCGACGATGAGGCGTTGCGTCAATTCGCCGGCCGTAAGCCCGGCTTTCTTCCCGGCTTCAACTTTTTCCACCAACTCTTCGATGTAGTTGCGCTGACTGACCATTACGGTTCGGTCGGTTTGCATGGGGCCGTGGCCGCCAAGATGATATTTGAAATCGGCCTGGCTGACCTGGTCGAGAGTGCGCGGCCAAAGGCGAGGGAAACCGTCGGCGATGTTCGGCAGCCAGCAGTGACTCGCGTCTCCCGTCGCCAGGGCGCGCTGTTGCGGGCAAAAGACGAAGATGTCCCCGGCGGTGTGGGCGCGGCCGTGAAAATCAAGGTGCAGATCAAAGGCCGGGTCCTTGAGCGAATACGACTTGTCGAAGGTGATGGTGGGTAACTCGAGCTTGAAGTCCTTCATATCTGCCTGGTAGGCCTTGAGCTGCCGGATCTGCTCCGCGCAGAAGCCCTTTTCGGCAGCGGAGGAGGAGGCTTCGGCTCGCTTGCGGAAGTCTTCAATCTGCTGCGGAATCGCGTCGACGGAAGCTTGCATGCGGGCAACGGCAAACTCTTCAAGGAGATTTTTGGTGGTTGTGCTGGAGATGATGTCAACCGGTTCGCCGGTCATGCGGTAGCCGTGATTGCCCTGGGTGTGATCCCAGTGGAAGTGCGTATTGATGAGATAGCGAACGGGCCTGGGGGTGATTTCGCGCTTGATCTGGGCGATGAGAGCGGCGGCGGAGGATGGGCGGGAGTGCGCGTCGACGACGACAACATCTTTTGATCGAACGAAGATCGCGGCATTGCAGTTGATGACGGTGAGGGGGCGAGCCTGTGCAAAGTAAACGCCCTCGGCTGCCTTGCGGATATTGAAAAGGTTGGCGCCAGAGGTCGTGGCCGCCGCACTGGCCCACGCTGCGCGATGATAGGCAAGCTCAAGCACAGACGCTCCCGCCAGGGCTCCGCCCATGAGAAAACGGAAAAAATCGCGGCGCGAAGTGAGGAACTCTTCAGCGGCGACGTGATTGCGGGGGCGTTCCGGCGCGGGCGGATGCACATGTGAGTGACCCGATGGGCCGTGGTGGTGAGCGTGGCCATGAGGTTGCTCGTCGGAGTGCATTTGCATGGTTACATAATCCTCTGTTGCCTGATTCCATGAAGTCGCGAAATCGCAATCCATTCTGTATTACCGGCGGCAAACAAGCAATGCGTGAATGCAAACATGCGTTTTGTTGACTGGGAAGCAACACAACGCTCCGTAGCCCCACCTACTCATGCGGAGGAGGCATTGAACGCGATGTCGGGGCTGGGTGGACCTGTTCCCGAGAGAGTGGTCATGGGTGATAAAATCAGTCAGTGCCGGGTCCTACGCGACGTAATCCCGCCAATCCCGCCAGGTCCGGAAGGAAGCAACGGTAACGGGCTAGTACGGGCGCAGTAGGTCACCCGGTACTTTTTGTGTCAGGGATCGGGGATCAGGGGTCAGGGGTCAGATTCGAGGCCTGGGCACCTAGCGTCCGCAGGTTCCGCAAGGAGAAATGCATTGACCCTCACCGTTCGTCCCGTGGTGGGCCGGCGCGCCAAGATTACCGCGCTCGGCACCTACGTTCCCCCCGATGTGCTGACCAATAAAGACCTGGAAAAGATGGTAGACACCAACGACCAGTGGATCGTGGAGCGGACGGGTATCCGCGAGCGGCACGTGCTGGCCAAGGGAAAAGGCGTGAGTGACATGTGCGTGGAAGCCGCAAAGAAGTGTCTTGCGGCGCGCGGCATTGCAGCCGACGGAGGTTGAGGTCATCATCGTCGGCACCGTGACACCCGACATGATGTTCCCTTCGACGGCGTGCCTTGTCCAGGACAAGATCGGCGCCAAGGGTGCGTGGGGATTTGACGTTTCCGCGGGCTGTTCCGGGTTTGTTTTTGCATTGCAGGCGGGCGTCAAACTCGTCGAGAGCGGTGCGCAATCAAAAGTGCTGGTATGCGGAGCGGACGCGAACACGCGCATGACCGACTACACCGACCGCGCAACGTGCGTGCTCTTTGGCGATGGCGGTGGCGCGGTGCTGATCGAACCCGCCGAGGAAGGCGAGATCGGTTTCATCGACTACATCAACGAGATTGACGGATCGGGCGGCGTAGCGCTGAACCTCAAGGGCGGCGGCAGCCTCAATCCATCCACGCACGAGACCGTGGACAAGAAGATGCATTACATCTTCCAGGATGGGCAGGCAGTGTATAAGTTTGCCGTGCGCAAGATGGCCGAGGCGACTTCGAAGGTGCTGGAGCGCAATGGCATCACCGGCGCGGACCTGGGCTGCTTCATCCCGCACCAGGCCAACAAACGCATCATCACTTCCACTGCGGATCGGCTAGGCATGGCGCCGGATCGGGTGATTATCAATATCGATAAGTATGGGAATACTTCGGCCGGCACCATTCCTCTGGCCATGGAGACAGCCATTGAAGAGGGCAAGCTGAACAAAGGCGACCTGGTGCTGCTGGCCGCAGTGGGCGCGGGGTTCACGGTCGGTGCGGTGCTGCTGCGGTGGGAGATTTAGAGCCTCGGTTAATCAGCGAGGCTTAGTGCCTACCGCCGGCTCGCCGACTGGTTCATTTGCTAATTCAAAATCATACTCAGGCAGCACGCCACATTCCGCGGCCATGCGGAAAAAGCCCTTCATCCCTTCAATGCATTCCTCGTCGAGAATGTAGTGAATATTCGTAGTCAGATAAGAATGGATGGTTTCAGCAGGCAGCGGCAGCTTGCGCGACCACTCGGTGACAAGCGCATCAATATTCTGCAATCCGCGATCGCGGGAATGGACGAAGTCCTCGGCGATGCTCTCATCCAAAGAGCTTCCGTGCGCAGCACCCCACACAGCAGAGACAAACGGCAGCCCGGTGAGTGTGTGCCACTCCTCGGCTAGATCGTGATAAATCAATTCCTCATTGGAGCGCTCGAAACGGTTGGCTCGCTCCTCGAGTGCCAGCAGCGCCGGGTCGCCAATGATGATTGCGGCGTCGGCTCGATCGAGCATGGAATCGAGATCGGCGGCCATCGGAAGGAGCGGCACATCCGGGTTGCCCCATTTGTGGAAGAGAATGCGTGTGTAAGCCAACGTAGTGCGGCTGGCCGTATCCGCCGCGACGGTGCGCAGATCTTTGAGCGACCTGCCTGCGCGCCTGACCAGCAGTAGCGAGCGCACGCATCCCTTTGAAGCGATGGTGCAGCCAGGCAGGATACGCAGATTTGGCGTGACGGCTAAGGACGCAATCGGCACCAATCCAATGTCGGCGGCTCCCGACGCCAGCCGATCAGCACATTCCGACGGCAGCATCCAGTCAATCTGGTAGCGCTCAGAGAGTGCGGCGTTGTGCGGCGGGTGCTCGAAATCCCACATTAGTGGAGCGGGATTCAGGAAACGGATTGCGGCAATACGCGAACGGGTATGAGAGATCAAACTCACGTTTCTTTAGACTACCAACATTTGATTAGGGATGCGTGAAAGCATCCGCCCCGCCAACAGCGTTGCTTGACTTCCCGCGTGGCGCGGGTTACTGTGAGCCCAATTACCGAAGAGCGTGTTCGAGGTTACCTTTTGAAGAAAGGCCCGTGTGTCTTTGATGCATTTCGGCTGTCGAGATGATGATTCTGCCTGATGAAAAGATAAGCGCAACAAGCGCAAGCATTGATGAGGAGCGGCTTGCATGGCTAGCTCTGACCCTGGCGCCGGGGCTCGGTCCAAAGCGCATTCTGGACACCGTGAAACAACTGACGACACCTAGCGAGATTTTCAGATTGCCGCTGACTTCTCTCGAAGCACTCAGACTCCCCGCGCACGCAGCGCAATTTATTTTTGAGGGGAAGGCGAGGCAGGCCGCCGAAGAAGAGTGGGCGCAAGTGTTCGCGCAGGGAGCAACAATCATTACCTTTGGCTGTCCTGAATACCCCGAACGGCTGAAAGAGATCTACGACCCTCCTCCAGTGCTATGGTTACGAGGCGCGGCGGAGTTGCTTGCGCGTCCGTCGATTGCAATCGTGGGAACACGGCATCCATCGCCCTATGGGTCAGGCATTGCAGAGATGCTGGCACGAGACCTGGCGGTGCGACGGCTTTTGATTGTGAGCGGCATGGCACGAGGAATCGACACCTGCGCGCACAAGGGGGCGCTCGCTGCGCGCATGCCCACGGTGGCTGTGTGGGGCACAGGCATCGACGTGATTTATCCCAAGGAAAACAAGAAGCTTGCCGAAGAAATTCTGGCCACGGGCGGCGCCATCGTGAGCGAAGTGCCGATGGGAACATTTCCCGCGCCACAGAATTTTCCGCGCCGCAATCGCATTTTCAGCGGGCTCAGCGTGGCGGTGCTGGTGGTGGAAGCGAGCGAGAACTCTGGCACGCGCGTAACCGCGCGCTGCGCCGCGGAACAGAATCGCGACTTGTTCGCCGTGCCCGGCAACGTGACCAACAAGAACTCGTGGACCCCTAACACGTTGATTAAGCAGGGCGCGAAGCTTGTGGCGACCTGGGAAGACGTGTGGGAAGATCTGCCCTCACAGGTGCGGCTGGAACTCGAGGCCGCAGGCCGGAAATGAATCCAAACCGGAAGACTCCGCATCTCTTTCTGCCTGACCCGGTGCTGCGACCCCAGGAAGCGATAGTGCTGGACGTCTTGCGTGCGGATGAGTCGCTGCAGATCGACGAGATTCTTGAAATCCTGGAGACGCAATTGACTTCGTCTGAAGTATTTACGGCGCTGTTTGAACTGGAGATGACGGGCCGCATTCGGCAATTGCCGGGCAAGAATTATGTGCGCACCCTGTGAGACGTTGACAGTTCTGCGTCTAACGCGGTGCGAGGGATTCACGCAATTATTCGCACTTCCACATGCATTTGCGCGTAGTGTTGGAGAAGCGCCTGGCCGGAAAAATCTGCTTGCGAGTGGAAACGGAAGCGCCTTCCATGTTAGCTTCCAAGCTTTGCGGCTGATTTCTCTTGTCAGGAGAAAGCGGCCTTGTGTGCGGCAATCGTAGCGTGGAAGTTCGGCGAGGATCAGATCTGAACGGACCAGCTTCCAGAGTCCAACAGGCCGGACAGCGGGTGTAGTAATTAAGGATGGCAATGAGCAAATCACTAGTGATCGTCGAATCGCCCGCGAAGGCAAAGACGATCGAGAAATATCTGGGCAAGGGTTTCGAAGTGCTGGCATCAGTCGGGCACATCATGGACCTGCCCAAAAACGAAATTGGCGTGGAACTGGAGAAGCGCACCTTCGAGCCGACGCTGGTTGTGTCTCCAGGCAAGGAGAAAGTGGTCGGCGCAATTGAAGAAGGCAGCCGCCAAGGCTGACGAGATTTATCTGGCGCCTGACCCGGACCGCGAAGGTGAAGCGATCGCCGTATCACCTTGCGCTTCAACTAGGCACATCGGCCAAGGAGAGGAAGAAGATTCGCCGCGTCACCTTCAACGAGATCACCAAGAAGGCTGTGCAGGAAGCGTTCCAGCATGCCCGCGATGTGGATCAGAATCTCGTCGACGCGCAGCAGACGCGCCGCGTTCTTGACCGGCTGGTGGGCTACCAGATTTCGCCGCTGTTGTGGGATAAGGTCCGCCGCGGACTTTCGGCGGGACGCGTGCAGACCGTGGCCGTGCGCCTGATTGTCGAGCGCGAGCGCGAGATCGGTGCATTCAAGCCGGTGGAGTACTGGACGCTCGACGCGCTGCTCCACCCGGAGAGGCAGGCGGACAAGAGCTTCAAGGCGCGCTTTGTCGGAATCGACGGCGAGCCGGCGCGGGTTGCGAACGGCGAAGACAAGGACGGGAAGGATCAATTCATCGCCAACGCGCTGCCCGACAAAAAGTCGATGGACGAGGTGGTTGCCGCGCTGGAAAAGGCGAAGTGGTCGTTCGCTTCCGTGCAATCGCGAGAGCAGCAGCGAAGCCGCTGGCGCCCTTCATCACCAGCCAGTTGCAGCGGGATGCAGCGAGCAAGCTGGGCTTCAATGTGCGCCGCACCATGGGCGTGGCACAGCGGCTGTATGAGGGCATCGAACTCGGCGCCGATGGCACCACCGGTCTCATCACCTACATGCGTACCGATTCTCCGCGCGTGTCGCCGGAAGCCAAGGAGGGCGCACGGGAGTGGATCGCGCAAGCAATCTGGGCAAGAAATATCTTCCCGAAACTCCCAACGACTACAAGGGCAAGAAGGACGCGCAGGACGCGCACGAAGCCATCCGGCCGACGGATGCTTCGCGCACTCCCGAGTCCATCGCGACGTATCTGAGTGACGAGCAACTGAAGCTCTACCGCTTATCTGGCAGCGCTTCGTCGCTTCGCAGATGATGCCTGCGATCTTCGATGTGACCACGGCAAAGATTGCCGCCGTCTCCGCGAAGACGAAGCAAGACCTATGACTTTCGGGTGAGCGGCTCGGTGGTGCGCTTTGACGGCTTCCTCAAAGTCTACGAAGTTGCGGAAGAGAAGAAGCGACGAAGACGACGAGTCGAAGAACAAACTGCCCAATCTGGATGGCGTCAAGGCGCTGGAACTGGAGAAGCTCGATCACGAGCAGCACTTTACGAGCCTCCACCGCGCTACAACGAAGCATCGCTGGTAAAGGTACTGGAAGAGCGCGGCATCGGGCGGCCCTCGACCTACGCTTCGATCATCAACACCATTCAGGACCGCGAATACGTGTAACCAAGGTCAGCGGGCCGCTTCTATCCCACTGAGATCGGCGTGGTGGTGTGCGATCTGCTGGTCGAAGAACTTCCCTTACATCTTCGACACCAAGTACACGGCGCGTCTTGAAGAAGAGCTCGACGACATCGAAGAGGGCAAGGAGAAGTGGACCGACCTGATGAACGGCTTCTACGGCTACTTCGAGGAAGAATTGAAAGATGCCGGCAAGAAGATGGAAGACATCAAGCGCATGGAGGTCAAGACCGACGAGAAGTGCGATCTCTGCGGATCGCCGCTCCTGCTCAAGTGGGGCAAATTCGGCAGCTTCTTTGCGTGTTCCGCGTACAACAAGAAGGATCCGACGAGCTGTACCTTCACCAAGGAAAACACCGCCAACAAGCCCGATCTGAACACGCCCGAAGCGCAGGAAGCGGGCGAGCAGGAAGAGTACTGCGAGAACTGCGGCAGGGTCATGGTGCTTCGTCGCGGACCGTTCGGCATGTTCATGTCGTGCCCGGGCTACAACGAAGATCCGCCCTGCAAGACGTTCCGCAAGCTGAGCCAGAAGCAGCAGCAGAAGCAGACCGCCCGCAACCCACCGGCGAAGACTGCCCGCAGTGCGGCAAGCCGCTGGTGCTGCGCCAAGGAGCCTACGGGGAATTCGTCTCGTGCTCCGGCTATCCCAAGTGCAAGTACGTGAAGCAGAACCTCATCGAAGGCATGAAGTGCCCCAAGTGCGGCGACCGGGCGATCTGGCCGAGCGCAAGGCGCGGCGCGGCAATATCTTCTGGGGCTGCACCAACTATCCCAAGTGCGATTTCACGTCGAACTACAAGCCCGTGGCGCAGAAGTGTCCCGCAGTGCGGTAGCCCTTACCTGGTCGAAAAGACGTTGAAGCTCCGGCATCTATCTGGAGTGCCCGAACAAGAAGAAGGCTGCTGAGGAAGCAGGTGCGCCCAAGAAGCGCGGCAAAAAAGCGGCAGAGCCAGTGGCGGGCGCGGTCGTATGCGACTACTCGAAGCGAATCGGCGATGCGCCGCCTCCACCTACGGCTGAGACGCATGGACCCGTGGCAGAGAAAGTGAGCGACAAAAAGGAACTGCAGCCGGCATAAAGGACGTTGAAGGTGTGTGTGGGGGCGATCGTTCCCGCTTGTGCACGTCCCGCATCTGCCGAACCTCTGCATGGTTCTGTTGAATCCGTTAGTATGGGGCATCGGAGAACTCCCATGGAACGTATGCTCGCCAGCCCGGCCGATGCCGAAATAATTCTCAAACTCTATCAACTGCGCACTGAAACAGTGATGCGCCAGGCCCGCGCTTGGATGACGGGAGAGTTCTGGCCGGAAACGGTCGAGGAGTTCTTTGCCGTTTCGGGAAACCCCGGCGATCCGCACAATGCGTGGTTTCGACAGGTGATTACCTATTGGGAGATGGCGTCCGCCATGGTGCTGCATGGCGCGGTTTCAGCGGAGTTGTTTGTAGACTGCAACGCCGAGGGCTTCTTTCTGCTGGCCAAGTTTTCTCACATTATCGAGGGCATTCGTGGGAGGAACCCGACCTTCATGATGAAGACCTCCGAACTCGTGAACCGCTTTACGGCCGCCTCCGCGCGCTACGAAGCTGTACTGAAGAACGTAGAGGCCCGACGGCAGAGCTTGCGGCCAAGTCAAGCAACCACTGCTTAAATTTTCATCGGGTAAAACCATCTGAATTCCGCGGCTTGTGCAACTCGCAACCGCAGGAGCATGATGAAGTTCGCCCCAAAGGCTCAAGGAGGTTCCAATTGAAAAAGATTTTCGCGATTCTGGTTCTTGCCCTCTCCGTCGGCTCGATTGCCGCGCGCGCCGCTGATTCTTCCCATATCAACGGCTGGATATCCGACTCGATGTGCGGCGCAAAGCACGCCGGTTCAGGCGCGGAATGTGTTAAAAAGTGCGTCGAGGGGGGCATGGCCCCGGTGTTTGTGGATGAGGACAAAAAGGCGGTCTGGACCATCGACAACCCCGACTCAGTGAAGGGGCATTACGGCGATCACGTCACCATCACGGCGACCGCGGATTCGGCCAAGAAGAGCGTTCACATCGATTCCATCGCAGCGGCCAAGTAGATTCCTCATCTTCGCCGGGCTTGATCCGAATTCGCAAAGCCCGGCAATCTCTGCTAGTGTCTTATCCGTCGCTGTTTCGCCGGGAACATAATGTACCCGGCGAAACAGGCGCGACTTGGATTAGACCGGTAAAACTCATGGCAAGAGCGATTTGGAGCGGCAAAGTGATTGCCGAAAGCGATACAACTGAGACTGTTGAAGGAAACGTCTACTTTCCCGAGACCAGCCTCAAGCGGGAGTATTTTCGCCCAAGTTCAACCACATCCACCTGTCCGTGGAAGGGGCAGGCGCGCTATTTGAGCCTCCTCATCGATGGGCAGGACAATCCCGACGCCGCCTGGTATTATCCCGACCCCAAGCCGGCCGCGCGCAAGATCAAGGGCTATGTGGCCTTCTGGCGAGGAGTGGAAATCGAGAAATAGAGCATTTCCCAAGTCCCGCATGGAGTACGAATGCGCTTCAGCTCCCTCTTGCTTGCTCCCACACTTGTGTTTGCCCTCGCCGGCTGCGCGCATCAAACCATCGCCACAGCCCCGGCAGCAGTCGCACCCACGCTCACCGGGGACCCCGCGCATCCCGGCCAGACAAAAGGCTGGGTCGACACCAAGCTCTATTTTGGTCTCGGTCCCGCCGATCAACCCGAGCAAGGCGTCAGCGAGGCGGAGTGGCGGGCGTTCCTCGACAAGCAGGTGACGCCGCGCTTTCCAAACGGACTGAGCGTGTTGAATGTGTCCGGCCAGTGGCAGGGAAAGAACGAATCAGCACCCGAGCGTCTTCGCAGCAAAATGCTGATCATCGACTATCCCGATACGCAGGAAAACCGTGACAAGGTTGAAGCCATACGCGTTGCCTGGAAACAGAAGACCGGCGATCAATCCGTGATGCGCGTGACGGAACCCGCTGAAGTCTCATTCTGAGTTTCAGAAGAGATGGGTGTAGCTGAGCACATCCGCCTTCTTTTGCGGTGTAAGGTTGGGGAAGGCAAAGTGCTCGCGGCAGACCTCTTCCCGCCGGAATCCGCATTTCTCAAGCACATGTGCAGAAGCTTTGTGTTCCAGGTGACAGATGGCCTCAAGCCGTTGAACGCAGGTTTGCCGGGCGAGATCGACCATGGCCTGCAGAGATTCTGTGGCGAAGCCTTGTTCCCAGGCATCCTGCGCAAAAACGTAGCCGGTGATGGCGCGAGAAGTGCTTTTGAATGAGAGGCCGGTCCCGCCCAGCAGAACGGGAACTTGCCCTGCGCGGACAAACACCAGGTAAGGGCCAGCCGGCCAACGATCCCATTCTTCGTCGCTCCAGGTAAGAAACGCCTGGGTATCGGCGACACTGCGGTGCGTGGGCCAACTCAGGTAGCGCGTGACAATTGGATCGGCGGCATAGCGGCGAAAGATGGCCTCGGCATCACCAGGGACAGGTTTGCGCAACATCAGCCGTCTTGTCTCAATCACTTCTGGCGCCTTCATTGAATTCGCCTGCGTTCTCAAGAAGCATGTGGAAGGGGTTTGCCAATCTCCCAGTGATGTCCATAGGGATCGACGACGCGGCCTATACGCCAGCCATACGGCTGATCCACAACTGGCCATAAGCCACTCGCGCCAGCCGCTACGGCCCGGTCGAAAACGGCATCCGGGTCCTCGACCACCATCACCATGCGCACCGTGCTTCCCCCCAGCGTTGCCGGGCTGAAGTTCTGGTGCTCAGGGGTCTCGTCGGCAACCCAGAAATCGGATGAGCCCAGCGACAACTGCGCGACCACCGAGCCGTCCTCGCTGGTGGTGCGAAACAACTCAACCGCGCCGAAGGCGGTCTTGTAGAAGTCAATTGCGCGCGCACCGTTGCGCACCCCGAGCAAAGCAGAGATTGTAATTTTCTTCTCCCCTGAGTCCCCTGAGGGTTCTGGCATTTAAATTTCTCCATGAGTTCTGCCGTATGAGCAGGCGTCAGGGCAAATGATCAATACGCCTGCAATTGATCCAGCGGCAGGCGTACGCGGAAGCAGGTAGAGCCGGGTTCGGAGTTCACGCTCAAGTGGCCCCTATGCTTGCGGACAATGCGCATGGCGTTATCGAGCCCCAGTCCAAGACCCTGGCCAGGCGCCTTGGTGGTAAAGAACGGCTCAAAGATGCGGTCCTGCAGGTCTTCCGGAATTCCCGGACCGGCGTCCCAAATCTCCACCAGCAGCATTTCGCCTTCCAGGCTGCAGGTCAGCCTCAGCAGTCCGTGATTTCCGAGCGCATCGAGAGCGTTTTCAATCAAGGCCGTCCACACCTGGTTCAATTCACTGCCATAAGCGCTGATCTTGGGAAGGTCAGGCTGGTAATCGCGCTCCACCGTCACGTTGCTCATCCGCGACTGTAGCATCTGCACCGTAGCATCGAGCCCGGCGGGCACATCCACTTCAAGGATCGGCGCGCGATCCATATAGGAGTAGGCCTTGACGGCGCTGATCAGATCGAAGATGCGGTCAGTTGAATTCAGCAGGGTCTCAATCGACCGGGTGGTGCGCAGATAGCGGGCAAAATATTGCACCACGACGCAGGTTTCTCTCGGCTCGAGAAACGTGCGCAGCGCGTCCAGATCGGCGACGCTGACAGCCTGTTCGGCTAGCTGCGCCGCAACCTCCCATGCGGCTTCGCACGGCAACTCTGTGAGCCACGTGCGAAGCGATTCATCGCGGGCAATCAACGCTCCGGCGTCCGGCGGGCCCTGCTGCACCGGTCGGCTGAGGATGCGCTGCTCCCAGTCCTCGATGCCTCGAATCTGTTCGTCATTGAGGCAGAGGTTTACCAGTTTGAATCGGTTCTGGCGGTTGGCGCGAAGCTCCGGAACCAGGCTGGAAGCCGCACGTTGGGCCGCAGAGGCCGGATTGTTCAGTTCATGAGCCAGGTTGCCGGCAAGCTTGCCCAGGGCCGTCAGTTTTTCAGCCTGCTGCTCGATGCGCGTTACCTCGCGCACCCGGTCCAGGAGTGTCGAGACCACCCGTTGCGCCATCGTCGGGATGGCAGTGAGCATCTCGGGAAAAAGCGATTTGTGAATCAGAATGGCCCACACCGGTGAGACGGCGAAACCCTGGCCGCCGTAGCTTTTCATGCGCGAGAAGGGCAGCAGGCCGGTCATCTGGCCGGTGCGGCCGATAAACAGCGCCATCGGGCCGCCGTGCTGCCGGCGCACATGAATCTCCCCTTTCAAAATGAGGATCATGCGGTTGGCCGTAGCGCCTTCTTCGAAAAGGACGTTTCCGGCCTCGGCCACCACCTCTTCGCCATGCTTGGCCAGCCACAGCCGGTCTTCAAAAGGAAGGCCGTGCAGCGGTCCGATCCGTTCAATCGCTTCCGCGATCTCCTCGACGGGTGTGGGACAAGCGGGGGGTGTAAGGCTGAGGGCGAGCATCCGGGACCTCCGGGGTGCAGCTACAGGATATCCGATTCGGAACTGGACTTTTGCAGAGTCAGGAGGCCACGCATTTCCTGGCCTCGCCGGTACCTGCCCCCAGCGCAAGAAAACTATGACTGAGTGATATGATAGGTCGGTTTGAGTTCAGGAACAAGGAAACCCTCTATGCTGAAAACCTTTTCATACTTTATGGTGTTGCTTGCAATGTGCGCAAGCGCATCGGCCGAACCGGCCGCCACGTTCGACCCCGCCTCCAAAGTTTTTCGGCTGGATGGTGGAGGCGCTACGTATGTCTTTGGCGTGAACTCGCGCGACGAGTTGCAGCAGCTCTATTGGGGTGGGAAGTGAGCGCGGTCGACCATTTCCCGCAGGCCCTGCCAGTGCCGGTCTGGGCATCCTTTGACTCCTCCTACACGACTACGCCGCAGGAGTACGCTGGCTGGGGCGCGGGGCTTTTTATCGAACCGGCGCTGAAAATTACATTTGCCGACGGCAATCGTGACCTGGTTTTGCACTATGACAGCCACAGCCATGACGGCAGATGGCGTGGATATCGTCCTGAAGGACATCAAACGCGACATTTCGTCACGCTGCACTATGCGATCGATCCTGACAGCGGGATTCTGGCGCGGTCGGCCACCATCGAGAACCGCGAAGCACAGCCGGTCACGATCGAACAGGCTGCCGCAGCGGCCTGGGCGCTGCCACCGGCACATTACACACTGAATTACCTGACCGGACGGTGGGCAGGGGAAGTGGACGCTGAACCAGGAGACGCTGCGATCACGGGCGAGGCGTGATCGAAAGCCGTCGAGGATCTACCGGGCACCAGGCGAATCCTTGGTTTGCGATCCAGTCCGGCAGCTCGCGAACGAAAATCGAGGGCGAAGTCTGGTTTGGGGCGCTGGGATGGAGCGGATCCTGGCGCATCACCGTGGAGCAGGACCAGTTGGATGGGGTTCGCGTAACCGGTGGCTTCAACCCGTTTGATTTCGGATATGTGTCTGCACCCAGGCCAGTCGCTCGATACACCGATGTTTTATGGCGGCTACGCCACGGACGGCCTCGGCGGCGCATCGCGGCTCCTTCACCACTTTGAGATTGACATGTTCTGCCCCATCGAATCGGAACCAGGCGGGGCGCCGCGCCAAAGCCCGGCCCGTCATCTACAACTCGTGGGAGGCCACCGAGTTCAATGTGGACGAGGCCGGGCAGATGGCTCTGGCGGAGAAAGCGGCGGCCCTGGGTGTCGACCGCTTTGTGATGGATGACGGCTGGTTTGGCCAGCGCAAGACGATAATGCGGGCCTGGGCGACTGGTATGTGAACCAGGAGAAGTTTCCCAACGGCCTGAAACCGCTAATCGACAAGGTTCACGCGTCGGTATGGATTTTGGCTTGTGGGTCGAGCCGGAAATGGTGAATCCGGATTCGGATCTGTATCGCGCACATCCGGATTGGGTGCTGAATTTTCCGGGCCGCCCGCGTGTCGAACTGCGCAATCAGCTGGTACTGAATCTCGCCCGGCCCGATGTGAGAGATTACGTCCTGGGCTTCCTTGACAAACTGGTTACCGACAACGACATCGCATTTCTGAAATGGGATTACAACCGCAACTGGAGCGAGCCGGGATGGGATCAGCTTCCGCGCGCGGAACAAAAGAAAGTCTACGTCGAATTCACGCGCAACCTCTACGGCATTCTGGCGGAGTTGCGGAAGCAAACACCCGAAGCTGGAGATTGAGTCATGTTCGGGCGGCGGCGGCCGCGTCGATTTGGGGATTCTGAAATACACCGACGAGGTATGGCCCTCGGACAATACCGACCCGTTTGATCGGCTGACGCATTCAGGACGGTTTTACCTACGCCTATACGCCGCAAGTCATGATGGCCTGGGTGACTGACTCGCCGCATGACCTCGAATCACCAGGTGCGTGTGACTTCTATTCCTTATCGCATGCTGAGCTCGATGCAAGGCTCGCTGGGGATTGGGGCCAACATCGCGAAATGGACCGATGACGAGATGGCTACGGCTAAGCGGCTGATTGCCGCATACCACCAGGTGCAGTCGACGATTGTGCAGGGCGCTCTCTACAGGCTGATTTCGCCACGCAACGGCAGCGAATTCTCAGCCACCCAAACAGTGAATCACGATAAGAGCCAGTCGGTGGTGTTTGCGTTCATTCACTCGACGCAGGAGGGACGGTTGTTTCCGCGGCTGAAACTCAAGGGGCTCGATCCGTCTGCGGAATACACTCTGACGTCCATTGAGGGCAAGGCTGCGCCGCAAACTCCGGCCACGGCAAGCGGTGCATGGTGGATGAACCATGGACTCGACATGGGCGAAGAATTCCGCGGAGATTTCCTTGCGGCGGCGTTCCGTCTGGACCGGAAGTAGAGATGCACGCCATCTTTATGGTGGCCTCAGCCGAAGAAATTTTTCCCATTGGCAGCACTAGCAGCTTGGTGGAGCGGATCGTTGTCTGTTGGACGCCTGCCCGTGGAAAGCCGTGATCAGGCCAGAATCATCAGGACATTCCCAATGGTGCTACTGCTTTGCGTTTGCTCAGCTGGGGCCGCATTCTGTATTTTGGCTCTCCTTGGTCTTCTTTAGAAAGTGGCCCACATCTCTGACTCAAGTCAGAGGGTGGGCCATTTGGTGTCTAGCCAGCATCTACCGCGTCTTGGCGACTTCTTCCACTGTCACGGGATCGAGGAAGGGCATGGAGGCGCGGAGTTTTTTGCCGACGATCTCGACCGGGTGCTTGGCTTCGGCTTCGCGGAAAGCGATAAACTCTTTGCGGCCGGAATTCTGGTCGGCGAGAAAGCGCTTGGCAAATTCGCCGTTCTGAATCTCGGCCAGAATCGCTTTCATGGCTTTCTGCTCTCGGCATTGATGACGCGCGGACCGCAGACATAATCGCCCCACTCGGCCGTATCGGATATCGAGTAACGCATGTAAGCGAGGCCGCCGCGATAAATCAGGTCGACGATGAGCTTGAGTTCGTGAAGCACCTCGAAGTACGCGCTCTCTGGCTGATAGCCGGCCTCGACCAGCGTTTCATACCCCGCCTTGATCAGTGCGCTGACGCCGCCGCAAAGCACGGCCTGCTCGCCGAAGAGATCGGTCTCGGTCTCTTCCTTGAATGTGGTCTCGAGCACTCCGGCGCGGGTGCAGCCGATGCCCTTGAGATAACTGAGATTAAGCGCGTGGGCCTTGCCGGTCGCGTCCTGGTGAATGGCGATCAGGCCGGGAATGCCGCCGCCTTCGATGAAGACTTCGCGCACGCGATGGCCGGGAGCCTTGGGCGCGGCCATGCCCACGTCAATGCCCGCCGCGGGGACGATAGTCTTGAAGTGAATGTTGAAGCCGTGCGCGAAGAGCAGCATCTTGCCCGCCGTGAGATTGGGCGCGATCTCTTCGGCATAGAGCTTGGCCGCTGTCTGATCCGGAACCAGGACCATTACCACGTCGGCCCATTTGGTAGCCTCAGGCACCGTAGTGACTTCAAGGCCGGCCTTCTGTGCCTTCGCGATGGACTTGGAGCCGGCTGCGAGGCCCACCTTTACTTGCACGCCGGAATCCTTCAAGTTAAGAGCATGGGCGTGGCCCTGGGAGCCGTAGCCGATGATGGCGACCTTCTTGGCCTGTATCAGCGTGAGGTCGGCGTCGTTATCGTAATAAGTCGTAGCCATGATGTCTCGATTTTCCTTTGTTTGCGGGTTAAGAGATTCTGTGGACCCAGTGACGCGAAGCTTGACTACGCCTTGACGAAAGTTGTGAGGCTGCGTCGCGTGCGTTCGCGAAGCTGGCAGTCGCGCAGTTCATCTGCGAGCTCTTCGAGATGCGGGACCCCGTAGATTGAAAAGTTTTCAAGCTCGGCGTCGGAGGAATACAGGTGGAGAGACGACTGCCCCAGCAGACGGCTGCCCAGGGGTTTGCGCAGTTCAAAGTGATCGATACGGAACAGCTCGAGCGATTCCTGAACCTTCGACAGCAGGCCGCGTTCAAGCTTGATTCGCTGCGTCGTGATGCGGTAGTAAACCTTGCGGCTCTTCATGTAGAACGAGAACAAAATCAAAGCGCACGCTGCGAGGAAAAACAGGCTTAGATACAGCACGTACTGATCCGAACGCTCAATATATCCGGCCTTCATCGCGTAGCCGACCAACGCCGCAATGGCAATCACAATCAGAAACGGCATGAGTTGCCCGACAGTGTAGATCATCGCCGGGTGACCGACGAACAGGTCTCGTTCTGTTTCAACTTCCCTGGTCGCGTTGAATGTTGTCAGGTCAGTGTTGCAGAAACGGCACTTGATCGCGGCGGCCTTAATGGTCTCTCCGCAAACCGGGCATGCTTTGCTGTCTGGGTCCATGATTCAATCCTTCCAGATGAGAATACCAATGCAGGCTCGATGGGTAGGGAGGAAAAGCTCTCTGGTTCGCTGACTTTATGCCGGCTCGATGTGTGCGTTTTCCTCAGCGGAATCTGCAGATTCATTCTCCTGCACGGCCTTCTCGTCAGGCCCGGCATCCATCGCCTTAAGGACGCTCGAAATGTGATGGCCGCGTCGCATGGTCATCTTGCCGCTGCGGCAGATTTCGAGAATGCGGCCTTCATCTTCGCGAAGTACCTCAATCAGGCCTTCGATCTTGCTTTCGACCCCTGTCATCTCAATCATCAACGACTCCGAAGTCAGGTCGACGATGCGAGCGCGAAAGACCTCGACCAGGTCGAAGATCTGAGAGCGGTTGCGCGGCGTGGCGGCCACCTTGATGAGCGCGAGCTCGCGCGTCACGGAAGGAGCCTTTGCGATATCATCTACGTCCACCACGTTTTCAAGCTTGAAAAGGCTGGCGCGAATACGATGGCCCGCCTCTGCCGAGGCTTCACACACCAACGTCAGCCGCGACAGCCCTACACGTTCGCTGCGACCGACGGTGAGCGAGTTGATATTGATGTTCAGTCGACGGAAGAGCGAAGCCACGCGCGTAAGCACGCCCGGCAAATCCTCAACATAAGCAACGAATGTGTGCAGCATAGCCAGCCTTTCCAGTGATCAGTGATCGATGTCAAGTAGCCGGCCTGACAACTGAACGCCGACACCTGATCATCGTCTTTAAACGTCGTCGGGCGATTCGACCAGCCGATTTTTGCCGGGCCGGCGAATCATCTCGTGCAACGCGGAGCCGGCAGGAATCATCGGGTAGACCGAGTCTTCCTTTTCGACCAGGAAGTTGATGAGAAACGCGCCGGTGCGGAGCGCGCCTCATTCACGGCAGCTTCGACCTCGGCGCGCGTCCTGACGGCGCGGCCGGCAATGCCGTGAGCATCGGCCAGCTTCACGAAATCGGGGCTCACCAGCGGCGTGGACTCGTAGTTGCGCTCGTAGAAAAACTCCTGCCACTGGCGCACCATGCCGAGGTAGCCGTTGTTGATGATGGCGATGTTGATCTTGATATTTTCCTGGACGATGGTGGAGAGCTCGGCAGCGGTCATCTGGAAGCCGCCGTCGCCGGCAACCACCCACACTTCCTTGTCCGGGCAAGCGAATTTCGCGCCGATCGCCGCGGGCAGCGCGAAACCCATCGTCCCCAGGCCGCCGGACGTGATGAGCGTGCGCGGATGCTCGTGGTGGAAGTACTGCGCCTCCCACATCTGGTGCTGGCCCACGTCGGTCACCACGATGGCGTCGCCGCCGGTGATGCGCCACAGGTCGTGCATCACGTGCGCGGCGTAGAGGTGGCCGGAGTCGGGCAGGTTCTTGATGTCGCGCACCGCGACCGCGCCCTTGCTGGATTCGATGGTCTTGAGCCATGCGCTGCCGTCGCGGCCCGCGATGCGCGGCAGCAGCTCTTCCAGCACCGCGCGCAGGTCGCCGACCAGCGCGACATCGACCTTGATGTTCTTGTTGATCTCGGCAGGATCGACTTCGATGTGAATCTTCTTCGCCTTGAGCGCATAGGTGGCGAGGTGTGCCCGTGACGCGATCATCGAAGCGCATGCCGCAGGCGATGAGCAGGTCGGCTTCCTGGATGGCGTGGTTCACCCAGGCCTCGCCGTGCATGCCCATCATGCCCAGGTTGAGCGGATGCGAAGCAGGAAAGCCGCCGAGCCCGAGCAGCGTGAGGGCGACAGGAATCTGCGCGCGCTCGGCGAGTGTCCGCACCTGCTCCATTGCGCCCGATTCCGCGACGCCGTGGCCGGCGAGAATGATGGGCCGTTTGGCATTGCGGATCAGTTCGGCAGCCTGCGACGAGGCCGGATTCTTCCACGCGCAGCATGGGGTGTGGCCGATAGGCTCGCGGCTTGGCGGCTTCGAAGTCGAAGACCGCCGTGCCTTGCTGCGCATCCTTGGTGATGTCGACCAGCACCGGCCCGGGGCGGCCGGACTGCGCAATCTGGAACGCATAGCGAATGGCGGGCGCGATATCTTCCGCGCGAATGACGAGAAAATTGTGCTTGGTCACCGGCAGCGTGATGCCCGTGATGTCCACTTCCTGAAAGGCGTCGGTGCCGAGCACCTTGCTTGAGACATTGCCGGTGATGCAGACCATGGGGATCGAATCCAGCATGGCCGTGGCGATGCCGGTGACGAGGTTCGTTGCGCCGGGGCCGCTGGTGGCAATGGCCACGCCCACTTTGCCGACGCGCGCGCATAGCCGTCGGCCATGTGCGCGGCGCCCTGCTCGTGGCGCACCAGGACGTGGTGAATGGGAAACTTGCGCAGCGCGTCGTAAACAGGCAGAATGGCTCCGCCCGGATAACCGAAGACGTCGGTCACGCCCTCGCCTACCAGTGTGGCCCAGACGATCTCGGCACCGGTCAGGCGTGTGGGCGTGGTGATGGGTGCGTCTGATGCTTGCGTAGTTGCGTTGCTTCCCATAAGTGTCTCCTTTGAGCTGACTGGCTTCGGCTATTCCTTCTTTGATTCCCGCCGAGTGACTCCTGATCGCTCATCGCTGATCTCTACGTCGTTGCTCCCAGTGAAGCGGAGTTGACCCGATCCACATATTTGCGAAACACGCCGTGCGGGCCAGCGCAACGCCGGCGCTTTGAAGTTCTTGAGCCGCGCGGCCATCTCTTCCTCGCTGATTTCGAGTGTCAGTTTGCGGTTCGGAATATCGAAGTGAATCGTGTCGCCTTCGCGCACTGCGGCGATGGGGCCGCCGACGAAAGCCTCGGGAGCGACGTGGCCGGCGGTGAAGCCGCGCGTCGCGCCGGAGAAACGGCCGTCGGTCAGCAATGCCACGGTGCGCGCTGAGTTCCGGGATTGCCGCTGATAGCCGCGGTCACCTGCAGCATCTCGCGCATGCCAGGGCCGCCCTTTGGACCTTCATAGCGAATCACGAGCACATCGCCCGGCTTGATCTTGCCCGATTGCACGGCGGCGAAGCAGTCTTCTTCGCAATCGAAGACACGCGCCGGGCCGCGATGCTCAACTCGATTGGCCGCGGCTATCTTCATCACGCAGCCTTCGGGCGCGAGGTTGCCCTTGAGGATGACGAGACCGCCCGTCGGCTTGATCGGCTTGTCGAAAGTGTGGATGACGACTTGGCCGGGCGTCTCTTTGGCGAGCGCAGCTTCTTCGGCCAATGTGCGGCCGCTGATGGTGAGCGTGGATCCGTCGGCGTGGCCGGCGTCGATGAGTCGTTGGCGAGAAGCCGCGAGCCGCCTGCCGCCTGAAAATGCGAAGCCATGTATTTGCCCGCGGGCGGAGGTCGCAGATGAAGGGCGTGCGCTTGCTGATCGCGTCGAAGTCATCAACCGAGAGCGCGATGCCCATTTCACGCGCAATCGCGATGCAGATGGAGCACGGCGTTGGTCGATCCTCCGCTCGCAGCAACGCTGGCGATGGTGTTCTCAATCGATTTGCGGGTGATGATCTGCGAAGGGCGGCGATTGGCGCGTACGGCATCCATCAGCATGCGACCGGCTTCGCGCGTGGCGGCGTGCTTGTCCTTTGCGGTGGCAGGAACGCCGGAAAGTTGCATGGGCGAGATGCCGAGAATCTCGCCCTAATCGCCATGGTGTTGGCGGTGAACTGGCCGCCACACGCGCCTGCGCCGGGACAGGCATTGGCTTCCAGCGCCTCAAGTCCGGCGTCATCAATCGTGCCCGCCGCGTGCGAGCCGATGCCTTCGAAGACGTTTTGGATGGTGATGTCCACTCCATTGAGCTTGCCGGGCGCGATCGAACCGCCGTAGAGCATGAGCCCCGGAATGTCGAGTCGGCACAGCGCCATGATGATGCCCGGCATGTTCTTGTCGCAACCGCCGATGCCGACCAGGCCATCGAAAAGATTGCCGCGCGCCACCAACTCAATGGAATCGGCGATCACTTCGCGCGAAACCAGCGACGCCTTCATGCCCTGCGTTCCCATCGTGATGCCGTCGGAGATGGTCACGGTGTTGAACTCCATCGGCGTGCCGCCGGCCTCGCGAATCCCTTCCTTCAGGGCCTCTGCGATTTCGCGGAGGTGCACGTTGCAAGTGCCGATCTCGGTCCAGGTGTTGGCGATGCCGATAATCGGCTTGTGGAGATCTTCTTTGCTGTAACCCACGCCGCGCAGATACGAGCGTGCCGCAGCCCGGCTTGGGCCCTCTGTCATCGGGATACTTTGACGCTTGCCTTCGATGGTCATGTGCTCTCTTCGTTCGTTAGTGGTCAGTTGTCAGTGGTCAGGGATTTGGCTACTTGGCTTTCAGCCAGCCAGCTTGGTCATGCTTTGTTTCAAATGTGTCCAGCGCTGCCTCATGGCGCAGCGTGAGGCCGATATCGTCGAGCCCTTCGATCAGGCAGAACTTGCGGAAAGGGTCTACCTCGAACGATGCTTTGAATCCCTGGCCGTCGGTCACGGTTTGGTTCTCAAGCGAAACTGTCAGTCGATAATTCGCGATTGTCTTCGCGTTGTTGAGCAGTTCGGCAACCTGCTCCTCGCTGAGCCGAACCAGCACGATCCCGTTCTTCCCGGCATTCGAAAAGAAGATGTCGGCAAACGTGGGCGCGATCACCGCGCGGAAGCCGTAATCGCTCAGTGCCCACGCAGCATGTTCGCGGCTCGATCCGCAGGCAAAGTTTTTGCCCGCGATAAGTATTTGCGCACCTTTGTAACGCGGATCATTCAATTCGAATTCCGGATTCGGATCACCCGAGGCAGTGCGACGCCAGTCGAAAAACAGAAAGTCGCCGTAACCGGTGCGCTCAATGCGCTTCAAGAACTGCTTCGGAATGATCTGGTCGGTATCAACATTGCTGCGGTCGAGCGGCGCGGCGAGTGCGGTCAGTGTGCGAAAGGGTTCCATCAGGCTTTCCCTCCATGCAGTACGGGCTCGCGAACGGGCCAGTTGCGAATGTCGACGAAGTGGCCTGCAATTGCGGCTGCCGCTGCCATCTCCGGTGAAACAAGGTGAGTGCGACCGCCGCGCCCCTGTCGGCCTTCAAAGTTCCGGTTGCTGGTCGAGGCGCAGCGTTCTCCAGGCGAAAGAATGTCCGGGTTCATGCCCAGGCACATCGAACAGCCAGGCTCGCGCCAGTCGAAACCAGCCTCGCGAAAAACTCGGTCCAGGCCTTCCTTCTCCGCCGCTGCCTTCACCTGCTGGGAGCCGGGAACGACCATCGCGCTTACATGTGTTGACACCTTGTAGCCAGCAGCGATGCGGGCAGCGGCGCGCAGGTCTTCAAGCCGGCCATTGGTGCAGGATCCAATAAAGACGCGGTCAATTGTGACATCCTGAATTGGCGTTCCGGCTTTCAGGTCCATGTATTCGAGTGCGCGCTCAAACGATTTGCGTTCCTGCTCCGTCGCAGCGGCAGCCGGGTCGGGAACTGATGCCGTGACCGGCGCGACCATGCCTGGGCTCGTACCCCAACTCACATACGGAACAAGAGTGGTCGCGTCGATCACCAGTTCGCGATCGAATCGTGCACCGGGATCCGTAGGAAGCTTGCTCCATTCGCGCACTGCCTCGTCCCATGCTTGGCCCTTCGGTGCAAAGCGGCGGTCCTTGAGATACGCGAACGTTGTTTCATCCGGAGCGATCAAACCCGCGCGCGCACCGGCCTCGATGCTCATATTGCAGACCGTCATGCGGCCTTCCATCGAAAGTGCGCGAATCGCGGAACCCGCGTATTCAATCACGCAACCTGTGGCCCCGTCTGTGCCGATCTTACCAATAATGGCGAGGATGATGTCCTTCGCCGTGACGCCGATTGGCAACGCGCCTTCGACGGCGATACGGAAGGTCTTTGGCGTGGATTGTGGCAACGTTTGCGTGGCCAGCACGTGCTCCACTTCGCTGGTTCCGATGCCGAAAGCAAGCGCGCCAAATGCACCGTGCGTACTCGTGTGCGAGTCCCCGCAGACAATCGTCATGCCCGGCTTGGTAATGCCCAGTTCAGGCCCAATGACGTGCACAATGCCTTGCTCGCGTGAATTCACGTCGTAGAGCTCGACGCCGAAATCGGCGCAGTTCTTGCGCAACGTGGCGATCTGTGTCGCCGCGATCTGATCGACAATGTGAAGCCGGGCTTCAATCGTCGTGGGCACGTTGTGGTCCACGGTGGCAATCGTGCGGTCCGGTCGGCGCACCGTTCGCCCGGCCAACCGCAGCCCTTCGAACGCCTGGGGCGATGTGACTTCGTGCACGAGTTGCAAGTCGATGTAGAGCACTGTGGGCTCGCCTTGCGGTTCGACCACAATGTGCTGTTTCCAAACCTTCTCAAACAGTGTCTTAGGTTCTGAACTCATCTATCCATCCCCAGAAGATCAAATGTTGAACTACGCGTTGACGAGCTGGCTCTTGACGGTTTCGCGGACCTTCGCGCCCATCTCTTTGGTCGAAAGCACCGTGAATCCCTCGGCGTTTCCGCGCGCGAGATCGGGCGTGCGGAATCCTTGCTCGAGCACTTTGCGGACACCCGTTTCAATCGCGGCAGCTTCCGCTTCCAGGCCGCCGGAGTGGCGCAGAATCAGCGCCCCGGTGAGAATCGCGCCGAGCGGATTGGCGAGGCCTTTGCCCGCTATGTCGGGCGCCGAGCCGTGCACCGGCTCGTAGAGATTGACCTTGCCACCGATTGTTGCCGACGGCAACATGCCCAGCGATCCGGTGATCACGGCAGACTCGTCGGAGAGAATATCGCCGAATAAATTCTCCGTCAGCACCACATCGTAGTTGCGCGGCTGATTCATCAGGTGCATCGACATCGCATCCACGTATTGATGCTCCACGGTCACCTCCGGGAATTCGGCGGCGACCTCATTTACTGTGGCGCGCCAAAGTTGCGACACTTCAAGCACATTGGCCTTGTCGACGCTCGTGAGTTTCTTGCGGCGCTTCTGCGCGAGTTGGAAAGCGATGCGGGCCACGCGCACAACTTCATCGCGTGTGTAGCGCATAGTGTTCCAAGCCTCGCCGGTTTTGCGATTCCACTCGCGCGGCTTGCCGAAATAGAGCCCTCCCAGCAACTCGCGGACGAACAGAATGTCTGCGCCTTCCACGATCTCAGGTCGCAGGGGGCTGTTGACGGCGAGTTCCTTGAATGCAAACGCGGGCCGCAAGTTGGCGAATCCACCGAGAGCGGCGCGAATTTGTAACAGACCCGCCTCGGGGCGCTTATCCGGGGGAAGGGAATTGAACTCGTTGCCGCCCACTGCGCCCAGAAACACAGCGTCCGAATCGAGCGCGGCAGCCAGCGTGTCGGCCGGCAGAGGTCTGCCATCATGCACAATCGCCACGCCGCCGATGCGCTTGGCATTGAGGTCAATCGTATGGCCGCCAAGGTTTGCCACTTCCTTCAGAACCATGACCGCTTCGTTGGTGACTTCAGGGCCTATGCCGTCGCCGGCGGTGACAAGAATCTTCAGTCTCATTCTTTTTCCAGTGGTCAGTGGTGAGAGATCAGTTATCAGTTGTCCGTCACCGAGGGTGCGGCGTTGATCTTCAATCGAGTTCAGATACGGGCTCTGAACGTCGTTCGCGAATCTGGTCGGGCAGCAGTCCCACCAGGTCCTGGTCGTAAATGTTCTTCTTGCGATCGGCCATGGCCACAAACCGATAGTAGGTATGCTGCAACTCTTCGCGCGTAAGTGTGAAGCCCAACTGTTCAAGCCGATGGCGCAGCGCGGCGCGGCCTGAATGCTTGCCTAAAACGAGATGCGTCTTGGCTACGCCAACCAGCGCCGGCGTCATGATCTCGTAGCACAGTGGGTTGGCCAGCATGCCGTGCTGGTGAATGCCTGACTCGTGGGCAAATGCGTTGGCGCCCACAATCGCCTTATTGGGCGATGGCTTGAAAGTGATGATCTGCCCCAGTACTTCGCTGGTGGTATAAAGCTGATCCAGCTTGATGCCGGTGGAGACGCCGTAGTGGTCGCCGCGAACGTAGAGCGCCGCGGCAATCTCTTCGAGCGCGGCGTTGCCTGCCCGCTCGCCAATGCCGTTGATCGTGCACTCCACCTGGCGCGCACCGGCCGCGATGGCGGCCAGCGAGTTGGCTACCGCGAGTCCGAGGTCGTCATGGCAGTGCGATGAGAGAACGATGCCCAACTCGTCAATAGCCGGAATGCGCTCGCGCACTTCGCGGAACATTTGCCCATATTCTTCGGGCGTCGAGTAGCCGACGGTGTCAGGCATGTTGATGGTGGTGGCCCCGGCCTCGACTGCTACGCGCACCATCTCGATAAGAAAATCGCGATCCGAGCGTGTCGCGTCCTCGGGCGAAAATTCCACGTCATCTACATGTTTACGGGCCAGGCGAACCGACTCGCCCGTAAGGTCGAGCGCCTCCTGCCGGCCGATCTTCAGCTTGTATTCGAGATGCAGGTCACTTGAAGCCAGAAAAACGTGAATCCGGGCGCGATCGGCAAATTGCACGGCGCGGGCTGCAATTTCAATGTCTTCTGTTTTAGCCCGGGCCAGTGAGGCAATGCGCGGCTTGTGAACAGCCTGGGCGATGGTGGCGATCGCCGCGAAATCACCTTCAGAGGCCATCGCAAAACCCGCCTCGATGATGTCCACGCCAAGGTCCTCGAGGGCGTGAGCCATCGTCAGTTTTTCTTGCGTCGTCATGCTGCAGCCAGGCGACTGCTCGCCATCGCGCAGCGTGGTGTCGAAGAAAGAAACGTGATTCGGCTGATCTGAAGTCATTGATTCACCTGCCCGGGAAAACCTTGCTAACAATCCGATTTTCTCTCATTCGGGCTCTATAAGGCAAAGTTATTCTTGTTGGGTAGTCGATTACAATTGCTTATGGGGACAGAGGAGCCGGGAAGCAGAGAAAGCCAAACAGAGAAACAGAGAACAGAAAGTAAAGAGAACAGGTGAGGGCGTGCTGCTATGGAATTGAGCCAATTGGAAACCTTTCTTGCGGTAGCGGAAGAGAAAAGCTTCTCCCGCGCGGCGCTGCGACTGCATCGCACCCAGCCCGCCGTGAGCCAGGTGATTCGCAAGCTCGAAGCTGCGGTAGGCGAAACGCTCTTTGATCGCGCCGCGCGCGACGGTTCGCTGACCGCGGCCGGCGTGCTGCTGCGTGACTACGCGTTGCGGTTGCTCGCCCTGCGCCGCGAGGCCACCAGCGCCCTCGATGAGTTGAAGAGCGTCGAGCGCGGGAGCCTCCAACTGGCTGCCAATGAATACACTTGCATGTACCTGCTCCCGGCCATCAACCAATTCCGACGCGAGTTCCCGCATGTCAATGTCACTGTGCATCGCACCCTAGCCAGTCGCATCCCCGAGGAACTGAACCTGCGCACATTCGAGATTGGCGTCGTCTCTTTCCGACCCGATCACGTGCAGTTTCGCACCATCGCGGTATATGGCGACAGTCTCGCCTTTATCGTGAGCCCGAGCCATCCCCTGGCCGGCGCTGCGCGCGTCTCCATCAACGACCTTGGACAACAAATCTTCATCGCGCATCACGTCGCTTCGCCGCTCCGCCGGAAGGTGATTGAAACCTTCCAACGTTATCGCACCCCGTTGAATATGGGAATTGAACTGCCGACCATCGAGGCCATCAAGCGCTTCGTCGCCATGGGTGACGGGGTCGCGTTGGTGCCGCATTTGACGGTTGCGCGCGAGCTTGAAACGGGCGACCTGGTGAGGGTACCGGTCGACGAACTGGAGATGAAACGCGTGCTGCGGCTGGTACACAGGCGCCAGGGCACGCTCAGCTATGCTGCCCGGGCTTTCCTGCGCACCGTCAGATCGCTGGCGCAACAGCAGGGTCCGCCCTTCTATTACCACGTTGAGCGGGAAAGGGTCGGATGAGTCTTGCTACTCTCTCTCGAATTCAACGCCGTGAGCGTGATACGAATTGAAAGGCGCCACTTTGCTCGATGCAACGTCTAAAGACTTGGATCATTCCGAGTCAACCCCTTCAGCCTCGACCCGTTCCGGCCATTTACAATGCTGAGAGCGGGGCCCGGCACGAACCGGCGCACCGGAATCGACAAGCTCGTTGCCAGCCGGACGGTTGCGCAGTCGTGAGGTTCTACAGCGAATGAAGAAGATCGCCTTTATTGCATTTCTGTTGGCCGCAGGTGTGGCCGCGGGTCGCGCTCAAGAGAGCAGGCAAGACATCAGCCTCAGTGGAACGGCCATTGTTGAGCCGTTCATAGCCTCATCAACCGACGTCCAGGTCCATTCCACCACCGCCTACGGCGCATTGCTCAGCTACCGTTTCATGATCACGCCCTCAAGCGCTCTCGAGGCCAATTACGGAATTACCTACCAGAACTCGATCACCTTCTACGCCAATCCGAACCATTATCCAGTCCTGACCCGCACCCAGGAAATTTCGGCCGCGTATGTGCGCAGCTTTGTCTTCCACAAATTCAATCCGTTTGTTGAGGCCGGCCCGGGCGCCTGGATTTTCCTGCCCATTCGCAACTCCGGTACCAAGATTCTGGATGTGAAACAGCAAACAAGTGTTGGTGGGATGTTTGGCGCTGGTATTGCCTATGAAATCAGCCCGAGCTTTGACATTCGGGCCGAATATCGCGGGTTCGTCACCAAAGTGCCGACGTTTGGGGATACACAGTTAAATACCAACCGGTGGTATCAAATCTATAACCCGGTTGTCGGCGTGGCATACCACTTCTAGAAGGGATCAGGAATCAGGAATCAGGAATCAGGAATCAGGGGTCAGGGAACTGAGATCAGCTTGTCCTGATTCCTCGTGCCTTTATGCTATCCACTTGAACTCAGCACAGGTACTCGGGGTTGCTCACTATTGAAAACAGGCGAGTGAGAATTGCTGAACTATGATGCCGATCTCGCCATTATGGTTTTGCTGATCTCTGATCTCTGATCATCTCTGATCTCTGTCTTTACGACCCCGCTTCCTGGTAGCGGCCCAGTTCCTTCACCATGGCACAGTGCGGCTTGAGCGCATCCAGGGCGCGTCCACCCTCTTCGGCAGATTGAATCTGGCAATCCACATAAAAGATGTATTCCCAAGGCTTGCCATGAACCGGCCGCGACTCGATCTTGGTCAGATTGGTGCCCATCGCTGAAAGTTCTGAAAGTGCAGCCACCAGCGAACCAGGACGATTCTCAACCGAAAATGCCAGGCTCATCTTGTTCGAAATGGGATCGGGAACCACATCCCGCCCGCGACGCACAAGGAAGAAGCGAGTGAAGTTTTCCGGATTGTCTTCAATGCCGGCCTCGAGAATCGACGCGCCATAGTAGTACGCTGCCGCCTCGCTGGCGATTGCTGCCGCATGCCTGTCACGTAATGCCACCAGTTGCTTGACGCTTCCTGCAGTGTCGTAGAAGGCGAAAGGCTCTATCGCGGCATGGGCAGCGATGAAACGCCGGCATTGCGCCAGTGCCACGGGATGTGAAAACACGCGATCAATGTCGCCGAGCGCGGAGCCTTCAAGCGCGATCAGGTTATGCCGGATGAGCAGCAGCGTCTCTCGCTCCACCGTCACATCGTGTGTGAGCAACAGGTCGAAGTGCTCCAAGACCGAGCCCGCCAGGCTGTTTTCAATAGGAATCACCGCCGCATCCACGTCTCCGTTTGACAGCGCAGCAAACACGTCCGCCGACACAGGACAGGGAAAAATTGACGCTTCGGCGTCCATCTTCAGCGCGGCTTCGTGGCTGAATGAGCCGGGCTCCCCCTGGATGGCGATCTTCTTCCCTTTGCCGCGCTTTCCAGCTCCTTTGTTTGCGGCCAACAGATCTGAAGCATCCTGCGCGGAATGTCCTCTAGGCCCATACCAAAGCGCGACGGCGGCTTCCTTCGGGATTTCGCTGGCAGACATCGTGATTTACCTCCGCAGCCAAAGATCCGTGGCCACAAAGCCCAGGAAGACCATGGCGATTACGCCGTTCATAGTGAAGAACGCGGCATTCAGGCGGCGCAGGTCGCTGGGCGAAACCAGGGAGTGCTCATAGGCCAGCAGCAAGCCCACGGACGCGACACCAAGCCAGCCGGCGAAGCCAAAGGCAAACAGCCAGCCGAACCAGACCAGCAGTCCGAGTACACCCACATGCATCAAACGGGCCGCCCAGAAGGCTGCGGGTATGCCCACCGCCTGGGGAAGGCTGTGCAGCCCGGCGGAGCGGTCATGTTCATAGTCCTGGCAGGCATAGAGCACATCAAATCCGCCAACCCAGAGCGTAACCGCGGCGGTGAGTACCAGGATCCGGGCGTCCAGGCTTCCGCGAACGGCGATCCACGCCGCCGTCGGCGCAAGCCCCAGGGCGAGGCCCAGCACCAGGTGCGACCAGCGCGTGATCCTCTTCATGTAGCTATAGCCCAGCAGCACCAGCAACACTACGGGAGACAGATAGAGTGTGAGCCGGCTCAACTCAGCCGAAGCAACCAGGAAACCGAAGGCCATCAACACCGTGAAGCCCAGCACAAACCCGCGCGACAAAAGGCCCGCCGGAATGGCGCGGCTCCTGGTGCGCGGATTGGCGGCATCCAGTTCTGCATCCGCCCATCGGTTGAAGGCCATGGCGCAGGAGCGGGCCGTGACCATGGCCACCAGAATCCAACCCAGCGTGCGCCAAGCCGGTACACCATGCGCCGCTAGCAGCGTTGCAGTCAGGGCAAACGGGAGTGCGAAGATGGAGTGCTCCCACTTGATCATCTCCAATGTTGTCCGGGTTTTTACCAGCAAGCCCATCGCGCCCTGTCCATTTAGCAGTGTAACTGAGGGTGCAGGACGGACCAGTCGACACCGGATCCACGTCCGGCGCCGGATCGGCACAAATTGCAGGGAGAGATTACAGCGCAAGATTACAGCGAAAGAAGCGGTCCGGGAGCTACGCCTTGGCTTCGGCTTCCTCCACGGTGGCCACCAGCGGCAGAATGGTGCTTACCTTGGTGACGTCGAACAGATCCATCACCCGGCTGTTCGCACCGGCGACGATCAGTTTCAAACCTTTCGTCTTGCAATGCACGTATTGGTTCATCACCAGTCCCATCCCCGCCGAATCCATATACGGTACTTGGGTCAGGTCGATGATGGTTAGGCGTGGCGTCTGCTCACCGCGCAGGAGCGCCTGGAATTCGAACATATTACGCAGGGTAAGCGGACCAGCGAGTTGAAAGATCGTCGTATCAGCGGCGTTGCCTTGCTTGCGGTCGATGGTGAGAGGTCCGTCTGGGAGCATAGCGAAACAAGTGTAAGGAACAGGACCAATTTTATGATTACAGTTGTGTGAATGTCACCAGGGTATACAGAAATGCCGGGCAGCCTTGCGGTTGTCCGGCACTCTGATACATCCGAGCCCGATCGCTTTATTTCTTCGATGACTCGGTAGGCTGGTTGGCCACTTGCAAGTAATTCGTCACGCTGAAGACTCCGGGAACGGCATTGGCGCGGATGTACGCCGTTTCCTTATCAGACTGCGAATCCACGGTGCCGTAGAGCTCCACGTGCCCGTTCTGCACCGATATCCGAATCGGCTTGGCCGGGTCGATGGCATATTTGTTCAGTGATGGGTAGCCATAGATGGCGCGGGCCGTGGCCATACGCGTTTGCCAGTCCATCATCGAAACGGGATCAACTTCGATTTCATCGATAACCCCTTTTACGCCCGGAGTGGTGGCGGCCAGCGCAACGGCCGAATCTCGATCCGGATAGTCATGAGCATGCCCGCCGAGGGCCGCAATCCCGTCGTGAACCTGCAGTGTGATGGCGTTGAAGACGTTCCCGTAACCCACGCGGTCATAGGCCAGCTCTTCCCCGAGTTTCTGCTGGAGTTGCTCGTCGGAAACAGACGGACCGGCCACTTCAATCTCGTTGCGTACTGCCGTCACGCCCTTGACGCTGCTCACGCGCTTCTGCGCGTCCACCTTGTGCTCATAGAGACTCACCGTTCCCGTCAGGGTAGCAATTCCGTTGCTGTCCACGCTCCCCTTTACGTCTTTAAACTGCGATTTCTTGAGCTTGGCCATTGCCGCGCTCTCGAGAGAATTGTTTTCCTGCCCCTGCGCAATGGGCTGATAAATACCGGATGCCCCCAGGCAATGCTGGGGAAGAGTCAGGAGGGCTCCGGCGAGCAGGACCACGCTGATTGGGGTCAAGGACTTGCAAATCGCTTTCATAGTTCCTCCTCTTTCCTGAAGTACGTTGACTGGAAGGTCTTCGGATTCTTCTCCCTCGAACATTCCTGTCTTTCTCAAACGCTTCACTCCTACTGACACTGATTCGGGGGTAGGGTTGCGGAGTTGCATAAGCAATAGAAGGAAGATCCGATATTGCGTAGGGTTTGAATCGAAATGGGGTTGTTGCCGCAGAAGCAGGCGGTTCACTCCATTGATCCGGCAACTCCCAAACGGGAAAACGCATCCGAGAACTTAGGTGTTGTGTGCACCCCTTATATCCACCGGAAAGTGCACGAGAACGGCGAGGTACAACGGGTACGTCCGGAGAAGAGCTTGCATCCCCAAACAGAGCTTATCGATAGCGAGTCAGCTCAAGGGTCCTTTGCGGCGCCGTCTGATTGTGCCCACTCAGTCCATTTTTATGAAAACGATTCCGCCCTCCTCGAAAACTTGAGCGAGTTTGTCGGTGCAGCGCTGGGTGCCGGGGGATCCGCCATTGTGATCGCCTCAAGAACCCATCGGCGCGGGCTCGCAGATTTGCTGAAAGACGCAGGGATCGACCTCCACCTGGCAACAAACAACAAACGATATATCGCGCTGGATGCGGAGGAGACACTTGCTCGCTTTACGCCCGGGGGGTGGCCCGACGACACTCTCTTCCGCGCGCTTATCGAACCGGAACTGCAAGCAGCCGGGGCGGGCCGGCTACGAGAAAAGGCCCCTCTCGTGGCGTTCGGAGAGATGGTCGCCCTGCTCTGGGCAGACGGCAAACGCGAGGCCGCGATTCGGCTCGAGCAACTTTGGAATGAGTTGACGCGCGACTTCGCGTTCTCCCTCCGGTGCGCCTACCCGATTGGGACTTTCGCGGACGATCCGCAGGGTGAGCTTTTTCGCAAGGTGTGCGCCCAACACAGCCAGGTGATTCCAACCGAAAGCTATACTTCGCTCGACAATGAAACTGATCGGCTGCGGATGGTCAGCTCGCTGCAGCAAAAGGTCCAGGTTGTGCACGCGCTTGAAGAGGCACGGATTCGGGAAATTGGGCGCCGTAAGCAGGCCGAAGAGGAGCTTCATCGCAGTCAGGAGTTTGCCCGGCACGTGATCGAGAGCAGCATCGACAGCGTCAAGGTGCTCGACCTGGACGGACATCTCGTCTATATGAGTCCTCCGGGGCAAAGAGCTTTGGAAATCGAGAACATCGGCCAGTTTCTCGGGCGCCCATGGGTGGATTTCTGGGGTGAAGAGGACCGGCCGCGCGCGTTGGCCGCTCTCGCGGCGGCGAGGGCTGGCGGTGTGGGGAGTTTTCAAGGGGAGTGCCTCACCCGCAGTGGAGTCCAAAAAAGTTGGGATGTACGGATAAGCCCGGCGCGCGGGGCCGATGGCACAGTGGAGCAACTCATCGCGGTCTCCCGCGACACGACCGAGCTCAGGTATGCGCAAAAGGCGGCGATCCAGGCTGAGAAGCTGGCAACCGCCGGGCGTCAGGCCGCCACCATCGCCCATGAAATCAATAATCCGCTCGAGGCCGTGACAAATTACATCTACTTGGCCATGACAAATCCCGATGTGCCCGAAGAGGTTTGCCTGCAATTGGCAGTTGCCGATCGCGAGCTTGCCAGGGTCGCCGCCATTGCGCGCCAGACCCTGGGCTTCTACAAAGACAACTCAAAGTACAGGTGGGTTCCGGTTGCCGAGGTGATCGAGGATGTGTTGACGATTTACGACCGCAAGATGATGAACAAGCATCTGGAGGTGCGTATCGTCGTTGATCCCAAGCTGACCGTGTATACCAGGCACGGCGAGCTCAAGCAGGCGCTATCCAACCTGGTTGCAAATGCGATCGACGCATCCCGCGACTGCGGAAAGCTTTGGCTGCGCGCTCAGGCCACGAAGAAGTGGTCCAACGAAATGGAAGAGGGTGTTCGCATCACCCTTGCCGACAATGGCAGCGGCATGCCGCCGGAGGTGCAGAGGCGGATTTTTGTACCGTTCTTTACCACCAAATCGGAAATTGGAACCGGCATCGGCTTGTGGGTTACCAAGTGCCTGGTTGAACAACAGGGCGGCTCCTTGCGGTTCCGCAGTCGTCAGGGTCAAAAAAGCGGGACCGTGATGAGCTTCTTTGTCCCTCGGACCTGCCGGGAACCCGCCCAGGCATCGAATTCATAATTCCAGCGATACCTTCCCCTCAATCCCGCCGTTCCCTCCCGCTATTTGTAGCGCCGCGTTGCCTCGATGACAACCGAGAAAACGTCTGACTCGTCGCGCGTCACCAGCAGCGAAACATGGCGATTGATCGCTATCTCAGCCTGAAGCAACTGCTGTGCCGTCGTGTCAACGTCTGTCGCGTAGGTGAAGGTAACGTTCCTGCCCAATTGCTCCTGGACCGTGATGCGGGTTGTGGAGTTGCCGAGCACACCCAGGTAGTTGGGATCGACCTTGACCGCCCCAGCACCAAACAGCTTTTGTACCCGGCTGCTGACCGTCGCATTCAGTGCGCCGCCCAGCAATGCATCGGTCGTCGGGTTTGAAGTCACTTGTTCCTGCTGCTGGGTGTAAATACGCTCCTGGTCCTGCGTACGCCCCAGTGCCAGCAGCGCCACCACGTCGGCCTCCGGCAGTGGCGGATCGCTGCGGTAGGTCACCGACATTTTGTCCGGTGAACCGTGCAGACCCAGCGTGATGTCGTAGTCCTGCACACGCGCGGTCGCGTTCAGATCGATGGAAGGCTCAATCCGAACCGGGTTAGTAAAGTTGATCTCGCCGCGCTGAAGTTCGTAGCGTGTTCCGGCGATGGTGGCGCTGCCTTCGATGATCGAGATACGCCCCAGCAGAGATGGTGAAGCCAGGGTGCCGCGCAAGTGCAGATCAACGTCGCCCGCCAGCTTCGCATAGGCATTCTGGAAGTTCAACTGCGGTGACGAAACAACGTGCACGTCGAGCCGTACGTGGTTTGAGGGCGCATCAGGCGGCACGATGGCCTGAACTTTGCTAGCCTGACTCGCAAAGGCAGCAATATCCATATCCTGGCTTATCGTGAATCTTGTGATCAGTACGTTTCCGCTGAGCAAAAGACTGTTTTGCGTGCCCTGCAACTTGAACGTGGCGTCGGCCAGCGAACTGACTCCCTGCGGATAGCGGATGCGAACGTCCTTGCCCGTCACCGACAGGTCGGCAAAGATGCCATGCTGGTAAGCCAGGTAGCCGGAGACGCTTAGCAGCCCACCCCCTGTCCTTGCCGTCAGCGACTTTACTTCAAGCCGGTTCTGATTGAACACCAGGGTCCCCTGCAACTGGCTCAGGCTGTTGGGCAGGTCTTCAAGGGCCAGCGAAGCATTTTGAAAGTCGATGCGGCCGGCGAGGTTGGGGTTCGCCAGGTTACCGTGCGCTTCCACCTGAAACGTCGTCGTGCCGCTCGCCGTGAGGTCCGGATCCAATGTCTCGGCAAGCTTCAGGTTGATGGAGCCGCTGGAAGCAAAATCCAGTTGCCGCTTGCCGGTTAGCGTCAAGCTCCCCTGTGCCCGCAGATCGGTTTCTTCGCCGGTCACATGCAGCGGGTCAAGAGCTATCCGTGAATTGGCCATTGTGGCGTGGACTGGCCCGTCGCTGTGCAGATGGACGCCTTCGATTGTCACAGCAAGTTCCTGCAGGCGGGCATCGCCGCGGAACTGATCCAAGTGCTCCAGTGGCCCTTCCACGTTGACAGTACCCGCCAGCGCGGACTCGCCGGTCAGTCCCTGCACGTTGGCCATTTTGAGAAGAGCGCCAATGTTGAATTGCGAAAACTCGAGCTTTGCCTGGGTTGCGTAATCGCCACTCAGCGCCGTTTGCCCATGAGCAGAGAGCGATGCGGATTCGAAACGCGTGCTCAGGTCGTACGTGGCGATGCGATTCGCGGTGTGGGCGGCAATCTCCACGCTGCCGAACGGTTCGTCGCCGATGCTCACGCCCGTCAGCGTGCCGTGCCCTTCCAGTCGCGGGTCATCGGGTGTACCCGAGCCTTTTAGCCAGAACCCTAATTTCCCAGTGACGGAAAGACCCGCGTTGCGCACCCGCTGGATCTGGCTCACATCGATGCCGACCGCGGTGGAGTCGATGAGAAAGCGGCGCGACTTGAAGTCGTAGCTGCCGGATGCGGAGACGTTGCCGGCCTGGTCGTTCACGGTAATCGAAGAAAGTTGCAGCACCTGACCGGCAATCTTGCCTTGTCCGCGAATACGCGCAATCGGCTCTCCGTACACGACACCTTTATCCAACTCAACCCAACCTGAGCCCTCCAGTGCGTGAATAGGTCCGTCTGCCTGGATTTGTGCGTTGATCTGTCCGGTCACCGGTAAACTCCGCCCGATAAGCGGTTGCAGTTCGTCGACCCCGACTTGAATGGCGCTGAGTCGCATCTGGAGCAGGGAATCGGAGTCGAAATTCGGAATTCCCACTCCCTTTGGTGGTGGTCCCATCGCCGCCAAGGATCCTTGAACAGAGATCGAGGTTGGACCCTTGCTCAATTGCCCATGAGCTACCGTGATGCGAGTTGCAGAGTAAGTTCCGGTCGCGTCCACTGCGTCCCAATGCACTGATTGCGGAGTCTGTGATGCGCGGTTACTCATCGGCGGAACTTCGACGGCCAGATTGGTGGCCTTTAGAGTACCCGCAAAATGAGGATCGGCGAGCGACCCGGACCATGTGCCATGGAACTCCGCCTGCCCGCCCAGCGATACAGGCAGTGCGGAGGCCCCGGAATTCCCTTCGCGCTGCAGGCCCAGATCGCGCAGCACGCGGTCGAATTCACCCAGGTCATGCGTATGAAAATCAACGGAAATCGCCGATGGGCTGGTCAGTGGATAGGCACCGAGTTGTCCGTGCGCCTCCACTTGGCTGGCCGGCAGCGAGACTTCGAGCGTCCGCAGGTCAACTCCACCGTTGCGCTGGAAATAGGTGCCGTCAATCGTCCCGGTCGTTGGAACTTCTCCTGGGGGAAGTTGCCTCGGCGGGCTCATGTCCAGCTTGGCGGTGACCGCAAGTGTCCTCACGTCGCCATTGGTCCAGATGGCAGTCGCGGGGCCGTTCAATTGCGCGCCCAGCCCCAGTCGCTGGAAAGGGCCCTGGCCGACGATATCGAGAACTGTGTCGAGCGTTACTCCCTTCAGTTCCGTGATCACTTTGCCGTCAACTGGAATAACGACCGCAGCGAGCACGGGTGGCGACGCCACGGCCTTGACCTCAGGTTGCTTCCGGCCGAATCGCGAGTGTTTGACGGGTGGAGTGGGCGTGGCAGCCTGCATCACAGCGGCTCCGGGAATCGGGAGCAACCAGTGCTGCAAGGCCACTTGGCCTTCAAGTTGCCCACCCTGGTGCAGACGCGCGATGACCGACGAAATGACCAACTGCTCTGGGTCGGCATGGACGCGCGCATCCAGTCTCACTCCCCTGGCATCCACACCCGGCGCCACGTAGGCTCCGTCCTCCACGTGAATCGGTCCATCGACGCGAAACTGACCCGCCCGTCCTGCCGCCGTCAGATCGACGTGCGCGACGCCCTCCGGCGCATTGGGGTAGCCCGTCGTTGGCTCCAGCAGACGCATGTCCAGGTCGCCCTCAGCCTTTGCCTGCCACCGCGGATGGGCGAAATCAATCAGAGCGCCAGAAATATTTAACGTGCGATCAGCGGCGCCCTTGCTATGCGCCGTGAGGATTAATGACCGCAGATACACGGCAGAGCGCGTCAAGTCCAGCGTGGCTTGTACGCGTCCTTCAGCCGGCTTCGCCAATGGGTGCGCCTGGTCGCCCCTGGAAAGGCTCAGATTGCGGGCGCCCGCGTCGATCCGGTAGCTCTCCGGATTCTTCCCTTGCGGCGGCACATAACCCAGTCGCACCGACACATCATCGGCAGCGAGGTCGAGCCGTGCGAGTCGGTCTTGAAAATCGAAGTCGGCAGCGCGGTTCTCATAGTGCAGCGTCCCTTGCTCGATGGATACATGGTTCGCCTTGAGATCGAACAGCGTATCGAGCATGGGTTTGCCCGGTTTTGTCGGTCTCAGGGGCTGAGGCTGGTTGGTCGAGCCGTCGGGGTAAACGATCAGGTGCATCGACGGCCGCACAATTTCAAGATCGCGCAGCAGGATACGCGGGCTCCAAAAGCCAAGCAGGCTTAGCCGCCCACGCAATTGGCCTGCTTGTGCGTAGGGTTCCTCATTGGCGGCTTCGCGGCCATGTATCACCAAACCATCGGCCTCAGATTCCAGGTCGAGGGGGCTCCAGTGAAAGGCGCCGATTTCCACGCGACCGCCGAATGCCGCTTCAATCCGGGCGATGAGGCGCTTGCGGATCAAGTTTTCGCACTGCGCTGAGCTGGCCCAGAAGTAGAGTCCCGCAAGCACAATCAACAGCAGCACGGTTCCGACGGCGCCGATTCTTACCATCCGGCGCAGAAGTCGCCGTCTCGGCGGCTTCACAGGCTTAGGCGAAACCGGCTCCATTGGCTCGCGTTCGCTCATTGCGCCCTCGCTCCTTGTTCCGGTGTCGAGGCAGCTTCGAGCTTCGGATCAAGCACCTCGACCTCCCCTTGAGTGCGCAGGTTCTCGAGCCATCCGCTGAAAAGAACATTCACCTGCTGCTGAAGCAGAATCTCCTCAATGCGCGGAGAGACCTGCTCCAGCGGAGGCGCTTTTTCGCCCGGTCCGTATTGCGGCACCAGCATGTCCTGGTAATACGTCTGAATTTCCTGGTGTGAGATGCTGACTCCCTGCCGAAAGCGCATCTCGATGAAATGCAGGATCTCGAGGCGATTGCGCATATAGACGTCAACCTGCTCCTGGGTCAGGTCGTGGGCCGACAGAAACGCCTTCCATCCGGCATCCGTGGCGCACTTCTGACGAACGCAAATCGGTAATTCCTTGCGGAGATTGTCCAACCGGTCCGCGATCTCATTCGCGGTTGGCTCGGCAGCCTGCGCATCCTCTTCGCGGATTTGCTGGCGAATGAGCGTTCGGCTGATCAGTCGCCGCAAGGCTCGCTGCGGTGTTTCCGGGCCGGTCCGTACCGAACTCGGCTCCAGAATTGAAATGCGCATTTCCTCGTTCAGATCGGTGGAGAGAATGGCCTGGTTGTTCACCACGGCCACCACACGGTCAAGCAATACCGAACTCGATTCCGGCCGAGTTCGAGCCGGCGCTGCCACGGCTGCGGCCAGGCACACGGTGGCCCCCGTTCGCCAGACCATGCCGGGCAATTCTCGAATGCGGAATGTGAGCCGTCTGCTTATCAAAACGTCTGTCCCAGGCTGAAGAAAAAGTTGAAGTGCGCCCGCGTGTCCGATGTAGGGCGGAAGCGTCGGATGCGAATAGTCCTCGTAAATCGGATATATCGGCGGATTGAGGTTATAGCTGAAATCGAGCCGGATCGGCCCAACCGGCGTATGGTAGCGCATGCCGAGGCCGGGGGCATGAGAGAAGTAGTTGAAGCTGCACTCGCCCTGCAGACCGGTCGAAGTAGTCGCGCCGGACGGCTTGGTAGTTGCCGAGATTGTTCGTGACAGTGTCTTGCAGGTATCTGATGTTCGGCTGACGAACGCGCAAGGCGCTGGCCCATGCATCGCCGGCATTGCGTAAACACATTGCCCATGTCTTCGAAAAGCACGAAGCTGACCGAGTCGCCAAGCCAGGGCAGCGTCGGCGGCGGCAGGCGCAGTTCAGTGCTGTTGATCAATGCCCCGGCGCCGCCGATCGGAAAGCCGGTGTAGGCATCGCGCGGCCCGGCCGCATTGATGGAGAACCCGCGCAGCGAAGTAGGTCCGCCGGCATAAAGTCGCTCGGGAAGGGGAATCAGCTCATCCGATGCCGGAGCCGAAGGCGCGTTCCTCGGCGTATCGGAGTTGCGCGCCAGGACAAACTGGTTCTTATCAAAGCCGTAGTAGCTCGAATTCGACAGATCGAGCCGGTTGAACTGCGCCTCGGAGCCAAACCCATGGTTCGAAAGAAACTCCTGAAAGCTGCGTGTAGGTGCCACGACGCGAATCGAGGGCCGAGTCGCGCGTATCGCGGATCCATGTCGCGCCGGGCCCGCCGACACGCACCGCTGCCGCTAGTTCCGCGATTTCTGGCTGGCCGACCTGCAGGCTGTCCGCAGACACCTTTACGCGCCGGAAATCGAACTCGTAGATGAACTGATTGGCCCTTGATCAGCCCAGGCCCGGGAGTATTCAAGTTTTCCGTTACACGGAGTCCGGCGTCCAGCTTCGAGGCGACATACGTTGTCACGTCCTGGCTGTTGGCATAGCCCCCGGTGAACGTAAGGCCGAAGTTCTTTTGCCCAGGAAGTGCGGATACTGGAAGACAAGGTCAACTTTCTGCTCCAGCAATCCGTAGGTGCCTTGAATCGAGGCTGACTGCTCCCGCCCAAACAGATCGTTGCGCGTGACATCCAGCAGCACGCGGGGGCTGATACCGGTCTTGCCGTTGGGATCGCAACTGACACCGCTCGCGATCGCGCCCCGGCAGTTGTTTTGCGGCGTGCCGGTCTGCGTCTCGAATCCAAGAGCCGTAGGTCAACGTCCAGCGCCGCGCCTCCGTCAGTTGCACCAGCACCGTCTTGTGAGTCTCTTCGCCGTTGGGATTTTCGACCGCGGTGTTGACCTCGTTGAACAGCGCAAATTCATAAAGATTGCGCTGCGTTTCCAGCAGTGCGGTCTGGTTGAGCGGTTCGCCCGGATGCAGCGCAATTGCTTTGGCCACCGTGTCAGGACGCGTGTAGTTCAACCCGGTTACCAGGACGCTGCGGACAAAGATCTGCGGTCCCTCTGTGATATGAAACACGACGTCCGCTTTCTGGGGGTCTGTTTTTTCAGGCTCTTCTTCGACATCGACACGTGCCTGGTCAAAGCCCATGTTCAGATAGTCGGTCCTCAATGTGTCCCTGTCTCCGGCCAGGTTCTGCTGCGAAAGCAACTGCTCCGGCGTTGTGTTCAAGAGGGGAATCAGCTTCGAGGTTTCCACGTGTTCATTTCCTTCCAGCCTCACGCTTCCCACCCGTTGCTGCTCTTCTTCGTCAATGTGGTAATCGATGGCGAGTCCTGCTGATCGGGATCTGCCGGCCGTCGCCTGCCCCTTCCCGTTCGATGACTCCACTGCGCTGACGGCGGGGGTTACCCGCACCTTGGAAAAGCCGTTGTTCTTGTAAACGGTCTCCAGGGCGCTCACGTCAGCGGCCACAAGCGCCTGGCTGTAAACTCCATAATGATCTGTCAGGTCGGCGTCATGAACGCTCAGCAGATCCTTGAGTGTTGCCGAATCGAAATAGTGATTTCCCGACACTGTTACGTGTTCAACGCGACGCCGCTCGCCAAGGGTTACGGTATAGACGATCTCCACTTGGTTTGGCTGCGGCGTGAGCCTCTGGTGGTCTACTTTCCCATCGAAATAGCCTTTCCTCTGGAAGGAATCGCGCAATCTGCGATTGCCCTCATTGAGGAGATCCTCGTCGACGCTCCCCTCTTCAAAGATGGGAACCAGGCGCTTCATGTCGTCCTGTTGAATGCTGGCGCCCTCCACATGCACCTTCACGATCGGCCCTTGATTCGCCGAGAAGCGCAGGTTGGTTTTGTGCGTCTTCGACGAGTATTCCTGCGACTCAAGCTTAATCTCAGCTTCCAGGCGGTCTTGCCTCTGATAGTGCTTCAGTACCCCGGAGAGTGCGCGGTTTATAGTGTCGTGATCCATGCGCTCGCTGGCTTTCAGATGGGCATAGTGGCGAAACGTGGCGGCGCTCATGCCGGGGTCGCCGGTCACCTCGACTGTACCCAGCCGCGCCTCTGGACCCGAGGCCACTTGAAAAGAGACGTCGATCAGTTGCTGGTCCGGATGGGGTGCAAGTTTGTAGGTGATAGCCGGCTCGTGAAACCCGTTGTCTGCCAGGGCCTGGCGCATTAGTTCAAGTGAGTGATCGAGTTTCGCCTGCGTAAAACGCGTGCCTGCAGTCAGGCGGCTGGCTCGTTCAAGTTGGGCGTTCATCGTCGCGCCCTTGGCGCCGTTCACCGTGACGGTCCCGATAAACATGCGCGGCAATCCCTTGAACACCAGGTCAACTCCGTCCCCATCGCGCACGCCATCCACTTCGATGGATTCGAACAGCCCGGTCGCGTATAACTGGCGGAGGCTCTTGGCCAGATTCTCCTGAATCAGCGGAACGCCGATGGCCTGGGCGAGATGGTCTGGTAATGGAGTGAGGCGGGCGGTCGCGACTCCTTCGAATTCAATGCGCCGCACCGCCAGCCCCAGCCACTGGCCAAGAGGATCATGATCGCCGCCCGATGCAGATTGCTTTTCCAGCGGGTCTGCGGCCGCCGCCTCGCCGCTGCTTCCGTCGCTTTGTGCCTGGCACCACGCGGCGATATTCCCGCCGCTCAATAAGAGAAGACAGCCCGTCAGCAGAACCCTTAATCCACGCCGCTTGATCTGCTGCCCAGACTGCCTTAACGTCAACCCTATATCTCCTTAAGAACAGTAGGAATAGCGCAACCTCGCAAGAACGAACCGCATCACATAATATATCCGGGTGGCTAAGTTTCGGTCTTTTGCGCCCAAGCCCGCCTCATTTTTACGCTGCACCTTATACTATCGAGGATCGAAGCTCGACGCAGTACCACGACTAGCAAGAGGAACCAATCTCCCCACAAGGAAGCGCATGCCACGTTCGAGTTCTCCCAAGCAAGTGCCAGTCGCCTCAGCCCGCGGGCCAGCCCAACGGGCAGACAATGAGGCCAAGCCCCAATCCGATCCGTCTGGAACGACCCCCTCCCCATCGTCGGACGCCGCCGATGTGCTGACGCGCGCGCAGGCGGGCGATCATAACGCCTTCGCCCAGCTTTACTCGCTCAACAAAAGACGCATCTATTCACTATGCCTCCGTATGGTCAGCAATGTGGCGGAGGCCGAAGATCTTACCCAGGAGGCATTTCTTCAGCTTCACCGGAAGATTGCCACCTTTCGCGGTGACTCAGCATTCTCTACCTGGCTGCACCGCCTGGCCATCAACGTTGTGTTAATGCATTTGCGCAAAAAGGGATTACCCTTGATGTCGCTGGATGAAGCCATGGAGCCTTCCTACGACGACGGACCAGGGCGCAGTTTCGGTGCTCCCGACCTCTCCCTGGCGGGCTCCATCGACCGGCTCGCCTTGGAACGGGCGGTCGGTGACTTACCGGCCGGCTATCGCCTGGTGTTTGTTCTGCACGACATCGAAGGCTATGAACATAACGAAATTGCCAGTATGCTTGACTGTTCCATCGGTAACAGCAAATCGCAGTTGCACAAGGCACGATTGAAGCTGCGCGATGCGCTGCGCACATCTTTGCGAAGGGAAGGGCCACGATGACCGGGGACCCCAACAAACTCAGCTGCCATGACTTCCAAGCCCAGTTGGCAGACCTGATCGGCTCCGGAGAGGATGCTTCCATGCACCCGCATCTGCTGAGCTGCGAGCGCTGCCGTGCCCTGTTGACTGATTTGGAGACAATTGCGGAAGCCGCGCGTCAATTGCTTCCCATCCAGCAGCCAAAAGAAGACCTTTGGGAGCGGATCGAGTCTGCCATCAAGAAAGACGAAAACTCGGCCAATCCTGAATGACTTGAAACAAACGGGCCCCCTCACCTTCCTTGTCCTGAAGCCGATAAAGAACAAGAGCATCCGGGCCCCCAGCCGGGTCAAGAGATGACTCTAGCGCCGCTCGTGTCGCGAGGGGGTCGTCTTGTTTGTGCTTCCATTCCGATAGCATGGGAACTCGGCTCAAAAGGTAAGCGTAGCAAGAAGACGGCTCTCCATGCGGAAACGCCCGAAATTCAGGCGAAGAGGAAGCATGGACATTCTTGAAACTTTTCGGTTTCTGCGTTGTCTAATTAAGAAAAGTTGATAAGAGGACACTCAATGGTGAACCAACCGTCAAATCCGCCTCTCCCGAACCCACCTGAAAAACAAAGCTCGGGCCCCCGTCGCGTGTCCATTCTGCCCGTCCGCGACACCGTATTATTTCCTCATGCTGTTCTGCCGCTTACAGTTGGACGCGAGAGCTCCATCCAGTTGATCGAGTCCCTGGGCGAAGAGCGGTCCATCGTTGTGACCGCCCAGTTGGATCCCCGGCTCGACGCGCCCCAACCCGCTGATCTGCATGATGTAGGCACTTTGGCCACCGTGCACAAGATCGTGCGCATGCCCAATCAGAGCCGTTTCGTCTTCACCGAGGGCGTTGAACGGGTACGCATTCTGGGCTACATCCAGACCGAGCCATTCATGATGGCCGAGGTCGAGACCCTGGCCGACATCGAGCCGGAGACGACTTCCGGCACTGAAGCGCTGGTGCGCAATGTCATTGGCCAATTCCAGCAGATTGTGGCGGAATCGCCCACGCTGTCGGACGAGCTCCGCACCATCGCCGCCAATATTGAAGATCCCGGACGACTGGTCGACTTTGTCGCTTCGTCTCTGCCGTTCCTTACGACCGAAGACAAGCAGAAGCTGCTGGAGACTCCCTCGGTTCCGGGCCGTCTGGATCAACTGACCAAGCATCTTGCCAAGGAGATCGAGGTGCAGCAGCTTCGCACCAAGATCCAGAGCGAGGTCCAGGACCAGGTGCAGCAGTCGCAGCGCGACTACTATCTGCGCGAACAGTTGAAGGCTATCCAGAAGGAACTTGGTGAGCAGGACGAGGGTCAGCGCGAGACAGACGAACTGCGCCAGAAGATTGAAGCGGCCGGAATGCCGGAGGACGTCAAGAAAGAGGCCCTGAAGGAGTTGACGCGGCTGTCGCGCATGTCGCCCATGGCCGCCGACTACTCGCTCACGCGCAACTATATCGAGTGGCTTGCAGTTCTTCCCTGGGCCAAGAGCTCAGGCTCCAAGATCGACATCAACAAGGCAAAGGAGATCCTCGACGAGGACCACTACGAGCTGAAAAAGGTAAAGGACCGCATCCTGGACTATCTCAGCGTGCTCGAGCTCAAGCCCGACATGAAAGGGCCGATCCTGTGCTTTGTCGGACCTCCCGGTGTGGGCAAAACCAGCCTGGGCCGTTCCATTGCGCGCGCCCTGGGACGCAAATTCCAGCGCATCTCGCTTGGCGGCATGCACGACGAGGCCGAGATTCGCGGGCACCGGCGTACGTACATCGGAGCTCTGCCCGGTCAGATTATCCAGAGCATTCGCCGCGCCGAAACCAACGACCCGGTGATTATGCTGGATGAGGTCGACAAGCTCGGCCGCGACTTCCGCGGAGACCCCGCCTCGGCTTTGCTCGAAACGCTGGACCCAGAGCAGAACTACACGTTCCGAGACAACTACCTCGACGTGCCCTTCGACTTGTCGAAGGTGCTGTTTATCTGCACCGCCAACATGCTCGATCCGGTTCCGCCGCCGCTGCTCGATCGCATGGAACTGATCCCCTTGCAGGGATATAGCGAAGAAGAGAAGGTGCACATCGCCAACCGCTACCTGGTTCCGCGGCAGATCAAGGAGAACGGAATTACCCCGGAGCAGATCGAGTATCCCGAGGCTGCGATACGGCACATCGTGCGCCACTACACGCGCGAAGCGGGGGTACGCAAACTGGAACAGGTAATCGGTACCGTTGCCCGTAAGCAGGCACGCCGCGTCGTCGAGGGCAAGACTGAGAAACTCGTCGTCACCCGCGAGGTGCTCAAGGATTTCCTGGGCAACATCCAGGTCCGTGTGGAAACCGAAGTTGCGGAGCGCGTCAAGCGTCCTGGCGTGGCCGTTGGATTGGCCTGGACACCGGCAGGCGGCGACATCCTCTTCATCGAAGCCAACAAGATGAAGGGCAGCGGAGGCTTCAGAATGACGGGTCAGATAGGCGAGGTCATGCAGGAATCCATGCAGGCCGCGCTGACCTGGGTGCGGTCCAACGCCGACAAGCTTGGATTGAGTGAGGACTTCAACAAGGAGATCGACATTCACATCCACGTGCCGGCCGGAGCCATCCCCAAGGACGGCCCCTCGGCAGGCGTCACCATGGCAACGGTGCTTGCGTCGCTGCTCACCAACGTCCCCGTGAGGCCCCTGACCGCCATGACCGGCGAAATCACGCTCAGCGGCAATGTGCTGCCGGTGGGCGGCATCAAGGAGAAGTTTCTGGCCGCACGCCGGGCTGGAGTGGAAACCATCATCCTGCCCGCCGAGAACCGCCAGGATGTGGAAGAGGACCTCACGCCGGAGATGATTGCGGGCGTAGAGATTCACTATGCCAACCGTATCGAAGACGTGTTGGCCGTGGCGTTGCCGCTGCTGAATGCCCGTCCCGGGGCTCCGCGCCTCGAAACGGACCGGGGAACCAGCGTCGCCGCATAAGCGCACTTGCACTCGAATTGAAAAGGCCGGCATACCTGCCGGCTTTTTTGCGTCCCTCTAACAGCGGGCAATCGCCCCTGACGACCGAATGAACTCGCGACCGTCAGCACCACCCAGATAATTGCCGTTACCAGGAGACCCGCGGCAGAATAAACCATTACCAGCACGTCATATCCCGCCGCCTCGTTCATTAGACGATCCATCCCCTGAGGCACACTCCGACCATTCCAGATGAGTGCGAAGCCCAGCCCCCACAAACCCAGTGAAAGGGCAAATAAGATCGCCAGTCCGATCAAGACCTTGGCGAAAGGATTCCGATCAACGAACGGCTTGCTCATTGGCCTCCTATCGCTCTTCGAGCAAACTGTTCTTTTTGAGCAAGCCGCATCGCTCCGATCAGCATGAGCAGGCCGATCACCAGGTAGATACCCGCGGTCGCGCTGATGCATGCACTCATCCCGTAGCGACCCGCGGCCATCGCGATTGCTATGGGTGCCACGCCTCCACCCAGCCAGGCAAGAGAATTCATGGTTCCGACTGCAACGCCGCGCCGCTCAACCGGCACGGCGTCATGGAGCGACGCAAAGATATTCGCGTCGTACACCCCCTTGAAAAAGCCAAAGCCGATCATGGCAAGAATCAAATAGATCACCGAGGTCGTCCAGCCGGTAACAAACAGGAATGGCACCCCGCAGAGCAGGCCCATGGACTGGGTAAAGATACGTCCACCACGCTGCCACTTTCCTCTTCGTTTGACCATCGAATCAGCCAGAAATCCTCCCGAGACGACGCCCATTACCGAGGCGATCTGGATGTAAATGGTTGCGTTGAGGCCCGCCATCGAGAGGCTCATGTGGAATTTCTGATAGAGAAAGGTCGGCATCCAGGTAAGGAAGACGACGGCAACAAAATTTGCGGCCATGAAGACGACGATGAGAAGGACAACAATTCGATTGGTAAAGATATCTTTCAGGATTTCAACAAGGCTCGTCGATGAGCGGGGTTCGACCTGTCGGGCAGAAAGAATCGGTTTGGAAAGCTGGTCGGACATTCCTCTTGCTGGTTCGCGAAGCAGCATCCACAAGAACAAAGCCAGAAGAACACCGAGAATACCAAACAGCATGAAGCTCGATCGCCAACCATAGTACTGGCCAACGGCGCCGGAAACGGCGCCTCCAGCCATAGTCCCCACATAGACGCTGGATTGGTGAATGGACATAGCGCGGGAGCGGGTGTCGCGGTGGTAATCGCTGACCAGCGACATGGAAGCTGGAAAATAAAATGCCTCTCCCAATCCGCCAAGTGCGCGGCAAAGAATAAGCTGCCAGTAGCTATGCGAGAGTGCTGTGGCGCCCGTGACGATGGACCAGAAGAGCAATGCTCCCAACACAAGGGTCTTGCGTCGAAAGCGGTCACAGAGCCAGCCGGCAAGCGGACCGAACAACGCATACATCCACATGAAGGATGAGCCAACCACGCCTAATTGCAGGTCGGTGAGCGAGAACTGGCGGCTGATCAAAGGGAAGACAGAAAAAACGGCCTGGCGGTCGGCATAGTTGAAGAAGCAGACAAACCAGAGCATCCCTACGACGAACCATTTATAGGTGCCGCCTGGAATCGGCTCCATCGTCGCAGTACCCTCCCTTGCGCGCGGGCTAATCTGGTCATCATGCATTTGCGTGAGCAGTTCTACTATGGCAACTATAGACGCGAAGGAACGCGATATTCTCAAGCGAGAAAGGCTACCGTGCTTCGACGTATCCCATCGCTCTTGATGCTCGCCCTTGCTATCCGTACTCACGCACAGGAACCGCCTCGAGGACTCATCTTCAAGCCCGGCAGCGTTCCGTTCGCATCAAGCCATGCCTCAACCATTGTGGAGTTAAAGGGAGGAATGCTGATGGCGGCATGGTTCGGCGGCACGGGGGAGGGCTATTCGGACGTGGCGATATGGGGCTCGCGGGCCAGTGAGGGAGAATCGCCTGCCTGGTCGGCTCCGGTAGAACTCGCACGGGAAGCGGGGGTCCCTTGTTGGAACCCTGTGCTGTTTCACACGAGAGACGGGCGCCTGTGGCTCTATTACAAATTTGGTCCCAGTCCGAGCACCTGGTCGGCAGCTAGAAAATACAGCGACGACGACGGGAAAACCTGGTCGCTGGCTGAACACCTGCCTGCAGGGTTGATTGGTCCCGTCCGCGCCAAGCCGCTCGTGCTGCCAGACGGCACGATCGTTAGCGGGTCTTCAACGGAGGCGTATCACTCCTGGGCGGCGTGGATTGAGCGCAGCACCGACAATGGAGAGACCTGGACGCGAACGGGGCCCATTGTTCCTGCTGCCGAGGCAATCGAACCGGGTGGGAGCGATCAAACTGCCGGAAGCCCCTCTCATATTTCCGGATCACAGGAATGGAACGAGACCAGCGGCATCATCCAGCCCTCGGTGCTTTCATTGGGGGGAACGCATCTTCGCTTCTACGCACGATCTACGGAAAATTTCGCTCGAATCGCGGTGGCCGACTCATTCGACAACGGCGTCACATGGACCGCGGCTCGGCTGATCGATCTCCCCAATCCCAACTCGGGCATCGATGCCGTCGCCCTCAAGGATGGCCGCGTCGTATTGGTGTTCAACAACACCACCACGGGACGCACTCCCCTGAACCTCGCGGTCAGCAAGGATGGCGAGCACTTCAAGATTTTCGACACCCTCGAAGATGAGCCTGGGGAATACTCCTACCCGGCCATGATTCAGGGCAGCAATGGCGATCTTTACATTACCTACACGTGGAACCGCAAGTCGATCCGCTTTGTTGATGTGCCCTTGACCCGACTTGCAGGATCGATGGACGAAGGACGGTCTTCGGTGGATAACGCGAAGTGAACTAATTGCGCTTTTCGAAAAAGACGATGTGCTGCAGGGGCAGGGTCTCCACTGTACGCGCGCGCACTAACCCCACCGCATTCATCTCCTTCTCCAACTGCTTCACTGACATTTTGTGCACTTCCTTGATCGGGACTTCAGGATCTTCCTTGCGATATTCCACAAAGACCACGCGTCCTCCCGGCTTCAACGCTTCCCGAACTTTTGTCATCACCTCAAATGGGTAAGCCAATTCGTGATAGACATCCACCACCAGCACAAGGTCTACACCTCCAGCGGGCAGGTGAGGATCGGTCTCGGTGCCTTGTACTACTTCTACGTTCGCCGCTTTCAGCGCTGACGCACGTGCCCGCAGGGTATTGAGCATTGCCTCCTGGATCTCGACAGCCAACACCTTGCCCGTTTCGCCAACCCCAGGCGCCATTCGAAATGTGAAATAGCCCGACCCTGCGCCCAGGTCCGCAACAATTTCTCCAGGACGAAGATCCAATGCCTCAAGCACCTGGGCCGGGTGTTCCTCTTGTTCGCGCTCATGCCGGTCCAGCCACTCGATGCCCCCCGGACCCATGACCTGGGCGATTTCCCGTCCCATATAAAACTTCCCGGTGCCGTTTGGGTCATGATCAGTCCGAGTCTCGTAGAGCGGGGGCCTCTGAGATGAATCGGGAGCTTGGTTTTCCGCCACAACGGCCCGGTCCGGAACGCCTGGCAAAACCGCGTGACTCTGCGAAAACGACCTCGGAGCGCCAGCTGCGAACGCCGCAATGATAGTGAAAGCAAAAATGGATCGTTTAAGATCGACGATCACAGACATCTCCAGTGAGCGAAGAAGGCTCTTTGCCAACAATAACCTCTTTGAACGCGCGCAAGTGCAACCGCCTCCGGATTCCGACAGCCGCACAGTAGTTTCCTACTCCTGATGCGAATGGTCTCTATACGAATGGCCTCTTCGACTAACGTATTGCCGCTTTGATCATGCTGACCCGCTCCGCCAGGCTTCTTCGTTCGACTGGGACCAGTTCGAAACCGAAGTCTCGGTAAGTCTCTTCGTGGATTTTCTCAAAGCGCACCGTTTCCTCAAAGGTGATTCGCCGCGCTTCGGTCGACGTGATGAAGCCAAGGTTGCGAATGAAGAAGACTCGGTTTTGGTAGATCGCATCTTTTTGGAGGCGCTCCAGTTCGCCGGCAAGAAAGGGTGAAAAAGGGTATGCGAGATAGACTGCCAGCGCCGCGGTGCACACAACACAACGATCGTGAAACTGAGCCTCATCCGGTTGATGAGACGCTCGAATCTGGCGGTCCCTTTGCAGACGAGCGATTTCGTCAATGAAAGAGGGATGCGTCCAGGGTTGAATCTCTCCTTTGGCTTGCGCGGCTGCGATGACGTCCGTAGCCGCCTCTTCGACTACGCTGAAACCGTCGAGCTCTAACTGACGGAGGATCGCCGTCTTCCCCGAACCCGGCGCGCCGGTGATGATGAACCGTCTCATCTGGTTTCCTTCTCAGGGGAACGCTATTTTTCACCCGGAGTAAAGTCGGTCAGCACATGAGACTCGGTTCGAAAGATATGGTAGCGATCGAAGCTGATGTCATTCAGCATGGTTACGTCCGCCCTGTCTATCTCCGCCCAGGAGACCGCCACAGCTCGGGTGTCCGGCGGCCGCGCGTGCTGCACTTCCAGCTGCGCGCATGCCACACTCGTCGCGCCAAAAAACAGGGCAACGCAGGTGGAAAGATGTCGGTTCATGCGGGGTGACTCGAATCGTGCCAACTGCAGTGAGGGGAGTATACGCTGGGGGCCCCGTCGAATCCAAGCGTCCGCTTTGAGGTTAGGCGAACTGGGCAATGGCAGCCATGGGGCGCAAACGAGGCCTCATCGATCCGGCCATGTATTGGCAGATTCGGCAGTTCCCTCCGACGCTCCATGGACCCATTTCCGACTCCCGCGTCTAATCCTCAGGCGGTATGCTGCTTCTTATGATCCATCTGCGTGTGCTGGCTTTTGGCGTGCTGAAGGACGCGCTCGGCTCCCATGATCTTCCAATCGAACTGCCCGACGGCGCGACCGTCGGAGACTTGCTTTCGGACTTGGGCAAGCGTCACGATACCGCCGTGAATCTGCGCGGCATCGCCGTCAGCGTGAACGCCGAATACGCCACAGCCGCCCGGGTATTGCGCGACGGCGATGAGGTAGGTCTCCTGCCGCCCGTTTCGGGCGGTGCTCCGCGCACGGCGAGCGCTTCGGGTGAAATCCCGATTGTCGTCGCCCTCACCCGCGACCCCATCGACGCTCATCAGGTCGTCGCAGCCGCGAAACGCGTCGAAGATGGCGCCGTGGTAGTCTTCGACGGCATCGTGCGCAACAACTCCCGCGGCCGCCGCACCCTGCATCTGGACTACGAAGCCTATGAAGAAATGGCGGCAAAGCAAATGGACGAGCTGGCACGCGAAGCCCTCACCCGATTCGGCGTTCGGCACGTAGCCATCGTTCATCGCCTGGGCCGCCTGTTGGTGAGCGAAACCAGCGTATTGATCGTGGTCGCTTCCGCTCATCGCGCCCAGGCCTACGAAGCCTCCCGCTGGCTGATCGATACACTCAAGAGAACAGTGCCTATCTGGAAGAAGGAAACCTTTGTCGACGGTGCGGTGTGGGCGGATGGCGAGGCATTTCCCCCGGGCGTTGGCGTGGAGGCGGCAGATGCCTCCTGATAATTCCGGCGAAAAAATGCCGCAAATGGTCGCGCTTAGAGCTGTCGCGCTTGAGGCTATTGCCCGATGGGGCGCCCTGCTGGTTCCCGTTGCCTTGGCTGCCTGCATGCCAGTGAGCCTGGCCGCACAGGAGGTCACCTTCCGCATGGACGTCAAGCTGGTCAACATGTTCGTCAACGTGACCGACCAGAATGGCGCCATCGTGGGGGGACTCACACGCGACGATTTCGCTCTCACTGAGGACGGTCGCCCGCAGCAGATCGCCATCTTCGAGCGCCAGTCGGAACTGCCGCTCAACCTGACCCTCGCCATCGACACCAGTGGCAGCGTCTTCAAAGACCGTGCGCAGGAGCAGGATGCAGCGAAGCGATTTGTCCGCGCCCTGATGCGACCGCAGGACCAGATGAGCCTGATTGAGTTTGCAACGGAGGTGAGCGAACTCGCCGGCTTCACCAACAAGCCCGCTGAAATCGATCGCGGACTCGACAGGCTCCGGGGGGGAGATGCAACGGCGCTCTATGACGCGATTTATCTCGCTTCGCAGCGCCTCGGTAAGAAGGAAGGGCGGAAGGTCCTGGTGCTGATTTCGGATGGCGGCGATACCGGCGAAAACACCACCTACGCTCAAGCGGTCGAACAGGCTCTGCGTAACGAAGTTATGATCTACAGCATCATCGATGTTCCCATCGAGGCCAGCGCGGGCCGCGACATCGGGGGCGAACATGCGCTGATCACCATGGCCGAACAGACCGGGGGCAAAAGCTTTTACGTCAGCAATGGCGGTCTCGATAAAGCCTTTGCGCGCGTGAGCGAAGACCTGCGCACCCAGTATCTGCTCGGCTATTATCCGCAACACCAGGAGCCGGGCGTTAATTTTCATCGCGTACAGGTCACTGTTCCGAGGGCCACGACGCAGTCCTTCAACATCCGCTACCGCACTGGCTACTACGCCGACTCGCCCGCCAAGAACCACTAAGCCGCCGCCGGCATTTGGTTGTTTCCCTTGCCTCCGGCTTATTCTTTGAGTCCGTCTTTGCATTTGCATCTAAAATGGAATGATGAATCCGCCATTGCCCTCGCGTCGCCGCTCCAAGACGCCTCCGCCCGGAGAGACTGGGCAGGAGGCACTTTATCTGCGCTCCCTCAGCGACCGCCAGATTAACGTGATCATCAAGTTGAACGATGGCGAGACGGTCCGGGGCTGGATTGAATACTTCGACGACGGGATGCTGCGCCTGACCCGCGACGGAAAGCCGAATCTCTTCATCTACAAACATCAGATCCAGACCATCTCCGAGGCCGGCAAAAAGCGAGGTGTGCGGACAGGTCTTTCTTCAAATGGGGCGTCCTCGTGAGCGCTGGGTCGTCCCTTTCCAGAGAATTTGTGTGGGTTCTCAAAGCTGCCGAGATTGCGCGTGAGGCCGGTGCCATTCTGCGTGAGTTCTTTGCCCAGGGTGTCGTCACCGAGTACAAGGGCGATGTAGACGTAGTAACAGTGGCCGACAGGGCAGCGGAAAAGCTGATCTGCGAGCGGCTAAGCCAGGTCTTTCCCGATCATGGTGTCTACGGCGAAGAAGGCACGCGCGACCGCCTTGAGCGCGAGTATCGCTGGTATGTTGACCCGCTCGACGGAACCACCAACTTTGCCCATGGATTCCCCCAGTTTTGTGTTTCCTTGGGCCTTGAACACCGCCCAAAAGCCCTCAAGCCGGATCAGGACGGAACGCTCGTCGCGGCTGTCATCTACGACCCAATGCGCGACGAGCTTTTTATCGCCGAGAGGGGACGCGGCGCACAATTAAACAACCGCCCACTGCATGTTTCACCCATACCCGAACTGGCCGAAGCGCTGCTCGCTACAGGATTTCCAAGCCGCAAACGCCACATGAGCCCCAACGTGCACTTCTACCAGGAATTCACGCTGCGCTCGCACGGCGTGCGGCGTGCCGGCTCGGCCGCGCTCGATCTGGCCTATGTGGCGGCTGGCCGCCTGGAGGCTTTCTGGGAGTTCAATTTGAATCCCTGGGACACAGCAGCCGGCATTTTGCTGGTTGAAGAGGCCGGTGGCCGCGTGACGGACTTTTCAGGCAACCATTTCCAACTCGACAGCCGGGAGATACTCGCCTCGAATGGGCTCATTCATCAGGAACTGATTGGCCTCTTCCGTGACATGTTCGCTGGCCGCGATCTGGCGCCTATCCCGACGCCCGTCGAGTTCGCCGCCCAAAGAGAACCCCGCATCGTGAAGAGCTAGGCACCGACCCCTGACCTCTGATCCTGACCCCCGTTCTCCTTCCCGCATGGCAAAACTCGGAACGATCGCAGCCGAGTCAGCCGCCGGGGTCATATGCTACTATCACCCTCGAGAAGGTACCTTCCCGGAGAACTGAAAGATGGCATACATCATCGCAGAACCGTGTATCGGCACCAAGGACAGCGCCTGCGTGGACGCCTGTCCCGTCGATTGCATCCACCCAAAGAAGGACGAAGCCGGCTTTGCCGAGACCGATCAGTTGTTTATCGATCCGGTCGAGTGCATCGACTGTGGCGCATGCGTTCCGGCGTGTCCTGTCTCCGCCATCTTTGCGCAGGATGACCTGCCGGAGAAATGGGCACACTTTACCGAGAAGAACGCCGCACACTTCGGCCGCTAGAACCCCTCACGTCAGTTCTTAAGGCGCGTCCGTCGCGGTTTGCCGCGGCGGACGTTTGCGTTTAAGGGGGTCGCCTCAACAACTTGCGACCGGCAATGCGATGATGGAAGCGCATGGGCGTGCTCACCTCTGAAGCCGTGGTTTTGCGCACCTGGCCGGTGCATGAAGCCGACCTGATCGTCAGCCTCTTTACGCGCGAATATGGCCGGATCAAGGGCGTGGCCAAGTCGGCTCTCAAGAGCCGCAGGCGCTTCGGCGGAGCGCTTGAGCCCATGACCGAGGCCCGCGCCTGGTTTGCCGAGCGTCCCGGTCAGGAACTCGTGCGGCTCGACCAACTAGAACTGGTCCGCTCGCCTTTGTCGGCGCCCATTGATCATGCGCGCATGGCGGTATTGAGCTTCTTTGCCGAACTCCTCGACGAAGCGCTTCCCGAGCACGACCCGCAGGAAACCGTCTTTCGCCTTTTGGTCTCGGTGCTTGAGCAGACTACGGTTGAACATCCCTGGATGCCGCTCACCTATTTTCAACTTTGGATGACGCGGCTCATGGGCCTGCTGCCGGACATCGCGCATTGCACCGCCTGCGGCGAGACGATGCATGCAGCAGAGGTTACGTTCAATAGCTATGCCGACGGATTGTTCTGCGCCGTGCATCGCAACGGCAACGCAAACGAGCTTTCAGCCGAGTCGTGGCAACTCGCCCAGCGCATGCTGCGCGCCCCGGTTGCGGCGTTTGCAGCCGAACCCTGGCCCCGCCGCCGTGCGCAGGACCTGCGGTGGTTCACCTTGCAGTCTCTCGAGCGCCATCTGGAGCGCCGCCTGCGCACCGCCGAAGCGCTCGCCCGACTGAGCGGCTAATCACCTTCTAGTTTCAAGACTCAGTCTCCGACAAATATCCAATGAAGCATTTCCCCGAGTGAGCGCCGCTTGAATTTGATTGTGCCGGTCCCGGGTATCACAGGTTTGGAAATATCGCAGCAGATCGCCCCATACGTGATTGGTGTGGAGAAAATGTCATCGATGTCTTTGAGTGAGCCAGCTTCGGGAAATTCGGCAATTCCGTCATTTCCCGTTGCTCGCTGAATGAACTTGCATCGCACTTTGGCTTTTATCCCCAAACCGGTCACTGTGCAGGCATACCGCAGAGTAATTGGAATTCCCTTCAACGGCTTTCCGCTCTCTGCATCGATCGCCTTTACTGAGTATTTTTGCCCGCGTAGGCCAGGCGGTGAAGCGAGCAACTTAGAAGCGCGGCAGAAAAAAAGCGCATCTCAGAAGAGATTTCATACTGTTACCGAATTGCCCCAATTGTACCCAATCTGAAACGTCCATGTATTTGGCAAATGGAGAATGCCCGACTGATAAAATCAAGTTTCAATCCCGTTAAGAGAGAGTAGCCCGTGTCCTCAACGCCGGTTCCACCTTCCATCAAGCCATCCGCATTAACCTTTCAGGAGTTACTGTTTCGCCTTCAAAGCTTTTGGGCCGATCGTGGTTGCGTGCTGCAGCAGCCCTACGACGTTGAAGTGGGCGCTGGCACCATGGCGCCGGAAACCTTTCTGCGCGTCCTCGGACCCAAACCCTTCCGCGTCGGCTATGCGCAGCCTTCGCGCCGTCCTGCCGATGGCCGCTATGGCGAGAACCCCAATCGTCTCTTCAAGCACACGCAGTTTCAGTTGATCCTGAAACCGCCGCCGGTCAACGTGCAGGAGCTCTATCTCGAGTCGCTCGAAGCCATCGGCATCGATCTCAGCGAGCACGACCTCAAATTCGAAGAGGACAACTGGGAGTGGCCCGCAGGCGGCGCGTGGGGGCGCGCGGGCCGAGCAT
>CAVQZQ010000092.1:0-6992 GCA_963718435.1 uncultured Acidobacteriota bacterium | reverse complement strand
GCGTTCGAAGGTATAGAACGTCGAATGGGTGGTCAGCACCATGAGTGCAGCGATAATCCGCAAAACCTGAATCCCTCTGAACCGGGGAGTATTGAAACGACGGGTAGGGCTGGGGTCCCCGGGTTCTTCCGATAGAGCGGATTTCATGCGTCAATTTTAGCTCACGATCACCGCTTACGCCCTTCGGGGTAGAGCGAGGTTTGGACGGCGGAGCTCAATTCGCGCCAGCCAAGCAGTGGGCGCATGCGATCTACTGTGAAAAGCAATCAGATAGTATGTCCACATCGAGATACAGCCCGTTTGCGAATTCAACATCAAGGCCATCGGAATCCGATACGCCGGTCGAGCGTCAACGTGATGCTAGACTGAAATCAGATTCACAAGTGTTCCGGTCCAGACGCCATGGCTACATCTCCCAACTCGTCTGTCCCACTTCAAATGAGCCCGAGACAACACTTCCGTTGCGCAAGCCTAAAACGCCCGCAAGTGAACACTGGTTCCCTGGTTTGGATGGCGTGCGAGCCGTCGCTGTTTTCCTGGTCTTTGTGGTGCACTATGTACACAAGGGTTATGTTGGATGGACTGGAGTCATCATCTTCTTTGTCCTTTCCGGCTTCCTGATTACGGGGGTACTGTACGACAGCCGTCACCAGCCACGCCGCTTTGTCAATTTCTATGTACGCCGATCGCTTCGTATCTTCCCGCTCTTCTATTTCATTTGGCTCTTGGTTCTGGTGGGCGCGCCATTCTTGGGTGAGCAGTGGCACCCGATACACATTCTCTGGCCTGTCTATCTCGGAAACTTCGCCCGTTTCTTCGCCGGTACTATTGCAGTCGATCACATTTATACACGGTTTTCTGCTGTCCCAATCGAGATCGGACACTTCTGGTCGCTCGCCGTTGAAGAACAATTCTATCTGCTGTGGCCTCTCGTTGTTTTCAAGGTGCTTGATAGGCACAAACTAATCCGGATTTGTCTCGGCGTCATGACAACAGTGTTGCTCCTTCGGAGCGCTCTGTTGTTCGTTGTACCTGCTTCTTTCATCGAAATGGGCTTCTTCTTCCGGATGATGTTTTTTCAGGCCGACGCATTCCTGTTTGGAGGCTTGCTTGCCCTGTTGCTTCGTGGTCCGCATAAAGAGCGAGTCTTACGGCTTGGCGTTTGGCTCCTTTGCGATCTCTGCTGCCTTTGCCCTGAGTTGCTGGGCTAATGGCGCAGGACGTTATCTTTCGCACTTCGTTCCTGAAAGCCCATGGGTCTCCGCATACGGATTCACCCTCGTTTACCTCATTTCAGGAGGATTGATTCTCTGCTCTCGCACACCGGGGGCTTTATCTATCGAATTCTTAGCCTTGCACCATTGCGCCTCCTGGGGAGATACAGCTATGGCTTCTATGTCTACCACGTACTTCTGGCCCCGGTTCTCTGGTTGAAGCTGAGCCGCTCGTCCGCGGCCACTGCAGCGTCTGCCTCGTTTGTAGTTGAATTCCTGATTATCTTTGCTGTATCTGCGATTAGTTATCACTTCTTGGAGAGACCATTCCTTCACTTGAAGGCATACTTCGGCAGCTCTACCAGAACTTCGAATGAGACTTGAGAGTTCGGCAAAGCAGTTCGTGTAAGAGTCCACTCGTCCGAGTAAATTCCCGGGGCGATCAGCAATACTTTCGATGGATCAATTCGATTCGACGGCGCTGGGAGACCTTTTGAGTTGCAAACTCCGGCCGCCACGTCGCTCTTGTTTGCCCGGCAAGAGGTTATGCTCGGTGTCGACTCTCCATCGTAAAACTTCGACTCGACATTCCGAGCCGGGTGTGCGCGCTTTGACGAATTGACCTTTTTAGAGAGAGAAAACACACCGTGGCAACAAGTGGCAAATCCGGACCGACCTCGATTGACCGGCGAAGCTTCATGCGGGGAGCGGGGTTGTTGGCCGCGAGTTCGGCATTCGGCTACTCCCTGATCGGCTGTTCGAAGTATGTTCTTTCGATCCCGTGCCTGGGACCTGCCGCTGCGCCGGATCCGGTGCCGGGGACGACCTATATCTGGGCATCGAAGATTGGCTGCGCGCTGGATTGCGATTTGAGGACGGGGCACAACAAATACACCGGCGGCAAATCCACGGATGACGGACCGCGCATCAATGCTGCGATGGCCGGCGCGACGGCGGACAATCCGGTCACGCTGATCATCGACGGAAGCGCGATGATTTCGGGGCTATTCCTCCCGGCCGGCGGGCATTGGAGCATAGCCGGATTGGGTTGCGGGACGGGTTTCTTTATAAAGTCCGGCACGAATAACGACGGCATTCACAACGGTGCACCCGATGCTTCGATTCCGTTCAATCCCGGGCCTCCGGCTCCCCCGCGGGGAATGAATGTTTCGCTCCGTAACTTCACCGTGAACGGTAATCAGGGGAACGGCTCGAATGGAGATTCGACTTCGGGAATGCGGCAAGGGAGCAAGTATGCGTGGTTCTGCGGTATAAGTCTTGTGAATCTGGACAATGTTGTACTGGAAAACGTCGTTGTCGTGAATACCGCCGCATTCCACATACGACTTTCGAACGTGGGCAATGTCACGGCGACCGGATGCGTGATGAGGAGCGTTGGCCTGAGCACCGATGGATTGCATTTTGACGGGCCCGCAAACGACATTACGATTTCAAACTGCGACTTCGCTACGGGCGACGACTCAATTGCGCTCAATTGCCCGGAAGGTTATTCCGGAGACATCTCGCGCGTTGCAGTCAGCAATTGCAAGTTCAACAGCTTGTCGCTCATGCGGCTCTACACGACGGACGGTGCTTCACTCCGATACACCATTGATACCGTGAGCGTGAGTAATTGCACGGGAACGTTTTCAGAATCCGCGTTCCTGATCGGACTGATCGCCGGAAGCAAGCCGAATTCGGTTGCATCGCTAACGGTGACAGACTGCAACCTCACGAGCTTCGCCGTACTGGCCATCGCGGAGAACTTCGGGACCATCGCGCTCACCAACGTGACATTTACACCGGCCGACTCCGGCGTGATCTGGACGCCGCCCCAAGCTAACAAGACCTGCGCGTTTGTGCGTCCTTCTCCACTCTACGGCACTGTGCCATTCGTTGGAGACAGCCTGTCGTTCAACAACTGCACAGTCTATCGGGACTCAGATAGAACCGTCCTTGGCCTGAGCCTCCAGAATGACTCGGTGATCAAGGAATTGGCATTCAATGGATTCGCCGTACAGGAAAATGGACTCTACGACCCAATACCGGAACTGATTGAGATTGGTGCAGGATCGATTGGACAGTTGGTTCTCAACTCCCTAAACAGCAATTCAATCTCGGCTCCGGTTTCGAGGGGCGGATTCGCAGATATGGGAATAGTGAGTGGGACTGGCGTGCTGGCGACAGATTGGGGCTTCCCCGATGCGGTGATGGCGAACGGGGTGCCATACATCTCGGCCAATTCGGGTTTGCCTTCGATCAAGGTGAATGGGTTGGTAGAACCATACGGATAACGCTGATAGCCCTATGTCAAAAAGAACTCGGCCAACCGGCCGACCGCGATGGTAGAACTCCTGCTCCTGAAACACGTTCGTGTCGATACTTCTTTCGACGCGTGATCATATGGTAGACAATGCGCACGAGGCGCGCCTTCATCCTGCGGAACCAGTCCCCGGAGTAGATCTCGCTCTTGCGCAATGCCTGTGCTGCGGGGCGTAACGCCAGGGCGCTCGGTTCATTGCGGACGAGTCTTAGATAGCACCCGACCACCGTTGATTCTTGGTTCCGGACGGCTCCGTAACCAAGAGCAGAAATCCCGCAGCAGTTGCAAATCGTGAAAATGTAGGGCCCCCTTTTCATCAATAGCGCTCGCGCCGTGAGCGCGTTAATGCGGGAACCTGAGTCAGTCGACGCCGAACGCACGGTACAGTTCCAATCGGAGGTCGAGCGGTTCAGTCCGGTGAGGGTCTTTCGTGGTTACGCTTTTTGGCCAGAGGCTCCTGGAAGAGAGGAATCCAATACACGCCATTCGATTCCTTGGCCATGGTTTGAATCCGGCATTGCTAAAGCCAGTCGCCGAGTTTTTCTTATGATCTTCTTCGGAACTTAGAAAGCAGCCTTTCTTGATAAACTCGTAGACTAGTTATTGGATTATTGTTTTGGGGATCTCCTGGATGATCGCTTTCTCTCTTGATTTCTGGGGAGATAGAAAGGATTTCGATGCCGACTGCGCGTCTCTTCTTGAATAACCAGACGAACGCCTCAAATCGCATCGCCCGGGAGATCAATCGCAACCTCATCTTCAACCATATCCGGGTGAGGCAACCGGTTTCTCGCGCAGATCTGGCGCGCATCTCCGGTCTGCAGCGTAGCACTGTTTCACTCATTGTCGAAGAACTGATCGCGGAGAATTGGATCGTTGAAGGAAAAACTGGAGAGATTCCCAGGGGAAGAAAACCCACCTTCCTCAACCTTAATGAGAAGCGGGGGGTACTAGCCCTGGATATCCACCCCGCGCAGTCCACGCTTGCTGTGACCGATCTCTCCGGAAAGGTGATTGCGGAAGACCTGGTGGAGCTCCCGACAGACCCTCAGAAGGTTGTCGGCGCCATCGTCAGCGCCATACGCAATATGATCGCCGCCCACGGCGACCACTCTTTCGAGGGAATCGGCATGAGTCTGCCGGGGCGCTTTAATCCACGCTTTGCCAAGTCCATCTTCGCGCCCAACATCGACTGGCCCATCGGACAGCTCAAAGCACGTGTCGAGCAGGCTACCGGGCTCCCCGTGGTCGTCGATAACGTCGCCAACGCTTGCGCCCTGTCCGAGGTCTGGTTCGGTTACAGCGACGCAACCCGCGACCTGGTCGTCGTCAACGTCTCTGAGGGCATCGGTACCGGTATCTTTGCCAACGGCCAGCTCATGCGCGGTGAAAGCGGCGTTGCTGGCGAGTTCGGCCACGTGCAGTTGGACCCGAATGGATTGACCTGTGGCTGCGGCGGAAGAGGCTGCTGGGAAACCGTTGCTTCCAACCGCGCGGGCCTCCGCTACTACACGGAGATCACAGGCAATTCCCTCCCCTCCTTTGTGGCTCTTCTTCAGCTGACGGAGACACATGACCCCGCAGCCCTCGAGGCTCTCGGCAAAATGTGCAAGGCGCTCGGCCGCGGAATGCACATGATTTCGCTGGCTCTCGCGCCCAGCGAGTTGGTCGTCGTCGGCGACATTACAACTTTCTGGCATGTGGCTGGTCCTGCGATCGACACCGAGATGCGCCGTTTCCCCCTGGTCAGAATCCCCAAACTCCGCCCTGCTCAGGAAGGAAACCGAGCGCGCCTGCGCAGCGCTGTGGCGCTGGTGATGAGCGGCAAGCTGCTTTAGCTAATTTGAAGAGCAGATCCGCGATCTCCTCCCTATGCACTCGCCCAGGAATGGGTCGCGCCGCCTCCACCAGAACAGATACTTCAAAGCCATCGACGGCCGGCCGATCATGCAAAGGCACAGCGCCAGGTACGACAACCCTAAAGCAAAGAACAAGTCACAGAGTATCTGGTTATTCATGCGGATGCCTCCGTCCGCAGTGAAATTTGGCCGCATCAAGTCCCATTCGCAGTCCTCGGGGTCGCTGAGAATTCGCGGCTCACGACCTCAATTGATCCTTCGGTGAAGAACTCTCGGCACGTGTTCCTTCTATCGTGATCGGTTCCTGCTTCGATTTCCTGTAGACATTTGCAACCGCGATCGTCCAGAAAGGGACCAGGTCGATTCCGGGCACGAGCTTGCCCAAAAACGATGGCAGAAATTCCCAGTGCCAGCCGAGAAGCTGAACCAGCAACGCTCCAATGCCGAGATCGAGTATGTCATCGGCAGGCGATACAGCGCCTTCGACAAACAAAGGAAAAACGATGATCTGCAGGACGTCCGCAATGACAGCGAGCAACATTGCGGCTCGAAAGCGCGAACCTTGCGGAATGGAAAGGATGTCTCGAATCACGTTAGCTTGCGGCACTTAGGATCGTGCTCGACTCGCTTATTTTACGCCGCGAGCGCTATCGTATCCAGTTTGCCAAGCCAACCCGTTTCTTGCCGGTAAACGATGTATCAAATCATGGGTGTCCAGAGGGGGACATGGACCTCCTTCAGGACTTCCCTGCACCGCATCGCAGGGAGGAGGCATAAGACCGCCCGGCGGGCGATGAATGGCCGTTCGTTGAAGTCAATCGTGTTGATCGCGGGTTCATGCACTTATAAGACAACCGCTCCGAAGCTCGATGCAGTGACCAAAGTCCCAGGCTGCTAGAATTCCCGAATGGCCGCTGAACGCACTGATCTCGCCGCCACTCTTGGTAAAACGGCACTTTTGTCGAGTTTGACCCCGAGCGAGTTGAAAATGCTCGCAGCGCGCAGCGTACGCAAGCTATTCAGCGCAGGTGAGTTGCTCTTCTCTGAAGGTGAGCCGTGCAACGGCCTGCACATCATCGCTCAAGGCAAGATTCGTATCTTCAAAACCTCTGTCGGTGGTCGCGAGCAGGTTCTGGCGGTAAACGTTCCGGGCGAATCTGTCGCAGAATTGCCGGTCTTCGACGGTGGCCCATTTCCTGCTTCCGCAATGGCGATCGACGATGCAGAAATTGCGTTCATTTCGCGGCGGGATTTTCAGACATATTGCATGGAGCATCCGGAGGTTTCGCTTAAAGTTCTTCAGGTAGTGGGCGCTCGGTTGCGACGCTTGGTAGGAATTATTGAGGAGCTATCCTTCACGACGATCCGCCAGCACCTGATTTCGACATTGCTCAAGCTCGCTGACAGCGAAGGCAAGAAAACCGGGCGTGGAATCGAGTTTCAACTTCCCGCGAGTCATCAGGAACTTGCCAATCAGCTCGGAACAGTGCGCGAGCTGGTTTCTCGCAACCTTATGCGCTTGCAGGCCGAAGGACTTCTGGACGTTGACGCGCGACAAATCGTTGTAAAGGACATTGGCAGCCTCAAGGCCCTCCT
>CAVQZQ010000091.1:0-51816 GCA_963718435.1 uncultured Acidobacteriota bacterium | reverse complement strand
CCAAGGGATTATGAGTCCCCTGCTCTAACCGTTGAGCTACAGGCCCTTGATTTACAAGTCATTCTTTATCAATTGATTATAGGCACCAAGAACCACGTTGGGAGCGTTCCTCGGGCGGCTGGTCGCCATTTTATTGGTAATCACGTCCCACCGTTGCCCAAATCGGTACGATCAATACGATCAATCCCAGCGTAGCCAACAAGTGAACGTGTGCAAGATGAATGCACCGGGCTGTCATCACGATTGACTTGTGCCCCATTAGGTCCTGCACAGTTTTCAAGTTTACACCGCGCATAACCAATCGGCAGGCGAACGTGCGCCGTGACGTATGCAGGGTAACATTATTGATTCCAGCCTTCTTCAGCGCGCCTTCGAATCAGTCAGATGAAAGTTCGAGAACCTTCCTGATTCGAAGGACCGAACATGCAGCGGGGTTAGAGCTTTGGCGGAGACTTCCTACTCGCCATGAGAAAGAACAGGATGACTGTCAGCGATCTGGGCAAGATCCAACCACTTTTTGACACGTGGCGAGAAGACATCACCCAGACCAGCTTGTAGGGTGAAGTATAGGGAGTGATCGCTGTCTATGCTTGCTGGATTTACGGGACTTGAGAGCTGATCGGGTTTCGCGGCAGTGTTCAACTGTGAGCAACCTGCTCTTCCGTTTTTTCGTAACAGCGTGACCTCCGAGTTTTGCTTCGGCCTTCTGTTATTCGGCCTGGCGCATCGTGTCCGGTCGTTGGAAGCGGTCAAGATGGCGCAGAAGGCAGTTTGTTAGAGATTTCAACTTTGTGGGTGTAATGCATGTCTCAGTCGAAGGAACTTTACGATGCAATTCTGAACGGTGACGCCAAGAAGGCGCATGCCGTAACGCAATCTGCGATCGCCGCGGGTGTGGGACCAATGACCTTGATCGCGGAGACCATGGTGCCTGCGATGGACGAAGTAGGCCGGCTGTTTGAGACCGAGGAGTATTTCGTTCCCGAGCTTCTGCTGGCCGGACGGGCCATGAAGAGCGCCATGGAGTTGTTGCGTCCACTGATGGTGGCCTCCGGCCAGAAACTGTCGGCCAAGGTGATCATCGGCACGGTGAAGGGCGACCTGCACGATATCGGCAAGAACATCGTGGCATCGATGCTGGAAGGCAGCGGGTTCGAAGTGGTGGATCTGGGCATCGATGTGTCGCCGGAGAAGTTTGTGGCTGCGGTGACCGACCAGCAACCGCAGATTGTTTGCATGTCGGCGCTTCTGACGGTGACCATGCCGGCGATGAAGACCACGATCGATGCCCTGAGCACGGCAGGCGTGCGAACCCGGGTGAAGGTGTTGATCGGCGGCGCTCCGGTGACGATACAGTACGCGAGGGAAATCGGCGCGGACGGGTATAGCGAGAACGCGAGCGGCGCAGTCGGGCTGGTAAGAACTCTACTCGCGGAGCCGAAATGATTACCACAGAACGGACAATCCGAAAGTTCACCAGGCTTGCAATTCCAAGCCCGGATCAGTTGTTGTACGGGGTTTGTCCGCATCCTCTTTCATGTGGACTGGGGCTCACCATCGGCGCCGGCCAGGTCTACCCGGAAGTCAACTTCACCTTGCCGCCGATGAATATGACGGACGAAACATGGCCCGAGGTCGTCGCACACTATGAGCAGATGGCGGAGCAGATTCTGCGCCGGGCCGCCTCGCTCGCGGTTCCGGGAATCGTGCTGGAGTTCGAACTTCTGCCTCCCATGACGGAGCGGCCCGAGTGGGGTGCCGAACTAACCGCCTTGCTGAAACGCCATCTTACGGCCTATCACGAAAAGCATCATCTGGCCGGGGCACTGCGCGTTACGCCTACAGATATACGCGACCAGGTGAAGCCGCCGTTAATGAGGAGCGGTCAGCCGTGGGAGCGTCTCAAGCGTTCACTCGAGTTGTGCGCCGAGGCCGGTGCGGACATCCTTTCGATCGAGTCGATCGGCGGCAAGGAAGTTCACGACCAGGCGCTTATGTTCGGAGATTTCCGGGGCATCGTCTTTGCCCTCGGAGTTCTCGCTCCAAGAGACATGTCCTGGCTCTGGGGTGAGATCGGCGATATTTGCCTGCGTCATCCGGGCGTGGTGCCAGGGGGCGATTCGGCCTGTGGCTTTGCCAACACCGCGATGCAGCTAGCCCACCAGAAGATGCTTCCCGAAGTTCTGGCTGCGGTGGTGCGAGCAATGAGCGCCGTACGCAGTCTTGCTGCATTCGAGCAGGGCGCAGTGGGACCGTCGAAGGATTGCGCTTACGAGGGACCCGTGATGAAGGCAATTACCGGCTATCCGATTTCAATGGAAGGAAAATCGGCCAGTTGCGCGCACTTCAGCCCGATTGGAAATATTGCTGCGGCAATGTGTGACCTGTGGAGCAACGAATCTGTCCAGAATGTGCGTCTCCTGTCCGGCAATGCTCCGGAAGTCTTTACGGAACTGCTGGCTTACGACTGCCGGCTCATGAACACGGCGGCGGCCAGCGAAGGCGGCGCACTTCAGATGCGCGATTGGATGACTCTCTCCGATGAATGGCTGAGCCCGCAGGCGGCCGTACTATCGCCGGATGCCACGATCAGGATTGCATCTGCAATCGTGGGTGCGGATACTCCGTATCATCAGGTCATCGCCGCGGGCCGAGCTGCGGTGGAGATTCTGAAGGGTGGCATCGCAAAGCAGAAGCTTCATCTATCACGCAAGGAACAGCAGTGGCTAACGCGCATAGACGACGCCTTGGAATCTTTTCCAGAAGATGAAGAGACCTTGCTCCGGGACCTGGACGAGCAATACGGATCTCTATATGACAAGGAAAGCTACGGTCTTTAGGACGGTGCCGTCTCTCTCCACACCAAAACCGCGCATGATGGCAGAGAGAGATTCAGCGGGGGTGTGATGCGGCTTAAGTTGATTTGCTGCCAAGTGCTGACGCGGGAGCTAACGCGCGCCGTTTCCATATCACCCCATTCCTGCGAAGTTGAAATACTCACGATGGGTCTGCACGATCTAGGCGTGTCGATGCGCCCGCGACTCCAGGAGCGGATCGACGCGGCGGACAATTCCGGATACGACGCGATCCTTCTCGGTTACGCGTTGTGCGGAAGGGGTACAGAAGGCCTGCACGCGGGAAGGACTCAAATCATTTTTCCACGGGCACATGACTGCATTGGCCTTTTGATGGGGAGCCGTGATTCCTATCAGACTTACTTTGCAAGTCATCCTGGTGTCTACTTCCGTTCTCCGGGTTGGATCGAGTATCAAACGCCGGGTCAAAATCTCGAACCCGCAAACGCCTCAACCAACAAGAAGCTCGGAGAACGGCGTAGCCGCGAGGAGCTTATTGCTGAATATGGGGAGGAAAACGGGAACTATCTCTTTGAGCAATTCCGCGCGTTTCGCCGCCACTACTCAGGGCTGACATACATCTCCACTGGCGTTGAGTCTGAAGAGAAGCTGCGCAAGCAGGCTGTAGCCGAGGCGAAGAAACAGGGATGGACCTATGAGGAAGTGAAGGGTTCGTCATCGCTGCTCGAGCGCCTGGTAAACGGAGAGTGGGACGCGGATGATTTTCTGGTTGTCCCTCCGGGTGCGACCATCCGCTGCACTTTGGGTGAAACGATTGTGGAAGCGGCATGAGCAGCGAGAACCTACGGATTCAACTCGAGCCATCGTCGATCAGCGTGGAAGTGCCACGTGGAGCCTTGCTCTCCTCGGCACTCGCGCAACACGGGCTGGAGTTCCCCTGCGGAGGAACGGCACAGTGCGGCGGCTGCCGCGTCCGCGTGCTCGGCGGATCGCTCCCGGTAACCGAATCGGACCCGTCAGTCTTTTCGTCTGTAGAACTTGCCGAAGGGTGGCGGCTCGCGTGCCAGGTGCGCGCGGATATGCCACTTGTTCTTGAATGCGGACAATGGCAAATGGATGTGCTGACGGATAACGCCAAATTGTCCGGCGCTGGAAAGTCCGGACTGGGAATTGCCGTCGATCTTGGCACAACGACGATCGCTGCGCAACTGATCGATCTGGCCTCAGGAAGCGTTCTAGCGGTCCAGACCGATCTCAATCCCCAGGCATCATTCGGAGCCGATGTAATGCACCGGATCCAGGCAGCGTTGGCCGGGAGTGATCTCACCACGATGGTTCGCTTTGCGCTTGGGCAGATGATCGCGAAGCTCGCTGCAGGCCGTGCACAGGAGATAGCCGAGGTTGTACTGGTAGGCAACACGGTGATGCACCATTTGTTTTCCGGACTCGATATTGAGCCGCTTTCGCATGTGCCGTTCGAATCCTCTCATCTGGGTGCACAGATTTTCCGGCCTGAAGAACTGGGCTGGCCTCTGTCCTCGAAGTGCCGTATCCGCTTCGAGCGCTGCCTTGGTGGTTTTGTGGGATCGGACATTCTTGCAGGAATTCTCGCCGTCGGTTTGTTCCGTTCCGAGCACTTTTCGGCGCTCGTTGATCTGGGGACGAATGGCGAAATCGCGATCGGTAATCGCAATGGAATCGTCTGCGCGTCCACTGCTGCTGGACCGGCTTTCGAAGCCGGCTCCATTCGAATGGGAATGCGAGCGGCCACGGGCGCTATTTCCCGCGTGTCCTTTCATCGCGGCGAAATGTGCGCGACGGTCCTGGGAAATATGCCACCGAGGGGCATTTGCGGAAGTGGTCTTGTGGATGCCGTAGCGGTGGGGCTCGAGACCGGAGAGATCCTGGCGTCAGGGCGCATTGCCAATCGCACGAAGATTTTTCCAGTGAAGGAACCGGTCGTTCTCTTCCAATCCGATATTCGCGAACTGCAGCTAGCCAAGGGCGCAATCGCGTCAGGATTCAGATTGATCCTGCAAGACCTGCACATGAAGGTGAGCGATCTCAAGAACATTCATCTCGCCGGAGCATTCGGAAACTACGTCCAGATTGATAGTGCTATTGGCATTGGTCTGATCGAAGCGCCTAAGCAGATTATTCAATCGGTGGGGAATACAGCTCTGCGTGGCGCCAAGATGCTTCTCCTTTGCTCAGAAGAGCCAGCATTGCCACGAATCGATCACATCAGCCTTGCCGCTGACCCGGATTTTCAAGACGAATACGCGAATTGCATGAGCTTTCCCGAGGGGATTAGTGCTGTTTGAGGGAAGTTCGGTGTATCGGCGAAACAACAGCGATCAACACCATTGATGCATATGAGAAATGAGAACAAGGTTGAAAGCAGGGAGTAAACGATATGGCAACTTTAGCAAGTGTGACAGCAAGCCGCGAAAGACTCATCACCACGCTGAACCATCAGCAGCCAGACCGTATACCGATTGATTTCGGTGGAACGCCCACTACGGGTGTTCATGTGAGCTGCGTGGCAGGACTGCGTGATTACTATGGACTTGAAAAGCGTCCTGTGCGCGTTCACGAACCATTCCAAATGCTGGGAACGCTGGATGACGACCTGATGCAGGCCATGGGGCTCGACGTAATTGGCACCTTTGCGCGGAACACCATGTTCGGATTTCCGGCAGACGGATGGAAGACCTGGCAGTTGAACGGCCTCGAAGTTCTGGTTCCAAGGGACTTCAACACGACTGTCGACGCCGAAGGCAACACGTTGATCTATCCTGAGGGAGATTTGACTGTTTCGCCAAGCGGGCGCATGCCAAGCGGAGGTTATTTCTTCGATTGCATTGTTCGTCAGGACCCGATTGACGAAGACAAGCTGAACCCCGAAGACAATCTGGAGGAGTTCGTCCCCATCACGCAGGCCGATCTCGACCACATCATTCGAACTACCCAGGCAGCAGCCGCAACGGGGCGTGGTGTTACCGCCACCTTTGGCGGAACCGCGTTCGGAGACATAGGATTGGTCCCAGGTCCGTTCCTCAAACATCCCAAGGGCATACGCGATGTTACAGAATGGTATGTATCCACCAGCAGCCGCCAGGACTATGTTCACAAGGTGTTCGAACGGCAATGCGAAATTGCCATCGGAAATCTGGAAAAGATCTACGCAGCGATCGGCAATATTGTCCAGGTGGTGTTCATCTGCGGCACGGATTTCGGAACACAGACTTCCTCTTTCTGTTCTGTGAAAACCTTCAAAGACCTCTATTTCCCTTACTACAAGCAGGTGAACGATTGGATTCACGCGCACACGAAGTGGAAGACATTCAAGCACTCGTGTGGGGCTGTTTCCAAATTTCTACCTTCATTCATCGAAGCCGGAATTGACATCCTCAACCCCGTGCAATGTTCCGCCACTGGAATGGATCCCGAACAACTCAAGATGAATTTTGGAGAAAAACTCGTCTTTTGGGGTGGGGGCGTGGACACACAAAAGGTTCTTCCTTTCGGGTCGCCAGCCGAAGTTCGGGAACAGGTTTTACGCAGATGCGAAGTTTTCGCGCCCGGCGGAGGATTCGTTTTTAATACGATTCATAACGTGCAGGCTGCCACCCCGGTCGAAAACATTGTCGCCATGCTCGATGCGGTGCACGAATTTAATGGAAGCAAGTGAACAACAAACGAAATATGCGTTTTCAATGTTGAAATGAACTTCTCTGCTGCAATCGGACTGCAGCAGAATGCGAAACAGAATTTACACGGGTAATCGACAATGGGTCACAACGCCACACTGCTCAACGAGTCGCCGATCTCTCCGGACTATAGCCTCACCGGGGTGAATGCGGCTCTTGCGGTAGAGAAGGGGCTCGCAGAAGCCGACTGGTATCAATGCGCTGTTCCGCGCGAAGCGATGCGCAAGCTTCTGTTGCGTCGTGATGGCCCGGCAATTCGTGACACGCTTCTGTGGTTCACACTGCTGTTTGCCAGCGGTTATGCAACCTATTTTCTCTGGGGCAGTTGGTGGGTGTGTGTCCCATACGCGGTCTACAGCGTGCTGTATGCATCGACTTCGGACTCTCGCTGGCATGAGACTGGGCATGGCACAGCATTCAAAACAGACTGGATGAACAATGCACTCTATGAGATTGCGTCGTTCATGGTGATGCGGGAATCAATCGTCTGGCGCTGGAGTCACAACCGGCACCACAGCGACACCATCATCGTCGGCCGCGATCCGGAGATCGCCGTGCCGCGGCCGCCCACATCTTAGAGCCATTTTATTTTCCTTCTTTAATCTCGGTGTATACCCGCGGTATTTCCAGCGCATCCTGATGCACTCGCTTGGCAAAATTTCCGCCGCTGAGAAGACATTTGTACCGGAGATGGAATATTCCGGTGTGTACCGCAGGGCGCGCGTCTACATGGCGATCTATGCCGCGGTAATCGGGCTATCTATCTATGCCCGCAGCCTCCTTCCACTCATGTTCGCCGGCCTCACCAATCTGTTCGGAACGTGGCTTCTGGTTGTCTATGGACTTACACAGCACGCAGGCCTGGCCGAGAACGTCCTCGATCACCGTCTCAACTGCCGAACGGTGTACATGAATCTGGTGCATCGGTACCTGTACTGGAACATGAACTATCACGTCGAGCATCACATGTTTCCACTCGTGCCTTACCACGCGCTGCCGAAGTTGCATGAGCTCGTGAAAGAAGATTGCCCAACGCCTTATCCCAGTCTCCTGTCCGCCTGGCGTGAGATCGTCCCTGCCGTTCTCCGGCAGGTCAAGGATCCTGCGTACCATGTAAAACGCAAACTGCCAGACCCCAAGGCACGCGAAAACAACCTCTCACTTGCTTCAAATGGCGCGAGTTGACGAATCAGGCTGGATCGACGCCTGTGCAGGAGCCGATTTGGCCAGCTCCGAAGTGATTGGCTTTGACCAAGGTCAGAAGACATTTGCGCTCTATCGCGACCGGGGGAATCGTCTCTATGCCACCGACGGAGTGTGCACCCACGGAAACACCCATCTTGCCGATGGACTGATCGTGGGGAGGATGATCGAGTGCCCCAAGCACAACGGACGCTTCAACCTCATTGACGGCTCGCCGGCGCGCACCCCGATTTGCCGCGGACTCGCGACCTATCCGATAGAAGAGCGCGGAGGGCGAGTCTACATTAATATCGTTCACGCGGGCGGAGTCGGCGCGCGGGCGAAAAAGCTCTATCGTTTCCGTGTGGTCAGCAACCGTAGCGTCGCCACATTCATCAAGGAACTGGTCCTTGAGCCGCTCGATATTGCCGGTTCAATTGCCTTCACCCCGGGCGATTACCTGCAACTCGATATTCCTGCCTACGAAGCGATTCGCTTCCGAGCTTTCGACATACCCGAGCCGTTTGCCGCCGTATGGAGGAATCAGCACATCTTCGATCTGGTCGCGAGCAATCCGCATGGCGAGCGCCGCAACAACTACTCCGTGGCGAGCAACGCGCAAACTGAGCGTACATTGCGCTTTAATGTGCGAATTGCCACACCTCCGCCGGGCCAGGACTGCCGACCCGGCATCGGGTCCAGCTATGTCTTCAATCTCAAGCCCGGCGACGAGATTTCCGGAACCGGCCCGTTTGGGGACTTCCATATCAAGCCGACCCAACGCGAAATGATCTACATTGGCGGCGGGGCCGGCATGGCTCCGCTTCGGGCTCATCTCTCCCACCTTCTCGAAAGTGAACGGACGGCTCGCAAGGTCAGCTTCTGGTATGGGGCACGGTCCCGGCAGGAGATCTTCTACGACGAGTATTTCTCTAACCTCGCTCAAGAGCATCGCAACTTCGCATTCCATCTCGCGCTTTCTGCACCATTGACGGAAGACAATTGGACTGGACATGTTGGCTTCATCCACGATGTTGTACTGGAGAAACAACTGATTGAGCATCCTCACCCCACGTCAGCCGAGTTCTACCTTTGCGGGCCACCCATGATGGTCAAGGCCTGCACGAAGATGCTGGCCGCAATGGGCGTGCCCTCACATCAGATTGCTTATGACGAGTTTTAGACAGGAACAAATGGTAAAGACTGGCTCAATGAACGTACGCTATGTCGTCTTTCTAGCCTGTACGGCCTCGCTAGGCGGCCTTCTCTTTGGATTCGACATCGCAATCATCACCGGTGCCGGCCCATTTATTACACGTGAATTCGCTCTGAGCGATATCGGGCTCGGCTGGGCTTTCAGTTCGTTGTTGTTTGGCTGCGTCCTTGGATGCTTTATCGCCGGCAGGCTCACAGATCGCGTGGGCCGCAAGAAGCTGCTGCTCATTGTCGCAGCATTGTTTGCCGTTACGTCGATTGGCACAGCATCGGCAACAACCTTTACCGCCTTTATTGTGGCGCGGTTATTGGGGGGACTCGCCGTAGGCGGCGTTTCTCTTCTCTCTCCAATGTATGTCGCGGAGGTCTCTCCGCCCTCCATTCGAGGGAGAATGGGCACTCTGTATCAAATGTCGATCATTCTCGGCATCATTGTGTCTTATGCCATCAACTTCTTATTGCGCAATACCGGCCCGAACAACTGGAGATGGATGTTCCTCACGGGAATTGTGCCATCAGCGGTGTTTTTCGTCTTTGTCGCGCTCGCACCTGAATCGCCGCGCTTCCTGGCTCTGACGGGAGAACTGCAACAAGCCGTTCTCATACTGGAACGGATCGGTGGCAAGGAAAGCGCTCGCGTTCAGGTCGCAGAGATCATAGCAACTGTGAACAAGGCAGGGCAGACATGGCGCGGACTGCTCCGCCCCGGAGTTCGTCGAGCGCTCGCAGTCAGTGCTGGTCTCGCAGTGCTCATTCACGTCTCAGGAATCAATACCATCATCGATTACGCACCCGCGATCTTCCAATCTGCCGGGTGGAAAGTCGATGGTGCATTGGCTTCCACATTCATTGTCGGCGTGACGGAATTCCTGTTTACGATTGTCTCTTTCTGGATTATCGACCGGTATGGAAGAAAGCCGCTCTACATTGTCGGCTCGACCGGAATGGCGCTTTCGCTGCTTGCCCTGCTCGCCGTCGTACTGGCGGGACGCTTTCATGGAGTTATTGTTCTCACGTTCATCTTGACCTACCTCGCCTTCTTTGCCTCTTGTATCGGGCCCGTCTTCTGGACGCTTGTACCTGAGATATTTCCGAACGATGTGCGAGGAATGGCAATGACTGTCCCTGTTCTGATTCAGTGGGTCGCGAACGCCATGGTCGTTCTCGTCTTCCCTTATGCGTTCCATGTAATCGGGAAATCAATAACCTTCGGATTTCTCGCGCTTATGGCGCTCAGCCAGGGAATCTTTACCTGGCTGTATGTACCGGAAACCAAGAATAAGCGCCTGGAAGAGATCGAAGGCTATTGGGTGACCTCGAAACGGATGCCATCGGTGGTCCAATCTTCGCGATAAGCAGTTGGCTCGCGTCGCTCCTGAATTGACTCATGCTTTGTAGCATGCGAGTTGGCTCGACAGGCGAGTCGTAGTTATCGTATATTGCTCGGGTGTTGGTAAACCTGAAACTCGAAAGGATTTACGACGGCCTTTTGTATTTGGCAGATGCTTCGCGGAATCTGCAGTTGCTTCAGAGCCATCATCATATTGAACTCGAAGTCAACTTGGTTGTGCAGGGAACGATAACCTATGTAGTGGACGGTTTGCGCTTTAGCTTCTCGCCGAGGACTTTGCTCTGGTTGTTTCCCGAGCAAGACCACCAGTTGGTCGATCGATCTGCTAATGCGAAGTTTTATGTTGCCGTGTTTAAGCCCGCACTCATTAACAGATCGTGCCGCACACCTGCCTACAACGGTCTGAAGCGAAAGACGAACGAGCAGGGTGGTGTATTGAGCACATTGCTCAAGCCGGACTCATTCGATTTGATCGAGAAGACGATGGCTTCCCTCATGGAGGGCGCCTTGGATGCTGACCTTTTGAACCGCGAAGCCGGGTTCGGGCAAACATCCAATTTCTCTTTTCAACATAGCGATCCGGACGCTCTGAACGCTGGACTGCACTACCTGTTGCTGCTGAGTTGGCGTAGCCATCTGATGGGGAAGGCCACCCGCGATCCCGTAGTCCTGCATCCAGTGGTAAGGCGCGCTCTCAAATTATTGAGTGAAGAGACAAGAGAATTCAGTCTCGAAGACTTGGGCCGGAGCTGCGGGGCGAGCAAGTCTTATTTGAGCAGGAAGTTTCATCAACAAATCGGAGTTTCCTTGACGCATTACCGAAATTCGCTGCGGCTGTCCCGCTTTTTCGAGCAGTATCAGCAGCCGGACCAGAAGACAATTACAGAGGCGGTGTACGGCGCAGGCTTCGGCAGTTACGCTCAATTCTACAAAGTCTTCTCTCAGGTGTATGGGCGCGGACCTCGAGACTGTTTGCGCTCAAGTTCCCAGCCGATGATCAGACGGTCGGCATAGAGAGACCGCGAGTGTCCAGACGCTCTCCCGTGCTTGACACCCGGTGAAGGAAGTTGTGACTCAGACGTGCCTCATCAATGATCTCCGCCTCGTCGCTATCCTCCGGCCGGCAAGGTCCTCGCTCCGATCATGAACGGCGTTCAATCGCTGGCTAATTCCCTGGCGAGGACGGAGAGATTGTCGGCTTGATGAGCCGCACCAGGGCCACGTCGTGAGCAGCGACCTTCGATTTGAAGCCGTCTGCGAACAAACCGATATCATGCTGACGCCAAACATCACGGACGGTAAGCTTGCCACTTCTCGCGACGTCCTTCCAATCAATGGCGATTGTAAGTGGCTCCTCGCCGAGATTGAACAAACCGACTGCAACGGATCCGTCCTGGAGTGGCTTGGCCAGAATTAATTCCTGCCCGCTCTTTCGGATGATTCTTGCTTGTCTTCCCATTCGATCCTGGTCAATATCGATCACTTCTAAGTTGCACAGGACGTTGACTGTGAAATCGTCCAGCTTCGTCATGTCGCCGGAGAAGAAAAGTGGAGACGCCATAAGAGCCCACATGGACATGTAGCTGTATTGTTCCTCTGGCTTTAGCGGAGTTGGCTTCGCAGCCAAGTCACTGTGATTCGCGTCGCCCACGGTTCCGATCAGGATGTAGTCTGGATCGTTCCAGCTCCCTGGACCTGCATAGGCATCCAGTACGGCATTGGCAAATCCTACGGTATAAAAGCCTGGCAGAGAGCTACCTTCTACGTTTCCTAGATCACCCGTCGTGCGCCATGAGTTGCCGCCAACCTCGTGTCCCCACTTCCACACATCGCCCATTCCGTATTGGCACATGTTAAGGACAATGTCACGATCTTGTTTCTCTAATAACGAACCCATCCTTATATAAGGCTTTTGTAGCTCGGGAAGGCTGCGATCTTTGGCTATCGAAGTGTAGCTGCACCAGTCGTACTTGAGAAAGTCAAAACCCCATTTCGAGTATTGGCGAGCGTCGGAGTCTTCGTGTTGATAGGATGCCTCCAACCCAGCGCAGGTCTGAGGTCCCGGGCCCGAGTAAATGCCCGCTTTCAATCCCAGCGAGTGAATGTACTCTGTCAGACTGGTCATGTCTGGAAATCGGCCATTGGGACGGATGGTTCCGTCCGGATTGCGCATTGGCTCGCCCAGCACCTCGTCGGAAGATCCGGGCTTTCTGGCCCAACCGTCGTCGATATCTACGAATTGGTATCCGTAGTCGGCCATCCCTGACGCAATCATTGCGTCTGCAGCTCTGCGAATGTCGCTGTCTGTGGGGTGCTCGTACAGCGTGTACCAGCCGTTCCATCCCATCTGTGGGGTGAGGCCAAGTTGATTGCCCACCACGATTGTGAAGGAACGAGTTACCTGACCGCTCGCGTTCTCAGCCTTCAATGTCACAAGGTAATTGCCTGGAGCAGCCGGAGTAGTGCCGGAGATGATCCCAGTGCTCTCATTCAGGGTGAGGGATAGCGGGAGGGCGGTCGCCGAAAAGTGTATTGGCCGTATACCCGTGCAGGGGATGCGATAGAGGAATGGATGCCCGGGCCTTGCGCCATAAACTATGGGCCCGTTGATGCGGGGAGCACGCGGCGCCTGAGGGGTGCGTAACTCGGGCACGGCTCCGAAGCTGGCCAGACACAAAATTCCAAACGCCAAGATCGCGCTCATCGAACAAACTACAAAAATGTTAGGTGCACGTGACATGAGTTCTCCTTTTCTGCATGCGGGGCGGCAATCGTGGGAGCAACAACTCCTTAAGCCGAGCAATCGTCAAGCTCCGGTGCCTTCTTTCAGTTCGACACCCCGATTGATTCGTTGCGCAGGCTATTCATCAACGCCGCTTCAATGCGAGATCAAGATTGATACTGACTTGGCAGGAACGACATAGCCGTGCTTGTTCATTTCTTTCCAAGACAACGCCCTTGGACCTGACTTGCCAGCCGCCGAAATCTGAAAAGCGCTGAGATGTCGCGGCTTCCATCCATTGAATACAATGCCCACTCGTTGCTCGGAATCCTTGAGGTTTGAGAGCACCACTGAGCGAGAGGAACCCGCGTCCACTGCGAAAGCGTAAATGGATTCGTCCGATGTTGCAGCAGCTACTTGCTTACCGTAGAAGTATTCATTCATCAGCGAAAACAAGTAGGCAGAGTCGTAAAGCTTGCAGTCATCGCCAGCGATCGACATGTTGTGACCGGGAGAGAAATCCCAAACCGCCGAGACGTCGCCGCCCGCATCGACTACACCGCCCTGAATGAGGGAAAAGTAAACGGCGCCCTTGTTGTTTTGTATTTTGGGCGTAAAGTCCCAACCAATGTTGTACTCATCGAGGAAGATCGGAAGGCGCTTCCCAGGAGCTATATCCGTGAGGCGTTGCCGCAGGGAACTAATAGAGGCAATGGTCTTTCGTGCACCGGCGTAACTGACCTCATCTGATTGCTTGCCGTCGCCGCCGTAGTCATGAACACTTATAAAGTCAATATCTGAGAGACTGGTTTGAACTACCTGGCTAATATAGTCAACATTTATTCCAGCGGTCGCAGGGCCTCCAACAAGGATTGTCGGGTCAATGGCCTTCATTGCCTTGGAGGCACTCGACAGGAGAGTGGCCATTTGCGACGCCGCGATCTTACTCTCTCCCTCATTGGGTATTTCCCAGTACTTGACGGCGAAGTGATTATCGACGTTAACGATCTTTACTAACGCGGCTGCGAATGATGCCAGCGCGACCGGGTCCTTTATATCCCCTTCGCCGCCAGGTCCTGACGGAATGTCGATCAGGATCTTGAATCCAGCACTAACGAGGGGAGTCAATGCCTGCTTGATTTTGGGTGCGTTCCATGTTCCGTCGGTGTTTAACCATCCTTGGTTAAATTCACCGGAGCTTTGGCTGACCATTCCCCACCCATGAAGCCTGATCAACGGCTTTGCTCCGGCCGTGACGGCCGACAAGGCATTGAGGAAGCGCGGATTCGCGGTCCAATTGGGGTCGAAGCATTGAGGGCAATTGACACCATAGGACTTCGCATCCACCGTTCTTGACCGTCCGCGTCCAGTCGATGCTGGCGGTCGGACCTTGTGCCGCCGCAATCGTGCCGGCCCAAAAAATCGGGGCACAAACCAACAAGACAAACATACCTGCGAACTTGATGTTAGTTTTGATGTGATTCTCCTTCAAGGTATTGCAAACTTTTGCTAAATCCAGCCTGTCCACTGTCGAATGGTCCGGATCGACTGCAGTTTGATGGAATCGTTGTCCGGTTGACGATTAAGTCCGCCATCGGTGGCGCGACAGCGCTAGCCGCGGCCAAACTAGCGAACGGCAATCCAAGGGTAGACTCCGAATTACGGGGAAATCCCAAATGAAGCCCAGGGCCCGTTCTCCCAAAACATAGTATACTATGTTTATAGTCTCTGTCAATTGCTCAAGAGTATAAGGGTTCTTATTGACATCATGATAGTTATGGGCCGGCGATCGATTGTCTTAAGACCGAACTAAGCGCTTAAATATGATACTATCCTAGGTATCATAGAACTTTTGAGGTGCCTTATGGGATCCGTTTCGCCTGTCCAAGATATAGATCTAGCGGTATCGCTTGATCGGGCCAGCTATGTTCCGTATTACGAGCAGATCATATTGCAGTTGCGAGATGCGATCAAAGGGAAACAGCTTCGTCCGGGACAAATGCTCTGGTCGCAGAGGGAACTCGCTGAGAAGCTGGGGATCAGCGTTCTGCCGGTAAAGAGAGCGTTCGAGAGATTGCGCACGGAGGGGCTACTCCTCACTTCAAAGGGAAAGCGTCCTATCGTGGGTAGCGGAGGAGTTCCCTGGAACGTTCAAGATCTCTCGAGTTTCTCGGAGGAAATTCGCGAACGAGGCCTGTCGTTGACCACCCGATTGTTGGGCCTGGACCTTGTCGAAGCAGAGGCTGAAGTAGCAGAAGCATTGGAACTTGGAAGCAACAAACAGGTTTACCGATTAAGGCGACTTCGATCCGTCCAAAAGGAACCGGTAGCACTCGAGACAACTCACCTTCCAGCAGGGCTTTTTCCTCAACTGGAGTCACAGGACTGGGAAAAGGTGTCGCTCTACTCGGTGATGGAGCATGTTTACGGGAGGACGCTGGAGCGAGGCGAAGAACGTATTGGAGCGGTAAAGGCGGGACACGACGAAGCTCATCTTCTCAAGATAGAGGTCGGTTTTCCCCTTCTGCTGGCCCGGAGACTCGCCTACGATATAAACAATACTCCCATTGAATATGGCATTACGTTGAGACGCGCGGACCGTAACTCGGCAAGGATCTTTACTCTTCGGCGCCGACCGTAGACCGTGCCGGGGCCGCGGAGCTCGGCTTCCGACGTGGGCAAGAAGTCGATTCCGGCCAGTCCTCACCCTTGACAAAGTAAACATGGAATACTATGTTTACTTCAAGAGCGCAACTAATGGAATCTCCCGAACTCGCAAGGAACATGCGACCGCATTCCTTCCGAGACCTCTTCCCTGCTCACGGTCAATTTTGAAGTGTGGGATGGACCTGCGAACAAAAGAGTTGCGGAAGGAAAATCATGCTTATGCAGCACGGGGAATCTGATCGAACAGCGTTTCTGCGACACACCACTCGGTTTGCTTTTGTCTTGCTGGCCGCCACACTAGTTCTTGCCGTTCAACCGTCAATAGCGCAACAGGCCCACGTGGTTTTGGACGGACAAAGCGGAGGCCGGACGTTTGACGGATTGGGCGCCCTGAGTGCCGGGGCCTCTTCGAGACTTCTTGTTGACTATCCGGAGCCGCAGCGCAGCCAGATTCTTGACTACCTCTTCAAGCCGGGATACGGCGCTTCACTGCAGCATCTCAAAGTGGAAGTCGGCGGAGACGTGAATTCGACGGATGGCTCGGAGCCAAGCCACATGCGAACTCGCGAGGATCACGACTACACCCGCGGCTACGAGTGGTGGTTGATGGTCGAAGCGCACAAACGCAATCCCAACATCATTCTCGACATTCTCCCATGGGGCGCGCCCAATTGGGTTCGCGGCAAGAACAGGCTCTACACGCCCGACATGGCTGAGTACATGGCAAACTTCATTGAGGGTGCGCGGGATAAGTATGGTCTCACCATCCGCTACGCCGGCGTATGGAACGAGACGGTCCACGACCCCGAGTACGTCAAGGAGTTGCACAAGGCTCTTGCGCGGCATCATCTCGATGTCAAGCTTGTGTGCTGTGATCTGTACGGAGGCGAGGGCAAGGGCCAGTGGAGTATCGCCGATGAGATTCGGACCGATCCTGAGCTCAATGCTGCAGTCGATGTGATTGGCGTGCACTATCCGCCGCGCGAGCATGGAAAAGTTTCAACCGACGCGGCTCGGCAGAGCGGCAAGCCGCTTTGGTCCAGCGAAGACCAGCCCAATAGTGGAGGCGGACCGATCCTCTCCCGGACATGGCTGATTGGCGGGCGCATTCTTGCCCACGTCTACAACAGCAACTACATCGAAGGGGCCATGACCAAGACGGAGATCTGGAGCCCCATTACGTCTTATTATGACAACCTGGCGGCACCGAATTCCGGTCTCATGTATGCCAATACCCCGTGGTCCGGGAGTTACGACGTGCAGTCGACCATATGGGTCACGGCACACACCACCCAATTTGCGCAGCCTGGCTGGCAATATCTCGACTCCGCGTCAGGCAACCTCTCAGATAAGGGAACCTATGTAACTTTGAAATCTCCCAATCAAAAGGATTGGAGTGTTGTTCTGGAAACGATTGACGCCAAGGAGCCGCAACAGGTCAGCTTTGCTGTTGCCGGAGGACTCTCAAAGGGGACCGTTCATGTTTGGGAGACGAATGCCAACAGGATCTTCGAAAAACTGGCAGATTTATCTCCACAGGACGGAAGGTTCACTTATACCTTCGAACCCGAATCGATTTACTCGCTGACCACCACCACCGGTCAAGGCAAGGGAACTGCGCAGCCCCCGGCTCCGGCAGCATTCCCGCTTCCTTATGCTGATAACTTCGAACAGACTCCACTGAATCATCAGCCAAAGTACCTCGCCGACCAGGACGGTTCATTTGAGGTACAGCCATGTAATGGACGAGCGGGTAATTGCCTGGAGCAGGTTATCTCAGAAAAGCCAATTCCCTGGGGGCCATTTCCTGATCCATACACGATGGCTGGCGATATTGGATGGACCGATTACAGCATCGCTGCCGATGTTCATTTTCAATCAGCCGCTCCTGCGACAGTCATGGGGCGCATCGAGACTACGGACGTCTTTCAGGACGGCAATGCACATTGGCCCTGCGGCTACATCCTGCGCCTAAAGCCGGATGGCACGTGGGACCTTGTGTCTACCGAATACAAGAAACCAACGGTGACCCTTGCGGCCGGCTCCGTGAAGATCGACAAGACCCAATGGCACCATCTGGAATTGCGTTTCCACGGCTCGCAAATACGGGCCGCGCTCGATGGAGCAGAACTCGCCGAGGTGGAGGACGCTTCACACATGCACGGAATGTTTGCCATCGGTACGGAGTGGGACCATATCCAGTTCGATAATCTGCAGGTGAAGCCGTAGTCTCGCGGTGCGTTGAGAATTTTCTCGCGAGAGCCAAGCTTCCGCGTCGAAGAGTTCCGAGCACGAACTCAAGGGCGGCTCTTTGATTTCGGCCCCAGGTGAAGTGAGTGGATCTGAGGCCGTCGGATCTTACTTCATTTTGAGGATTCGATGAGGACGGATTCAGCCTGGCTAAGGTCGATGGCGAGCAGGTTGTTCTCGAAAGAGTAGCCGCGGCCTGTCCATGCGTCCTTCCAGGGTTCACTGGGCCAAGTCTTCGGCAGGGCTAATTTGGCGTGGCGCGAGAAGTCGGCATCATCGCGCAGACCTTCTTCAAGGTTTCCCGCCAGAATCCGGAATGCGCCATCCTTTGTTCGCCAAGCAGCAATGCTCATTGTCTGTTGCAGATCGATCGCTTCGACGTGCAGGCTGTCGTGCTGTTTGAGCAGTTGGTTCAATGCGCCAGCGGCAAGGGCGTACGGGGTACCCGTGTTTCCCCAGATCTGTGATAGAGGCAGGTTGCCCACCGATCTCAGATCCGGAGCATTCCACACGACAAGCCGCTTTCCCCCTGAAGTGTCGAGCGTCAGGCGCGGAGAATCTTGCGCTGTGTAGATGACCTGTGACTTGGCTGACGCTGAACCGCTGTCGGGACGACAATAGGTGTCGAATGCCAACACCGCATTCTTTACCAGGGCTGGAGCGCGATTCTTTGCCGGGCATAACTGTAGTTGGCCTTGCGCAGGAGCCACGCCGGCGCGGAGACCTCCGAGCCGCATGAGCGTTTCATCCACGCCTTCTGAACTGCCGAAGATGGCCACCGGCTGTCCGCCTTGGATGAGATTCTCAAGTGATGCGAGGTGCTGAGGAGAAAGATGCGAAGGTGTCTGAAGGGCAAACAGATCGGATTTCACCTGCGGGATCCATTCAACACGCGTGGCTGACAGAATCGGAATCGGCCATTTGATCACGGATGCCGCTTGCTCATCGACCCATTCGTTCACGTCGTGATTTGGAGACGCATGATCAATCTGCCACTGCATTGCCTCGCGAGAATACACCAAAGTCGGGCCGAAGACGTCCGTGGTGTTTTGCGCATCTATGACCGCGGCATTGATGTTATCCGCGAGGAAATGCACATCGTTTTCGCTGAGCAATCGTTGGCCTTGATTTGCCCATGAGATGTAGGATCCCACCGGCATTTTCAAGCCACTAGGTGTCTTAACCGCCGCGTGTGAATAGGCCCAGATCCCCCATCGCAATCTATCTGGAGCGGAATGGATGATATCCCAATCTTCCCAAGCGTCAAAAGTTTCGACGAGGGGGTAATGCCTAACTTTGGTGTCGGCGAGAATGGCTGCGTGGGTAAGCATATAGCCGAGCTGGTATGTCCAACCTTTTGCCAAGGCATTCCAAAAACTCCCGTCACGGACGCCAACCTCATTCCACGCCCCGGCCCAGGTTTGGTCCACCCAGATATCCAAATAACCTTGCTTGGCAATTGTTTCCAAATCCAGCCCGTTTGAACGCCAATCCGCGACCGCGCTGGATCCATTCGAGTACATCATGACGAGAGCGTCCGGGTTGGCCAGCTTTGTCTCCTTGATCAGCGCCGCCACGGCATCGGTGGCCTGATGTATGACTTCAGGAGCGGGAGCAACCGCACCCCACGGACCGTTGCGCGAATAAGGTATAGGTGTGCCAAACGAATCCCGCAACATGATCGCATCAAGTCCAAGCGCTCGCGACATGCTTCCCCATTGCGCCGCATATGCCTGATGTACAGGTGTTCCCTCGGCTATTCCGTGGGGCAATCCACCCGACGGCGCTGGATCGGCGTGGAGGCGAGCACCTGGGTCGAAGTAGCGTCCAAGGGGCGGATCGAAGTTTCCAGGTTGGACCGGTGTAGTCTTTGTGAAGGCTTCCTGGTGCTTACGACTCCAGGCACCGTCAAACCTTCCCTCCCCATAGCCATTCGTCCAAGCCAGGTTCAGCATGCCGACTTTGAAACCAGCCATGTCTCGTCGTGCAGCCTCTTCTTTCAGGGCGGCAGCGAGGAGCCTCAGGTCGCCATAGGTCCATGGATCGTAGCCATGCCGTTTCGCGCCCGCTGCGTCGGCAAACCGCGCAGCTGCTTTTTGCTTCCTTTCCGTGGTGGTTCCAGTTAGCGGTCCACTTTCATCGACCCATCGCGCCTGTCCTGATGTGGTTGGGAGCCAGATTTTCTGATTCGGATCTCCAGACCAATCCATTATCGCGGTGACTGTCCAACCGACATTCAAAATCACGCCGCGGTATCCGCGGACCCCTGCGAACAATGGCTGAAATCGGTCCCAGAATTCGCGCGATGAGCCCTTAATATCGGCCTGCCTGAACCAATAAAGATCGATCTCAAGCCAGCGGTCCGTGTCGATAGAAGGCCTTGGTGCTGCCTGGGCCGTCTGCGCCGCCCAGGCGGACATCGGGGCCAACATCGGCAAAAGCAAAATGAATCCCAGCACTAGATAGTGTTGCCTGGCTCTCACCGATGCTCCGCTGTCCGTCTTCATCTGAAATCTCCTTGAATGTGTCTTTCACTTGGGTTTCCGTCTGACATATGCACTCGGGAAAATGCAAGCATGCTGTTCCGTCTCAGTTTGGACGTTCACTCTTTGACCGCCAACTCCGCATGCAAACTGGCGGTCGAGTCTTCGCCGACCCAAATGTCAAAGGTTCCTGGCTCCACGGCCCAGACTCTGGTTTGCGGACTCCAGAAGCTCAACTCATCATTGCCGAGCGGGAATTTGAGCGTACGCGTTTCGCCCGGTTGGAGCATGATGCGGCGAAAGCCCTTGAGTTGCCGAACCGGCCGCGATGCAGAGCCCGCCCGCTGGTGAATGTAGACCTGGGTTACTGCGTCACCGGTGACACCGCCCGTATTTGTCACGTCCACCGAGACCTCTGTCGCCTCGCCTGCATTTACGCTGGTCTTGCTCAGGTGCAGGTGGTCGAACTTGAAGTTCGTATAACTGAGCCCGTAGCCGAAGGGATAGAGCGGCTTGGTCGACATATCCCAGTAGCGGGAAGAGAAGCCGGGCTGATCCTCTGGAGCGTGGGTCAAATTGTGGTTATAGTAGAGCGGCTCCTGGCCGGAGATTCGCGGCCAGCTTACAGGCAACTTTCCGCCGGGGTTCACATCGCCAAACAGCACATCGGCCACCGCGTTGCCTCCTTCGGTTCCGGGAAACCAGGTTTCAAGGATCGCGGGCACGTGCGCGGCAGCCCAGCGAATATCGAGTGGCCGTCCGTTCTCGAGCACCAGCACCACCGGCTTTCCCGTCGATGCCGCAGCCTCGAGTAATTGTTCCTGGATGCCGGGCAGGTCAAGAGTCGCGCGCGAGGCGGCTTCGCTGCTCATGGAGACCAGTTCGCCCAGTACTGCAACCACCACGTCTGCATCGGCCGCGGCGGTCTTCACTTTGGCCTGCCAATCGGCGACCTCCGTGGCAGTCGGTGGGGGCTGCGGCTTGGGCACCTCGCTGAACATCGATGCGAATTCACGCGTGGGTGGAGGACCATCCACATAAGTGATCTGCACGTTTGGACCGAGTTTGTTCTTGAGTCCTGCCAACACCGTGACTGGATGGCTTTTGCCAACGCCGTACAATCCTTCGACCGTACAACAGCCCTGAATATCGAGGCTTGAGTCGGCCAGCATTCCGATGACTGCAACCTTCTTGAGGTTCTTCGTGAGCGGCAGCGTGTGGTTTTCGTTTTTGAGCAAGACCATGGATTCCCCGGCCACTTTGCGTGCCAGCCCCGGGCCGTCGGGACGACCCAGCGTCGCTTCAATTTTCGATTCGTCTACATATGGATGGTCAAACAAGCCCAATTCATATTTGACTTCGAGAATCGGGAGTACCGCCTCGTCCAGGTGCGTTTCGCTCACCTTCCCGGTGGCCACTAGTTTGGCCAGATTGTGAGTGAAGGTCTGGCTGGCCATGTCCATGTTGAGCCCGGCACTGATGGCCTTGTAGGCGGCATCGGACGGATCGCGTGCGTAGCCATGGGTCACAAGGCCGGCCACGGCCAGCGCATCAGAGACCACAAATCCCTTGAAGCCCCACTCTTTGCGCAGAATGTCGGTAAGGAGCCAATGATTGCCGCCTGCCGGAACGTCGTTGAGGTCCAAGTAGGCGCTCATGAAGCTGCCGGCGCCAGCCTGTTCTGCCGCATGAAAGGGAACCAGGTAGACATTTCGAAACAGTACTTCAGGAATATAGGCAGCATCATAGTCGCGACCGCCTTCGGCAGCGCCATAGCCGGCAAAGTGCTTTACACAAGCCAGCACGCTTTCGGGTCCCAAGGCCTTGCCTTGAAAGCCGCGCACCTGGGCCTGCGCCATGGCCGCACCCAAATAAGGATCTTCACCTGCGCCTTCCACGATGCGCCCCCAGCGGGCATCCCGTGCAATATCGACCATGGGCGTAAAGGTCCACTGGATGCCCGCGGCTCGCGCTTCCTGTCCGGCCAGATGCTGGACAGCTTCTTCTACGGCCGGATCCCACGATGACGCCATAGCGAGCGGAACCGGGAAGACTGTGCGATAGCCATGGATCACGTCATAGCCGAATAGGATTGGTATGTGAAGGCGAGACTTCTCCATCGCCAGATGTTGCAGGCGATTGATTTCCTTCACATCCGTAATCCAAAGCACCGACCCCACCTTGCCCTGAGGAATCAGGTCATCGGGCGTATCGTTCGAGGCGCTCGGCTTAACGATGCCGGGCGACTGGTTTAACTGGCCCACTTTCTCGTCGACGGTCATCTGCTCTAGAAGCAATTCGGCCCGGCGGTGCGCCTCATCGTGGGTGAGCGGCGCAGTTTGTGCGGCCACCGAAAGCAGGGCCCAGCACGACAGAAAGGATGCTTTAATCAACGAGCTCTTCAACATGTTCGGAAACCCTCTTCGAATCCGTAAGGACTGATCATTCTCAATTTGCCCAATGGCAATTGACGCAGAGCCGTGGAGCTTGAGACTCGCGAATTTGTCGATGGCCGCGAGGCGAGGGATACAGTGGGCCCTTCTTTTATTTAGCCGGATCAATCAGTGCCTGGTAGACGAGCGAGCGGCTCAGGTACTCAACGTTGGGACTTCCGCCGCGCATGCGCTGGATCATGCCCACAAACACGATATCGTTGGTCGGATCGACCCAGAACCATGTTCCCGCGGCCCCGTCCCAGAGGAAGGTGTCTTTGCCCTCGGGCAGATCTGCTTCCGCCGGATCGAAGACAGCGGCGAAGTTGTAGCCGTATCCAAAGCCTGGCCGGAGCACCTGCCGGCCGATCTTGTACTCGCCCGTCAACAGGCTTGGCGGCAGATGGTTCGAAGTCATTAGGTGTACCGTGGCCGGCGCCAGGATGCGCGCGCCGTTCAATCCGCCCCCGTTGTCCAGCATCTGCGCAAATCGAAAGTAGTCCTCCGCTGTAGAGACCAGGCCGCCCCCTCCGGAGGGCAAGGTCGGCAGCGTTGAGTAGTCGCCAAACCCGCCGCCATTTGTCGAGTCGGGAATCAGCTTGTCATCGGGGCCACTTTCATAAAGCGATGCAAAACGATTGCGCTTTGACTGGGGCACAAAGAACCCTGCATCTCTCATACCCAGCGGCTTGAATATCTGATCGTCCATGAACTGCGGCAGCGAATGGCCAGACAGCTTTTCAACGATATAGCCCTCAATGTCCATCGACAGGCTGTAGACCCAGCCTTTGCCCGGCTGATATAGCAAAGGAATTTTCGCCATCTTATCGATGAAGTCCTGGAGGTTGTGCGATTGCCGCACCTTGAGGTCCTTGTACATCGCATCCGCCGGGGTGGTGCCATCGCCGTAACTAAAGCCGGCCGTGTGGGTCATCAACTCGCCCATCGTGGGTGCGTGGTCCGGGTCGACAAGAATCATCTTGCCGTCCGCGTCCACCCCCTTGAAGACCTTCAGGTTCGCGAATTCTGGAATGTATTTGGCGATGGGATCAGATGGCAACCATTTGCCCTGCTCGTAGAGAATCATCATGGCCACGCCGGTGACAGGCTTGGTCATGGAGTAGTCGCGGAAGATTGTATCTTTCTTGATGGGTGTACCACTGGTCATGTCGCTTACGCCGTAGGCGCGATAGTCCACCACCTTGCCATGCCGCGCCAGAATGGTGACCATACCCGCGATCTGTTTCTGATCCACGGTCTGCTGCATGAAAGTGTGGAGGCGCTCGAAGCCGCTCGGGGGAGAAGCCTACGGTTTCGGGATTGACGACGGTGAGATCGACAGGATGGTGGGCCGGTTGTTGCCCTTGCTGCTTATGGGCGTTTGTTTGCTGCGCCAGCGAAGGATAAACGCTAGAAGCAAGTGCAATTCCAATCATCGCCATGCGCGATGCGGAGGCTAGTCGATTGATCGTCATTGATACTCCTGCGGGCCTGCGACGCCAGGGTCTACCTCACTGCTCAGTGCGTTGCGAGTTTGCCGCACGTCAGGAGCAGGCTGATCACTCTGCTTTTGTGCCGGTATAAACATGGTATTCGAATTCTGATTCCGGAGGATGTCCACATAGTATACCTACAACCGATCGACGACCGCATGTGACATCGATCACTCAAAATTCTTAGGCCCGGGTGGGCTATGGGTTGATGAGGTTATTAGTCATACTATGCATAGCAATTGGGATCTGCTGTACGCGGCGATTGAATTCTTTCACTCGGGATTTGCTTCAAGGCCTTTTACCGAATGGCAAGCAAAAGGCTCGCACCAGCCCCAAAAAATCGACATCGACACATTGGAGTATAGGATACTATGTCCACTATGTACCCGAGAACTCAGGGCTTTGTGCCAACTGCGTTCACGCTTGTTGTCGCCGCCTTGATCAAATTAGAGCGAGGGACAGTCCTACCTACTGAAATCTCCTGCCAGCGATGCACGATGGCCGAGTTTTAACTGCAAAAGGAAAGACCATGAATCGTCGCGATTTCGTATCAAGAGGCATGGGTGCCGCCGTCGTGGTTTCGTTGGTCGGAAGGCATGACCTGGTCGCGACCCAATCGACACCGAGCCTTGATCCCCGCTTGAATGCCCCGTTGGACTGGACGCTGAACGATGGAAAGCTCAGAGTGAGTCTCAATGAGAATGGAACGATTCGAGCGATGGAAGTTATGGCCGGCGGGGAGTGGGAGCAAGTAAGGTTTCGTACAGGGATTCTCGCCGGACCTGCATGGGCAGACGTGCATCTGCGCAAGTTGGAAGGACCGGAACTTCACTTCGTCGGCACCGTGGATAGAATTCGTCACTCGCTGAGCTATCGGATCCAAAATAATCGATTGGAAATCATCGCTGGCCTGAAGAATGAGAGCGGCGCTGATTTTGCACCCAAAGCCGCACGCCTTGTTATGGGTATCGACAGCGAAATGAAATCTTTTCCCTCCTGGAATGATCGCTACTTTCCCACCTTGTTGCGTTGCGAAAAAACTCATTTCTGGGGTTATCTTATGACTCCCAAGGGTCGGATCATAACCATTGGCTCTCCGAATCCTGTGGCATCTTACGACTTGAATTATGACGAGTCGATTTGGGGCGCGGGCGATGGAGGACACATGATCCGCACGTGCAGCCTCGATCTGATGCATGCCTTGCCGTTACCGTCCCGCCATCCGCAAGATCTTGCTTCGATCCCCGCCGGTCAAGCACGTAACTGGACCATTTATCTTCAGCCCGCACCATCGTTGGAGAGCATCAAGCCGCTTTTGGCATCTTCTCTCGAAGCACCCATGATTGACGCTGACCGGTATACTCTCGCCTGCGGCGAGAGTAGCAAGCTAACCATCTATTCGCCATCGGCAGTTAGCGTGACAGTTACGACTCCGGATGGAAAAACCTCTCAGCTTTCCTTGAAATCCAGCATAAGAGGCAGGTGGATCGCTACATTCACGCCTCTGGCGGGCATTGGCCTCTATCAGCTCACGGCCACCGCGGCGAACGGCCACGAGAGCCAGGCATGTTTTTATGTGCGGCGACGTTGGTCGTGGTATCTCCGCGAGGCTCGCAAAGCTACTCTGATCGATAGGCAGTACGCTTCAAGCCATCTGGAACAGTGGCTCGGCCTGGAAACTGGTGCCCTAGCTCGCCGCCACATTCCCGACCCGGTTTTGGACAGCCAGACCGATCAACGTCTCAAGGACATCCTGAATTTGCAGTGGAATCTCGCCACGAGAAACCGAAAGACAAATTCGGTATTACTGACCCGATTGGCTGGCCGATTGAGATGCGGTTCCTCGTTAACACCGCGCAGATGGCCGGAATTCTCGCACACCGTTACCGGGCGGACCACGACCCCTATTGGCTCGATCTCGCGAGCGGCTTTGCTGACTATGTTGTCAGCAGACAACATGATGACGGTAACTACGATAACTACACCACAGTCGCCTATCCGGTGAAATCGGTTATGACTGTTATGGCCGCGGAGAAGATAGAAGCGGCGAACGATCGCCGCCTCGGCGTTGCTTATGACCGTCATTTCGACTCGGCGCGAAAGGCCATGGACTTCCTGGTTCGTTCGCAAGACAACCTCACCACGGAGGGCGAGAATACATTTGAAGACGGCATGATCAGTTGCTCCGGCCTGCAACTCGGATTGTTCGCGCTGCTCCAAACGGACGAATCGGCGCGCAGCCACTATGCCGAAGCAGCGCGCAAGATGCTATCCGCACATCACTGTCTGGAACAGTTGCTGATCCCCGATTGCCGGATGAACGGGGCAACCCTGCGCTTCTGGGAAGCGCAATACGACACATTGATCGGCAAGTCACTCAACATGATGGACTCCCCTCATGGCTGGAGCGCCTGGCTTATTCCAGCTTTGTGGTACCAGTATCTGCTCACCGGCAACGAGGTGTGGCTCGAAAAAACCATGAATGCCATGGGCAGTTGTGCACAGTTGGTTGACGGTCACACAGGCCAATTGCGCTGGGCCTTTGTGCCAGACCCTTATCGCGAGACGACCATGCTGGAACCTGACAAAAACAATCCCGGCCACGGCCGCCGGGTGGATCGAACCATCGGTGAACAATATGTGCCGATGATCGCTGCGTTCCACTATCCGGACCACGAGCCGATCCCGGGGGACGAATGGGATTCGGGATGGACCTCCTGCAACGACGTCCATGAGGTCTTCGTTGCCCTGGAAGAAGTTGCTCTGACTTCTGCCTACGTTATTGAACGTGCGAATGGGGAGTTGGTTAGTTGGAATTGCAATGCCACTAAGGACCGCACAGGTCTGATTTACATTGAGCCCGCTGAAAGCATTGTCAGCCGCGTGCATGTGAACCTTCACAAAAGTTGCCTTGTCAGGGCAGCTTTTGTGGGCAGTCCAGTGGTAAGTGTTCTGGCGGAAGGTCTGCGATGGATCGGACCGGGAGGAGTGCCGGAACTCATCCGGTAGCAAGAGCTGTGTGCACAGAATCTTGGAGACCGGTTTTCGACTGGAATTCGCGATCAGAGTAAACACCGGAATTGGGAGGAACAATTGGGATACGATAGGACGCGCCGCCGCTTTCTTGGCCTCGCAGGAACGGCATTGTTCTCGCAATTGGCACCAAGATGCACTGCATCTTCCGTTCTGGGTCGAGTCCCGAAGGTGTCTGTCAATATTGCGGGTGTTCGAAGCGTCCTAGATCGCATGCTGCCTCAGCATGCTGATCAGATTCATGTTTCGTTTCTCCCGAATGCGGGCAAAGAATCGTTTCATATCTCCGGTTCGTCCGGAAGGATTGCAGTCGCAGGCTCAACGCCGTCCGCAATTCTTATGGGGACGCATTGGTACCTGAAATATGTTGCCGGGGTGAGCATGAGTTGGAACGGAGATAGCTTCAACCAGCTACCTTCCAGGCTGGCAGTGCAAGCTTCAGACATCGTGCATAACGCCAATGTGCAACATAGATTTGCTCTGAACGATACCAACGATGGATACACCGGCCCATTTTGGTCGTGGAAGGAATGGGAACACCAGATCGATGTGCTGGCAATGCACGGTATCAATGAGGTGCTTGTGTACATGGGCGCCGAGGGGGTGTATCAACAGACTTTCCGCAAGTTCAACATGTCGGATGAGGAGATGCGCAATTGGTTTCCTACTCCCGCGCACCAGCCATGGTGGCTGCTGGGCAATATGTCAGCCTGGGTTGGCCCTTCTATCTCCCAGCGACTGATTGAGGCTCGTCTTTCTCTTGGCAGAAAGATTACAAATCGCCTTCGAGAGCTTGGAATGATTCCTGTTCTGCCAGGATATTTCGGAGTTCTTCCCGACAATTTTGCAAATCACAATTCTGGCGCTCAGATTGTGCCGCAAGGGAAGTGGCTTGGGATGAAGCGGCCAGACTGGCTCGACCCTACCTCCGAACTCTTTCCGGAAGTGGCTGCGGAATACTATCGGGTTCAGCAGGAGCTTCTGGGACCATCGTCAATGTTCAAGATGGACCCATTGCATGAAGGCGGTCAGGCCGGCCAGGTGAACATTACCAATGCAGCACGAGCGATCGACAACCAATTGCAGAAGGCTCCCCGGGCGCGACCTGGGCAATTCTAGGCTGGCAGAATAATCCGAAGGAGGAGGTCCTTGCCGGCATCGCAAATAAGGATCACCTATTGATTCTCGATGGACAGTCGGACCGATTTGAATACAAGGACCGTGATCAGCAGTGGAGTAGCACACCTTACGCGTTTGGCACCATTTGGAATTTTGGCGGGCACACTACGATGGGCGCCAATGTCGGAGTTTGGAACCAGCGCTATTTCGATCAACTAACAAAGATAGGCAGCAAACTCAATGGCATTGCTGTTATGCCGGAAGCAAGCTGCAATAATCCCGCCGCGTTCGCATTCTTTACAGAGATGGCGTGGCGAGATGAGCGAACTGATCTCTCGAGCTGGTTCGCGGAGTGGTCAAGCCATCGCTATGGAGGAAAAGACGCTCACGCGGCGAAGGCCTGGGAAGTCCTGCGCGAAACTGCCTACGACCTCAAGAGTGGAAAATGGTCTGAAGCGCACGATAATTTGTTTTCCGCGCAGCCGAGTCTGACTGTGCAATCAGCCTGTGCCTGGAGTCCTCAAGAGCCACGCTACGATCTCAAGGCGTTCTCTGTTGCGCTTGGCCCGCTGTTGGATGTCAATCCCTCACTGCGCAGTAGTTCTGCATATCGCTACGATTTGGTGGATGTGGCGCGGCAAACCATTGCAAATGATAGCCGCGTGTTGCTGCCTGCTATCAATGCGGCTTACTCCGGTGGAGATATCGCGCAATTTCGAAAACTCACAAAGCAGTGGATGAAATGGATCGAGCATCTCGATCGCGTTGCCGGGACCGAGCCTTCACTCCTGTTCGGGGCATGGCTCGCCGGTGCTAAAGCGGCCGCGGCAGGTCAAGCGGAAGAGGCCCAGCTCGAATTTGACGCTATCAGCCTGTTGCTGGAATGGGGTCCTGAATCGTCTCGTGACTCGGGCGTGCACGACTACGCGAACCGAGAATGGAATGGGTTGTTGGAGTACTACGGCCAGCGTTGGGGCGCCTTCTTCACTACGCTCGAAACGTCGCTGGAGAAACGGGTGCCTAATTCTTCTATCGATTGGTTTGCGATGGATCAAGATTATGCGAAGCGGAGCAAGCAGTATCCTGAACAGCCCGAGAGAGACTTCTATGCGGTGATTGAAGGAATCTACAAAAGTGATCTGGCGAAAGCCATCGATTTATCAAGGGAAAAGCAACCTCGGCAGGATGTGCAGCTGGGTGATTGATGTGCAGGCCCAGGATTTCTCTCCCTTTGCATTGGATTGTTTGCTGGACCCGCCCAATCCTCTCTAAATCTTGATGAATATGTTCTTTCGATAAAGGACCATCACGGGAATCCAGCAAACCAACACGAACGATATTGAGTAGGCCAGGGAAGCGATGCCGGGCGGTTGAATCCAGGCGAAGACGTGATGATAGATGGACAGGTCAATGCTGGGTCGTGGAGAGCGCGGAATCTGCTCCGTTGCACCGCCTAGAAGCTCGGAGAGGACATAAGCAGTGATTGCGTTCGTTCCGAATACGAGGCAGAAAGTGGACCAGCCTTTCTTCCAGCCCTTGATCTCCACGAGCCAATAAAACATGGCCCATGCGACGAGCGCCACTCCGGCGGCAAACAGGACGTATGAGCTGGTCCAAAGCCGCTTGTTGATTGGAAACGAAATATTCCAGAGTTCCCCAAGGGCTATGTTGACGAGACCAGCGACGAACATTAACGCGCATTTCACGTTCATGCTTTTCCCGGCTCGGAGCCAAATACCCGTCAAAATCCCCAATAACGTGGTCGCAAGCGCGGGCAGGTCGCTTAGCAGACCCTCGGGATCGCTGACTCCCGGCTCAAATAGTCGTCCGGGAAACACTTGACGGTCGATCCAGGAGACCAGATTGCCTCTTGGGTCGAGGAGAGCAACGTCATGTCCGGGAACTCCGAATCCTGGAACCGGAACGAAGCGCATGAGTGCCCAATAGCCGACAAGGATTGCGATCGCAGAAATTAGCAGTGTGCTGATGCCGCTGTCCCAGAGATAGAGAATGCAGACAATGAGATAGCAGACAGCAATACGTTGCAAGACGCCATAGATACGCAGCGTAGAGAGATGGAAGTACGGGAATCCATTGACCAACAGGCCGAGAAGCAAGAGAATGGCGAAGCGTTTGACGATGTGGAATAAGAGGTTAGCTTTGGGGACGCCGCGCATTAGTCGCGCTTCCGTCGAAAATACAATGGAAGCCCCCATAAAGAATAAAAAGGAGGGGAATACAAGATCCGTGGGGGTCCAACCATTCCAGGCAGCGTGTTGCAGCGGAGAGTAGACTACGGGGAAATGCCAAATACTATTCACCAGAATCATGAACGCCACGGTAAGTCCGCGAAGTATGTCGAGGGACACAAGTCGAGTGCTTGCCGGGGGTTCCGATTGGTTGGGAGACATGCTGGAATGATACTCGTGTCAACGGTTCTTAAGAAGGTTACAAATCACATCATCTACAGTCGGGAGGATGTACTATGTCGCAGCGTGTTACAAGCGCTTCTAAAAGGTAAGACCACACTCTGCGAAAGTCGAAGATCCGGCGCCGGGCATCCGCGCGCATTCGCTAGTGCAATCAACTGCTGGTAACTGGATGATTGGAACGAACGCATTTGTTGTAACGCGGTAAATCAAAGGGGGCTTCAAGATGAATCGACGAGAGATGCTGAAAGGCACGGGAACCTTTGCAGGAGCAACGGCTGTGAAGACCATGGCCCAGACATCCGCAGCTGGGATGCAGCCTGCGCGCAAATTGAAGATTGTGATCACTGGCGGACATCCGGGCGATCCGGAGTATGGCTGCGGCGGCACCGTCGCGCAACTGACAGCACTGGGTCATGAAGTGGTGCTGCTCTATCTGAATGACGGAGCCTGGGAGACATCAGCGGCTGTACGCATTGCCGAAGCGAAGAAGCGTGCGAGATTCTAAAGGCCCGACCAGCCTATGCAAATCAAACCAACGGCCACGCAATCGTCGACAACGCGCACTATGAGGCGTTCCAAAAAATCATTGAGGCAGAGAACCCTGACGCCGTTTTCAATCAGTGGTTCGTCGATAACCATCCCGATCATCGCGCGAATGCAAACCTCACTTACGAATCATGGAATCGAATGAAACGCAAATTCGCGATGTACTACTACGAAGTTTCGGATGGCGAGGATACGATGCAATTCCCCGCGCCTACACATTTCATAAACATTTCTGGCGTGGCTGACACGAAGAAAGCAGCGTGCTACGCACACGCGAGTCAGACTCCGGACCGTTATTACGATCTGCAGGATGCGGTTGCCTGTTTCCGAGGATTGGTGAGCGGCTGCAAGAGAGCGGAGGCGTATTTCTTGCAGATCGGCAGTCCGTACGACGTCTTTCCGATGGCGGGCATCTCGCCGAGATAAGAAAAGGAGGGAGCTAATTCACTGGGGCGCAACCCAGCCTGTTGAAAGCTCGACTCGAACTTGCACGGTTCCGAAGCTCTTGCCGCCAGATTGAGCAGAGATGACGAAGTTCTGCCAGTCATCGAGTTTAGCTTTGGGAGCCGCAGCTTGAATCCGAAGAAAATGACGACCGAGCGGCTCGACAGAGACCGCACTTGGAGCCTTGATATCCCATCCGCCCGGCGCCTGCACCGAGATATTTGTGAGCAGTGGTGTGTCCAGCGGATTGTCGAGGATAAGGGGAATGACGAGCGTGCCGCCCACCTTGGCAGTCACCTCCAGAGGAACAATGTTCTCAATATTCTCCAAGCAATGTGACTTCCAAAAGATATGGTAATAATTCCATGGATCGCCGATCGTCAGAGTAGGCTCCGAGGGTTGTTTCGCAGTGAAGCCGGAAGCATGTTGGAACGGGAGGCCTCCTGGCGCCACGCCTGCGAAGACATCATCCGTGATGCCTGAGGGAACCAGGGATTTCCCCAAGATCAGCTTGACTGGATCAGTTACCAATTGCACGCGTGGATCCTGCGAGTTATCCAAGGTGTGCTCATCGAGGGCGCGTTGAACGGTGTCAACTCCCTGCGTCCGATGATGAGTGAAAACCTCGGCAGCTAGAGTTCCATAGCTCACGTGACGCGAAGGCGATATCTCCGTTGTAGAGTACTGTGGGCCGCGGCCGGAGAAAATGTCGTGCGTAGGGTTGTAATAGTAATAAAGTTTCTCGGGTTGCCATGGGCGGAGACCTTCGGTGAGATTCATATTTCCGTCGGGATTGATAACCGGCGACACCTGCTCAGGAAAGGTTGTCGGGTCGCCGGCCAGGTCAAATGCTTCAGTGGCAAGAACGCCTGCAGCTTGATGGTCCCCGTGATTTTCGCCCGTGGTGAAATTCGGGAGCATCGTAATGATCACCGTTGGCCTGGTTAGCCGAACGATCCGGACCAATTCGTCAAGGCATGAACCGTGACCCCAGTGTTCGAGTGAGTAAAGCACATTCTGGCTTGCCGTATCGCGGCCGGTCAGGAACCACACATTAGAAATTCCCAGCGAACCTACTGCCTGGCGGGCCTCGATCTCGCGTATTTGCCCCATGGCCAGCGCCTGCTCCGGCCCGACTTCGTTATTTCCTCCGTCGCCGCGAGTTCCGTAGACCACCGCAACGCGCTTGTGATGGTCATAAATTTCCCGTGCCAGGTATGCCGATACCAGGGTTTCGTCGTCCGGGTGTGCGACTACGAGGAGGATGTCGGATTTAAACCGCGAATCGGGTTGCCGATTATTGGCGTCGTAGGCGTCCGGACGAACTTCAGGTGCGCTCTGGGCAGCCGTGCTCATGAGACTTAGTCCGGCAACTAGCCCGGTAATGAAAACGTTCTTGAACTGATTGACGAAGCCCATGCTTTTCCCATTCTCCGAAGTTCACCCAGGTTGCGATTCGACCAGATCAGTTCGATTTCTTCCACACGTTTGTATGCGCTTGTAGTTTTGTGAGGAGCGCCCACCGTAAGCGAATCGTTGTTGCGAGTCTCAAGTCGGGCAGCGAGAGAAAGTGGTATGAAATAAACATGGTATACCTCATTACGTATACCATTAACCTACATAGTATACCTATCGAGATTGCGTGCGTATGTGATTTACATCACCCCAAAATCTCAATGAGAGAAAGGCGCATGTGTTCGCCAGCTTATACCTCTAAAAGCCAGTGTTTATGCTATTATTTGCACGACAAATATTGTATTTTCAAAGCGCTGTCCGCGTTGATCTTAGCCGGCTCATTTCGGGGTTTTAGGGACGCCTAATATTCCAGGTGACGAAGATCACACTTGACAAAATAAACATGGAATACTATGTTTAATGAAAATATGAATCTAACGCGACATCTGCTACGAACCTCGGCCAGCCTGTTGTGGCCACCTCAATCGATCGAGGGCGAGACATGCAGGTTTGCCTGCCTGTCGGCTTTGAGGTTTCGAATCGGATGTCCAAGTTGGAAAAACCCGTACCCAATCAAATCGAAGGAGAGCCACGAAATGTTACATTTCCATCATTCAGACGCTAAGTACGAAAAGCTCTTGGCGGCTCAAAACACGAAGACAGGCAGGAATGCACGGATGCTGGCGGTTCTTTTCGGCCTGTGCGTTTTTATTTGTCTGCCACTGTCGCTTCTGGGACAAATCGATACCGGAAGCTTGACGGGAACAGTAACCGACAGTACCGGTGCTCGCCTGTCGCACGCCACCATTGCACTGACCAACCTGAAGACCGGAGTCAAGGCTTCAGTTTTTTCAACCTCTACTGGAACCTACGTCTTTGAGGCGCTCAATCCGAGCATCTACACTCTCAAAGCGACATCCGACGGCTTCGAGACATACTCGGCTCCCGATCTGAAGATCAACGTTCAGAAGACGGTCACCGTCGATATCGTCATGGTTCCAGGCGCGGTTACGCAAGAAGTGACCGTCACGGCAGCGACTCCACTTCTAGAGGCGCAAAGCGCTGAAGTGGGCCAGACTGTAGACGAAGTGGCAGTGAATGACTTGCCCTTGAACGGCAGGAATTGGACATCGCTAGGGCAGTTGGCTGCGGGCGTCACATCGGTTCCGGGCACTCCAGGCGGCAGCTTTTTCTCTGTCAATGGTGTGAGCGTGGACAACAACGATTTCCGCCTCAACGGGATCGACGACAACATCGGCCAGCTTGTGGGCGGCCAGGTCCGCGGCGCATTCAGCGGGAACACTGCGGTCGTCCCGCCCCCGGATGCAATTGAGGAATTCAAGCTGCAAAACTCGAACTACGACGCCGAATTCGGGCATGCAACTGGCGGAGTCATCAATGCAGTCATCAAGTCAGGCGGCAATGGCGTCCATGGCAACTTGTTTGAGTATGTCCGGAACGACATCCTTGACGCAAACGATTACTTCTCCAAGCAAAACAATATACCGATTCCCGAGTACCGCCAGAACCAGTTTGGAGGTACGGTTGGGGGACCAGTCTATATTCCCAAACTGTATAACGGCCGCAACAAGACTTTCTTCTTCTTCGATTATCAAGCTACACGGATTGTGCAACCTTCGAATTCGTCCTCGACAGTACCCACACCGCTGATGCAAAGCAGCAACTTCACTAACCTCAGCGATTTGATTGCTTACAACCAGGGAACCCGGACGGACTCACTCAACAGAGTGTTCCCGCTTGGTACCGTCTTCGATCCCGCCACAATTCGAACGGTTGCCGCAGGTGCGACTGACCCGGTGAGCGGACTTCCAAACAATTCAACCACTGCAGTTGTCGTGAGCGACCCATTCTTTACCGGAGGGAGCGTAGGTGGTATTCACGACTTTACCGGCCTCGTGTCTAATCTAAACCAGCTTCCGAGTAGCCGGTTCGACCCGAATGCATTGAAACTCCTGCAAGTGTATCCTGGCGCGACGAATCCGGCGGCCTACGCGAATAACTACTACCAGACAGCCAAGAGCCCCCAAACAGTGAACCAGTACGATATACGGATTGATGAGAATCTCAGCAGCAAGGACATCATATTCGGTGTGTTTTCCAACAGTTACTACAAACAGTACGTTCCCCCTACGTTACCTCTTAGTGGAGGCTACGGATCAGGGGATATCAATTTCCCCGCGTATTCGATATCGCTGGGCTACACGCATGTGTTTACGCCAACGCTCACCAATGAGTTCCGCTTTGGGTTTAATCACAATTATCAGGACCTGGAACCTAAAGAGGGAAATACTTTCGGAATACCGGCACAGTTTGGAATTGAGGGAGTTCCGCAGAAGGCTTCGAATGGCGGCTTGCCTCCAATCAATATCGGGAACCTTTCCGAGATTGGAATTCAAGGTTGGGAGCCCACGGTTGCCTTGGGCAGAACCACGGAACTGAGTGACAATGTCACCAAGGTTTATGGAAGCCACACTTTCAAGACCGGATTCGAAATCCAGAGCATGGAAGGCGACATCACGCAACCGGCATTCAGCAGAGGGACCTTTAACTATTCGGGTCAGTTTTCTGCGATTCCGGGCCAGAATACTCAGCTCACCGGCATCTCCGACGCACTGCTTGTTCCACAAAAATCCACGGTTGGAGGCACAGACAATGCCGGGGGAATAACGAGCTTTTCGGGCACCAACTGGGGTGGAGTCCAGACCCACAGGTACTATATGGGTTCCTATCTTCAAGACAACTGGCAGCTCTCGAACAAACTCACGCTGAACCTTGGGATTCGATGGGATTTGTTTACTCCGTACGCAGAAGTAAATGGACGACAGGCAAACTTCAATGCCACAAACGGCAACGGGCCTGGGGGCACGTTTTATATTCCGACCAAGACGTGTAATAATCCCGTTTCAAGTTCGTTCACCTCGCTTTTGCAGAAAGATGGAATTAAGACTTCCTGCGTTGCAAATCTCTCTCTCGGCACTCCTCAATACTCCAATTTTGCTCCGCGAGTCGGTTTCGCTTACCGTCTAACCCCAAAGCTCGTCGTTCGCAGTGGCTTTGGAATCGCGTACGGTGCATTGGCTAGCGTCGGGTACGGCGGGACATTGGGCACAAACTATCCGTTTCAGTACACCATAAACTTGGGGAGCCCCGGATCTTCAAGCCCTCTCCTCTTGCCGGACGGTACAACTGCAACCATGGAGAAGGCTCTGAGTACAATTGAGCTGCAGGATCCCACAAAAGTCAACGCCAGTGGAATAGGCCTGGAAGGACAGGTGTTCAACTATAAGACGCCGTATACGGAATCTTCCAATTTGACGGTGCAGTATCAAATCGACAAGTCGGACTCGATTCAGGCGGCCTATGTGGGCGTGACCGGCCGGCATTTGGATTCACAAACAAGCATTACCAATTCGCCTTCCGAAATCGCTCTTCCTGGGGCGAACGTTTACGACTACATCCCGTTTCCAGACTTTGCACCCAATCAGGAGTACCTCACGACAAGCGGATCCAGCAACTATCAATCATTGCAGACGGTCTTCGTTAGACAGGTCTCAACCGGCCTGACAGTGCTGGCAAACTACACTTACAGCAAGTGCCTCTCGGATGCGGGCCAATTTGTATCCGGAATTTATTGGCGTGCGCAGTGGCTACCCGGGTTTGGAACAAAAAAGGACTGGCAGCTATGTCCCTCTGACAGTACCCAGGTTACCCATGTGTCTGGTCAATACAACTTGCCTGTGGGTCGCGGCCAGAAGCTGTTGGGGAACGCGAACCGGGTCGTAAACGGTATTGTTGGAGGATGGGTCTCGAACTTCATCGTCACTCATGAAAGCGGTCACCCACTTACGATCGGATGCCCGATTGCAACCAATGCATTTTTCGGTTGCTATGCGAACAAGGTGCCGGGTCAGAATATGTATGCCGGCCCCCACAATCACACTCAGTGGTTGAACCCTGCCGCGTTTGCAAACCCACCAGTCGCCACACAGATTGGTCAGACCGACTATTCGGTTTTGGGCGGAAAGGGCATGCAGGCGCGCGCACCTGGATTCGACAATGTGGACGCTTCCATGTTCAAGAAGTTCTCGATTACAGAGAACACCATCGTGCAATTCCGTGCGGAAGCGTTCAACCTCTTCAATCACCCGCAGTTCGGCGGGCCCGGCAACCTGGACTTTACGGATGCGACAGCGTTCAGCCAGATTAACGGGACCATCGGCAATCCGCGCCTGCTCCAACTCGCGTTAAAGTTGAATTTCTAACGCAAGTGGGATATGCGCAACCTAACAGTTAACCTGTAATGCAGTTTCTTCACGGTTGCCGGCTCCTTCGAGGAGTCGGCAACCGTAAGATTTTCAGCTTCCAGGCATCGGAAGCTTCTGGACCTAACCACGATATCGAGGTGAAACCCATATCATGAAGCGTAAGTATTTCGCCGGAATATCCTGGCTCAGTATCATCGCTGCAACCGTCGTCCTGAATGCACCAATGCTTGGCGCGCAGGGTGCGAATCCTGATCAGAACCCGTACAGCGCGAATGACCAGACGCCGGACCCCAGGTACAAGGCTGACATTCTCGTCGTTGTCGCCCATGCAGAAGACGAGATCCTCTTGACGTCGTATCTGGCGCGGGAAGTCTTCGACGAGGGCAGAAAGATCGCTGTCGTCTACACAACTGCCGGCGATGCCAGCTATAACGGCTTCGGGTCGGAGCAGGCCCTGGCTTTGGGAAACATTCGCGAAATCGAAACGCGGCAAGCCTTGGCTTCGCTGGAAATTTCGAACGCCTGGTTTCTCACCGGACGGGATACTGCAAGTCAGAATGTTCTGAGTTCGCTGGGACATTGGGGACATGGTTCCACTCTCGACGAGTTGGTGAGAATCGTTCGCCTCACTCGGCCATCGGTCATCCTCACATTCCTTCCCGCTTTCACCACGGGCGAGAACCATGGCGATCATCAGGCAGCGGGCGTCATTGCTACTGAAGCATTCGACCTGGCGGGCGATCCGAATGCATTTCCGGAGCAGATTTCTCCGATAAGCAACCCGGACGCTAACTTGAATTTCACGGATGGCCTCCACCCCTGGCAGCCGGAGAAGATCTACTACTTTGACAATCCCGCGCACGATATTTTCGCAGGGCGCGGCCCTCAATACCAATCCAGCGAGATATCGCCATCTCGTCATGTCAGCTACAAACTACTTTCCGCAAAAGAAGTGGCCTTCAATCGGACGCAGGGCGGAGGCCGGGTCGAGCAGGCGATTCAGAATCACACCCTCGATTCTTTAGTGGACGGAAACCTTGAACTGGCCACCGTGCCGGTCAAGTTTCTCCTGGGCAAATCGCTCGTGCCTTCGGGGATTACCGACGATATCTTTGCCGGTATCGAGCCGGGCGGCATTCCTTTTCATCGTGTTTCGCCCTCTCCTGAGCCGCAGAACACCCGGCCAATCCTCTCCATCGGCGATCCCTGGAACTACTACCGCGGCTTCTGGCATACACACGGCCTGGACAATTTCGCTGACATTGCGCCGGTTGAAGTTACCGTTAAGGTGGGCGGCGGATTGATTATCCCTCTCATTATTGACAATCCCCTGGACCGGGCCATCGAAGTAAACCTCTCCGTGCAGTCGCCGGCCGGATGGAAGGTGAATCCCCTCGATCCGATCAAGGTGGGCGCGCACGCGAAGTACTTTCTTAGCGTTCGCGCCTCGGCTCCATCGGGCAACGTAGCAGGGTGGCAGAACTTCACAATTGCAGCAAAAGGGGGCGGCGAGGATCTTGGAAAAGTTTGCGTACGGGCTGAGCTCTCGACGCTCTGGGTGGCGCCGCAATAACGGCCACTGCCCGAATGTCATCGCATTTGTCCAGACTCAGTACCCCATCAAAATCCGGGAGCAGCGCCCTCAGCGAAATTCGCCTTCTCGACGTGCTTTAATATTGATTCCTCGAAGATGCGAGGACGGTTCGGAGTTTCGCTGATTCTATGTGTGGATGGTTAAACAAGATCCTCGCCGTGTTTATATGTGCGGCTCTAAGCGTATCTTCTGTGCCGGCGGCGGACGATCCGGCCCGCGAGCAATCCCGCTCCATGGTGATGACGCAATATGGCGTCGTGGCCACGAGCCAGGCGGTGGCCTCCCAGGCCGGAGCAGCCATACTGGCGAAGGGCGGAAGCGCAGTGGATGCGGCTATCGCCGCGAACGCCGCCCTGGGCGTAATCGAGCCCATGATGAACGGTGTGGGCGGCGATCTGTTCGCCATCGTGTATGACGCGAAGACGAAACGTCTCTATGGCCTCAACGCGAGCGGCTGGGCGCCGAAAGACTTGAGCATCGAAGCCCTGAAGGCGAAGGGTTTAACGAAGCTGCGCCCGGTGGACCTGGTAACGGTTCCGGGCGCGGTGGCCGGTTGGGACGCCTTGCGTCAGCGCTTCGGCAAACTTTCCCTTGCAGAGGACATCGCGCCCGCAATCGCGCTCGCGTATCAAGGCATTGCCGTTACCGAGACCGACGCGGAAAATTGGAATACCTACGGAATGTCTCTCAAGAATCATTCTGACTTTGCACGGGTGTTTCTGCCCGGGGGCAAGGCTCCCGTTGCAGGACAGTTGTTTAGAAATCCCGAGCTCGCTGAGACGCTGCGACGGATTGCGGAACGTGGGCGGGACGGATTCTACAAAGGTGAGACCGCCGGCGCCATCCTGAAACTCCAACGCGAGCTTGGCGGCTTTATGGAAGCTGATGACTTGTCGGAATTCGAACCTGAATGGGTTGATCCTGTCAGCACAACATACCGCGGGTGGACCGTGTATGAGATGCCGCCCAACGGTCAGGGGATTGCGGCGCTCCAGATGCTGAACATCATGGAGCAGTTTCCAATGAGGGATTGGGGACACAACAGCCAGAAGTCCCTGCACGTCGAAATCGAAGCCAAGAAACTGGCGTATGCTGATTTGCGGCAATACGTGGGCGACCCCCGCGCCACGCATATTCCTACCCGGGAACTCATTTCCAAAGAACTGGCCGCCGAGCGGGCAAAGCTGATTACGGAAAAGGCCGCCTGCAGCGTTCTGCCATCGGATGTACGGGGACAGCTCTCCGGGCAATCGAGTGATACAACCTACCTTGCTGTGGTAGACCGCGAAGGCAATGAGGTGTCTCTGATCCAGAGCAATGCTGGGGCCTTCGGCGGTGGTCTCGTAGCCAGTGGGACCGGATTCCCGCTGCAGAACCGCGGCGCTGGATTCACGTTGGAACCAGGAAGGCCGAATACGCTTCGTCCGCGCACGCGACCCCTTCACACCATCATTCCGGCCTTCATGCAAAAGGATGGGAGGCGAATCGCCTTTGGCATCATGGGAGGATATAACCAGGCGCAGGCGCACGCCCAATTCGTCTCAAATATCGTGGACTTCGATATGAATATCCAGACTGCGCTGGAAGCGGCGCGCTTCACGAAGCGCGACTTTGAAGGGTGCGGCGTGTGGGTCGAAAACGGAATTTCCCCCAATGTGGTCGAGGGACTGCGGGGCCAGGGACATGAAGTAACCGTATGGGCGCGCTATTTCCAGGGTATGGGGCGCGGCAATGCAGTCGAAGCGAATGACTTCTCGCCGGTTCACTTTGGCGCAACCGATCCACGCGCGGACGGCGAAGCTGTACCCGAACAGATCTCCTTCTAGAGGGATATCTCGTCGGCCTGCTTATTTAGAGTATTCGGTCGATCTTTCTGCTCATTGGCGTTCGGTTGTCCTGAATGGCCGTTACAGTGTGTTCTCAGTAAATTGACCGCACATAGAAACCTAGGATAACATGTTATTCAAATCCATTTTTGGAGTTCAGGCATGTCTCAGCGATCGGCTTCTCGACATACATCCTCGCGTTTCCTCTCCAAGACCCGTGCAAGCGGGTAAGTCGTGGACGCGTCGAAAACGGAGCTGGTTCCTGGGTTTTGCTTTCGCTCCCTTCCTCGCGGTTGCAACCGGTGCCCAGTTGCCGCTTGCCCCCGTTCTTCCCGAACCCGACTCGCGTTACAAAGCGGACATCCTGGTCATCGTGCCTCATCCTGACGACACCACCTTGATTGACGGCTATCTGGCTCGGGCATCCCTGGACGAACACCGCCGTGTCGCGGTCATCTTCGCCACTACCGGTGAATCTGGAAGCAATGCGGCAGGTCCGGAGTCCGGTGTGGCAATGGGCCAGGAAATGATTCTCGAAAGCCGCAGGGGTCTCGAACGAATCGGAATCACAAATATCTGGTCAGTAGATGGGCGCGATACCCCAGGCCAAAATGTGTTGTGGTCCCTGGGAAACTGGAATCATGGCCGCGTGCTGGGCGAAGTTGTGAGACTTGTCCGTCTCACCCGGCCAGAAGTCATTATTGCCATGATTCCCGATTATGTAGCCGGAGAGAATCACAGTGATCACCAGGCTACCGGCGTCATTGCAACGGAGGCCTTTGACTTAGCCGGCGACCCGACGAGCTTTCCTGAGCAGGTGTCGCCGCCACGAGATTCTCGAGGCATGGAAAATCGCACCGACGGCCTACGGCTATGGCAACCGAAAAAACTCTATTACTATACGGACGCGTTCGAAAACTATTCGCAGTATTCGAACGACAAGTCCAATCCATCTCCCTTCAGAAAGAGTTTCATGGAAGGCAGCGGCCCGCATTACTCCAACTTGGATATTTCCCCTTCCCGGCACGTTCCCTACGGAGAACTCGTCGCGCTCGAGGAGAGCGCATATGAAAACCCAGGCGAGCATAGGAGACGTTGCCATCGAGGCAATCAAGAAAAACGACTTCAAGAAATTTCGTGAGCCAGCGCGGCTCATCTTCGCGAAGTCTGTCGTCAAGTGTAGCGCGACCGACGACGTATTTACCGGAGTAGTCGATGGGCCGGTGCCCTTTGCCAAAGTGCGGGGCTACGAACCCGAGTTGGCGCAAGGGCTGAGTTTCGAGTTCGGTGATCCCTGGGCTTACTACGCGAAATTCTGGCGAGCGCATGAGGTGGAGCGTCTGGCGGCTCTGATGCCAACGCCGGAAGTGGCTTTGGACGGTGGCGAAACTCTGCGTGTCCCCATGGTCCTCTACAATGGGACAACCCATGGCGACGAAGTGAGCGTCACCGTGGCGGCTCCAGACGGGTGGACTGAGAAAGCCGGTTCCGCCCGGTATCCACTGCCCTCCGGAGGTTCCTATCCGTTCCAGGCCATTCTGGTTGCGCCCTCTGGCGGCAAACCGCAGTGGCAAGAGATTACGTGGACGGCGCAGGCCGATGGCAGGCAGCTCGGAAAACTGACATTCAGGGTCCTGGTGGGAAAGAGCGGCGGGCTTCCCCAGTAGGACACCCACCGTGAATCGCGTTTTCCGAGGGCTGCCGTGACCATCGCGGCTGATGAGTTGCCGCTCGCCGAGACGATTTGAACCGCAACGCAGTGTTCGCGACAGGGTGGATGTGAGCAAAACTGAAGCACCTCGGCTTCATCGAGTCCTGAAACTCAGGGATTTGGTGTTCTACGGCATCGTTCTGATTCAACCAATCGCGCCTGTTCCGCTCTTCGGAGTGGCCCAGAAGCTCTCCAACGGCCATTTCGCAACGACACTCCTCATCGCCATGTTCGCGATGATGATCACCGCCATCAGCTACGGCCGAATGGCAGCAGTGTATCCAACGGCAGGCTCAGCCTATACCTACATCGGAAAGGGCTTAAATCCCTACCTCGGTTTCCTCGCCGGGTGGGCCATGTTTCTCGATTACCTGCTTCAGCCGCTAATCAACACGGTGTGGATCTCCACTGCGCTGCACGAGCGTTACACGCCCCACATCCCATATCTTGTGTGGGCAGCTATCATCGCCGGCACTCTGACATTGCTGAATCTCGTGGGGGTTCGATCGTCGGCGCGGATGAATCGAATCCTGCTGTTCGTCATGTTTGTCGTAATTGGATTCTTTGTCGTGCTGGCTATCCGGTACCTCTTCTTTAACCAGGGTTGGCCGGGACTCTTTTCCTGGAAACCGATTTACGATCCCGCTACCTTCAACTCGCGGCAGATTTTGACGGCCACCTCATTTGCATCCTTGACTTATATCGGTTTCGACGGGGTGACGACGCTTGCCGAAGATGTTGAAAATCCGAAACGCAATGTCCTTCTGGCCACCGTTCTCGTATGCGCCCTGACCGGCATCTTCGGCGGCTTGGAAGTCTACCTGGGCCAGAGAGTCTGGCCCGACTGGCACACGTTCCCCAATCTTGAGACCGCATTCATGGATATCTCGCATCGAGTAGGCGGGGTTGTCCTCTTCAACGCGATGGGCTTCACTCTGATCCTGGCTGCATTTGGCAGCGGGCTTACCGGAACCTTTGCTGCCGCACGCTTGCTTTTCGGGATGGGCCGGGACAATGTCCTGCCCCGTCGATGCTTTGGATATCTTAGCCGGCGTGACATTCCCGTCTACAACGTGCTGATCATCGGAATCCTCAGCTTCGCAGGCGCCGCGATGCTGAACGCGATTGGCAATGCTTACGAGCACGCCGGCGAATTGATCAACTTCGGCGCATTTCTTTCCTTCATGGGGGTCAATTTTGCCACGTTCTGGCAGTTTGCCGTTCGGCGAAAGGCGAATCGAATTCGGCAGGTCTTTTCCGATATCGCTTTGCCGCTTGCAGGGTTTCTCTTCTGCGGGATGATCTGGTTGCACCTGAACCGGCTGGCTCAGATCTTAGGCGGCATCTGGTTCTTGATTGGTCTTGTCTATATCGCGTTCACAACCCGGGGATTCCGATCAAAGCCCGGGGAAATGGACTTCGGCGGAATTTAGTCCTTATGGAGTGAGCGGTTCCCTGCGTGATCCGTGGGTTAGTCTGTGAGACCTGAAGGGTCCGCTGGTCAGAGCCACAAGCGGAGAGGAGCCGGTCATGCAGAACAAGGTACGATTTTTAGGCTTGGATGTCCATGCCGAGACGATCGCAGTTGCAGTAGCGGAAGGGGATGCTGATTCGGAAGTTGGGTGTGCTAATACCTCAAATCGCCAATCCGCAAGCGGCCGGATGGATTCAGAATCGAATTTGTCTTGGTATCGGGCCTCCTCAGACTGTGTCGAGAATAGGTAGCGAATTTCGGTGTTGTCCGGTCTGGGTCAGAGAAGTTGCCACAGAGCGCTGCGCGAGGCCACTCTTCTGCAACCCCGCAGGTGTCAACTGTCTCGTTTGATTTACTGGTACGGCCACGACCGATCCGGCCGAAATGCTGAGATCGCAACGACCCAACCGACCCTTCGCTTCATGGACTGAGTACTCGAAGCCCCTAGACCCATATCACAGCGCTGTCAATATTAGACAGACTGCTCTCGTTTTGCTGTTGCGAGTTCAATATTCCGGGAAGTCTCACTCGCAGTTCTGTCAGGCAGATTCAACGAAATGCAGATCATCCACACAATGCTGCCGAAGCGGCCCACGGGTATGAAATAGCCGGCAGTGAAGTTCAACAGAGTGAGAGCGGTCAACTCGCACGCGGTTGCAATGCCGACCCCAAACCACATCAGCCAGCGCGGTATCAGTCCGTGACGTCCGGCAGCGAAGGATACACCGGCAATAAATAGGCCCAGGAATACAGAGAAGCCCGGCCCACCGCCATCGAAGGCGAGCGCCTGCAGGGCGGTGACGGCCCCGCCAGCGCTTGCGACTCCCGGCCTGGTGAGAGACCACGTGGCAAGAGCGGACATGGCCAGCATCACGATTACGCCGATGCTGCCGAGCGTGGCAATTTGCACTTCTGACGCACGTGCTCCCCTGAACTGCACACGGCCGATGCTCGAAGCCATGAAGGCCCCAAACACTAATGCGGATATCAGTTCAAGAAAAGATCCCAGTTTGATCGCCATCACGTGGGTCGCCACAAAGGTGACGGCCGAGGCGTTGTGTGGAGTCTGGAACGCGGTCGCTACCTGGGACCCCCCCGCCACCATAAGAACCAGGTAGAGGATGGCAAGGATCAGAAGCGACTGACTGGCGAGACGTTTCGCGATCATGGATGACCTCCGGTCCGCTTGTAATTCATTGAGTTGTGTTTCAGTATGTCTTCGAATCATCGGAAGTCGCCTTTCCAGAGCGGGTGCGGTAGACGGCTTCGAGCCACGCATCGAATTCTTTCCCGGACAACGCGATTGAGCCTTGGATGCGGTTCCGCTCGACGGAAAGATTCTCCAGTCGAACCGGTTGTGCTTGCGATAACAGCCCGGCCCGCACCATTTGTGGTTGTGCGAACAAGGCTGCGACTTCGGATGGCTGCTGTTCCCGGATAGTATGAGCGGCGAAGTCGACGCGCGCCATGGCCCCATAGTGAATGCCTACGGTCAGTTCATCCGCAGCGTCCAGAATATGCGTCCACGGAGCATGCAATTCCTCGGGTGCGAGATGTCTGGCCAACATCTCGGACGACATGACGAGCACGTTCCAAGAATTTACGTCCGGGCGCAGTTGAGCCAGGTGACCGGCGAGAAGCACGTCGGTGGGCGTGTGAGCGGCGTGGCGGTCCAACGCCTCCTGGACGAGCAAAGGTGTCCCAAATAACGCCGTTCGATTGTCAATAATGGCCATCCATCGCGTACTCGCAATCTCCTGCTGCTCGCGCGAGAAGGGTTTCACCAGCAATATTGGTTGACCTTTGTATTTCGTTTGCGTCGCACCGTTTTGTTCCGCCGCGTGGAAGATGCGTTCGCTATCGAAACGGCCTTCGACTAGAAGCAAGCGCTCTTTCAATTCTCCCTGTGTGGAAGAGGCTGCCACCTCGATCACCTCATCGGCCTCCCTCTGCGAATCCGCTCCAGTGAGCGCCACCCAGTCGGAGAAATCGAGATTGTTGTTATGCGTGGCTAACAGCAAGCGGCCATGGGAGGCTGGGTTGTGTGGGTCTTCGATTCCTGCCACGATCTCAGCGCCCGCAGGAACTAACGACAGCAGTTTGCTTTGTGCCGGCGAAGCGAATCCGTGCATCGCGAAACAGGCCATCAATGCAGCCGCGTAGAAAGAACGTCTCAGTGTGCTCAGCATAGGGTCCTCATTTCTCCAATCGGTCTGCGATCCGCTCCAGCCGCCCATTCCAACGCCGCTGGAGTTCATCTGCCTTCGTCCTCTGCTCTGGGTTCAGGACTGACGTGTAGATTTTCGATCTCAACCGTTCTTTCTCTATCAGCAGCTTCGCGATGCTTGCTCCCTGGCGCGCAGCGATCTCCTCAACCTTGCCCTCGTCTGACTTGCCTAGTGCTGTGGCCGCATCCATTTCTCCAACTTCGGCGGCAACCTCGCGAACTAACCGCGCGACAGTCGGCCGTTCCACTTGCCAGATAGTCTTGATCCGTTCCTTTTGGGCGTCGCTCAAGTTCAATTGGTGAGCTAAATAACCTGCTGGGCCGAAGTGGCCCCATCGGTGGGCCCGCCAACCACGCCGGCCGAGGCCATCTGCGCCGGCGATAGCAATGGCCACCACCAGCGCAAGTCCCACAATCGACCACATCATCGCTCTCTTCATATCAATCCCTCTCTCCACACACCGATTCCACCACTGGTCCAATGCGAGTGCGATAAAGATTGATTAAGCAGGGTAAAGATTTGTAAATGGCGAGGCGGCGTTCGAGGGATCGACTAATATCGAATTTGCGGTAACCGACCGAATGGATCGAGTACTTATCGTCGATGATGATCGTGAATTGTGTGAACTCCTCGCTGAGCGCCTGGGCACAGAGGGGTTCGTGATTGAAGCCGTGCATGATGGGCCGCGCGGACTTGAGCGGGCGCTCTCCCATGACTATTCACTTGTGGTGCTCGACCTAATGCTTCCCGGCATGGGTGGCCTGGATGTCCTTCGCCATATACGCGCTCGGTCTCCTCTTCCGGTGTTGATCCTTACCGCGCGCGGCGAAGATGTCGATCGCATCCTGGGGCTGGAGATCGGTGCGGACGATTATCTGCCTAAGCCTTTCAACCCGCGCGAACTCATGGCTCGCATTCGCGCCATACTGCGGCGCACCGCTCGTGTCTCAATGCCAACCAAGCCGCTCGTCATCGGAGACATTCGCTTGGATCCTGCCTCGCGAGAGGCCCAGATGCAAGGCGCCCCGCTTGGCTTGACGAATGCTGAATTCACCGTTCTCGAAATGCTCATGAAAAACGCTGGTCAAGTCGTCACGCGCGAGCAGCTCACTGAAACCGTCCTCGGCCGCAAACTCGGTCCGTTCGATCGTGTCATTGACGTCCATGTCAGTAACATCCGCAAGAAGCTGGCCAGCGATTACGCAAGCAACCGAATCAAGGCCGTTCGTGGCAGCGGATATCTTTTCGTGGCGCGTTCAGAGGCAAAATGAAACTCCCAGTCCACAGCTTGTTTCTGAAGATATTTCTCTGGTTCTGGGCAGCTGCGATCGCCACATCCATCTCACTGATCATTACCTTTATCTTCGGCCCGGGCAGCATTCCTTCACGGTGGCATTCGACCCTGACGGATACAGCGCGATCATCCGGGATGGTTGCGCTCGCAGAACTCGAGCGTGGAGGAGCGCCCGCTGCGTCGGCTTACATTGAGAGATTCGAGCAGGACACACAACTCCGCGCCTGCCTCTTCGATCAAGGGGGAGAGCCAATTGCGGGCAAAGATTGCGCAACCTTCAACGAGATGCGGTCGAATGTGGCGTCCACCCGAAAATCAGACCTCTCCACGAAATATGGCATCGTCCGAGTGGCCGTGATGTTGCCAGGACGCGACAGCAAGGAATACATCTTCGCGACCGAGCTTCCCGCCGGACCGCGCGCCGCATTCGGCACTAACATAGCGGCGATCCTTTTGCGATGGTGCGTAGCTCTGCTCGTTTCCGGTTTCATTTGTTATCTGCTCGCGCGCTATCTTACCGCGCCGATCCTGCGCTTGCGTCAGGCTTCACAAATGCTTGCGGCCGGCGACCTGAGCACGCGCGCGGCTCAAGGCATTGAGATGCGGCAGGACGAGCTTGGAGATTTGGTTCGAGACTTCAATGTTATGGCCGGCCGCATTGAGGAACTCATCTCGCGCCAACGTCAGCTCATTTACGACATCTCCCACGAGTTGCGTTCTCCCTTATCGAGACTCACGGTGGCTCTTGATCTTGGGCGTCAAAGGAAAGGCCCCGATGCCGCCTTCGATCGAATGGAGCGAGATCTCGAACGCATCAACGAAATGATTGGGCGCCTGCTCACGATTGCCAAACTCGACACCGCTGCAATTCCCGTGGAGATGTCCTTCTTGGATTTGACCGAGTTGGTAGCCCAGGTCGTCCATGATGCCGGCTTCGAATCGCAAAAACGCGATATCGTGGTGACGTTGAAAGCAGAAGAGCAGCTTTTCGTCCGTGGAAATGCGGAGTTGTTGCACAGCGCCATCGAAAACGTAATTCGCAATGCGATTCACTACACCACGACCGGCTCATCCGTCGACGTGGATTTGCAGGGCAGAGAAGCAAACGGTACATCCATCGTTTCTCTTGCGGTGCGCGATTTCGGAGCAGGCGTATCCCCATCCGACCTTGTCAATATTTTCCAGCCATTTTATCGCGCAGCCGAAGCGCGCGATCGTGCGTCAGGCGGAGTTGGTCTCGGCTTGGCCATTGCTGATCGCGTGATCCGGATCCACGATGGAACCATCTCCGCCGAAAATGCTTTGCCATACGGACTGCGAATCAACATCTCTATGCCTAGGGCGGCAAGCATTTGATGTTGCGCGCTTCATTGAAGGGAAGCCTCTCATTATTTTGTCCAATGCCGCCTTGTCCGATCTATCTGGTTCGCCTCTATAAAGATCAATTCCACTTTGCCCGGAATTGTGTTCGGGGTGCATCCACTGCGTAGAAACTTCCCAACCCCATCCGTTTTTGGGAGCATTCTCCTCAACGAAGTCTCATGCAGCCTGAAAGTCATTCCATTGCGGTTCGCGACATCGTCCTGCAACAAATGCAACAAGGTGGACGATCCTGCCGTCGAATGACTCGAAGTGGGACTTCGAGACACGTCACCGATAACCTGCGTGTTTCAGCGGCTAAGTGTTCGAGCTGCAAGTTCTGTTCCCTCGATTCTTGCTTGAATCTTCTTGAACGCCACATCTCGTGTAGTCGAGGTGTCATCGGCGAAAGGCGCAAAGCCACAGTCATCCGTCGTGCCGAGTCGTTCAATGGGCAGAATGGATGCCGCTTCTAGAACGCGATCGCGAACCTGCCCTGCAGTTTCAACCACTTGATTGATTGGATCGATCACACCGATGAAAATGAGATGATGGGGACCTGCAAGCTTTCCCACAAGGTGCAAAACGCGCGCACGGTCGGGCTCGCTAGCCATCTGCAAATAGAAACGGCCGACATTTAAGGTGAACAGATCTGGCAACAAGCCTTCATAGTCGACGTCGGCGCTATGCGTCGAATCGTGGTCGCCGCCGGGACAGACATGGACGCCGATCCTGGCGCGCTCGTCCGGAGAGAATCGGTCCAATACTTGATTGTTCAAGGCGATAAAGCTACGCAGCAGATCTCCGGATGGATCGAGTTTCAGCGAGAGACGGCCTTCGGTGAAGTCGATCTGAACGCCTGCAGTGCCGGCATCGAGGGCTCCACGGATGTCAGTTTCGGCCTCGTTGATTAAGTCTGCGATGAACGCATCACGCGAATACCCTTCAATTCCGCCGCCTGGGTAGAGCAGGCTCATTGCGGAGGCAGAAATGACGGCCTGTTTGACTGGATGCCGGGTGAGTGCGCGAGCGGCTCTCAGATAACTGTCGGCGTGAATTCCATATCGAAATGGGCCATCGGTCAATCGAGATAATTGACGGTGATGTCCGTCGGCGAACGGAATCACCACGCCGTCGGGCGCGAGATTCTGCAGCCCTGCAAGCGGGTATCTGGCAAAGCTAGGCTTGGTCTGCTCGCCATCGGTAAGGATTGTCGAACCAGTTTGTTCAAGGCGGCTGATCGTATCTTTCAGCGCCAGTTCGTAAGCATCGTCAAGTGCTTTGCGCGGAATTTTGCCTGCCTGGAACGATGTGATCGCTTCGATCAGCTCAGGAGAGCGAGGAATGCTGCCAATCGATTCGGTGGGGATAGCCATCCGTGGAGTCTAGCAAGCTGAAATTCGGTATGCCTCCGTCTAAAGGATGATTCTGGAGAGAACGAGGGATAGGTAGAATGTGTGACCGTGGCTGCCATTCGTTCAGACCGTTCCAGGAAACGATTCGACGGAGTCGGAACTGCTCTTTGCCTATTTCTGGCAAGCCTCGCGACGGTCGCGCTGGCGGCATATCCAATGTACGTCATTCGTCCTTTTCGCGAACAAGACCCGGCGGCCCTGCAGCGAGCGCTCTGGGTGTTGCTGCATAACAAGCCGATTCTTATAGGCCTTTTTTGTCTGATCGCTATGCCATCGATTGTTCTGTGGCGACACGCGGGTTGGGTGGCGAAGCTGGTGCTGGCGCCCACGATCTGCGTCACTCTGATCGCAGCAGTTTCAGCGTGGTTCAATCCATACGAACAAATGTTCCACCCGTTTGGAGCACCGCAATACACCACAATTGAGCATGCCAGCCTAGACCCTAACGATATGGTTATCGCAGTCACTTTGGGTGGAGAGAGCCGTGCGTACGGAATCCGGGAGATGGGATATCACCATATCGTCAACGACCGCCTGCACCAGTTGCCGATCGTCGTGACTTATTGAACGCTTTGCCACACGGGTCTGGTCTGGACCCGCAGCATGGACGGGCGCGAGCTGCATTTTCACCTTGCGGGAATCAACAATCAGAATTTTCTGATGCGTGACGAGGAGACCGGTAGCTATTGGCAGCAGATTAATGGAACTGCGATCGCAGGCCGTCTCAAAGGCAGGAAGCTTACGCTGATTCCACAAGACGAACTCACGTTCGCGCTCTGGAAGAAGGAACAACCGAGCGGCACAGTTTTGGCGCCTTTGCCGCGCTATGCGGGAAAGTATGAAAAGGCAACGTGGGAAACTGAGTATGCGAAGCTGCCGACTGTGATTCACGGATCAAAGGGAACACTCCCCGACCGGGAAACGATCATTGGCATCGTGAACAATGGCCAGGCAAGAGCATATCCAATTGCGAACCTGACAGCTCAATCGCCGTTGCTTCTCGATAGTGTGGGCAATCAGGCGATCATGCTTGTGGTTGGCCCCGACGGAAAATCCGTGCGTGTGTTTTCGCGCGAAGTGGGTGGCAGTTCGCTTGAGTTCTACATCCGCGGTGCTACAGATTCCGGCGATCCCTGGGCACTGGTCGATATTTCAACTCTGAGCGAGTGGGGCTTTGACGGGTGTGCCAAGTCCGGTGAGATGAAGGGCCAGTGCCTGACTCGGATGGATTCACTAAGAGACTATTGGTTCGATTGGCAGAATTCATCCGCATACT
>CAVQZQ010000090.1:0-48210 GCA_963718435.1 uncultured Acidobacteriota bacterium | reverse complement strand
ACCCACCCCCGCCCTTCAGTCTGTCATAGTCCTTTGGACATAAAATGAAGCCGCGTATTTCTCAGCGGCTTGCCTTGGTTTCTTGGATGTCTTGGAATCTCTGGAGATGGTAGGCACGACTGGACTCGAAACAGCGACCTCTTCCGTGTCAATTGGAAGACGAATCGTAACTCATTGATTTCAAAGCGCACTGATGGCTCAGAAAGCGCACATAAACACCCAAAGACAAGCTTCAGCACCCTAATCGAACCCTAAAAACTGCTAGAAAGAAGAGGTCAATTCCAACGAGATCGCGAAGATGCCGCGCCTCGATGAAAGGCCTAGAAGAATGGACTCTTCTGCGTTGAGTTCGAATCTTCGATCCGGTCTAGTGGATCGAAACCCGCTGCGACCCTTTTTGTCACGCACCAGAACGCGTTCGGGGTTAATAGTTGTATCAACTAGTGGCCTGTCGCAGTGAATTCGTTCCTGGACAATCTGTCGGCCCACAAAACCACTTTGGTGCGCGAGTTCCTGGAGCAAAATCCACGGGTTCACTTCCACTTCACCCCTACCTACTCGTCATGGCTCAACCAAGTCGAACTTTGGTTTGCCAAGATCGAACGGGACGTGATCGCACGCGGCATCTTCAACTCCGTCTCCGATCTCGCCCGTAAGCTGCGCCGTTACATCAATGCCTATTCCGCAAATGCCCGGCCCTTTCAGTGGAAATACTCAGATTCAACCCGCCGCATTCGTAGTAACGAATTCACTGCGACAGGCCACTAGACATGTCAACGAGAATGACAGCGCGTGAGGCTCTAGGCGCTGCCGTCAGTTATAACCTTTGCCGGCTGCTCCGTCAGATTCCTCCAAATCGCAGGCTTTCGGCTGACTCGCGTGATGCCCCGGAAGGCAGTTTTCCCGGGCGTCAGAATATATTTCTCCTTGGGGCGGCCTCTTTCCTGCAGCGTAGCGGATTTTGAGCCGACCGTGGCCTTCCTATACCGTCAAAGCCTAGCTATACGTGGCTATCTCACGGGAATTCAACCGAGGTGAAGCAGCATACCCGGCGAGGTATACCGGCAGCTAACGGGCATATACCTCGCCCTATCCGGCGAACAGCCCCCCTGTAAGGTTTCGCTCGGCCCCGGAAAGTAGAAAGAGAGGCAGTCAGGGTAGAGGGGGCCTCGCAGTATACGACCGCGTGATCGCTGCTGGCAGGTGGCGCAGACCCTGCAATCTTGGCGGAGGCTTGTACTCGACTCTGAGACGGAACACCAAATCCAGTACATAGATGATCTTGTTTTCGCAGGGGCTTCCACCCAGTTTCTTTACTAACGATCAACGTTTGACAGAAGGCCGCTTCTGAAGGCCATTGCAACTGCTTCGGTACGATCGGAGACTTTCAACTTCTCCATGATGTTGTTGACATAGTGACGAATCGTGTAGTCGCTGAGATTCAGAGCCGAAGCGATTTGCTTGTTCGTCCAGCCTTTCGCAAGCAGCTCGAGAGTCTGCAACTCGCGCGGCGTGAGATCTGATCTCATCATCCTGTCCGCAAGTCGCGCGGCAATATCGATGGGGATATAGCGTTTCCCTTCATGTACGACCGTGATCGCCGCGATCAACTCTGCTTCGGAGGCGTCCTTGAGCACATATCCTTGCGCTCCGGATTTGATCGCCTTGTAGATCATTTCATCCTGATCGTAACTGGTCAGGACGATGACTTTAGGAGGATCCGCGACTGTCTGCAGCATTTGAAGCACGGAGATTCCATTCATCCCTGGCATGCGTAGGTCAAGGAGCATTACATCGACCACCTCATGAGCGATGAATTGCAGCGCTTCGGGGCCGCTCCCAGCGGCCCCGACGACTGTCATGCCATTTTGCGTATTCAGCATATTGGAAAGGCCGGAACACATGACCGGATGATCATCGACAACTAGAATTCGAATCGGCTTATTGCTTGTCGGTAGCATACCTGCCACGCTCCAGAATAGATTTCACATGATCTTTTGCGATGACCACGTGAGAAATGATCAGATTTCGTTGCACGGCTGGGACGGTCACCGTGACACAAGTGCCGGCGCCCGGGGAACTCGTGATGTTCAAATCAGCATTGATGTCGGAGGCCCGCTTTCGCATGCCGCGGATTCCAAATCCGAGCAAATCGCCTCGCATCGTGAATCCCGCGCCGTCGTCAATAATGTGAAGCCGAATCACGTCACTTTCATGCTCCATTTTGATCGAAATGCGCATCGGATCTGCGTGACGGATGGCATTCGCGATCGCCTCTTGCCCAATCCGGTAAAGCTGCGTTTTCACCTGCCGGGAAAGTTGACGGGCGGGGCCGCTCGATAACGCTTCGATCTGAACGGAACCGTTTTCTACAAGCTTATGGGCGCAAGTTTCCAGGGAAGGCAGCAAATCCGCTTCTAAGTAATCTTCGAAGGCATGCGGCTTTAGACTCCTCCTTGCCTCTCTGTGGCTGAATTGCACCAGAGCTCTCGCAGTCTCAATGTGATGTAATAAATTTGAATCGCCGGTTGCGAAAGCTTTTCGGATTACCTGAAGTTGAAACCCAATTCCAGCAAAACTCTGGGCCAGGGTGTCATGAACATCGTTTGCGAGCCTCTCTCTCTCCTGTAGTACAGCCTCGGTCTTCCAACGCTTAAGCTGCACGTACGTTAGCAGACACAAGAAAGCCAGAGTCACGATTCCAAGCTCAACAACAAGATAATAAAGACGCGCTGGCGTCCACCAAGACGCCGGTTCAATTAGAGAAATGTCATTGAGCGCGCGAATGAGGAGGCTTGAGTGTATTACGCTTCCGTCGTAATTCAGCCCACCTTCCACAGTCAGAAGATTTATCCCCGAGATCCGCAGAAGGCTTCCTGGAGCAAAGGAACTTGGGGCGCTAAGGCCGGTATCTAGTTCCGCAGTTGTGAACTCATTGCCATTTTCGAGGAGAAAGAGCGTTCGCGAAGGTTCGTTAATAGTACGCACCAAATGCATCTCAATCGAGACCAGAGTATAGCGATATTTACTTGACAGCGCATCCGAGAATGTGACCGGCACAGGGTGGATGGGTACACCGTTCGCCAGACGTCTCACAACAGCATCTTGCAGCACGGGTCCCGACGTTTCGGGTGCAGGGAAGCCAACGACCTCGATCCGATCTCCTAGGCGGAGAGGCTGTGAATCAGCCGCAAAAACCGCTATTGCTTGCGAACTATCTTGCAGAATGAGCCGCTTCCCCGGCTCGTAATAGGTAAGTAGACCTTGAAGGCGAACGCGGTGCGCAAAGTCTGTATTCGATCTATAGCGCAGCAGCTTTGCGATGGGGACAAGTGGAGCGGCGAACAGATCCTTAGGCCCCGGCTGAAGAACGTCTATATGACTTGAATCGGAAACTATGAGGACAACACCCGTTGCCTGCCGATTGTCGTTTTTACGATTCAGGACAGTGGCAGTGATTCGCACTTTGGCATCGACCAAGCCGCGGGCTACGTCCGTGAAACGTAACGGCAGGATCGCTTCAATCCGCCCGTCCGCCATTTCAACTTTTAGAAAAACATTCCCAAATTTGGTGCTGTCTTTCTCTACGCTTACTGCGCGTATAGTTCCATCTACCGAGACATACTGCACGTCTTCCGCACCGCTGCTAAGTTGCTCGAAGGTCACTTGTTTTGCCGTAGGAAGGGGGCCATGTCCATTAAGCTTGATACTTTCGATTTTAATTTGAGGCGAGTACCGGCCGGCTTCGGTAGTTCCGATCACCGTAACTAGATCACCAGGCGTGTATGGCTTAGCCTCGCGAATGTTGCCCCCAGCCCATATCCCTCCCGTACGGTCATGCAGAACCAAGCCTTCGTAATTTGAAACAGTTACAGTTCCCTCGATTCTCGGCGAAACTTCCACGCGCGGCAGCTTCCGGGGAGAGGGCAAGCACTGAGGCGGCAGTTCGATAGGCAATGGGCGGTGTAGCCGGAGTAGGACCCTGGCCGTGTGCGTGGAACAGGCTGCTACTAAGGGAGAGCATTAATCCATACATCAATATTGCGCGCGCAGCCATGCAACTCCGCGGAGCAACTCCTCTTGCATTCTTCACGAATCACCGCTTTACCAAGCACACACTTCTCTAAATGCGTAAGGGCATCGCAAGCGGCAATTTTAGCGCCGATGTAGTCGAAAGTAAATTTCGACTGCTCACCAGTGGAAATGGAAATGACGCCGGGAACCCAACCAGCGAAGGCTATGGGTCATTTGTGCCATTAATTAGTGGTTAAAAGGATCCATTTAATGGAGGTCCAAATGTCTCTGCATTTTCCGCTCATATATCCGATTGCCAGTGCTTCCTCGCTTCATTACCGTTATCACGGCAAAAGCTAAGGCAGAGATGTGCCGCGTCTTCGCTTGGAGATCTCACTTCGAGGGACAGTACATTTAGTTGCGGACGCTTTGAGTGCTGAAGGTTTCGATCTGAATGCCAAACTGAAACTTCATGAGGAGACAACAGATGCAAACACCAGTTTCGAAGTACCAGCGTATGTCCTGGCGTGGGGAGATATTCCCCATCAAGGCAACTACGATGTTGGCCGCAATGCTGTTCATTCTGGCCAGTCAACTGGCAAACCATTATGTAGACGCGCAGACCCTGTACGGATCCATAGTTGGCACGGTTACAGATACTTCAGGCGCAGTGATACCGAATGCAACCGTCACAGCCACTAACATCGCGACGAACGGAACCCGTGATGTGTCTAGCAATGTGAGTGGTATGTATACGTTGTCAACAGTTCCCGCGGGAATCTACACAGTGCACGTCTCAAAGAATGGTTTCAAGACGTTTCAGGCAAACGGAGTTGAAGTTGCAATCAATGCCACAGCACGTGTTGATGCGGCCCTCGCGGTCGGCCGCGAATCCGAGTCAATCAGTGTCAACGCCGATACTGCGGTGTTGGAAACGGATCGCGTCGATCTTCACGGCAACATCAGCTCTGAGCAACTGACAGACTTGCCTCAGCCCACGCGCACATTTGAGGGCTTGATCGGACTTTTACCTGGTGTAACTCCTCCCAATCCGCTATGGGCTGCAGGCGGGGGGACTAACAATCCGGACAAGTCGATGATCCTTAGCATGAACGGCACGAGTCAAAGTGGCGCGGCTCTGAGCGTAGACGGAGTAAGTTCTTACAATCCATGGGTGCAGTTCTTCCAAACGGCCATTCCCTCAACTGAGGCAATTGAAACTGTCAATGTAGTCACGGCCAGTTCTGGGGCCGATGAAGGCATCGTCAATGGCGGCAGCGTTCGCGTGCAGATCAAGAGTGGTACTAACTCCTTCCATGGCGAAGCATATTGGTACAACATTATCAACGCTCTCGAGGCCAAACCGTATTTCACGCCCTCCAACATACCCAACCCCAAATACATCGACAACAATGCGGGCGGTACCCTCGGCGGTCCGGTGATGCGGAACAAGCTCTTCTTTTTTGGCAGCTATGAAGGCGACTTCGTGCGACAGGCCGCCGGCGGCTTCTATACCCTGCCGACCCCCAATATGACGAAAGGGATTCTAGCTTCGCCGACGCCAATCTACGATCCGGCCACCGGCAATGCCGACGGCAGCGGAAGGACGCAATTTCCTAGGGATGCAGATGGAAACTATGTCATCCCGTCCAGCCGATTTGCAGCCGCTCCTCAGAAGCTGATCTCCCTTATCCCTTCCGGAGTGGCGGAAGGGGCATACTCTAACAATATTTACATCAGCGCGCCAATTGCGAATAACCTGCAGAAAGTCGATACGAAGGGCGACTGGGATGCGACCTCAAAGCTCAGGCTCTCGGGCCGCTACAGCTATCACCCGTATAAGATCACCCAGGTTCCAGTGTTTGGAGATGTCCTGGGAAACAACGGCAATAACGACTATGCAAATGGAGACATTTACCAAGCCGCGGGAATGGCGACGTATGTCGCAAGCCCTAACCTGGTAATGGATGGTCTTTTTGGTCTTACGCACACCAACCAGTTTCTCTTTCCGCCACTGATCAGTCAACGCTACTGCTCGGACACGTTAGGTATCCCGGGAACCAACTTGGGCCAATTACCGTTAGCTGGAGGCGTATGTCAGTTTTCGTTCTCCGGCGGGCTCGCCCAGTTCGGCTATGGTTATCCTTACCTGACCTATCAGGATCCGGTGTACGACTTCGCCGGCAACGTCACTTGGGTGAAGAAGAATCACAGCATCCGTTTCGGTGTCTCTATGCTGCACGCGAACATGAACCACCAAGAGGTGGGCTCGACTGGCTTTAATTTCAGCGGGGGAGTGACAGGGCTTTACTGTCCGAGCACATCGAGTCCCGGCTGCGCAAATGGCAGCCCGGCGGTAACAGAATTTAACTCATGGGCGCAGTTCCTTCTTGGAATTGCAAGTACGGGCAACAACAATGAACAGACGGTACCTTGGGTCGCGTCGAGAGCGTGGCAATTCGCCCCCTACATCTCCGACACATGGCAGATGAATCGCAAGACAACTCTGTATATCGGTACAGGATGGGACTATTTTCCCGTTCCGAAAAGGCCAGACAGAGAAATTGAAACTTATGACGCGCTCACGAATCAGGTTCAGTTTTGTGGAATGGGCCCGATACCCAAGAATTGCGGAATAGCAGTTCAGAAAACGCTATTCTCGCCGCGCATCGGCATTGCTTACAGACTGACGCCCAAAACAGTCTTCCGTGCTGGCTATTCGCTTGCTCCTGAACAGATCAGTATGACGCGCGATGGGCTGTACAACTATCCCATCGACCTCGCCCAATCCCTGAGCCCAACGAACTCCTACACCGGAGCCACCACTCTTGCACAAGGCCTTCCCACGATTACCCCAGTTGACATAAGCTCGGGTTCAGTGGCGTTGCCGGCTACTATTAATTTCGAATTTCCTGCGAAGAATTTCGTTCGCGGCTACACGGAATCGTACAACCTTACGGCCCAGCGCGAAATTGGATGGGGCATGCTTGCGCAGGTTGGCTACGTGGGAACGCTGACCGTGCACCAGCACACCCGTGAACCGATCAATTATGGCCAGGTTGGGGGAGGTGAAGCCAGCCAGCCACTCTTCCAGAAATGGGGAAACGCCACCTATATCAAAGAAATTGTTCCTCTGGAACATATGAATTACAAATCGGTGCAAGCTCAGATCCAGAAGAAATTCAGCGCGGGCCTTCAATTCTCCTTGGCCTATACATGGTCACAGTTGATGGGCCTTTGCTGCGATGAGCGGGGTGACGGAAACCTGCAGATTGCCATACCTCAGTATCAATCTCTCAACTGGGCGCTCATGCCAGACGATCGCACGAATAATCTTCAATTTGCTGGGAGCTATCAGCTGCCATTCGGCAAGGACAAGAAAATGGCGACGACTGGGCCGGCTGCCGTCATCCTCGGTGGCTGGCAGGCTAACTGGGTGTTCTCGCTCTACTCGGGATCACCTTTTTCCGTGACGGATCCCGGGACCTCACTCAACGCTCCCTTTAACAGCCAAATGGCGAACAAGGTCAAATCCAGTATTGCGATAGATGGGTTTCATTATGGGAAGGCGTACTTCGATACCTCGGCCTTTGCTCCTGTAGCGACCGCAACCTTTGGCAACGCCGGATGGGATAAGCTGCGTGGTCCCGGCTTTCAAAACCTCGACTTTAGTGTCTTCCGGACGTTCTCAATATGGGAACGTCTAAATGTGCAATTCCGTGCCGAAGCACTGAACCTCGCTAACCACCCAAATTTCGGGAATCCCGACGGAGGCATCACGGACAACGCATTCGGTCAGATTTGGTCGACGAATCCGGGGAGCCGCGGGATTGCGCAGCGCTACATGCGACTGGGGACGAAGTTCACATTCTGAGGTGCGAGACGAGCATGCGAGATCCTGGTAGGTGTCTCGCATGCTCAACTAAGTTTCGACAAGTTAGACGAGAGAGCCTCGCGTCTTGGGTTGGACCTTGCATTCCGGTGTGAGCACCTGCTGAATTGATGGCTATACCTCGAAATAGATGACGCGGTCGGTTCCGTTCAGGCATCGTGAATTTGATCCGTTGGAGCGACGAGTTGGACCAGGAGCGCTACTAGATGGGATCGCTTTCGTGGAACAGGAACATTCTATTCTTTATCCTCTTAGGATCTTCAGTCACATGTCTGAGATCGCAGAGCCCTGTTCCGGTTGCCGATCAGACCCTAGTCATGACGAAGCCACCTGAGCACGTGCCGAGTGGAGAGATCATCGATGGGCCGCTGATGGGTAACGGTGACTTGGGAGTGGTCATCGGCGGACCACCCGAGTATCAGCAGTTTGATATCGGCAAGAACGACTTCTGGAGCCAGCAGGGATCTCCGGTGTCGGTGGGCGGAATTGGCCTGTCAATTTCGTCGCTGACTGGAGCCAGCTACCGGGAAGAGCAGGATATGCTGAATGCCGAGATCCGCGGTGCGTTCGATCGTGGCAACGCTAAACTTGCGACAACCTCTTGGGTATCGGCGACAGAGAATCTCTTTGTGTTGCGGCTGAAAAACGATGGCGGCGAGGCGCTGGCGCTGGGTGCGCGCATTTTTCCGAAGGGCGCAGTGATCCGCAATAACCATAAGCCCGTAAACATCGGTAGAGAAGGTCATGAACCCGGGCGCAACTATTTCAACGGGCTCATCGACGAGGTCCATATCTATGATCGTGCGCTAGACTCCAGCGAGATAACGCGGGTCATGCGATTCGATGATCACTTAGCGGGCTTGGTAAGGCGATGGACGTTCGACAGCGAGGAGGGGAAAACTCCGGAGGACGCGAAAACGAACATCGTAGCGGGTCCCAGATGCCAGGGACTTGTCTCGATCTATCGTCCCGGAGAGAGGCCGACTGATGCCCCCGAAGGCTGTATTCCGGAAGGATTCCACTTGGACTATCAGAGATTCGGGCTAGGCGTGAAGGGCAGAGCATTGAAAGTGATGCACAGTTGGGATTACATCGATGCCGGTCAGGTTCCAGATCTTACAAAGGTGAGTGTATCGGCCTGGATCTACATTTTCTCGGCAGGGGATGCCGACTTCATCGTTAGTAAAGGTGATTGGGATGAAGCCTACAGCCTCTTACTCGATCATGGAAGGCTGCGCTTCAATGTTGGGGACATGTTCGTGCGCTCGCATGGTGCTCTGCCTACTCACCAGTGGGTCCACGTAGCCGGCACGTTCGATGGCATCACCCTTCGCGCCTTCATCGACGACAAGGAGGTCGCACCCGGCGCGCGCATGCTGATAAGTGGTTCGGAGGGAGATCTGCTCTGGATGTCCCGGAGTGCGGATGGCCCGCTCGACGAACAGTACGCTTGGCCGAACCCGCTCCCACCCTCGACCAACTCGACGATTAAGGGGCGCGAAGCATCGGTTGCGCTGCGACTGATTGGAGTCGCGGGCGCGATCAAAGATGGCGCGATTGAGTTTTCACTGCGACCAGGGGCCGAAGCCTACCTCGTTGCGCCGGTGCTGAGCGATCTGGATGCTACCGATCATCTTCAAGCCGCAGGTCAGCGGGCCCGCGGTCTGGATGTGGGAGCCATTGCCCAACTGCAGAAGAGCCATCGCGCGTGGTGGAGGGATTTCTGGTCCAAGTCTTCGGTCGAGATCGACGATCCATTGATCGAAAAGCTCTACTATTCGTCGCTATACATCAGTGCCTCGGCCATGCGCGATGGAAAGGTGTTTCCCGGTCTCTATGGTCCCTGGGTGACAACGGACCATCCGTCATGGAACGGCGACTATACGCTTGACTACAACTACGAGATGCCTACGCTCGGTCTGTACTCGTCAAATCATGTCGACATCACCGGAGGATATGATCAGCCCCTGCTGGACTTTATGGTGCGTGGCCGCCAGTACTCCAGGACGCTGCTGAATGTCCGAGGCGTGTACTATCCGGGTCACATCGGCCCCTGGGGAACCGAGCGACCCTTCGACTACGAGCCTTTCATGGGAATGAAATCGGACGCCGCATTCTCAACGGTTCCGATGATGATGCGTTTCTACAGTACCTACGACCCCGAGTACGCGGTCAAGATTTATCCCTTCATTAAGGAAGTTGGCGAGTTCTGGGAAGACTATCTCCAAAAGGAAAATGGCGTCTACGTTATTCACAACGACTGCATGGATGAAATCGGACCCTGGGAAAACCCTGGCTGGGAAACCTGTGGGGGTGCAACAGAAAACCCGACTAATGAACTCGGATTCCTGCATGTTGTCTTCAAGGGACTACGATCTTAGTCAGGAGCTTAAGATCGACGCGGACCAACGCGTGCGATGGCAGGAGATCCTCGATTACTTGAGCCCATATACCGTTGAGGACTTGTCGGGAAGACCAATTCTACTTACGGGAAGCAACCCGAAGAAAATCGTACCGGGTTGGGGAACATTGGCGGTTTGGCCGGCGAGCCAGATCGGCATCGGGCAAGACGAGAATATGCGCGAAGCCGCGCTGAATACCTATCAGAGGCTCGGGTATGAAGAGCATCCGTTTGTGCCGCCTGCATTGGCACGGGTAGGTTACGATCCGGAGAAATTACTCGAAGGAATACGCAAGCAATGCGCCAACCGCGGGTATCCGAACGGATACATCAACTTCAATGGTGGCGGTGTGGAAACACCGAGCATCATTCCGGCCACGATCGACGAGATGCTGCTCCAGAGTTTCACCGGAGACATTGCGCCTGTTTCCCGACTGGCCGAAAAACCATGACGCCGCGTTTAGGAATCTGCGGGCCTATGGAGCGTTTCTGGTATCCAGCTCGATCAAAGGTGGAGACGTGCAGAACCTCGCCATGCGTAGTGAAAAAGGGAAGCGCTGCACTCTCAAAACCCCCTGGCCGGGGAAAGAACTCATCCTTATTCGCAATGGTGTGCGGAGCGAGGAATTAATGGGTGATACTGTCAGCTTTACCACTACGATGAATGAGAACGTTGAAATTCGACACGAGTAAAAAAGTCAAGTGCTGGTGATTGGCGGAATAGTCATCAAAACCAGGGTATTTCTGCGGCGGTGTGTGCCGAGTGTCCACGATAGATCTTCGATCAATCTGAAATTCTTCATGGCAAATTGTCATGATCTCTTCGAAGGGTCATTCCTCGTACGACAAGGCGAAGTGTGCAAGGACTCATCGCTGCACAAATTTTCGCACTAGAAATGGAAGGCAGAGATAAGGAGGAGTTTTTTGTCTAGGGAACACCTGGCTGGGGGCAAGGGTGTCGGCAGCAACGAGGTTTTTAGCCTTCTCTAGTGGAGCTGAAACTGCCGTAACGAGCGAACGTACTTTCGGAGGATGTGAAGGAATGGATAAAGCGCAAACAGAAAAAGTAATGACTCGCCGCGAGGTCATGCAAGAACATGTTCGGAGCGGGTGTGGCGGCAATCTTGCCATCGGGTGTTTATTCGGAGCTTAAAGGCACGGGCGCAACGACGCCGTGGGCAGAAGCAGTGCCGGCAAATCCGCAACGCATGACGGCATTCTGCGATAACTGGAAGTTCCACCGCGGCGATGTGGATGGAGCAGAGGAACCGGGTTTTAACGATTCGCGTTGGCGTGTGCTCGACGTTCCGCATGACTGGAGCATAGAAGACTTTACAACAGATAGGGATTCGAGTGAAGGGACGATTTGGACCGACGGGGTGACTCCGGTCCGCACAGGGCCATTTGATATGTACGCAAGTGAAGGGGAGGGGGCAACAGCATGGACGGTGGGAGGCGTGGGTTGGTATCGCAAGACATTTCCTAGGCCTCAGCTTTTGCCTCCGACGGGGAAAGCCGAAATACGCTTTGAGGGCGTCTACATGAACTGCGTTGTGTGGCTGAACGGTGTGCGCCTTGGAAACCATCCGTATGGTTACACGGAGTTCGCTTTCGACCTGTCACCGTTCCTGAAGAGCGGGGAAAACACTTTGGCGGTAAGGGTCGACAATACAGGACGAAACAGCCGGTGGTACTCCGGATCGGGAATTTTCCGCAAGGTTTGGCTTATGGTAACCGGCGAGTTGCATATTCCTGCTCATGGAGTTTATGTCACGGCACCTGAAGTTGCAGCGGATGCAGCTCTATTACGAGTCGAGGTCACCGTGGAGAGCCGTTCGGTGAAGGCACGGAATGCGACAGTGAGGGCTCGCCTAGTAGATTCGTCTGGCCTTGTCGCAAGTGAAGCAGAAGAATCCCTGGATATTGCTGCAGGCACGAGCGTACGTGCAAATTGCGCACTACGGTTGATCAAGCCGCGGCTGTGGTCTCCAGCGGATCCGCATCTGTATCGTGCTGAGGTCATGGTCCAGGCGGACATGAGGGTCGCGGATTCGACGGCACTGCAGATTGGCGTGCGCAAGATCGAGATTGATGCGGCCCAGGGACTGCGCATCAACGGCGAAAGCTTCAAGCTTCGAGGCGGGTGCGTTCACCACGATAACGGGCCGCTTGGTGCGGCATGTATTCCACGCGCGGAGGAGCGTCGTGTAGAGATTCTAAAGGCAAATGGCTTTAGCGCGATCCGAACCAGCCATAATCCCCCTTCTCGAGACTTTCTAAATGCTTGCGACCGGCTGGGCATGTTGGTCATCGATGAAGCGTTTGATTGCTGGGAAATCGGCAAGAATCCCGATGATTACCATTTGTACTTCAAGGAGTGGTGGAAGCGCGATCTCGAAAGCATGATTTTGCGCGACCGCAATCATTCCTGCATCATTTTGTGGAGCATTGCTAACGAAGTCAACGAGCGAGCCGAACCACGCGGCATCGAGATCGGCAAGGAGCTAGCGGCGTATGCGCACAAGCTGGATCCGACACGAAAAGTAACGGCGGCAATCTGCGGACCATATGATCATCCCAACCAGTCCTGGCAGGATATGGAACCGGCTTTCGCCTACCTCGACGTCGGTGGCTACAACTACCAGTCATCGGTATATGAGACCGACCATGCGAGGTATCCTGACAGAACCATCGTGGGCACTGAGTCCTTCCCAGGCCAAGTATTCGAGAATTGGCGTGCGATTGAGAGCAGTAGTTGGCAGATTGGCGATTTTGTTTGGACCGCGATCGACTACCTGGGAGAGGCAGGAATTGGAGCAATTGGAATCCGACGCGATCAGGGGCCACATGAGGGTCAATCGGGTTACCCGTGGTTTATTTCCTATTGTGGAGACATCGACCTAATTGGAAACAAGAAGCCGCAGTCGTACTTCCGCGACGTTGTTTGGCGCCGGAGCAAAATAGAAATGGCGATACAGCGTCCGGTCCCGAAAGGCTGGACTGAGTACGTTGGTAAATGGGGATGGAGCGACGAACTGCGCAGTTGGACGTGGCCAGGCTTCGAGGGAATACCTCTCAAGATACGCGTATTTACGCGTGCCAATAGGGTCAAACTATTGCTGAATGGCAATCAAGTTGGCTCAAAAGATCTGACTGAGCAGGATCTGCTGAAGGCAGAGTTCACTGTTCCTTATTGTCCAGGGGAATTAAAAGCCTTAGCTTTCGATTACGGACAAGAGGTCGGATCCGTAACATTCGCAACAGCAGCCAAAGCTCACAAGCTGATGCTCACCGCAGACCGGTCCAGGATGAAGGCCAGTCGCGATGACCTGAGCTATGTCATGGTCAAGGTCATTGATGGCTATGGAAGGTCGTTGCCCGACGCAGTAGTTCCAGTCTCCTTCGCAATATCGGGCGTTGGTGAGATCGCCGCGGTTGGGAATGCAAATCCCAAAGATGTGGCTAGCTTTCGCAAGCCACGGTGCGAGACGTTCCAGGGTAACTGCGTAGTAGTTGTTCGGCCGACGGGCGAAGAGGGAAAGATCAGACTTCGGGCAGAGTCGCCTGAACTCGGAACGGCGGAAGTGCAGTTGAACGTGGCCGGATGACGCAACCGAGACAGTTGGGGTTGTTGTTCAGTCATCTTTGGCGCCCATCTGCGCGGGCGTCTACAGGGGGGCACGGTCAGACAGATGAAACTCACCAGAGCATTCAATTGGAGATCGTCCTCTCAGAGTAAGCTTCGCGGAAGCGACGATAAGCTTGCGAAGCAATTGATCTATCAAAGGCCATTATTATTGGGACCGGACAATGCTTTTGTGGGAAGTGGAGCGACTCATTTCTATGGCAAATGAAATCACATTCACGCGGCGCAAGGTTATGCATGGCATGGTCGGAGCAACTATGGCTGCTCTAACACCGGCAGGTGCGTTTTCTGGGCCCGCGACCGCCAAAAAGCCAGCAACCTCAGATAAGATCGAATTTTCCTCGGTCCAATTTATTTCTCCCGACGATTCTGCCGCGATGATTGTAGAAAAGGCAGCGAAAGTTCTGCCTCGGTCCAATCAGACGGCGTGGATGCGGTTGGAGCGGACGTTCTTTATTCACTTTGGCCCGAATACGTTCAGTGGTGTTGAGTGGGGTAATGGCCGTGAAAACCCGACCGTCTTCAACCCGACGCAATTTGACGCGGGCCAGTGGATGCGCACCATTAAGGAGGCCGGCGGCAAGATGGTGGTCCTAGTCTGCAAGCACCACGATGGGTTCGCATTATGGCCGAGCCGGTATACGAGCCACTCCGTTGCAGCGAGCCCATGGCGGGGCGGGAAGGGCAATGAAGTTCAGGAGGTTGCCACGGCTGCCAAGAAATACGATCTCAAGCTTGGAGTGTATCTTTCACCCGCAGATCTCTACCAGTTGCGAACGAACCCGACTCATCCAGACGGTTACTACGGAAACGGGAGTGCGAAGGTCCCATCGGTAATTCCCACCGATCCGGCCAGTTTCAAGACCGATCCTTCCAGAGGGCGGAGGCCGCCGCCGGGTTTCAAAAGCTACACCTACACCCTCGATGACTATAATCGCTATTTCCTCAACCAGCTTTACGAATTGCTAACCGAATACGGGCCCATTCAGGAAGTGTGGTTCGACGGCGCCAATCCGGACCCAAGCGTTACCGAGTATTACGATTACGCAGCGTGGTACGATCTGATCCGTCGCTTGCGGCCGGAGGCAGTTATTGCCTGCAAAGGGCCGGACGTTCGTTGGGTCGGCAACGAAAATGGAATTGGTCGCGCCACAGAATGGAGCGTAGTTCCCTTGCCGCAGTCGCCGGATACTTTCCGATGGGATGCACAGACAGGCGACGATCTAGGCAGCCGGTCTAAATTGATACCCGGTTCCTATCTGCACTGGTATCCAGCGGAGACCAACGTGCCCCTTCTCCACGGCTGGTTTTGGTCCCCCGGAAAGCCCCTGCGCTCCGCGGCCGAGCTCCAATCCGTGGGGCGCAATGGCAACTGGCTGTTGAATGTCTCTCCGGATTCACGTGGCTTGATTCCGGACGATCAGATTGAGGCCTTGCAGGTGGTGGCCCGGTTCACCGGTCAAACTTTCGGCAAGAACCTAGCTGCTGGCGGTGAACTCATGGCAGACAACTCCAGTCCTACGCACCCACCGTCGAGCGCCCTGGATGGAGATGTCGATACCTGGTGGGAGGCGGCCGCAGGCTACGCGTCGGCCACCCTTACCTTGAAGCTACCCACCGCTGTCACCTTCGATGTGGTTTCCTTGCAGGAAGCCGTGGATTACCGGAGTCAACGAATCGAGCACTTTAGCGTCGACATTTGGGATGGCTTCAAGTGGAACCAGAAAGACCAGCAGACGACGATTGGCCATAAGCGGCTGCTGAGATGGGACGTGCCGGTTACAGCCGACCAGTTGCGCATTCGAGTCACCGGCTCGCGGCTGGAGCCCACACTCGCTCAGATCGGGCTCTTCAAGAAGGCCGATATTGCTTGGCCCCAGTGATCGTGAGATCGCGGTGGGCCCCCTGATTGCAGATCTCGACTGGGTCAGTGACTGCGCCTCGTCCCGAACGGAGTTTGCCGATGCCTAGATTCGCTGCCTTTGCAATCCTCACATTCATAAGCACAGTGAGTCTCTGCCAGGAGTCGGCAGCGCCTCAACAGCCCGAACAAGGAGTTGTTGCGCAATCGAATGCGTTGATCAAGCAAGGTCACTTTGAGGATGCGATACAACTCCTGCAGAAGGAATCCTCTGAACAGTCTCTCAGAGGAGCGCAACGAGAATTGGGCATTGCGTATTACCGGTTAGGGCAGTTGAAGGAGGCCGAAAAGGAATTTCGGGCAGCGATGACGGCGGACCCTTCAGATTCCGAATCGATTCAAATGCTTGGTTTGACACTCTATCGCCTTAACAGGCAGAACGATGCGCTCCCGTACCTCGAAAAGGCCCGTCAATGGACCGCACATTCAAATATGGATGTGAATTACGTTCTGGGTCGTTGCTACATTTCTGCTGGCAACTTTGATGAAGCGCGCAGTGCATTTGCGGACCAATTCGGAATTGGTCCGAAAAGTGGGGCTGCACACTTGCTGTTGGCGCAGATGCTCCTCCGTGAAGAACTCGCGGACGCGGCAGCGATCGAAGCGTCAAAAGCACTTGAGATTACTCCTGGTATTGCACATGCCCATTTCGCGCTCGGAAAGATTTACCTTGCCAAAGGCGACACTGATAGAGCTCTGACTGAATTCATATCCGAGCTGAAGATCAACCCATCCTATCCAGAACTCCATCAGTTCATGGGCGATCTTTATATTCGGACGAATCGGTTCAGAGAGGCGGAACAGGCACTCACGCGAGCACTCTCTCTCGATCAGAGTAATACGGGACCATTCATTCTGATGGGTCGTCTGTTCCTGAATGATGATGACCCGCAAACTGCTTCCACTTATCTTGAGCACGCCGAAAAAATGGATGCGAGCAACTTCATAACACACTACCTCCTGGCTCAGGCATATCGAAGAATGGGGATGAAAGACAAGTCGAAGCGGGAGCTGGATATCGTGTCGACCATGCACTCGAACGCCCCTCTCGAGCGATAGCATAGCCAGATCACTTGAGTGATGGGTTCCCACTCAAACGTTCGTATATTCAAATCGACTGGAAGGTTGAGAGAGAAAGGAAAGTGACAATGAATATCAGCAGGCGAAAAGCACTCTCCTCAATTGGGGCCGCATCCGCGCTTCTTTTGTCTCGCAATTCCGTAGCACAGGACTCGGGACGAGAGAGCGTTCCTTTGCTACCTGAGGGAACCGGAGCGATAGAAGATTCCCCCAATTCCATCCTTGATATTGCGCCAGGCTTCTTCAAGGGGACACGCCCGTCCCTTCGCAATTGGCAGGTTCCAGACTGGTATCGGGATGCCAAGTTCGGCATCTGGGCGCATTGGGGCCCGCAGTCTGCCGTGGAATGCGGCGACTGGTACGCCCGAAACATGTATGTCCAGGGGCAAAAACAGTACGAGTATCACCTGAAGACGTATGGCCATCCGACGAAGGTCGGATTCAAGGACATGATTCCGAAGTGGACGGCCGACAAGTTCGATCCCGACCATCTGCTGGGTCTCTACAAAAAAGCCGGAGCAAAATATTTCTGCAGCATGGCTGCGCATCACGACGGATTCGATCTTTGGAACTCGAAGTATCTTCTTCATGGACCACCCGGGAACGGCAAGACGACCGCGATCCGTGCAATGATGTGTAGCCGGGGACTGAGCGCCTTCACGATTCGCCTGTTCGGTCCGCAGACGAGCGACCCTGATCTCGACGAGCTATTCGATGAAGCCCTGACCGAGCGGCCCGCAATCATTGTGCTCGAAGATTTGGATCGGGCATTCCCACGTACCGGTGACTCGCGTAGCCAGGTTAGCCTGCAGAGCCTGCTGAACTGTCTCGATGGCGTCGCGTCTGGTGAAGGCATTGTCGTAGTGGCCACTGCAAATGGGCCCGCCGCTCTCGATCCAGCAATCCTTCGCAGGCCAGGCCGATTTGACCGAGTCGTTCATTTTCCAAACCCGAGCCGCGAAATGAGGTTGAGATACTTCCTGCACATGAATCCAACAGTGGCCGAGGCCGCGATCGAACAGACCATCGCTGACTCGAGCGGGCTCTCATTTGCACAATTGCGTGAAGCTGCTGTGCTGGCTTCGCAATTCGCTTTCGAGCGCAGCGACGATGTGACGGCTTCCGATCTGCTGCGCGGAGTCCATACCCTTCGAGACACAATCGTGCATAGTCCCGCGCATAGCAATTCCGCAAGGTTCACCTCCGTGCCTCAGGATGGTTTCGCAATATGATGCGGCTTTTTCCGCTACCGCGAAGATCGAAAAGGGGGCGACCAATGAACCGTAATGAACTCGACGAGATCGCCTGGAAGACCATCCACGATCGCACCCAGCCTGAGGGCAAAACCCTATGAGCCCGCGAAAAAAGGAACTTGTCACGCAGCACACCCCCGACTGCCTTACACTCGTGCTGATCTCCGACACCCATGACATGCACAGAGAGGTCGAGGTCCCAAATGGCGATCTACTGATCCATGCCGGTGACTTCACCATGAACAGCATGAGCGCCGAGAAGCTCATCGACTTCAATGAATGGCTAGGAGAGTTGCCTCACGCCTTCCGCGTCGTCATCCCCGGCAATCATGACTTTGTGCTCGAAGACTCATCCCGGCACCGATTGATCACGAACGCCTCGCTCCTGATTAACGAAGGGATCGAAGTCATGGGGTTAAAGATTTGGGGGTCGCCAACAACTCCCCTTCTTGGCGAAGCTTTTGGAGTTGTCTCCGACAGGGATCGAGCAAAGCTCTACTCGCGTATCCCGGGCGACACAGATGTTCTTGTCACCCACTGTCCACCCTTTGGCATCCTCGATCAGGCACCCGGCGCTGAGTATCACGCAGGATGCCGCCAGCTTCTCGCCGCGGTGCGCCGTATCAAGCCGATGCTTCACGTTTTTGGACATGTTCATGCGGGGTACGGCGCTTACAGTACGCCCGACACGCTCTTCGTGAATGCCGCACTGCCGGGAAACGGCTACGATCTGGCCAATCCTCCGCATGTATTCCGTCTGCCGCGACGCTGACGTCAAGATCTCCCGCGGGTAGGCCGGCAGTTGCGGTGCTCACAACAAAACGAGGCTTAAAAAGAGGTGACAGTGGCCAAGGGAACCCAGCCCTCACCGGGGTGGAAGAGAGTGAGATGATGCCGATCGTCCAGAACCACCTCAGCATTCTTCAGGTTTGCAAGCTTTTCGACTTCGACTGCCTTTTTGCGAATACTGAGGCCGCATCCGGCTACTGGATCGGGAATCGAGTGGAGAGCTTACCCGGGATGACTGTCGCGGCCGTGACACCCGTATTTGAGACCAGGGAGAGGCTCGACAACTTCTGCTCCGAGCATATTGGAGAGTTCCGTAACTTTGCGGCAAGAGGACGAGTGCCGAGTCGATTATGGGAGAGGCCCTCAACAGAACTTAAGCATGTGCATTCCAGAGGCAGGATGCCTGACCTTTAGCCGAGTGATGAAGCCGATCGGCCATGAAGTCCACCGCGCTCTCACCACCACTCGTTAAAACTCACGACGGTTTACTTGGCCTATAGACCCCGGAGCACCCACCAGACAATAAATAGTGCGATGATGGCCATCGCGATGCGGCCAATCCACTGGCCTGACGTTTTCGGTCTACCGAAGTTAAACACGCGGCAATAGTAGCAGTGCTCACCGTCATTGAGCGAAGGTCCTTCTCCATCGCACTTTCCTAATGCTCCACAGGATTGGTACGCGTAGAAGAGGCTCCGCGGGCCGCGCATGCTTCATTGGACTGAGAGGTCGCAGATCTCCCTGCCTGAAATACTCAAGATCAAAAACGCTTGCCTATAGTAAAATTCGGCGCACTGTGGCGAAGCGAAAGAAAACCAGGGTATTTGTGTCATATAGTCGGCACGACGAATCGCTCGTAAGGCCTCTCGCGGGTCTTCTTGGCGTAGCCGCTGATGATGCGGTGTTTCTTGACGTTACCTCAATCAAGCCGGGCGACGTTTGGGACAACAAGATTATGGATGCCGTAAAAGAAGCCTCTGTGTTTGTTGTGTGCTGGTGTTGCGAGGGCGACAAGTCCACTTTCATTGCCAAAGAGATCAGTGCGGCCCTTGCAGAGGGGGGAAAAAGGCTTGTTCCAGTTCTCTTCTGCCCGACTCCATTGCCACCAAGCTTGGCCGATCGTCAGTGGATCGACCTGCGCGGACAAGTGGTGCATAATTGCCCGCTTCCTCACGTCGAGACGAAGAAGAGCCACAAAGAATCGCCCCCGTACAAGCTAAACAGAGTTCTGTCATGGCAAGCGGATGAACCACCGGATTGTTTCTCTGTAAGTGATGAGCAACCTGATGCAACCCCCTCACGCCGAAAGAAGGGCGGATATGCTTTGGCTGCGATGATTGTCTTATGCTTATCGCTCGCTTTCACGACGGGGTACGTCGGCTTCACGCCAATGGCGGCCCCTCGACCACCTGGCAAAGTGGAGGCTCCGATTCTCTCTAACTATTTGCCTATTCTCGTTGCCGGCTTGTTGCTGATCGCTATTGCGTACGCAGTATTCCGGCTGATTCATCTGTTTCGAGTCATCCGAAGGAGGCGTGATCTTCAGCGGACCGAGAAGATAGCGGCCGCAGCAACTATCTACTTCGAAGGTCTCGGAAGACCTCAGCGTTTCCCTTGAAGGACGGCAATAGGAAAGCCCGAGAGAAAGAAGCGCTCGACGCCAGACCGCAGCAACGTCACACGCCAACACGACGCTCTGCTCGGTGAGATTACGCTGGATCTTGAGCAGCTTTTGCACGGTAGTAGGCGACACACTGAGGAGTAGAGGTCGCCTGACAAGGTGAAGCGTATATTCACCGATCGGAAGTGCAACGGTGACTTGGCGGGGAGTTGCAATGCCCATGGTCAACCCATCGCACGAAGAAATGGAGGCAATGGTCGCCATCGTCGGCTGGTCCAATAGGGTCCCAAATTGAATCTCTTTAACTCGCTCATTCTCAGCCGTCAGCAGTGGCCAACCTGGCTGGTCAAAAAGCTTTAGTCTGTTGACCACCGTTAAGTGGTTTAACAACGGCAAAGGTTATGGATTCATCAGACGGGAATACGGGCCAGACGTCTTCGTTCAGGGCGAAGCTGCTTTCGGCGTCTACTGTTGCGCCTCGCTCGGCATTGCCTACAGCGTTTCGGGTCGTTCTTGAACTGTTCGTTGCGGAAGAAAAGCTGCTCAGCAGCCGAAAACTTAAATGCAGCCCTGCAATCGATGCATGTTAGCTCTTTGTCAACAAAATCCATACTACCTTCAGGATAATTTTGGAATTTGCCCTGCTGAAAACATGACCGGCAGAGCACAGGCCTTCCTTGAGTGGGCTTGAACTGAACAGTCGTCTCCGTTCCGCACTGACTGCATTCATGGTTCTGTCAACTTGATCTGGCCCCTTTTGATGGTCTGATTTGGCCCCACCTCTTATCTGTTGTTTAGGGAAGAATCCATTCAACCCCGTAGTCGTAGTGGCGGTGGAAATGTGGCAATCGTCGCAACGATTTCCAAGGTCTGTGGGAACAGTGGGAAAACAGCTTCATCGTTTTTGCACTGTTCCCATAGGCCGTCATTTCCACGGCCTCGCGGTTGAGAAGGCTGAAGCGTGTTGTTCACTGCTTGGCGCCTTTCTTAGCCAGTGTTCTGCGGAAGCGGTACGATTCGTCCCCCGTTTCGATGATGTGTGCCTGGTCGGTGAGGCGGTCCAGCATCGCCTTGCAGAGGCGAGCGTTGGGGATCTTGGTCGTCCACTCTGAGAAGGGGAGATTCGTAGTCACGATCACCGCCGCCTGCTCGGCGCGGCCGGCGATCACCTGGAAGAGCAGCTCCGCCGCGGCATCCGGCATGACCACGTAACCTAGTTCATCGATCACGATTAAGTCGTAGCGCATCCAGCGATTGCGCACGCGACTCAACTGCATCTGACTCTGGGCTTCGATCAGCTCCGTCACCATCTCTGCAGCCGTGGTGAAGCGAACCCGCTTGCGTTGCCGGCATGCGGCTACTGCCAGCCCGGTGGCCAGATGCGTCTTGCCGGTGCCTGTCTCGCCGAGTAGGCAGACTGGTTCCCTGCGAGCCAGGTAGCCGCCTTCGCTTAGGTTCCTCAGCAGCGCTGCGGAGATGTGCGGGGCGCTTTTGAAATCGAACTCTTCCAACGTCTTGACCGACGGGAAGTGGGCTTCCTTGATGCGCCGCGCCACTGCCTTGCGATTCCGTTCCTCGATCTCGGCTTCCAATAACACTTCGAGATAACTCAGGTGCGACTGCTTCTTCTTGATCGCTTCTTCGGCCAACCGGGCGCACTGCTCGCCCAGTGTCGGAAGATACAGTTGCTTGGCATACTGCAGGATGGTGGCCTCTTGCATCGGCACTGTGCTCACTGGATCACCTCCGTCGCCAGCCAGCTGGGCCGCAGTTGTTCGTATGCCTCTAAGCTAGGCTGCGGGCGGTCGTAGCGGTTCAGCGCCCCTACCGCGGCAGGAGATGCCGAAGGTGCCTGATCGCGGAGATCGACGCGCAGGAAGTAGCGGATCGCGCCGAGGTTCGCGCAGCCCATCTCTAATGCTGCTTCCAGCGCCTGCCGCACCCGCTCCGTGCCATGTTCGCGACAAAGCAGGAGAGCGTCGATCATGGCCCGCGTTCCGGCCTGCCGACCTTCCCGTTCGCCAACCGCCTTCCAGAAGCGGTCGTAGCTGGCGGGCCAGCGTCCTTGTGCGCGACACTGCTCCAGGGCTGTCGATCCGGACAGCGCTCCCGGCTTCTTCAGCAGCGCGTCCAGGTAGTGGTCCAGTTCGAGCACCTTCTGATGCCGCCCATAGCAACGCTCGTGCCGGGCCATGCAACGGCCCTGATACCAGATCTCCACGTAGGACGAGTAGACCTTCGCCTCGACCGAGCAGCCCACAGGCAAAGGGGCCGAGTAGAAGTTCGTCAGCACCTTTACGCAGCCGCTGGCGTTGATCTGGGGAAAGTGCAACGAGGCCAGGTCGAATCCTTCATCGACCAGCGGCAGAAGATGTTCCCGCTCGACGATCATCGCAGCGCCGATCGACAGACTGCGGCCCGCAATGACGCGGCTCTGCTCTTCCACAGATCCGGCAACGATCAACTGGTTCAACTGTTCCAGGTCGCGCACCTTCGGAACAGGCGTCAAATAGTTGCGCCGATACTGACCTCCTTCACCCTCCACGCCGCCCTTTTCGTGGCCTTCGCCCGGTGTGCAGAACTCCGACGTGAAGCCCCAGTGCGAACGAAATCCGATGAACCGGGAGGTCTCTTCCCGTTGATGTCCACGCAGGATCTTCTTCACTGCACTGGCCAGGTTATCGAAGCGCAGCACGCGAAAGACCCCGCCAAACCACGCGAAGGCTAACTCATGGGCTTCAAGAAACGCCTGCTGCGTGGCGTGCGGATAGGCCCGGTGAAAGGCCGCTCCCGAGGCCATCGAGCGCATGCAGAAGATGAACATCTTGCGACGCTCACCGTCAAAATCCACCCAGCCTTCGTACCAATCCACCTGCGCCTCACCGCCGAACTGATAGGACTGCGGTACGAAAACCTCATGCCCGGCAAGGCCCATGGCTATCTTGCGCTCCCGGACATAGCCGCGCACCGTCGACTCCGCGACATCGACCAACGGCAACTCCCGGCGCAGACGCAACCAGATCCGATGGGAAGTGTGGCGCTGCTTGCGCGGAGCCCTTCGGTCAGCTTCCAGAATCTCCTCAATGAACGGGATGGCTCCGGAGAGCTTCGGTCGCTCGCGCTCCGGCACCTTACGTTCGGCCGGAACCGCGGACTCCAACGCCAGGCGCACTTCCCGGCGGTGAACTCCCAACTTCCGCGACACACCGCGGACCGTACCGGCGCCATGCTCAAACTCCTGCCGGATCTCTTCGTATAGCTCCACCTTCGTCCTCCTGTTCGACAATCCGCTCGTCCCTCCGGGTCAAACAACACCCGGAACAAGATGAACAGAGTCGGCTACAGGTGGGGCCAAATCAAGCCATCAAAAGGGGCCAAATCAGAGTAGCGAACTCAATTCAACCCGCGTTTCAGGTCGCAGGCGCGTACCTCCACTTCGCTTCGCTTTACAAGGCCTGCAGCGCTTGGGATCATTCACGAAATGCCGGATCTCGAAGAAAAGCTGTTCACCTGCCGTGAACAGGAACTCAGCCCCGCAAAATCGTTTCACTATTGGAGCACGACATTCTGTCGAATCAGGGGTTCTTCTCAGATCAATTGCCAGGTGGTAGTCTTTCTCATCCTCATCCGGCAAAATGGGACGAGATGCGGGTTCAATAATTTATGCCAAAGGCGTACACAGTTCCCTCCGTTAGCCGAGCGCTTGCAATTCTGGAGTTGCTCGCACAATCCAAGAGGGGTCTCTCGCTATCGGATATCAGCAGGAAACTCACGCTGCCAAAGAGTTCAGTTCACGTGCTGGTCCGGACGCTGGAGTTGACTGGCTATCTGAAGAACAACCGGATAAGCAAGAAATATCACTTTGGTCTTAAGCTCATCAGCTTGAGTAACACCGCCCTTGAGAATCTCGAAATGCGTGAAGTGGCCAGACCTTTCTTGCGAGATTTGATGCTTAAGACCGGTCTCACAGTGCATATGGGAATTCTCGAGGGTGCCGAGGCGGTTATCATTGAAAAGGTCGAGGCCCTTGGCATGCTGCGCCTCGCGACTTGGGTGGGGCGCCGGCTGGACGCAAACAGTTCCAGCTTGGGAAAGGCCCTACTGGCATTTGATCGAGATTTGGATATGAGTCAACGGCTTATTGGGCGTGCTTATGCCAGACACAACAGAAACACGATTACTTCCCCAGATAAGCTCGCCCGCGAATTGAAGAAGATACGAGAACTTGGATACGCTTTTGACGACGAAGAGGGCGAGATCGGGTTTCGGTGTATCGGGGCCCCGATTTACGACGCCAAGAGTAAGATAATTGCCGCAGTCAGTGTGGCCGGCACATCGCTCCAAATTCCCAAAGAGAAGGACGCTGCCAGACTGGCCTCTGCCGTGAAAGCCACAGCACAGGAAATCTCCTCGCATATTGGGCATGAGGCGGATTCCGACGATCAGATATGAACTGCCTGATTTTCGGCCAATAAATGCCGGTCCGTGTGTTGAACAGCGCTGCATCCGTCAAATTGTCAGCGCGAAAGTGGACCCTGCCCCTTTCGCTGATTTCATCGGCTCGGGTACTCGCCGGCATTTCATCAGCACCCCAAAGTGAGAGCGATGCCCTGGGCAAACGGCCTTTTCAGCATCTCGCGTCCGGATCCCCTGCGCACCGCCGGTGATGACACAGTGCCGCGTCAGAACTTCGCTTTTACAGCTAGCTGAATGTCCCTGGGCCCTGAGCTGTACGAGATCACACCAAAATCGCCGGTGCCGATTGTTGCCCCTGGAGTACCAAGGTTCGTATGATTGAACGCGTTAAACAACTCCCCTCTGAATTCAACCTTAATCCGCTCGTTGATCGGTGCCTGCTTGATAAAAGCAATATCCCAATTCTGCACACCTGGTTGAATCAAGATATTGCGCCCGGAGTTCCCAAACCGCGGTGTCCCATTTGCCAAAGCTTGCGCCAGGGCGTCTGTGGTAAAGCAGCTAGTTTTGAACCACTCGGGAATTGTCTTCGGTCCAGCCCCTTTACATGTGCGATCGGGTCGTGGCGAGAAAGAGTTCGTGTTGGAGTAATCCTGGGTCGAATTCACTGTGAATGGAAAGCCGGAGTGTGCGGTGACGATTGCGCTGACTTCCCACCCACCAGCCAATAGATTTACGTAGCGCCCGTCTCTCAGAAATCTCTGCCCCTTTCCGAACGGCAGTTGGTAAATGGGACTCGCGACAAAGGTATGCGTGATATTCTCGTCAGTCAAACTGTAATCTGCTTTGGGATTATTATCATTCTGAGTGCGAGACTGATTACCTATATTGCCGCCCTGATCGTCCAGGCCTTTCGAAAACGTGTAGGACACTAGCGCCGCAAGTCCATGAGAGGCTCTTTTCTCAAGCTTTCCATAGACGGATTCATAGTTCGAATAGGCTGTCTCATCGTCGTAATTGAGCGCATTGAAGTCGGGGAACGGCCGACGAGATTGTAAGTCCCCAACCCCAGGCTTAGGTTGGTTGCCAAATTCATGTTCATAGTCAAGGTGCAAACCGCGGTTGCCTACGTATGCGACCTCTGCTCCCCAGTCTTTTGCCAGTTGAGATTGCACGCTCAGGCTCCATTCATAGCTCTCAGGCGTCTTATAGTACGGGCTCGGCATGAGTTGCGCGGTAATACCAGATAGAGATACGGAAGGCGCATTGCTGAATATATCTTGTGTTTTGGTTGGTACCCCATTCGTAAGCGGAGGTGGCGCACCGAAGGCCGTGTTATACACAGGAGTCTGAGTGGAAACAGGGTTATTGTTGGCAAACGAACCCATACGGTTCGTGTCGGGTAAATCCATAAATATTCCCGCACCTGCGTGAATTACTAGCTTGTCTGAATTCGTGGGCTGCCAGGATACGCCCATACGTGGAGCGAAATATCCGGAACCCGGTCCGAAGCTTACTTCGCGGACCTTATTGCCGGTCAATCCCTTGGCTCTTCTCATGCTGGATGTCATCACAAGACACTGCCCGGTGGCCGAGATGAAGTATTGATTTGAACACAGTGCATCGTTGGCTGCATCCGGCAACGCGGTGAGGAGAAGCGCGTCCCCCGGCGAGTAAGCGTTCGATAAGGGGAAAAATGCCGCTAGCTGATTGTTTGTATCCATAGGCTGACGGCGGTATTCCCAGCGCAACCCAGACTGGACGGAAAACCGGGAGTCGATTTTGAAATTATCCTGGACAAACAAGCTGATCAAACGTCCGCCCACCATATTGGTAATAATTGCATTCTTGGTATATGTTCCCCCGGAAGGATAGCCCAGTTCCATGTCCGCTAGATCAGATACATTGCTAACCCCAGGTATTTCTCCGGCAAGAGATGAGTACTGGCCATTGAAGAAGAATTCTCCATTCGCTTGTAACGGGTCGCTCACACCCTTGGTTTGCCAGAAGTCCCAATTGATGCCAAGGGCGATGGTATGCCGGCCAATGACTTTCGTAAAAGTGTCTTCATACTGTTCGATTGAATCTGGAGCTGCAACCGGAAAGTAACCTGGGAAGCCATCGCCCCAGGTGGGAAAGTCAGAAAAAACAACATTCGGGTAGAGATTGAATTGAGGCAGCACGTTCGTCAGCCCGACGATTTCAAAACCGGCCAGTGTGCCCGCGGCTCGGGGACACCCATTGCACGAATAGGACAAATAGTCCTGCTGATAGCCTATCCGCACGTCGTTGATGGTCGTCGGGTTCAGCACACGCGTCCAGCCTCCAACAAGATTCTGCCCTCGGAAATGCTGATAGCCACTGAATACTGGCAGCGCACCCGGGAACAGAATGTCTGAGTTACCCACCAGATAACGAACGAATACGGTATCTTTTGTCGATAAGGTAGCGTCCACACGGCCGTCAAATTGGTCGTTTTGCTGTTGCCCTGGCGTTTCATTTGTATAGTTGACGTAACCAGGAGTATTCGGTTCTGGAAATAGATTTAGCACTTTCTGTGCGACGGGATCGAGTGTGGTTACGATATTCCCCTGTATCGGCGTGCCCACAAGGACGGTCGCCTGTCCGGCGCCTGGGTTTGCCGGATCCACCGGACATGTGTAGTTGTATTCGGAAGCCGGATTGAACAATTGGCCGGTGTCGAAATTCATGTTGGGCGGTGCAGCCGCTCCGCTGGATGCACATAGGTTCGCGGTAGTGCCGGTTAGGAAGGAGCTAAAGTCCCCGGTCTTTTCAGCGTCTGTTGGGACAACGCTGGGCGAGACTTCTCCCTGCGAAAGTCGCAGACCTTCATAGGCACCGAAATAAAAGATCTTGTCCCTTTTGATGGGTCCGCCTATTGCGCCGCCAAATTGATTTCGAGACAGAGCTGGTTTGGTCACCGCAAAATAGCCTGTCCCATCCATTACGCTATTTCTTGCGTACTCCCATGCAGAGCCGTGTATCGCACTTGTTCCGGACTCTGTAATTAAATTCATCACCGTTCCCGAGGCCAAGCCGAAAGAAGCGTCGTAAATATTGCTTTGAATCTTGAATTCATGGACCATTTCAGGAGGCGGTGCTAAAGCAAAACTACTATTGTTCAGCGATCTTGAGATCATCCCATCGATCAGGAGAAGGTTCCCACCCGACCCTCCACCCGAGCCGCTGAAGCCGAGGTCGTTAAAGCCCGAACCATTGGCTGCTCCTGTGGCCAGAGATCTCCCCGTCGTGTTAACGGTACCTGGAACAAGCAGTGCAAGAGAGCTCACCTCCCGCAAGCTAAGCGGCATCTCAAGGATTTGGACCTGACTCACCGTGGTACCGAGGCTGGCATTTGTCGTATCAACAAGCGGAGGGGCCGATTGCACCGTGACCGTCTGGGTCGCTCCACCTATATGCAGCGAGATGTTCATCGTAATCTGTTGATAGACCCTCAGAGAAATACCCGTGAGTGTCGTAGTGTTAAAGCCGGTTTGGGTGGCTGACACGGTGTAGGAGCCCGCTGGCAACGACAGAAAGTTGTAATTCCCTGAGGAATCCGCCGTTGTGTGGTTGGCGACACCGGTACTCGTGTTGGTTGCCGTGATGGTAGCCTGTGGAACCAGAGCTCCCGTGGCGTCCGTCACGGTTCCCGAAATGCTCCCCGAAGTCGCCTGGCCCCAACATGGAAATGCCGACGAGATCAACACTGCGCCCGCGAACACTAGCAGAATCTGAGGAATTGCGCGTCTAAGTCCAGCCGATTGGACATTCGATTTCATCGGTTGAGGACTCCGCATCTCTTCTTCAAATAGACCGAAGCAATAAGACCGCAACAGGTAATAAAACTCCATGATTCCTCCGAACGCCAAACCGGCATGTCAATTAGCTAACGTAGTCCGGATTGATGGCTGCGTCGATAAAAACAATCTACTCACTTATCAATCCGTCCAATATGCTGAACGGCGTCTGGAGCCGATTCGTTAGCTTCCGACTCTGCATATCAATCGGGCTGGACATTGCAAATGAAAGGAGAGCTGCCGGCATACTTACGACAGGAAAACAATGCATAACGGAGTGCCGACAGGCGTGTATTGACCAGTGAAGGCCAGCTTGCCCGTTGCCTTGTCGATTCGAAACGAGGTAATTTGGTCGCTGCGCTGATTGCACGCATATAGGAAGTTTCCGTCCGGATCAATATTGAACTGGCTCGGATAGTCGCCCAGAGTCATAGCGTTATCAATGTGATCCAGCCTGCCGTCCCCTCCTACCGCAAACGCAGTGATGGAATTGTGCAACCGGTTGCCTGCATAGAGGAAGCGCCCGTCCAGCGACAGCTTGATTTCCGAACAGAAATTGGTTCCCGTAAACCCATTTGGCAGTGTGGGCACCGTCTGCTGTGGTCTGAGTGCGCCGGTTCGGGAATCGTAGAGAAAAAATACAACTGTAGACGCCTCTTCCTGAATGGAATACATCCACTTCCCATTCGGATGAAATGCAAAGTGCCGGGGGCCATCTCCGGTCGGTAGTGAGATGAAGGGCGAATCAGCCGGCATCAGCTTGCCGGTACCTACGTCGAATTTGTAAACGTAGATTCGGTCCTGGCCTAGATCGGTTTGTAGTACGAACTTGTTCGTTGGATCAGGATGGATCATGTGTGCGTGGGGTGCATCGTGTCCGCTAATTGCGAAGCTGCCGTGGGGTGCGTCGGTTGCATCGACGCTTCCCAGATGTCCGGCGTCCTGATGCACATCGACGGCTGAGCCCAGGGAACCATTGGGCAGAATTGGAAGTACCGCGATGTTGCCGCCGAAATAATTGGCCACAAACGCATATTTGCCAGTAGCGTCGATGCTCAGATGGGCTGGACCCGCGCCCTGCGAACTCACGGCGTTCAGAAATCCAAGATCCCCGTTGGCCCGGTCAATCGCAAAGGCGCTCACCGTGCCATTTTTACCGTCGATATCGGAAACCTCATTGCCGGCGTAAAGGTATCTTCCAGAAGGGTGGAGAGCGAGCCAGGTCGGATTGAAGCTCTGGGCAGCCAGTTTAATCTGCGACAACTCTCCCGTGACCGGGTCCATTTCGAACAGGTAAATCCCCTTCCCGTTCGCCGTGCCGTCGACCGGGCTGGTGTCAGTCCCTACATATGCCAGCATTCTGCGCCTGTTCGTCTGAGCCATCGCAGGTCTCATGGCTGCATTTGCAACGGCGAATGCTACCGCCGACTTTGTAAACGCCCGGCGCGAAATCTGGCCTTGCAGGTCGTTCTGGCGTGGCAACCCTTTCAATTTCACCTGACTCCTTCTCCTTGGCTAGTCAAACAAACATTGAACCTTATCCAGCCGCAACGAGCGTTACTTGGTCACGCCCCGGGAAGCTCCCGTGCCTTCTATGACCTTGTCGAGGGGCGGCAGAACGTCCCCTTCATGGGAACTATCGTCGAATTCCTGCAACTTTTCCTGAGCGCCTCGCCAGTATTGAAATTCGGCATCCCATCGCCCTAAAGCCGATCCCAGGCGGTATGGCGTGAATTCTTGCAGCCAGTCTGCCTCGTAGACGTGCCGGAGCTCGGTGATACTGTCCATCAGATCGACAAGGCGCGAGTGGTCCTGGTACGTAATTTGAGAGCCCCAGTTATTCCACCAACGGTTTGGATCGGGACGTCGAGGACCAAGCTTACTCCATAGCTCCGAGATCTCTATAGGCGTTTGAAACTTCTGCCCGGCATAATCGAGAAGCCGACTCCCAAACATCAGACTGTCAACGGTTGCAGGATCTGCTCCAAGGGTTTCGGCATGAAAAAGTGATGTCTCGGCCTGCTCTGCGTGGAGCCGGGTTTCACGTAAGTCCGTTCGGTGCGCAGCCGCCTTTGCGTAATACGACGGAAAGAACGGATCTTCCCAGAGCGCGAACATGGTCTGTTCGTTTCCAAGCACCTTTTGCAGATCGGTTTCGGCGTCGGACATGTTGCTTAGTGTCGAGGCAATATCTGGGGCAATGGCGGCGGGGTACATCACGCTCGCATACTCTGAAAAGAAATGCGCTCGATCAATGGGCGTCGATTGCCACGGCGCTGCTGCGCCATAGGCCATTCCAGGCAATGACATGCGAAAGAGCAGTTGTGCGTCGTCAGCCCACACAGAGTTGATTAAGCCTAGTGCGCCGGAAAGCCTGCCCGCAGCCAGGAACGTATCGATGTTTTCAAATGTCGTGTTGTAATCGGGAGCAATATTGTCATAACTCATCACCCCGGGTTGCACGATGTGGGGAATATGGTTGGCGATCAGTGGGCCAAGCCAGCGCTTATAGGTTGGATCTTCTGACGTGTAATACCAGGCAGTAGCAATCAGACCCGTGGGAAGCTGGGGAATGATTTGCGGAAATTTCACGATGATATCGTCATACGCCATCACATGCTTGCCGTGATTCTGAAACAGCAGTGTGACATCAGTAAGTTGCTTCACAAAAAGAGCTGCTGGAGCCGCCGCGGCGCCCGATGCCTTTGTGGCCTGTTCGATTTGAAATGTTTCGTCAAACCCGATGCTGACAAAGGGGCTGGGAAACAGCTCTGCTAACTGGTTCACCCAGTCGGTCAAGAGAGGCTTTACCTTTGGATTGCGGGGGTCGAATTCGGTCCCATGTGCCTCGTCAGAGAGCTCGGAATATTGCTCTGTTCGAAAAAGATCGTGCTGATGGCCATACAAATCCAGATTGGGGATGACATCGACGTGGCGCTGGCGCCCGTATGCGACAATCCGCCGCACCTCATCCTGCGTAAGCTGGCCACCGGGGTCTAGAAGCGGGTAGCCTTTCAATTCTATGCTGTTTTCGGTGTAAATATAGTATTGATTGGTCTTCCAGCGCGCTAGAAAGTCAATCTGGCGTTCAATTTCCTTTTCGGTAGGCAATGGACCGTGGCTGATATCGATCATGGTTCCACGGATTGCAAGTGAGGGCCAATCGTGGATTTCGACCTTCGGCAGAGCCGCGGCGGAACTGTTTCCTTCGACGAGTTGCCTTAGCGTTTGGATCCCATAGAATATTCCCGCTGACGAGCGTGCATGGATCCTGACTCCATGCTGAGTCACTGAAAAATCGTATGCTTCATTTGAGTTGGGTCCGGGCAAATCGCCGGGGAGCGCAAGCGGTTGATCTGTGGCTCCAGTCCGGTCGAGAATGATGGTCGGCTCCGGGGTCCCACTATTGCCGGAATCGCTGATTGGCAGCCGTATTCCCGTACGTTCTTCCAGATACTTTGACAATTCCTCGGCCGCGAAGCGGTCTTCAGTGCTCGGCGCGGACGAAAAAGTAATTGTCATGCCCGCTAACGAGACGGAATCAGCACCGTAGTTGATTTGTTGTGGGCGCGGAAGGAGAGAATTGTGATCGGCATAAGCACCATTGCCGACAGACATGCATAACACCAAGACGACTATTTGTATCCGGAGCATCGAATTCCTTTCGTCCTTATAATGAAGGGCGTTTACTTGAGGCAGTTAGTAACATGTCCGGCCAAACCTCTGGCGCAGTTGCAGCGTGCAAACCCAAACCAGTTTCGTCGCACCCTTTGCCTAGATCAAGCGTAATCCACGGTCGTCTGCCGTTTGCGTTCAGCGTATTGGATACCAGTTGCGGTTATGCCAAGAAAAACAACGGATCAGGTGACCTTTCCGCGTGCAGCAACATTCCATTGATCCACAACTTTCTCTCCGGAAACAACGAAGACGCTGTCGTGCAGATTGATGCAAGGGCAGACATGGTTGGGAATGATTCTCAGCTGATCCCCCACCTGAATATGGAAATCCCCGGGAATGAACAAGTGACCGTGTTCTTCAGACAAATCATGCAATATCAGTTCTGGGCGGTCTTGGATGTATCCAAAGTGCTTCCGTTCCCCAGAAAGCAAGGTGTCAGCCGACAGCGTTTTGCTGCCGGCGTCGATGACGGCCTTGCCCGGAACGCTGGTGCTCACCACCGTGGCGATCACGGTCACCGCGCAATCGGAATAGGCTGCGGACTCCGCATCCACGGTATTTCGATCGTTGAAGATGTACGTCCCCGGTCGAACCTCAGTGACACCATGAAATCGATGACTCTGGAAAGCGGCGGGTGTGTTGCCGCCGCTGACCACTGGGTATGGAATACCGGCCGAATCAAACAACGCATAAAGTTGATCGAGTTTGACATTCTCGACAGGGATGTCATGCTCACGAATGTTCCGGTTACCCATGATGTGGCCTGGATAGAGAGAGAGCCCTTCCCACCTAAGGTTGGGCAGTGAAATGATTTCTTGCGCAATCGCGATTGATTCTTCATTAGCGCTAAGGCCGCAGCGCTGCAACCCCGTGTCAAACTCCAATCGGATTCCAACTTCAACCCCAACGGATTTTGCCGCTCGTGAAATTCCCGCGGCCACCGGCAAGGAGTCCATCGCAACTGAGATCTGGACCCGTTTCGCGAGTTCCGCCAGTTGCATCCACTTTCTTTCACCCCAGAGCGGATAAACTATGAGGATTTCATTTATGCCCGCGTCCGCCATGACCTCCGCCTCACCGAGTTTGGCGACTGTAATTCCGGGCGCGCCATATTGCAACTGGAGTCGAGCGATCTGCGGTATTTTGTGGGTCTTGGTGTGCGGACGGAGCGTGAGATTATGCGTGCGGCAATAGCTCGCCATCCCGCTGAGGTTTCGGCCCAGTGTGTCGATATCGACTAGAATCGCCGGTGTGTCTAAGTCATGGATATTCATAAAATCGTTCTCTCGCAACCTTATTCAACTGTGCGCGAATCGACGACTACGCGGCCATTCCTCATTACTGACTTGATCCCCACCGGAGCAACGGCAGGCATGTCATAACTGGCCCCTGTATTGACAGTCTTTGGATTGAACACCGTGACATCTGCCACGTAACCTTTTGCAATCCGTCCTCGATCGCTTAGATGGAACGTTGCCGCCGGCTTGCCCGTGACTTTATGGACGGCCTCTTCGAGGCTTAACCATTTGCGCTCACGGACCATTTCGCCAAGTAATAGAGGGAAGGTCCCGTAGAGACGGGGGTGCGAACGCCCGCTGGTATATACCCCGTCGGTAATGATCATAGACAGAGGGTGGGTGAGAAGGGCTTGAAGATTCTCCATCGACTGGGCGTGTTCCACAATGTTCACATCTCCCCGCTGTTCCAGCAGAATGTCCAATACCACGCTGTGGGGATCGCTTCCCCGCTCGTCTGCGATGTTCTGGATCGATCTGCCAACCAGTGAGGCGGGATTGATTGCAGCCGAGGTTATCACCACTTCATTCCAGCGCGCTTCGGCTTTAATCTGAGGCCTGATGGCTTCACGCTGCAAAGGATCATCGAGCCGCAAAAGAAGCTGTGAAATTCCCCCATCCAGCGCAGTTTGCGGCAATACTTGGGTGAGGACCGTACATCCGGCCAGCCATGGATAAGCGTCAAACGCCACATCGATGCCTCGCTCAGACGCTTTCTCTATCACCCCTAGGGCCCGTTGCTGCAAGGGCCAATTCTCCGGTCCAGCAGCCTGAAGATGAGAGATTTGTAGTCGGCATTCGGAGGCCTCGGCAATTGAGATCTGCTCATCGACCGCCTCGAGCAACATGTCGGAATAGTTCCGCATGTGGGTTGCGTACACACCACATCTTCGGGCGACCACCCGGCAAAGGGTTATTAACTCCAGTGGGGACGCCCCTGACCCTGGAGCGTACATGAGCCCCGAGGAAAAGCCCGCCGCACCTTCCTGTAGCGCTTCATCCAGCAGACCGGACATTGTGTCAAGCTCCCGGTTTGTGAGGGCCCTGCTGGTATTCCCCGCAACCTTGATTCTCAACGAACCGTGTCCAACGAGTGACGCGACCGTGGCAACCTTTGATTTCCTCGCGTCAGCCAGATAATCGGAGGCAGAATTCCATCCCCAACTGTTATTCCCGTATAAGATGCCGTTGGCAAAATCCCGCAACACCCGAGGGTCTTCCGGCAATGGATACGTGGAAAAACCACAGTTGCCAACAACTTCTGTCGTCACCCCCTGGAGCAGTTTTTCCGTATGATTTTCCAGCACCTGAAGGTCCGAGTGGCTATGTGCATCGATAAACCCGGGCGCAATTATGCAGCCAGAACAATCAATGATGTTGGTTTCCGCACCCACTCCTGGTACAAAATTACCGGCGTCTGTGCCTACGTGCACGATCCGATCGCCTTGGATGGCAACCGCACCTGAAATCGGAGAAGCGCCGGTGCCATCGACGATGGTACCGCCTGTCAGGAGGATGCTTGTATCCTGCTTCATGCCGGCGCCCAAAGGTTGAGCTCGAAGTGTGGATGCCAATCTCCTGCCTGCGCAGCAGGTCCAGAATCTTCTGATTGAGAAAATTGATATGCGCTTGGTCCTTCGGATCGACGGTGAGCGTGGCATCGCGAACCGTGGAATCCGCGAGGACGCCGCGTGCCACAAGTAATGCTTTCTCCACATGATGGAAAAATTCAAGGCTCTGCAAACCGTAGACAATTTGCGGCAGGACACATTGGAACAACTCATAGGCTGAGTCTTTATTGCCGGAACGCGCCCTCTCCCAAACGATCTGAAGCAGGTCCGAGACTGCCAGTCCCGGCATCACTCCGCAAATGCCTGCATCGATGAGCTCCATCATGAAGGTGCCGCCCCATCCGTCGACAACGCCGACAGCCCCACCTGTCTCTTCGACGATTGACCTCACCCTCCCAGACATCATCGGTTCTTCGAGCTTCAAGTATCGAAAATGCTCATGATGAGCATGAAGAGTCTTCACAAAATCCAGGCTCAGGGTAACGCCTCCAGGGTTGAAGTCCTGGATGATAAGCGGAATTGTAATTGACTCTAAGATTCGATCAAAATATCGCAGCAGATCGCGTTCCGGCAAGCCGAAGAGGCGTGGAACGGCTATAGAAATTGCGGCGGCCCCAGCGTCTTCCAGGTCACGCGCTGTTTCCTCTACAAACGCAGTGGATACATGATTTACCTGTGCCACAACGGGAAGACGGCCGTTCACGATGCTAATGGCCCGACACGCCAATTCCCGGCGTTCGGTTTCTCGAAGTTTGTAGAATTCGCTTGCGTATGCCGGAAGACAGACCCCACAGACATTTGCGTTGATGGCAAACTCCAACAAGTTGTCGAGCGCCTTCCACTCGATAGTGCCGTCGCGGGTAAATGGAGTAGGAACGATGGGAAGAACGCCATCAATCTTAAATACAGCCATGAATCTCCGTTCTGCGGTGGCGCTGTTTTTCTTCGTACACCGTCACCAGAAAGCAGCTCACGAAGATCAACAGCCCGCCCGCGAGCAAATTGGCGGTTAATTTTTCCTTCAGGAGAAACGACGAAAATACAACGCCGAATACTGGTAGTAAGTAAACGGACAAAGCGGCCCGCATGACTTCCACCGCTTGGATCACTGAAAAATAAAGCAGCATTGATAGCCCGAGACTGAAAATCGAGACTAGCACCAGGCTCCACCACACCGAGGGCCCCAGGTGCGCAAGTTGACGCAAACCGCCCCTATCCGTCACGAGAAAGAGCGCCAGCAATTCCAGGTCGGCCACAATAAAGGTCCAAACAAGCACCTGCGCCGGAGAGAATCGTGAGAGCGCTCGACGGCTGAACGAGTTGTTGAACGCGCTTCCGGCACAGCTTGCGAGTACCAGTAGATTTCCCCCCATGTATTCGAGACGGAACAATCTTGCATTGTGGATATCGTTGCAGCGGAGATCAAGCACACACCAACAATTGCAATGACGAACGACAACAGGCGCAATTTCGTGAATCGTTCATGCAGAAAAACCGAAGCGCTCAGCGCAGTCAGCACTGGAACAGTCAACGCTAGCACGCTGGCATTCGATGCAAGTGTGCGCTCAACTCCTAAGACCAAGCCTAACTGTGCAGGTACAATTCCCAGCGTGCCGAGGAGAAGCACATCGAACAGAATTACCCGGTTCTCGACCCGGAAAAGGTCCCAATTCAGCTTGGTGAACGGCATCACCAGCAGGGTCGCGATCGCCATTGGGAGCAGTGTCACGAGTACCGCTCCAAGTTCGCGGGTTGCGATCCGCGCACCGGAGAACTGAAACGCCCACATGGCGTTTACCGCAATCAGCACACCAAAGGCGAGCATTGGCCTGCGCGCGAACCGGCTGGTGGATGCGCTTGATACGGCGTTGCTGTCTGATTGTTGAGAAGCGGTGATTTCCATCTAGTAGACGATGCTATGGTCGCTCATTGGGCGAGTCAACGCGTAAAGTTCCGACGGGCCTGATTTGTTCATTCTGCTGGACGGATAACACGCTGCTCCGATTCCATCACGGCAATCGGGCGTCGATAGTGTAGTACAAATCCTCTTAGCAGGAGAAGATCGAAGCCATTAAGGCTCGTCGCCTAAACAGGCACGGCCTCCCAGCACCTTGTGTGAGAGTGTGATGTTTTGAATTCCTGCTATGAGACGGAAGAAGAAGTGCGGTAGTCGCAGTGGCAAGCATTAGTGTTACCCGGGAACAAGCAGAACCGGATAGAAGCTTTGGACCGCATCGAGTCCGGTGTGATTGTGAAGAATGGTCACGGCACAAAAATCAGGTAATGATTACAGGCGGAATGGCGGCGCGCAACAACTATCCAGTTCACGAGGTTGGAAATGTCAAGAATCAGAATCTCTCATCCAGATAAGCGAGTCAGCACAGGCTCTTACTCCGATGCTGTGCTTATTGATGGCTGGCTGTATATCAGTGGTCAGGGGCCACTCGATCTTGTTACAGGCAAAGTGGTTCACGGAACCCTCGAAGAGGAGACTCGGCGTACTCTTGAGCACATGGGCAAGATACTGGAAGCTGCCGACATGAGTTTTCATGATGTTGTGAAATGCACCTGCCACATTTCCGATATCAACGAGTTCGAAAAGTTTGACGCGGTTTATCGCGAGTTCTTCTCGGGAACGCTCCCGGCGCGCACGACGGTTCAGAGCGTTCTAGGTGGGATTCAGGTTGAAATCGATGCGATTGCTCGTGTACCGCAAAAGGAAGGATAACAAATATGAAAATGACAAATTCGAAGAGTGTTCCCCCAAACGAGGCGAGGCTAGCGACCGCCCAATTGAACCCGTCTGAAGTGCCAGCCGCGGTGGTAGGACTTGGTCTGATGGGGACGAGCATGATCGCGTGTCTCCTGGCTGCGGGCCATCCTGTCATTGGCATCACCAGGAATGTCGATCGGCATCGCGATGTCCCTGATCATATCCGCGCTCTGCTGGAAGAAATGCAGCGAGAGGGATTGCTGGACAAAGATGTGAATAGCATTGTGAAGCAGTTCGGCCTCAGTGCAGACTACTCTGATCTGGCCGATCGTTCTATCGTCTTCGAGTCCATCGTTGAGAGCTTAGCCGTGAAAAGAGAGGCCATCTCGCGGATCGAAGCCACCGTCTCCAGCGAAACAGTCATTGGCAGCAACACATCCTCTATACCTGTGGCTCTTCTCCAGGAAGGTGCAAGCCATCCCGACCGCATCATGGGTATCCATTGGGGAGAGCCGGCGCACGTGAGTCGGTTTCTCGAGGTGATCTGCGGACCGCAAACCGACAGCTTTTATGCGGAGTATGTCATAAGACTGGCAGAGTTCTGGGCAAAGGAACCTACATATGTGAAGCGCGATGTACGTGGCTTCATTACCAACCGGCTTATGTACGCCCTCATAAGGGAAGCGTTCTACCTCGTTGAGGAAGGATATGCCACCTGCAGTGACGTCGACCGTTCATTCCGAAATGATCTTGGCTATTGGGCAACATTTGCTGGACCGTTCAGATTTATGGATCTTACGGGCATTCCAGCCTATGCCAGAGTCATGGAAGATCTGCTGCCGGAACTGAATTGCGGCAAGAAAGTTCCCGAATTAATGAAGCGCCTGGTTGAATCCGGAGCTCAAGGCATCCGCAACGGGAAGGGCTTCTATGAATACACGCCGGAGGAGGCTGCCCGCTGGGAAAAGCTGTTCTTGAAATTCAGTTATGAAATTCGCGCGCTGGCCCAGAAGTATCCGGCGGATGTTGGAAATATCCGAGTTGATTCTCCTTTGGATGTGAGATGAGCTCTTGGTTTCATGAACGTTGTCATTCAACCTGGCGCGTCCTCCATCGAGGCTTACCACTAAATTGGAATTCTCACCTTCAATGAAAGGGCTGATCTCTATGCGTTTTCATCGCCTGTTCTTCTCTCAAGCACTCGTGGTCCTGGCAATTGTTCTGATCTCTCCCTTTCCAAGAGCAAAGGCCCAATCCGCGCCCGAGGCTGCTACACCGCCCATGGGCTGGAACAGTTGGAACCACTTCGGCGACAGGGTAAATGACGCAAACGTGCGCGCGACAGCGGACGCAATGGTCTCGACCGGAATGCGGGATGCCGGTTACATTTATGTGAATGTCGATGACGCTTGGGAAGGTCAACGTGACGCCCAGGGATATATACATCCCAACGGCAAATTCCCTGACATGAAGGCGCTGGCCGATTATGTGCACTCAAAAGGTTTGAAGTTTGGGATTTATTCCGCTCCTGGACCGAAAACCTGCGGGGAGTATGAAGGCAGCTATGGCCATGAACAGCAGGATGCGGATACCTATGCCAAGTGGGGCGTTGACTATCTCAAATACGATTTATGCAGCTATGAATCCATCATGCAGATGTGGGACCTCGACCATCCGGAGAAGCCCGTGTCCGTGACTCAACAGGAGAAGGCCGTCGCCACGATGCAACAGGCGTACGAAAAGATGCACCGGGCGCTTCTAAATACTCATCGGCCGATCGTTTTCAGCCTTTGCCAGTATGGCATTGGTTCAGTATGGAAATGGGGGCCGAAGGTGGGTGGGAATCTCTGGCGCACTACCGACGACATCCGGGACAACTATCGCAGCATGTCGCTGATCGGTTTCTCACAGGCAGGGCTGGAAAGGTATGCCGGGCCAGGCCATTGGAACGATCCGGACATGCTGGAGATCGGTAATGGGGGCATGGCTCCCGACCAGTATCGTACGCAGATGAGTTTGTGGGCGATGCTGGCTGCGCCGCTGCTTGCGGGCAACGATCTGAGCAACATGAGCGACACGACCAAGAGTATTCTGATGAACAAGGAAGTGATCGCAGTCGATCAGGACAGCTTGGGAGTCCAGGGAAAAAGGATCGCACCGCTTGAAATCTGGATGAAGCCGCTGAGTGGCGGAGCCAAGGCCGTAGCAATCTTCAACTACGTCCTTGATGATCAAGCCATTCCGATAACGCTTCAGCTGGAAGATGCGGGCTTCACCGGGCCCGTTCATGCTCGGGACCTATGGGCCCATAGTGATCTCGGCATACTTCGAGGCTCGTACACAGTCGTCGTCCCACCCGGCGGTGTGGTCATGCTGCGGCTATCGAAATAGAATTTCGCCAGCGTTTGGAGTGGTGCTCCCGCACCGACGTCGCCTTCAGCATCGATGTTGAGATTCGCATTTCAGGACGAGGCGGGGTTCTGAAGGTGTGGTTCGGATACTCGCCGATCGAATAATGGCAAAGAGAATTTGACTTCGAGCCTGCGAAAGGAACCTGGTCAAGTGTTCCGGGAAACGAGCGATGCTTCGGTCTCGATCTATGCCTTGATGAAAATCTTTTGCTTCATCATCCAATACAGGATCAGCCATTCCACGCCCAGCGCAGCGCTTGCCTGAAAGAGAAGGCCAGCCTTGCCCAGATGCACCGCAATCGGATGCGTAAAGATATCTGTTCCCGCATTGATCGATACTAGGCTGACCAGCATATAGATGAAGACAGCGTTCATGCCGAACGGCACAACAATGAGGCTCCACTTACGAAAATGAGCAATGTCGACGAGCCAAAAGAAGAACGTGAATTCAAGGCAAGCCACGCCGGCACTTGCAAGGCCGTAGGATGTCGTCCACATTTTCATTTCGATCGGAATAATCGGGCTCAGCGCAAATCCAGCAATCAGGAATCCCATTCCCATGCCGCCGATAATCGTTGCCTTACTCCTCATCGAGCGCGAAGTCATCAGGAGTTTACCGATGAGCAGGCCGATCAGTGTGGTCGCAATCGCGGGAATTATAACCAGGACAGTTCCCCATCCTTCATTCCGGTACGGCCAAATATCCCAGTGATGTTGTCCCAGCAGCGCAATATCAACGGAATGCACCAGGTTGTGATTGAAGGCGTATGAACCTGCCGGGATTCCCGGGGCGGGCACGAATGCCAGGACGAGCGCGTTGGCGGCCAAGATGATTCCCGCGAGCGAGGCTTGAAACCGCCATGATTTCCTTGCCACCAAAAAGGCGACCAAAGACGCAATGGCAATCGGCTGAAGCGCACTGCTTAGTTCAACCAAATACGGCGAACCCAGCGATATAGATTCCCGCACTGAACCTAATAGAAACAAAACTATGGTGCGCTGGACGGCGTGTGCCAACTGCTGACGGTAACTCTCGGTAAGAGACCGCTTGGCGAGCGAGAGCGGTATCGAGACCCCAACCATCAACATGAAGCTTGGCCAGATGCAATCGTAAAAATGCAGCCCTGTCCACTGGCTATGTTCTAGTTGCCGGACGATGGCGTCAATGACGAAATTGTGACCGCTCGCGTCCAGGCCAACCATCAACATACCGCCGCCGACGATCCAGAACATAGTGAACCCGCGGAACACGTCAAGCGAAGCCAATCGTTCGCGGTTTGTGCGAAAAGGCGAAATTGGGACACTCTCTTTCCCTTCCAGACCCGCCGCACCTGTCCCCATCTCCGGAGTACTATTCGCCTTCATTAGGTGCCCCTTTCATGGCTCGGTTATGTTCTTCGATGTCGTCAATTTCCAAGTATGACTCCCCAGTCCAGGAGGAAGATCGATGGTCATGGTTCCCTGATCGAAATCTGCTGCGCGTATCCTCATAGGTTTGTCGTCTATGGAAAGCATCAAATGCGAAGACTCCAGTTGTTCTCTTAGCGGATCGGAAAGCCACAGTTGCCATGAAGAAGGATGATTTGCGAAGTAAGCACTGTTGCGCTGATCCTGTGCGAAGGTCAGTTGCAAGCCATTATTGTCGGCTGTAGAGGCGATCTGCGTATGAAGAATACCTATGTATTGGTTCGCTCCCAAAGTGTGATAATTGGCCGGCAATGCGGCAAAGAGTTGCTCAATGAAATCATGATCGAGAGCGATATCCCGGTCATGAAAACCAAGAATTACCGGCGCGTCCGGATGATTGGGCCATCGATCGGGATGAAAATTACCAAGGATATCGTAACCGGTATCCTCTTGAAAAACTACGTTCGCCATATCCAAAACAAGTTCGGGATCGAGATAGTAGGTGGATGTATCGCCGTGAAAGAGACCGAGGCCAACCCGCGCTGCAAGCACAGTGGTGTTATTGAATTGTGATTTCGACCATGCGTCGCCGCCAGCTTCAATTCCAGTGGTTCCACTCCGAAATCTTGCTGCAATTCAGCCAACGAGCGTTTTATATGATAAAGTTGCGCGACTGCCGGAACGTCCACACCGCGCAGCCTGTCCTGAAACTCGGCATACCAGCCGTCCACCGAACCCTCTCCTGCGAGGTCGGCGGTCCACCACGGCCCTGGAGGCGATTCCAAGTCGGGCTGCATTGCGTCCATCCGTGGCCTCGATGTCCATACACCCTCAGCTACACCATCTTCAAGACCTTTTTGGGTAGAGGCATAGTCCTGATGAAGTCCATACAAATCGGTGAACTTCTGAGTCCAGGGCGACACCACACGTTTCGATTGCCTGTCAACGTATCCCGTGTCGACCATGGCGCTTGCCCTGCCATGATGTTTTCTCAATGGCTCAATGAGATTCTGTTGAATAGTCTCCTCATTCGGCTCAAGATAGCGCCAATAGGAGAGAAAACCCTTGTCGGCAGTGCCCCAGTCGTCAAGTTCGAGAATGACCAGATGGGAATAGTCCACATTGGGCGCGACTGCATAGCCCAGGCTCCAAACCAATGAACGGAAGAAGAGAGTCCTCCAAAGAGTCGAACGGCATAATGCCGGGAGGGCTGGAGTTCCAGCCATATCGCGGAAACTCCGGGTCCTATTTGATTCACAGTCAGGACCGGGTGCTGCCCTTGATCGAGCAGGACCTCCGCGCTCGTCGGCTGGACCCATGAGCGAACTGAAAAGTCACGATTCTGCGAGAGTTGGTCATTCTTGCTTTCTGCAATGCCACGCACAATATAGTGATCATGGGTCCGATGGAAAATGTCCGTTGACGTATAGTGCTGCTTGAATTTCAGACCCAGCAACGTGCTCAACGCCGGATCAACGACCTGGGAATTGACTACGATCAGGCCCGTTCCGGCACGCACCGCTTCCCCCAGAGAGGCGAGGTCCTGATCGCCGTAAGAGGAAAGGTCGGCGAGCCATACAACAGCGCCATAACGAATCTCTCCTGAGCGGCCAAACAGATAAGTGGCATCGATATTCTGTTGATCCAATCGCAAAATGTCGAAAGGGACCGACCACGCTTTCAAGAGCGCCGCGACAGGTTGGAAGCTGTCGTCTTCGCTAAAGACAGTCTTTTTTGTTCGTCTTCAGGCAGGCTTTCGATTGATGGAAGAAGTTCCTTGGGGATTATCGAGAGTTTGATCACTACCTGAGGACCTTCTCCAAGTTTGGAATCTTCTCCATGTTTGTAGAAGACGATCTCGAGGCATGGTGAATCGTACACCGAATGACGACATGATTGGAGAACCTGTTTTAAGTGCAGGGTTGGCTTCCAGTAACCGTACCCACCTAACACGTCTTGAATGATAAGCTCTAGGTGAAGCAGCTTTACCTCGACGAGGAGCTTTGAATGTCGTCCAACTTGGCGAATTCCTCTAAATAGGGCGTCACGAACGTCGTCGGGACGCTTCGGAGACGCCTTGTCCACAGGCAGGCCTTCCTCAGGCCACCCTTGTGATTTGAGGATGAGCTCAACGGGGGAGTCAGACAGCATTGTTGCTCCAGGTAAGGTAAGTACGATGAAAGGCGAACCGTCGCCCAACGAAATGCGCGATTGAAAAGGGAGACGAGGCAGATGAAGGAATGCAAGAGCGACGCTAGGCCATGCAAGAGCGACGCTAGGCAACGCAAGAGCGACGCTAGGCAAATGCATCTGCAATACCGGTAACGCGGGTTGATGCAACCGAAGCATGGATGGAGCACATTCAGTAAGCCAACATGTCCAAATAGGTGCAGTCTGTATCGCATTCGTATACGATCGCACAGGCGTCTGTGATTCATTATCTCGATCGCTATTAGACGGACCTTCTTCAATGCTTGACTCGGAGAACCCGTGTGCCGCGGATCGATAGTCATTGTCTGTCGTTGCCGTTCCCGTCATAGTCTTAGCACATATGTGTGAACGGTTCATTATTGTGGGGAGGGTCTTGCTGCATAAGAAGAGCTCATGGAATGAGACAACCAAAGCTCTGGTTTGCTTCACTTTTCATCTTCTACCACCTATCTGCGAAGTTGCATTGTCTCGTCTGCGTGTTGAAATGTCTGCTTTATATAAAGCTTCAATCTCCCTCGCTGCAGTTGTCGTTACAGCTGAGCTAGTCATCCTCACCAGCTCAGCTTGGCATGAAATCTCGTGGACACCTCAATCTAGCACCTGTCGACGATGGCTACGGCTGGCGATTTCTTTTATATCTTTCTCACTTGGTGTTATTCTTTTGATATCCATTGCTGAGACAAAGGACACCACATCGGAACGCCTCATCAAACTTGTGCAGGTTATACTTGTTTTGCATACCAGATGCCCAGTTTCTTATGAGGTAATACACAACCATGTTGCTGAAAGGTCGGGCTAACTCTCTCCAGATTGAATCTATATTTAGGGTCACGGCCAAGTTGAACAAGTACAAGTGGCTCCGTCGATTTGGGATAGTGCTTCTCAGTTTAAGCACGGTTGCGCTCATTATGCTCTGTGTCTAGTATGGAAAATCATTCCAAATATCATCGACCCCTAGCTGAAGGACAACTATAGTTCACTACTTTCCAAAGTCGACATGTCAACAGTCTTGATGGCTACAAACATTGTATGCTTTGTAGAGTGTCCATTTCTAGCTCTTGGCTACTGGGTTGTATGGCCTATTTCCGACCCGGTTGAATATGACGACACCGAATCGGTTGAATTTGACGACACTGAATCGGTATTAGTTCGTTCTTCGAAAGCAGCTAAACGGTTTTTTAAAGCCTCCAGCACCATTTTTATTATTATTTGCCCTATCTCTATTGCCTTCTTCGTTCTGGCTCGGGAAGGCGTTATAGAGGCTGGCTTATCCCTATTGGTTCGTAATATCACTGCATTCAAAGACTACTTCCTAAAGCGTTGCACAGATACATCTTCTTCTCGCGACTCTATGTGCTATGCGCTACCCAGTCGTGTATCATCTACGGAAAAGTACAAGTAATCGGGGCTCTACACAGAGTACAGTTCTTGAGAGGCGACGATCAAGGGAGCGTTTAAGTGTCCATTCGACGTGGCAACGTTTGGCAGAAACCGGCACTCAGCCATGATGGCGGTGCATCACATGCGGCAAGAATTACTTAAAACCTTAAATATGAGGCCGATGTAAGGTTTCGAGTAATTTACGAAGCACTAATCGAATGTCTAAGTCTGTTATACATTTGATGCGGACACAAATTGCACGAGCCAGGGAATTCATGGTCCCTTGATTAGGTGGCTATTGCCGCGGCGTCTTCTAAATGACATGAATGGCAAGCGATGTGACAGTGTGACTCAACTGTGGATTCCACTACAATCGACCCATCAAATACCCCATCACGCAATGAACCCGTCTCACTCTGCCCGCTTGCAGCTATGTGCATCCGCCCCTGCTCGCTTTGCTGCGGCCTTGTCTTGATGCAGTAATGTGCAGTGTCCTCATTGCTCAATGCATGCGTCGTCAACCCCCTCATTACCTTCCCTATAGGGCGCGGAGCGGCCCGAGCCAACGTCAGTCCGGGAGCTTATCAGCTCTCACTCGGCCCGCATCATTGAAAATGGGGCGGCCCTGACTGGCGTAACAGTACAGGAATAATAACATGTGGCGGGCAACATGTCTACTTTGATGCTTGGCCGTTCCCAAAAATTATCCACAACGCTTTCCCTGATATAGGTAAAATCCACAGTTCTACAGGATATGATTGGCCAGATACCCCATGTTCTCCGGAACCACTTAAGGAACTATTTGGCCTGCTACGAAGCAAACCCCTCAATCGACCGCCGAGTATGACCAAGTACATTTTTTGTCCCCCACATTTTATTCCAAGCTTACGAGGTCGCGCGCTCTATCACTTCAGCTAGCCTTACTCATTAACAGAGGCTAACATGTAATTATAAGAATCCGCTCATGTTTCGCTTGATGACTTTACAGGTTCCTTCCAAAGACTTCCCCCAGACCACCATTTTTGAGGCGAGCACGGCCAAAGCAGACGCCTAGTTGGGTAGTAAGCGTGTGCTGCCGTCGAGTGCTTTGACACAAAAAAACACTAACATACATACGTAGTATTTGTCGAGTCATGCCTTCTTATTCCGTGTGCACGCAAGAACAAGTCCGATATTCGTGCGGACATTCCAAGGATGGCGAATTCGTTAAATGTGCACAACATTCTGGGACGGACACGAGATGTTCAAGCAATACGATTCAATATAAAGATGTAAAGACGTCGACGCATTCGTGTAGGGCTTGTTCGAGAAGCGAATGAATTTATATTTTTGGTTTGAAACTACAAGTCAAAACAATATATATATTTATATATACATAGTTGAATGTAAAGCGAAGAAGCGTTCGTTTGGCACGATATTCTAGCTATATTCCATAGTCCCCTACCCCCGACGTGTCTGCTAGTTTCTGAGCTAGGCTACTCGCCTCCTCCTTCTCTAACTTGAGATACTCTTCATTGTCGTCCTGAAAAGCCACGGCCTCAAAATCTATGAGCTTGGCCGTCTCCCCTTGCAAGACGATATTGAACTTGTTCAAATCTCGATGGACGATGCCAATCGCATGCAACTTGGTCATGGCATCTTGGCAGGTGTCCAGATCCTTTATGTTCGGGTGATGGCCGCGGAGGGCTTCCATTAAGAAGCCTATAATCCGATCCTTGGTTCCTTCATAGACATAGCCCAAGAACTTAGGCGCATGCGTGAACCCGTGCCTCTCAAGAACCCCGTACGCCTTGATTTCGGTATGAAGAGCCTGAAGCTCGTGTCTAAATCGTGCAATTTTCACGACGACGTCTGCGTCGTCCTTGTCAAGGCGTACAAACGATATTCGGTCGCTGATTCGGCGGATGCGGCGGAGGTCGAGGAAATTGTAATACTTAGAGGGAGAGGGACCGAGGGGAAGTTGAGAGAGCCGGTGCGGCTGGAATATGTCGGCCTGACAAGAGATGCCGTGGGCCGTCTTGGTGACGGTGAGCGTATTCCATCCGGGATTAGATGCTGGGAGATGGCGTAAGCGTGCGAGTATCCTTGAGCTATCGGTTCGGTCGGCTGGAGGGAGAATGTCAGGGTGCTGGATCGAGACGTACACGATTCGGCGGCCCCTTCGGATTCGGTAGAGGTAGTCGCTGTCTTCTAGGTCCAGTGACAAAACCTCTTCCATGTATGCCATCTGCAGCAAGTTTTCAATCGAAATCGAAGTGGCCCTAAGGAAATCACCTAATTTTAGACAATTTGCAATTTCGCTCGCTAAATTACAGTCACGTGGAACCTCGGTTTACAGCCTCATCACGACCAAACATTTGGATGGCGATAGTCAGCACAAACAGACAGCGATCTTCAGGATCACGCAATCAGGCAGACAACGACGGCAAAAGCCATTCCATACCAGTCAGGGAGCGAGGTAAGACCCCCCATCGTTCCAAACCGGACAAAAATGTCGGCCAAACCAAAAAAATTTGGACACCCCAACTCATTAATAAGTCTCTCAACTACACTCAATTCTCCCGTCATAATTTCGGAATGCGATCAGTCTTTTAGAGGTAGGCAACCATACGGACAGTGAGAAGGGGTGCACTTTAGTGAGGGCAAGGCGGAATAGTCAATAAAGTGGACACAGAAAGAAATAGACGAAC
>CAVQZQ010000089.1:0-119450 GCA_963718435.1 uncultured Acidobacteriota bacterium | reverse complement strand
TCGCCCATCACGCCGGCTTCGGCAAGCCCGGCGGCATCACCCGCATCCGGTGTTTCGTACCCGTGCCGTGCCGTAAAGCCCTGCTTGATCTGCACGCAACGCCGATGCCGGTGCATGTCGCGGAAGCCCCCAATATCCATGAAGATGTCGAATCGCAAACCGGCCCCCGCATGGAACGCGCGCAGCGCCTCATCGTGCCGGCCCCGATGCCGCAACCCAAGCTCGATGATCTCGTTCACGCACGCCTCAGGCAGGCTCGCGACCACATCCCGCACCTGCCTATACGGATGATCGCTTGCCCAGTAGATGAGCGTAGCCGCTAGTTCCACCTCCAGGGTTTCCGTCCGTTCCACAAGGTCCACAACCGGTGCGGCCGCGGGAGGCACCCCTTGAAGCACCGCGGCAGCGGCCCTTTCGAGTTCGGTTCGCGTCTCCATCAGGTACTGGTTCGGTTCGGCATACTTCACCAGCGTGGGAGCCGTGCGCACTTCCCGGTTCAGCAGATTGCCGGCTTCGACAGCAAGCTCGGGAGCCGCTTCGGCAACCTTCGCGACAAAGGCCGCGCTGGCCTGGGCATTCACATTCCATGCCGGACCAGTGGCCGCATCGCGAAGCTTCTGGCCCAGGTCGCGGACTTCGGCAACCGGGTGCGCGAGCAGGCGCGAGACCTGCGTTTCGAGGGTGCGGGCGTTGACAATCTGGCCGAGAGAAGTATTCGTGGCGAGGGGCAGAAGGTACCGGGCCACGTCAAACGCGCGCGCCTTCAGCGTGCGTTCGTAGGTCTCTTGCTTCATGGCCTCGGGTTTGGCGACGCGCTCGCGCAATGCATCGAGAACTGCCCCGGTGGTCCGCTGATAGACACCAAAGAGATTCTCGACCGTCTCGGCGTACAGGTGGGCCGAGGCTGTATCTCCGCCAAATTCAGGAAAATACCAGCCGGATTTGAGGAAATTCTGGTACCGTGTCGAGCGTTCCTGGCCATCCCAGCGCTGCTCATCCACGAGCACGATGGCAGCCAGCAGGCTGAGGCGCTCTACCGCAAAAGCGATGTGGGCCAGGTCAGCGATTGAGCGGTGACCGTATTGAAAATAAAAGGTGTTGAGGAACTGTTCGGCGCGCTGCGCACTGATCTCGCTGAGCGACTCGCGCATCGAAAGAGCGGAGCGCGAGTACTTGGCCATCGCATAGGCCAGCACTTCGGGGTCCGCCCCATGAACTGCGAAAACGTCGGTCTGGTTGCGTGCGCCTGGAGGGAGAAAAGATTCACTGGACATTCGTGTGGGCTCGCGAACAGAATACGTCATCAGGGGTTATGGGAACCGGCGAATCCCAGTGCCCGGTCCATCCGTCATAAAATGAGAGGCGGAGAAGCGGCGAATGCGGGAGATCAAAGTTCGGACATCGCAGCGGCCGAGACCGTTGCCTCCGGGGCGCTGGGCGATGACCCAGCGGTGGAACGATTTACTTTTTGCGCATTGGCAGGCTCCGCCGGGAGCCGTCGGTCCACTCTTGCCCGATGGCCTGCAAGTGGACACATTTCAGGGCTCCGCCTGGCTTGGCGTGGTGCCGTTTTGGATGGACCGCATCAAGATTCGCGGTATCCCGCCCATCCCCGGTGCGCGCAGTTTTCCTGAATTGAATCTCCGCACCTACGTTCGTGACCAGCACACGGGGATGCAAGGCGTGTATTTCTTCTCCCTGGATGCCAGTAATCTGCTTGCAGTCGCGGGCGCACGTACCTTTTACCATCTGCCGTATTACTGGGCGGAGATGCGGATTGAGCAGCGGTCAGAACGAGAGTTTGTTTTCTACAGCCGCAGGCGATTTGCCCGCAGGCCCGTGATCTTCAAGGCGCGCTACAGGGGACTGGGTCCCACGCGAAAGCTGGCCGAGAGTAGCAGCGGAACCCTCGAATACTTCCTGACCGAGCGCTACTACCTTTTCTCTCACAACCGCGCCGGAGAACTCGTCCGGGCCGGCGTTCATCACGTGCCTTGGCCGCTCGAAGATGCAGAAGCGGACATCGAGCGTAACGACCTCGCCGAAGCCATCGGAATTCAGCTTCCAGACCAGCAGCCGGTGCTGCATTATTCGCGGCGCCTGGCGGTCTATTTATGGCCGGCGGAACTGGTGCGGCCTGCACTGGCGCCGCGCAGAACGCCCGTGGTGGTTACCCCTTCAGGGTAAACATAGGAAAACGCGATCACCGCCCCATGTACCATCGACTCATGGCCCTGGTTGAGGTGGATTCCGTCTCAAAAAGCTATCCTCGCCGATCCGGATTGCGGACGGAGCAGCATACAGTTGTCGAAGATGTTTCGCTCCAGATTGTGGCAGGCGAGACGCTTGGTCTCGTGGGTGAATCGGGCTCGGGCAAAACCACAGTCGCGCGCATGATTCTCGGCCTCGTGGCCCCCACCCGCGGCAGCATACGAGTGGAAGGGATTGACCTCGCGCATGCCTCGTCCGCTGAAATGCACCGCCTGCGCCGACAGATGCAGCCCGTTTTCCAGGATCCCTATGCCGCACTCAATCCGCGCATGACTGTGCTCGACATCGTCTCCGAGCCATGGGTGATTCATGGCCCCGAAGCTGGAATGGGTAAGGGTCGCGCCGCACTTCGCGCCCGCGCCGCCGAACTGCTGGCGCAGGTCGGCCTGGACGACTCGATGCTTGGCGCCATCCGCACCAATTCTCCGGCGGTCAACGGCAGCGCATCAATATTGCCCGCGCCCTCGCCCTCAGGCCAAAACTTCTGATTCTGGACGAACCCGTTTCCGCCCTTGACGTAAGCGTCGGCGCGCAAATCGTGAACCTGCTCCGCAGTCTGCAGCACGAGCATGGGCTGACTTACCTGTTCATCTCACATTCCATGCCGTTGGTGCACTATCTTTGCACGCGCATTGCGGTCATGGAACGCGGACGATTGATTGAGACCGGCAAGGCCGAAGCAGTCTGCTCCGACCCGCAGCAGCCCTACACACGACAGTTGCTCGCGGCCACGCCCGAATTGCCTGCAGCGCCGGACCCGTCCGCCAGCCAGACACGGTAACTTAGTAAATTCCCAACCCCTAATGCGACTGCGGCTGTGGCGGAGTGGACGGCTTGTTTGAGTCCGTCGGATTCGCGGGCGTTGCCGCAGGCGCCTGGGGTGCCGGCGTAACAGGAACGTGGCCGGGCGGAACGGATCCAGGTTGCATTGGCCGTCCTCCGGGCATCGCCCCCATTGCGGGACGATTCGCCGGCATAGGTATGTCGCTTACCTCCACCAATTCCACGTCGAAAATCAGATCGGCCTTGGGTGGAATCCCTGGATGAGCCGCGTCTTGTCCCGGCCGTCCCCGCGCGCCATAAGCCAGTTGCCATGGAATGAACAGGCGCCGCTTGCCACCGATCTTCATGCCGGTGAAGCCCTGATCAAAGCCTGGAATTACGCGACCAAATCCCTGCGGAAAAGCGATCGGCTGCGGATTGCCCAATACGGGCTTCCCGTCTTCGCCTAAAATCGGCTTGCCATCCTTGCCCGGAACTGGAGAGCCTGGGTGGTCATAAGAAGAGTCGAACTTGCGCCCGTCGGCCGCGACCCAACCGGTGTAGTGCACCTTGTAGAGCATGTTCGGCTCGGCCTCTGCCCCGGTGCCGATCTTGATTCCTCGATAACGAAGCGAAAAAGCCGTCTTCACCACGCCCCGAACTGGAGGCACCCCCGGAGGCAGCTTCGTCACCGAGGCCGAACCGTTGACTGCAGGATGGTGCGGTGCCGAAGCTGCCTGGGGAGAGGTTTGAGCAATCGCGCCGGTACTGGCCACGACCAAGAGAATCAATACGAATTGCTTCATTCTGTAGATAAACTCCAGGTGGGTTCTTATCGGGAGTTTATCAGGCCATACCTCGCAGATCATCGCTCATTCATCCGTCAGGGAATTCGCAAAGCTTTATATGTCTTTATGCATTTGGCGATTAGAGTTGGGTATGGCCTCGTTCTTTTTCCAATTCGTTCGAATTCTTTGGCTTCCCGTGGCCTCTTCCTTTGCTGGCATACTCAACGCCATCGCCGGTGGCGGATCGTTTCTTTCCCTCCCCGCTCTCCTTGCCAGCACCTCCGCTATCGGGGTTGGAGCTGTGACAGCTCAGGCCACCAACACCGTTGCTCTATGGCCCGGTCAGTTGACTTCAATGGTGGCCTTCCGCCACCACCTGCGCGAATATGGTTGGAAACTGCTCCCGCTCGCCTTCGCTTCAGGCGTAGGAGGCGAAATTGGCGGATGGCTCCTCCTTCATACAGGCAACCGACGATTTCGCGAAATGTTGCCTTGGCTGCTTCTCTTCGCAGCCGTCATGTTTGTGGTCAGCTTTCCCCTGGGCCGCTGGCTCCAGAACCTCTCCGGCGGACGCCGTTACAACACGTGGCTCCTGATCGGCATGGTCGTGGTCAGCATCTACGTAGGCTACTTTAGCGCGGGTGGTGGTTTTCTCGTGATGGCACTTCTCGGTGTCTGCGGAGTCCACGACATTCATGAGATGAATGCGCTCAAGGTGGTCACCGGAGTCGTGTCCATCGGGATTCCGGCAATCACCTTCATCGTGGCCCGGCGCGTCCAATGGCAGTTCTGCTTGGAAATGGCATTTCTGGCTGGCGCAGGCGGATATCTGGGTGCGCATTACAGCCGCAAAGTGAATCAGCGCGCCATGCGTTGGACCGTGGCCATCATCGGTTTTGTCACCGCCGGCTACTTCTTCCTCGAAAACTACAAGCGGCATCCATAAGGCTCGTGTAATCCTCACTCCGCCAGCAATCCCGCCAACAATGCCGTTCGCCGCGCCAGGTGCTCAATCAAAACCGATTCGTGTTGAGCATGTGCGCCCTCGCCCACGGCGCCCATTCCCATCCAGCGTGGCAATGCCCAGCGCTGAAGTGAAGTTCCCATCGGAAGCGCCGCCTGTGGCTGCTTCACTCAGAGTGAAACCCAATTCCGCAGCCAGCTCACTCGCCTTGCGAAACAACTTCACTGTCCCTGGCGTGCGTTCCATCGGCGGCCTATTGATGCCACCCGTGATAACCAGAGAACAGCGCTTGTCCGCGGCCTTCAACGCAGCGAATTTGCGCTCCACGCGCGGTCCGTCCGTCTTGTGAGCTATCCGTGCGTCCACCTCTGCCCACGCTTCGGCCGGAATCACGTTCGTCTTGGTCCCACCACCTACCATGCCCACACTCACCGTGAGTCCGCGCTTCAAATTAGTCCATCCGCTTACAGTCTCTACCACACGAGCAAGTTCTCGAATCGCGCTCGCCCCTTTTTCAAAATCGACTCCCGCATGCGCCGCCACACCCTTGATGTCAATGCGCCAGTCGCCGGTGCCCTTGCGCGCGGTCTTGTAAGCCAGCCCCTGCGCCGGTTCCAGCACGTAAACCGCTGCGCATTCCGCCGCCAACCTCTCGGTGATGGGCCGCGAAACCGGGCTGCCCACCTCCTCATCGCTATTCAGCAGCAACACGATTCCGCGTTGCAGCACTCCCGCTTCATGCAGCATCTCGACGGCCGTCAAGGCCATCGCCACCCCCGCCTTCATGTCCAGCGTGCCCGGACCCCACAAGCGCCCGTCGCCCTGCCGGCAGGGCATGCTTTTGAGAGTGCCCACAGGCCACACCGTGTCCAGGTGGCCCAGTAAGAGCACGCGCCCGGGGTTTGATTTCGCCCCGAACCGCGCTTCGAGCACATTGCCGAACCGGCGTTGGCGATGCAGCTTGACCCGTCCGCCCAATGCCTTCGCATGGGCCGCGGCGATATCGACGCAGGCATCCACGGCAGCCTTGTCGTCAGAAGGCGACTCCGCCAACACCAGCTGGCGTGCCAAGTCCAGCAATGCGGATTCCTTGCGACGCGCCCCCGCGAGAAGACCGCGCATGGAAATAGAAAGACTTGTAACAGCAAGCACCCGGAGTCCTTTCAAATCAAGTCTCCACCATTTTCATGGTGTCTCAACGCTTCCCAACCTCGAACTAGTTGCATAAATCGTGTTTTGAAAGGGCACGGATTTATCCGTGCCGTGAAGTCATAGGAATCGCGGGCTTTTATGGCCCCCTGAGGGATGCATTCGCTGGGGATTGAGCGGCATTTATGCAACCAGCTCTAGTCTCCTGAGTCATAAATAGCTTGCAATAATATGTTGTGTGTTTTAAGGAGCCAAAGCCCTTCCGCTGGACTAAATCGGCAAACCAGATATTGGCTTCCATCGCCCGCTTCGCCACTTCCATCCTCGCCGCTCACGCACCTGATACTTATGCAAGAAATCAATGACTCAGGAGACTAGTTGCTCTCCGGCAGCGCACCCACTCTATCGATAAAGCGTTCCCGTGCGGCAACGTGCTTTTGATCCGTCCCCCGCGAAAGCTCATCCAGAAACCGGTTAAAGGCCTCTTGAATTCGTTCTTGCGGCAGATCCTTGGCGCGCGGAATTTCAACCTTCAACAAGGCGAGCAGTACGCGTATCTGACCATCCTGAGCCGGCACCTCCGGCGTGTAGTGGACCATCGATGGAAATGGCGAATTGATTTCTCGAATACACTCCGCCTTGAGCCACAATCGTGGATCGCTTCCGTCTGTCGGATCTGGGATGCGGCCGCAAAGAACAGAATCCTTCGTTTCTCTGGCAAGCGTGAACACACACCAGTTCCGAAATCCTTTTCTCTCGCTCTCCAGTGGGAGATCCGCCGGAATCCGGAGACACCATCGGTAATCCTTGCTAACGAGTGCGGCCATATCGGCCAGATACGCACCATCCAACGTGTTGCTCATCTTCACATCCGGCGCACCAGCGCCACCAATTGCGTTCTCGATACGCTTCACCAGGACCGTTCGATCCACAGTTCCCGGTTCGATCACCTCGACAGAGCCACCCGCGCTTTTGCTGCGCACTTGCAGCCCATATCGATCCGTGAGTCCCCGATAGATATCTCGAACGCTGACGACTGGCGGAGTAATGCCTTCCAGGTGAAGCGTGTCGGGATCGTAACCCATCTGAGTGAAGAATCCCGCCAGGTCTCCCTGCGAGATCGCCATTCCGCTTTGGAAACCCTGAATCGCACGTTTCAAACAGGACCACATGGATGTTTGTTCGCTGAGCAAACTCACCGGACCGAGCCGCTTCACTTTCAAGCAGAGCATCGGTTTTCTCGTGTTTCCCGCAATCGTGTCGTAGCACTCAGATCGCTCATACGATGAAGCAATGAACCATCCACCGTCTTCCCTCGCGGACCAGGGAATCTTTTCGCAGAGCGTCGATTCGGCGAGTTCCTGGGTCAGATATCGGAAGAATTTGTCGTTTTTGCCCGGCCGCTGCATCCCGCGCGCCTGATCGTACCAACTCCTTACGCCCCCCGCTTCCGCGATGGCACACAGCAACAAGATCAGAACGGCGACACGCCACCGCTCATCCGGCCTGCGCCAAAGGAAATCATTGCCACCGATTGTATCTGCAGGCGAAGAGCCGGCCTGGATTCGCTGCGTCGTCACCTTTCCACCGCCGGCGTTTCCCCGATTGGTCGCCCGCCAAGCGCACAGTGTGGCAAAAATGCCACAGCCGGTTTTGACATTTCACGTCTAATCTATCGCTTGCGCAAAGTTATCCACAGTTGGAGCCGTTGACTTGTCACCTTCCGCGCACTTGGAACAGACAATCGCCGAACCTCTTGAATTCACAGGGGTAGGGCTTCATTCAGGTGCGCCGGTCACCATGCGGTTGCTCCCTGCGCCGGCCGGCTCCGGCATAGTCTTCCGCCGCACCGACCTCGATAACTTTGAAATATCGGCCACCGGTCGCAATGTGGCCAAAGTCAGTTACGCCACCAGTCTCATGCGTCAGGGCGTCCTCATCTCCACCACCGAACACCTGCTCTCCGCCTTCATCGGCATGGGCGTGGATAACGTGATCGTAGAGCTCGACAACCTTGAGCTGCCCATTCTCGACGGCAGCGCCCTGCCCTATGTTGAGGCCTTTCTCCGCGTCGGCATCCGCACCCAGCGCCGTCACCGCGAGTCCATTCGCGTCCTGCAGCCCGTCGAAGTGCGCGAGGGCAACAAATTCATCGGGGTCTATCCAGGCCCTGGCTACCGCATTGAATACACCATCGACTTTCCCGACCCCATTGGGCGCCAGAAGGCCAGCATCGACCTGGCTGCCGAAACCTATGGAACGGCCATCGCCGCTGCGCGCACCTTCGGCTACAAAGCTGACGAAAACAAGCTTCGCAACATGGGCCTCATTCGCGGCGCAAGTCCTGAGAACGCAATCGTCCTTGGACCGAACGGACCGGAAAACGGTCCCCTGCGCTTCGATGACGAGTATGTGCGTCACAAGGTGCTCGACCTGATCGGCGACCTCGCTCTCGCCGGTCGCCGCATCGAGGGTCACGTTGTAGCCGAGCGCGCAGGCCATGCCATGCATACTGCCATGGTTTCACGATTGATGAAAGACCGATCCGCGTGGGAACTGGCCCGCGTTCCGATGGCATCCGAGCCAACAGAAGAACCTGACGCTGGAAGCCTCGGCGCAGCAAGTCTGCGCCGCCCCGCATTTCTGGGGGCGTGAAGCGCGGTTGTGCAGCACATCCACGCCGCCCAAAAAACACTTATAAGAACAAAATGCACATTGGCGCAGCCGCGGCAAAACTCTTGCCGTCATTGGCCAACTTGCCGGTTACCGGGTTACGCGCAAACACGCTCACCAGGTTTGAGTCCTCATCGGCCACCAGCATCCAGCGCTCGGTCGGATCCAGCGTAAAGTTGCGCGGGATTTTACCGCCGCAGTTGCTGCGAGCCATGGGTGTAAGCGCGCCCGTCTTCGGATCGCACTTGAAGCTATAAAGAAAATCATTGTCGCGATTCGCAAAGTAAACAAATCGTCCGTCTCGGGTGATCACCGTGTCGCAGCCTCGCGTGAGACCGTGATAGTCCTCGGGCAGCAGGTTGATGTGCGTCAGTAGAGTCAGGCTGCCGTCTGACTTGTGCCATTCCAGCACGTCGACCGTCGAGACAATTTCATTCATGCAGTATGCAATGTGTCCATTGGGATGGAAGTGCAATGTGCGCGGCCCGGAGCCGGGAGCGGCATGATAGGCTCCAGCCGCGGTGAGCTGTGCCGACACCACGTCCGCCCGGTAGATATGGATCATATCGCTGCCCAGATCATTGATATACGCGAACTGGTTGTCAGGCGAGAAGGAACAGAAGTGTGCGTGCGCGCCTTCCTGTCGATCCGCATTGGGCCCGTGCACCGTATAGTGCTCCGTCCACACTGCGGTGCTCAGCTTACCATCCGTTATCTTGAAGCTGGCCGCACTGCCGCCGCCGTAGTCGGCGGAAAGCAGCATGTGCCCTGTATGGTCGAGAGCCACATGGCATGTGCCCTTGCCCGCCGAGTTTTGCGCGGAAAGTTGCCGCAGTTCACCGCTCTTATGACTGAAGCTGGCGACTTCCCCGGTCGGCTGGCCGTTGAAGCTTTCTACTTCGCATGCCGCGTAAACATACTCTTTGCCAGGTGAGAGAGTGATCCAATCCACCGTCGATATATGGGCCGCGACTCCGGCAGCGGTCAATTCGCCGGTCGCTGAATCCCAGTCATAGGCCAGAATGCCGTCGGGCTTTCCAGAGGCGACAAACGCCCGCTGCCTGTGAGCAGCAGCGAAGCCCCGTGATGCGGCAGCGGCAAGAGTGGCGGCAGAAGCCGTCTCAAGAAATGTCCGGCGAGTTAGATTGGTCATATCAGGAGCGATTGTCACTCATGAGGCATAGTCAGCGCCAGTTCTCCGCTCCTCTACACTGGATGCAGGGAGCACGACGTGTCCCACATCATCAGCTTTGTGCGCATTCCCGCGCTCGCCATCCGTCAGCATGTTTGGCCGCTTTCGCCGCTCAGCGTTCTGGAGGAGGACCGCGTTCGCATGCGCGTCTGGCCCAATGACATCGACTTGAACCTGCACATGAACAATGCGCGCTACCTCAGCGTCATGGACTACGCGCGCACCCACCTGCTGGCCCGCACCGGTCTCCTTCAACGCATCGTTCGCTCACGATGGCAGCCGCTCGTAGGCGCGGTGTGGATGACATATCGTCGGTCCCTACCCTTGTTTTCCGCTTTCACTTTGGCCTCGCGGCTGGTTTGCTGGGACGACCGATGGTTCTACATCGAGCAGACGTTCACGGTGGGCAGCGGCCTTGCTGCAATCGGATGGGTGAAAGGGGCTCTGCGCGATGCGCGCGGCAGCGTGAATCCGCAGAAGGTGCTGGATGCAATTGCGCCCGGAGTGGTCAGCCCGCCCATGCCCGAAGCCATCGCCACATGGAACGAGCTGACCCGCGAAAAACTCCAGTCGGGCAATCCCTAAAACATCCAATTCGTTTTAGGTGTGCCCTGCTCGACTCCGACCTTACCGTCCCATCGTGAACACCACATTCACGGTGGTCTCCACCTCCACCGGTTCGCCGTTGAGTAAATAAGGCCGGTAGCGCCAGGTCTTCACTGCATCCATCGCCGCCTGCTGCAGCATCGCGGGTCCGCTCATCACACGCAGATTTTCGATGGTTCCGGATTTTGAAATCGTGGCTTGCAAAATCACTTTGCCCTGCAAACCGGTGACCTTCGCAATGGGCGGATAAGCGGGCACCGTCTTCTCGATGATCCGTCCCACCATCACTCCAGACGAAACGTGCATCGGCCCTTTCGCAGCGACGACAGCGACCGGCGTCCGTCCGCGAAGTAACTCATCAGCACCATTCGGCATCACTGGCCCCTGATCCATGTTGATGAGCGAGTCGTTCGGCGCTTGTTCGCGGTCATGCAGCATCGTGACGAGCACAGGAACTTTCATAGGCGCGACGATTTCGTTTCCCAGCACCTGCGACTCACCATGGAATCGGCGCAGCTGCTTCGGCGGGCGTTGCGGCTTAGTGGGAGTTGTGGGCGCCTCTAAGAGATAGGTCAGCGCGTGCCGAGACAATGCTTCGGGATAGATAAGCGGAATCAGGATCAGCGCCAGCACAATTGATCCGTTCAATGTGAGCGTGGCGATCATCCAGTTGCGGCTGCCGGTGCGAATTCTGCCTGTAGATTCAAAGGTGGAGTCTTCAAACATGGCATGCCTCCCGTGATACATGATTCAGCCGCGCCGGATGGGAGGCGGAAGATGTTGCCACGAGCGCGAGAGAGCCTGACGCTCTGCACGCGCGTCTGTCGCGTGGAGCCAAATTCACGGCCCTCGACCTCGGCGCGATGACCTCTCGCCGGGAATCCGGACTCTCCGTTCATCCCATTCGGTACCACTGTGCTTGTGTAGACACCGCGCGCTCTCGAAGTGTTCCCAGTCATTGCCGATTGAAGAGGCGTGCAATGCATGCCGTGCGTTACACTCCAAGGAATTCACGGACCGGGCCTGTTCACAGCGTGACCGCGCCCAAGAAACCCGGAGTTCCCCATGAAACTGTTTCGCTTGTTCGTTCTTTTATTCGCCGCAATCCAGATTTCCAACGCGCGGGCTCAGGATGCCCAGTCCTCACCAGTGAGCGCAGCGCCTAACCCAATTCCCAATTCTGAAGCCACATTCAATTACATTCATTCAGCGTGGGACACACTCACTCGCTCGATGACCGATTGCCATTCGCTGGTCGACGTCAAGGTCACTGCAAATCCAGTGCTATATATGCCCGCGGAGACACCGGCCCCGCCGCAAGTAACAGCCCTCGAACAGAAATGTCACGTCAGGGTAATGGCATTGCCTCGTCGTATTGAAAAGATCGGCGAGATGCTCCCCGAAGAGTTATCCGCGCAGGGATTGCTCTATCTGCCCAACCCCTACGTGGTCCCCGGCGGCCGCTTCAACGAGATGTATGGATGGGATAGTTACTTCATCCTTCTCGGCCTTGAGGCCGATCACCGCGAAGCGCTGGCCAAAGGTATTGTGGATAACTTCTTTTTTGAGATTGAGCACTATGGCGGGGTGTTGAACGCCAACCGCACTTACTATCTCACCCGCTCGCAGCCGCCCTTCCTCACCGCGATGATTCGCGCCGTGTATGAGAATCCCGCCAGTTTCCCAGCCACTGCGGAAGGGCGCGCCGCGGCCAGGGCGTGGCTTGAGCGCGGCTACACGTTGGCCGAAAAAGACTACTCCACATGGACGCGCCCTGAACATCTCGCGGGAGCAACGAAACTGGCGCGCTATTTCGATTTCGGAAGTGGCCCCGTGCCGGAGATGGCCGACGACAGCGCCTATTACTCCAATGTCATTCGCTGGATCGTGGCGCACCCTCGCCAGGGTGCCGATGGCTTTCTTATGAAAGGCTCAGAACATCCCGATGCCGCCGAGGCCGCGCGCCTTAAGCAGACAAGCTGCGATGTGAATGCAAGCGCGGTATGCAAGCGGGCATGGTTCGCAGGGTGCCGTCTGACGCGTGATTTCTATCTCGGCGACCGAGCCATGCGCGAGTCAGGCTTCGATCCGAGCTTTCGCTGGGAGCCGTTCGATGGAGCTACACATCACTATGCGCAGGTCGACTTGAACAGCCTGCTTTATCGCTATGAACGCGATCTTGATCACCTTGCCCTTCTGCTCGGCAAGCCTGCAGAAGCTCAACGTTGGGGGCGTCGAGCCCAGGCCCGCAACGCCAACATCCATCGCTATCTATGGCAAGCCAAAGCGGGCGTCTTCGGCGACTACGATTTCATCCGCCGCAAGCCATCGACCTATGCCTATATCTCGTCGCTCTATCCGCTGTGGGCTGGAGTAGCAACACGTGAGGAAGCCACGCAGATCGTCGCCAAACTCAACTTGTTCGAGCGTCCCGGCGGGTTATCCATGAGTAACTTCAACAGCGGAACGCAGTGGGATGAGCCTTTCGGATGGGCTCCCACCAACTGGATCGCCGATGCCGGCCTCGATGCCGCAGGCTATCGCGCTGATGCGCAACGCATCGCACGCAAATGGAACGACACGGTGAACAAAGGCTTTGCAAGGGACGGCACCATCCGCGAGAAGTACAACGTGGTCGAGGGCAATGCCAACGTGCACGTAAGCACCGGCTACACCACCAACGAAATCGGTTTTGGCTGGACCAATGCCGTCTATCTCAAAATGAGGCAGATCATCGCGGAACCGGCAAATCTTCCCACTGAAATCGCTCCTGACACAGGGCGCTTCCAACGCGTGGAAGCGCCCTAATTGTTGCCACCGATTAAACTACTCCGGCAGCGTCTTCATCCCATCCATGTGGAACTTCTTCGAGAGCACCTGCGCCGATGTCTCCGGCTGCCCGCCACCGACTGTGACCGTATAGTCGCCTTCGACGATGATGGGCTCACCTGCCTCGGATACCATGCTCAGATCGCGGGAATTCAGTTCGAAACGCAACTTTTGCGATCTGCCCGCCTCGAGATGAACACGCTGGAACGCCCGCAATGCTCGCAATGGCGCACCGGGCTGATTAGGAAAGCTGAGATAGAGTTCCGCCACCTCGTCGCCCGCGATGCTACCGGTATTCTTCACGCTAACTTCGACTGTGACTGGGTCGCCCGCATTGACTGCTTCCCTCGGCAAAGTAAGTCCGTCGAAGGAGAAGGTCGTGTAACTCAGTCCATAGCCGAAAGGATAGAGTGGCGTGCCTTCAAAGTAGCGATAAGTGCGGCCTTTCATCGCGTAATCTTCAAAGGGCGGCAGTTGACTAACATCCGTGTAGAAGGTGACGGGCAGTTTCCCCCCTGGATTGTTGCGGCCGGAAAGAGTCTCCGCCACCGCCGCACCGCCTTCTTCGCCGGGATACCACGCATCCAGAATTGCGTTAGCATGTTCCTTGGCCCAGTTCACGCCCAGTGCGCTGCCATTGGTCAGCACCACCACCAGCGGCTTGCCCGTGGCGGCTACGGCTTCCAACAAATCCTCTTCTGGCTTGGGCAGGTCAAGGCTGGTGCGGTCCCCGCCTTTGAAGCCGGGCTCATTCACCGGCATCTCCTCGCCTTCAAGTTCGCTCGTGATGCCGACGACGGCCACAATCACGTCAGCATGTTTTGCTGCATCGATTGCCGCCGGCTGCGGCTTGAGGTCAACCTTCGACCAGAGCAGTTGGATGCTGAGCGTCTTGCTGTCACCGGGCCTGCACTGCACTTCGAGTTGTTCCGCCTTGCCTGCTTCCAGTTGCACATGGCCTAGGTTGGCGCCACCCCACCCGGAGGTGACGTCCTTGCCGTTCAACTTGACTCGAAACTCGCTGGTGCCGCCAGCGCCGAGATTGTACTCGCCGGTTTCGGGAGCAGTGATGCGGGTCTGGACACGTGACGGCGAGCGGCCTCACGTTGGCAACTTCGGCAGGTAGCGCTGCATTGTCTGGCTGATGCTTTCTACCGTGCGTGTGAGTAGCGGAGCCGACACGACCGGGCGGTTCATATTGGTCATGTCGATCTGGGAATAGGTGACTCTGACTCCGGGTTTTCCATCGATCGAAAGCGCAGAGACCGGCACTGGCTCGGCATCCTTGCCGAGGAACTGCGTTCCTGCAACGTACTTGATCTGGCGCCCACGAACTCCTTGCGAAGTCCCTCAAGAATCGACACCGTGTGCGTCGGAATTCCGTTGTAGTTTCCCAGCAGCACCTTGGTTTGATCCGCAAGCGGCCCGATAACCGCAATCTTGATGCCCGAAGTCTTCAACGGCAACACGCCATCATTCTTCAGCAGCACCATCGACTCGTTGGCCAGTCTTGCGCGCCATCGCGCGATGTTGCGCACTGTCCAGTAGGCTCTCGTCGATCTTCGTATAAGGCACCATCTCCGGCGGATCGAACATGCCCAGCTTCATGCGCGCCGTAAACAAGCCGCGTGACCGCAACATCGATGTCGCTCTCCTTCAGATAGCCTTGTTTGACCGCGTCGAGGTAAGGCTTGTAATCGTGGTCGTCCTTCACCTTCAAGGTAAAGTCGACGCATTCATTGTCCATGCCGCGCTGCAGGCTGATGGCCGAAGCCTCGGGCTGCGTGGGTTTGAACTTGTGGCCGTCGTGAATGTCGAGCACCGCGCCGCAGTCAGAGACCACATACCCTTTGAAATTCCATTTGCCGCGCAATTGATCCTGCAGCAGGAACTCATTCGCGCAGGCCGGTTCTCCATTGATGCTGTTATAGGCGCACATCACGGAGTCGGCCTTTCCCTCGGTGACAGCGGCGCGAAATGCAGGTAGATACGTGTCCAGCTCGTCGTGCTTGCTTACGGTTACGTCGGCCGTGTGGCGCGTGGGCTCCGGTCCGCTGTGCACGGCGAAATGTTTGGGCGTCGAGATCACGCGGTAATAGCGCGGATTGTCGCCTTGCATTCCGGTCACGAAGGCCACCGCCATTCGCCCCGTCAGGAACGGATCTTCCCCGTAAGTCTCCTGGCCACGCCCCCAGCGTGGATCCCGAAAAATGTTAATGTTGGGCGCCCAGAAATCTAACCCTTCAAAGATGTTGCTATGCCCCGCGCGCACATCCTGCGCGTGCTTGATGCGTGCTTCGGTGCTGATGGCAATCGCCATCTGGTGAATCGTCGCCGGGTCAAAGGTGGCTCCGAGGCCAATCGGCTCAGGAAACTCCGTGGTCCCGTTCACCGCCACGCCGTGCAGCGATTCGCTCCACCAGTCGTAGGCCGGCACGTTAAGCCGCGGAATGGCGCGTGCCTGGTTTACCAGCTGGCTCGCCTTCTCTTCGAGCGTCATCCTGTGCACCAGGTCGGCTGCGCGTTGCTCCGGCGGCAGGGCCGTATCCAGGTATGCTGGTTTTGATTCCGCAGACTTTTTCTCTTCTTGCCCGCACGCCGCCCAGGCTAGTCCGCAGCATGCCAATCCAACCGTAACCATTCGAAATCCAAGACGCCTCATCTCACCCCTCATTGGCAGGCTGAATTGTTCCACGCATTTCGATGCGGCAGAATTTTAGCCTGCTCTTCGCGTGCCAACCATAAAGCGGAAGGGAACCCATGTCAAGCGCCCCAACAATCAGCTCTACCTATTGGAAAATCGCTTTATTATGATCATCTCTCACCGCGTTTTCATCGAGATGGGCCACGTCTTCCGGTCCCCCACCTTGCCGGCGAATCCCTCCAAAATCATTTGCCTGTAACCTTTCTGCTCCAGCAGGAGTAAGAACAAACAGGAGGGGAAGAGGGGATGCCGGACGGTGCGAGTTGCGTACTTGAAGATTTCCGGCAAGGCCGCGCCGAAACCTTCGACTCCGCGTTCGAAACGCTCTTTCATCTCCATCAGCGCGCCGTCTACGGGTGGCTCCTTCGCATCGTCCGCAATTCAGCGGCGGCCGAAGACCTGACTGTGGAAACCTTCTGGCGCATCTACCGGGCCCACGCCCGCTTCGACCCAGCGCGCGGATTCGAAGCGTGGGCACGCACCATTGCAACCCATGCAGCACTCGATTGGCTTCGGACGCAACGCCACGAAATCGCCTTACCCCCGGATTTGCCGGCCCCAGCCACGGCCGATGCGGTCGTCTCAGCCGACATTCGAAGCAAAACCGAAATGGCCTTCACGCGTCTACCGCCGAAACTACGCATTGCTGCCGTGCTCGCGGTCGTTGAAGAACTCCCGCACAAGGAAGTCGCGGAAGCACTCGGCATCTCCGTCGCGGCCGTCAAGGTTCGCGTCTTTCGCGCGCTTCGCCTACTCAGGAGAGATTTGGAACAGCAGGGGGTCACACCATGAATACACACGATGAAGACCGCATCAAGTATCTGCTTAAGCGAGTGCTGCCGCCGGTCGCAGACGCAGAACCCGCTCGCGATCTGTGGCCCGCGTTTCAACGCCGGTTCAACGATGAACGCACGCAGTCCCTTCGTTGGATCTGGTTCGACTGGGCGCTTGCCGGCGGCCTTGTAGCCTTCGTCGCATTCGTTCCTGCGTCGATTCCAGTGCTTCTCTACTACCTCTAAACTCGCGGGCCGCAGCTCGCAGAAAGTGAGATTTTCATGAACCCCCATCCTTATCTACGCGCGTTTCTAGCCGGCGCATTTGTGCCGACCATCGTTCTGCCTGTGATGCTGGCCGGGTTCATCATCTTCCGGATGGTCCTCCAGATTCCCATTCCCATCGAGCGCGGCATCATCTTTCCCATGGCGCTCGTGCCCTCGCTCTTCGGGCTTTGGAACATGCTCTGGCTCGCCTCTCACGCGCGAACCCATCTGCCCATTGGCCTCCACGGCGCCGTGCTGCCGATTGTCGGCGCGCCCACAGGAGCGTTCGTCGCCTGCAGCCTGGGAATCCTTGCGCTCGGCTCCAGCGGAGTCACGTGGTTCCAGGCGCTTCACATACCCTATGCGCTGCTCGCGCCATTTTTTCTGTGCGTACTCGCCGGCTACTACCTTGTCTGGAAATACGTCGTGGGCTTTGTGAACCGCGTGCTGGACATTGCCTAACGTATGTGGCAGCAATTTGCAAACAAAGTCGCCCCGCTGAAGGTGGCGCACTGGGTGAATTCAATACGCGAAGCAGTCGGCCCCACCGCAGGTGGTGGAGGTTAGGCGCCGGGCTGGAAGAAGTTCTGCAATCCGGCGCGTTCGGCATGAGCCGCCATCGACGCCTGAATCTCCAGCGCCAGCGCCAGCGCGTCACGGCCCTGGCGTGCGGTCACGATCGGCTCGCGGCGTGTACGCACCGAATCCAGAAACGACTCAATCTCCAGCCGCAGCGGCTCGCCCGGCGTAACCGTCGGCTTCACGAACGACAGCCCCGGCCCAGGCCCCGAACTCGCGCCTGCGGCCGCAAGCTGAGCTAATGCGGCCGCATCGATTCTGCCCTCCGCGATGGCGGCCGCAATCTCCGGCGGCACGCTGCCGTCCAGCCGGATCACCAGCAAATCTCGCCGCGCGTAATCAATCGAGACATACTGCCGTGGCTCAAAAAAGCGCAGCTTGCGCACCCGCTCCGTCGACACGCGCGAAGCTGTAAAGTTGGCCACGCAGCCTGACTCAAACTCCACGCGCACATTGGCGATGTCCACCTTGGGCGACAGAATCGGCAATCCGACAGCCCGCATCTCACGTATTGGCGAATGCGCGAACACGAGCACAATATCCAGGTCGTGGATCATCAGGTCCAGTACCACGTCCACATCGAGGGATCGCGGCGTGAACACCGAAAGCCGGTGAGCTTCGAAAAACATGGGCCGGCGCAGTTGTGGCTGCACGGCCAGCACGGCAGGGTTGAAGCGCTCCAGATGCCCGGGCTGCAGAATGCGTTCTTGTTTGGTAGCCAGCGCAAGCAACTCATCTGCTTCGCCCAACGTGGCCGCCAGTGGCTTCTCGACCAGCAAATCCACGCCCGCATCCAGCAGAGCGCAAGCGATCTGGTGATGATGCACTGTGGGAACCGCAACACTGGCCGCGTCGACTTTCATTCCGGCCCGCAACAACTCGTCTATTGTTGAGAAAACAGGAATCGCGTAGTGTTCCACGACAGCCGCGGCACGCGTTGTATCTGGTTCCACAGCCGCAACCAGCGCAACGCCCGCACCGGCCGCTTCCAACTCGCGGTAGACACGGAGATGATTGCGACCAAAAGCTCCGGCACCGGCAACGGCTACGCGCAAAACAGATCCGACAGCGGCGCTCAAGCCCCTTTGCCTTCCACAGCTTTCAAGCAGCGGCTGTAGAGTTCCAGCAGTTGAGCCACGTGCTCTTCCGGCTTGGCCGCGCCGGCTCCGCTGAACCCGGCCGACGGCCCAGCAGGACGGCCGACACCGGCTGTCCCGGCCACAAATTTCAACAGATCGAGTGCAATATCTTCGTTCCGGCGGGCGCCAAGTCCCGCGTTGTTGAGCGCGTCCATCCTGAAAAGTTCTCCGAAGTGGATGCTACCAGAACCCGCCATCCGTTCGCAGTGCCCGCAAACGGCCCGCGCCGGACAGCTTGCAGACTCAGCGGCGGCTTAGTCTCGTTCGTCAATGAGCCAGCACATGAGGCGATCTTCTCCCCCTCCGCGATACCCTTGAGCAGATGCACACGGCTTACATCGGAATGGGTGGCAATCTGGCCAGTTGGGCCGGACCGCCGGAGTCGACTCTCGCCGCCGCCGCCGTGCGCCTTCATTCCCTCGGCCGCGTTGCTGCGCGCTCCTCGCTCTACAGCACGGAGCCCGTCGGATTTACCGAGCAGCCGCGCTTCGTCAACGCCGCCGTCGCTCTCAATCAATTCTCGCGCCCCATGAGTTGCTCGACGGCCTCATGGCCATCGAAAAGGAGTTTGGCCGCGACCGCTCCGCCGGCTTCGCCAACGGCCCGCGCACGCTGGACCTCGACATTTTGCTGTTCGACAACCTCATCCTCGGGGACTCGGGCTTGGAGATTCCCCACCCCCGCCTCGCCGAACGCGCTTTTGTCCTTGTCCCTTTAAGTGAAATTGCCCCACAGATTGTGGACCCCCGGAACGGGCAAACCATGTCACAATTGCTACGCGATCTAATCCCCGATTTCGAAAGCAAATCTCATGCGGTGTTCAAGTTGCACAATGAAGATTGGCGTGCTGGCTTTGATCGGAGCGATTCTCGCTCCGGTCGCGCTTAGCGCCCAATCTGCTGCCCTCATCACCCTCACTGTGGAGGACAGCCGAACCGCCGCATTGCCCGATGCCGCCGTCAGCGATCCCACAGGTCAGCTGCTAGGGCGCACCGATGCAACCGGACATCTGACCGTTCCCTGCGCAGCGCCCTGCCGGGTGCGCGTGGCAGCTCAGGGATTTGCGCCGAAATCCTTCCTGGTCACGAGCGACTCGACCCTCCGCCTAGAGCCGGCCGGTAACACCGAAGAAGTAACCGTAACTGCCTATCGCACCCCTCTCGGCATGCTCGAAAGCCCCGTGACCACGCGGATTCTTTCTGAATCCGCGCTGAATTCCACTGCAGCCGTTACCCTTGACGAGAAACTGCGGCAGCTGCCCGGGGTCCAACTCTACCGGCGTTCCTCTTCTCTCGCGGCCAACCCCTCTTCGCAGGGACTGAGCCTGCGTGGGCTGGGTTCCACCGCAGCAAGCCGCACATTGATTACCGAAGATGACGTCCCTCTTAACGATCCCTTTGCCGGATGGATTCGCTGGCAGGAGCAGCCCGAGCTGTCGTTGAAAAGCATTGAACTGGTGCGCGGCGGCGCCAGCGATCTTTATGGATCGAGCGCCATCGGCGGCGTCGTGAATCTGATTCCCGCGCGGCCCACCTCAAACTTCGCCGAATTCAAGAGCAGCGGCGGCTCTGAAGGGACCTACGACAACGCTCTCCGGCTCCAGGCCAGAAGCGGGCCATGGGGCGCGCTGGCTGCTGGCAGCCTGGTCGGCACCGATGGCTACATCCAGGAAGCTCCGTGGCAGCGCGGGCCCGTCGACATCGCGAGCAACGTCCATAGTCAAAACGGCTTGCTTCTCGCCGAGCACAACCGCGGTCCTCTGCGCCTCTTCGTGCGCTCCAACGGTTACAATGACGCCCGCAGCAACGGCACTCCCGACCAGACCAACGGCAGCCGCATCTGGCGCTATGCAACCGGTGGCGACTGGCAGGGACCGCACAGCGGCACCCTCGTTACGCGCCTCTACGGTTCCACCGAGCACTTCCGCCAGGTCTTCTCGAACATCTCCAACACGCCGACCGTCGCCAATCCCGCCTGCGCCTATCGCTGCGGCGAATCGCCTACTCGCTTTTCGCTCTCACCCGAGAACGAACTTGGCGCCGTGGCCCATTGGAGCCAGCCACTCGGCGCGGGCCTGCTCTTCATCGCCGGCGCCGACACCCACGACGTGCGAGTCTGGGACCGCGAACTGACCTTTGGCTCGACAGCAGCGCTGACCAACCTTCGCGATCACCAGCGCGACACCGGCGTCTATGGCGAAGCCATGTGGCTCCGAAGAGGCTGGACCCTCACCGCTTCCGCGCGCGTGGATTGGTTTCAGAACTTTGACGGCCAGCAACTCCTCTTTAAAGGATCCGCGTGGACCCCCTCCTTGCCCCAGCCTTCGCAGTTCAGCCAGCATGTCTTCGATCCCCGCATGGGCCTTTCGCGCAAATTCCTTGAGCACTGGGCAGTCTCGGCCTCCGGTTTCCGCGCCTTTCGCGCACCATCGCCCAATGAACTCTATCGCACCACCCAGGTGGGCAACATGCTCACTAAGCCAAACTTCAATCTGCTCAGCGAACGCGCCACCGGATGGGAAACGGGTGTGTCGACTGAGTGGCATTGGGGCACCATCCGTTCCAGCTACTTTCTCACCCAGGTCAACCGCCCCATCGCCGCTCTCACCATCAATCCGACATCCTCTCCCATCCTCCTGATGCGGGAGAATCTCGGCCAGATCGAAAGCCGTGGCATGGCCCTCGACTTCGAACTTGCGCCGCAGGGGTGGCTCTTCGTCGATGGCGGATACCAGTACGCCCACGCAACCGTTTCCAAGGGCACTCAGGACCTGGGCAATTGGATTCCCGAAGTAGCGCGCAACATGGCAGCCCTGAACCTGCGCGCCTTCCGGCCCCGTCTCGGCACGTTGAGCCTGCAATCCCGGCTCAGCGGTCGTCAATATGACGACGACGCCAACACCTACATGTTGCACAGCTATTTCCTTCTCGATGCCTATGCCTCGCACGATTTCGGAAAGCGCTTGCAACTTTTCGCCACAGGCGAAAACCTCTTCGACCGCGACATTGAAGTGGGAAAGACGCCCACCACAACCTTGGCCTCTCAGCGCGCAGTACGAGTCGGCTTTCTCTTCCGCCTCGGCGAGTCTGCCCAATAGACCAGTTCTCCTGTGGGCGTATAGCAACGCGTCAGCCAGAATCGATCCGGCATCCTGAGCAGCTTTAGTCGCCTCGGCGAGTTGCATACTGCAGATGAACGCGCGGGACTGAAAAATCGGACCACCGGCTGCAATTTTCGCCGAACATTTTACGTTTATTCTCTCTTTCGTCGGTCGTTCATCCGGAGCGAAGTTTGGCCGGTTTTTCGGCCAAATGGAGTCGAAAGCTCGCCTGCCGTGGCGGGGATTTGCCCTGAAAATTCAAGCTTGCGCAGGAGCAATTTCGACGTGGAGTCCAAGTTGTTGCAGCCTTCGAACGTGGAATCGGATTAGGTGGTGGTTTGCGCGCAATGGTGGAAGAACTGTGGGCCGAGGTCGCGATCTCTGTATTGTCGTTGAGCATGTGGCAGATGACGGTCCGCAGGGAGTGGGCCACGGCCACGAGTCCTCGTTTGCGGCCGCGACGGTGCATGAAGTTGCGTGCATGAGCCTGGAACTAGCTGTCCTTCTCCTGTCGTAGCCAGCGACTTCCCTTGGTGGTCTTGCCGCTGCGCTTTTTGCCCGCACTCTCGTTATTGCCCGGATCTAGCAGCATCCGCAGCAGCTAGCGATGATGCTCGGTCAGCTTGCCGTAAAGCGCTTACTCCAACTGGGGAATCTTGCTCCGCAGAAGCGGCCAAACTAAGGCTAGAAGCGGCGGCCCGAGCCCTTTTCATTGGCACGCTGAGGTAAGGAAGGGGAGTTGGCTGGTCTGATCTGGGCGCGCTAGTGATTCGCAAGCTGCTTTGCTCGTGTTTCGACGACTAGGGGCGCGCGACGCTATAGGGACCGGGAAGGACCGCTTCGGCCGGCTTGTTGGCCGTCTCCTGATTGCTTTCTGCCGCGGTTCGTTTCGAGTAGATGCGGAACTGCACGAGGACGTCGAGCAGGACAGGAACCGGTTTGCCGTCTTTGAGGGCTGGTTGAAAGCTGGCGTTGCTGATGGTTTCGGCGGCGCTTTCGTCGAGGCCGAATCCGATGGGCCTCCCCACAACGATCTCCTGTGGTTTGCCATCGGCGCCGATTACCGCGTGATAGAGGGCCATCCCGGCGACGCCGCCAGTCTGCGCGTATTCATTCGAGGGCGGTTCAATCCTGGTGAGCAGCGTGGCCTTCTGGTCTACATCATTCTGGCGAAATATGCCGGGTTCGCCAGGGCGGTAATCGGAGTGGGCATCGACGGCCTGGTAGTAGAGCTTCCAGAACGCAGGCAAAGCAGCAATCATGCGGCTGTCGAGCCCGGGGGCGAAGATGCGATCGACAGCAGCCCTAAGCAACTGCGCAGCATGGGCCGGATACTTCGTGGTGGTCACGGTTCCAGAGGGAACCGGGCGATCCGCCTCAGGTTCGACGGCCATCTCAGTTCCGGCATTCGCGTCCTTGTCACTCGTCGCCTCTTTGGAGGGTGCCGTCACCGCCGCGTCTTCCGCGGCGCTGCCCTTCTTGGCTTTTTTCTTTTTTGGAATCACAACGAGTTCGCGGTTGATGGTGATTTTGACCAGCTTTTTCCTGGGTGTAATTCTGACTTTGTCAACGGCCTTGGTGGGATCTTCGTTGTCGGTCGCGCCCAGGAAGTGCAGCCCAAAGCGCACGCCCTGCAGTTCCAGTTTGCGCTTTACGAGGCGGACCTTGTCGATCTCAATGACGTTGAGCGTGTATGACCCTTGCTGTGAGTGTCCGATGAGGTGGCCGTATTCATCAAAGCTGAGCGAGTTATCGAGATATCCACCGCGCAAGTAGAGAGACCTACCGACGAGGAGTTGTCTGATCTCGTCTTCAGTGATCGCGCCGGCCTGCGACGAATCGACGGAGGCGGGCTGCACTGGCTGCTGAGCAGAGACCGAATGGGACGATGGCTGAGTGGGCGAGGTCTGCTGCGCTGAGGCTACCGGAACGAGTGCCAAGGCCAGCGCGATCGCGCACATGGAGGCGCTTAACCGGGGCTCGGCCACGGCGCAAGACAATGCGCAAGATCGAGTGACAAATAACCGCATCAGGGCTGTCCTTGTTCGCCACTCTACCAGCATTGACTTCTGGTTATGCAAACGAATTGAATGCAGTCGGTTACGAGAGTGTTATCGAGGTAGGCCATCTTGCTGCTGTCCCCGTTCAATGCGCCACAGGATGCGGCGAAAAAGGCCGAGGGCGCGCCGTGTATCCGCCGGGTTCAGGTGGAGACGCCGCAGGAGCAAGCGAAGATCGTGGCGGTTGGCTGATTGCATAGCGCGCGGGGAGTAGTCTGACGCTGCCATGGCCTGCCCAATGAGTTCCGCCAGCGTGTCGAGGTTGCCGGAGGTGGAGGCGGACGGCAGATTTTCGGTTTGATTCGAGATTTCTTCAGACGGAGGCTGAGCATTGGAAAGCGATCGTGTTGCGAGCTCATAGAGGCAGACAGCCACGGCCTGACCGAGATTCATCGAAGGCTGGCGCGCGTCGGTTGGAATCTCAACCAGCACATGACAATAGGACAGGTCGTCGCGGGTAAGGCCGTGCTTTTCCGGGCCGAAGACCACGGCGACACGGCCTCCTTCGATCAACTGGCGACGAATGAGCGGGGCCAATGACGGAAGGGAGATGACGTGTTGTTCCGGCTTGCGATGGGTGAGGGTACCGGTGCCGGCCACGAGCGTGCACTCTTCAACCGCTTCCGCGAGAGTCGTAGACTCTTTTGCGCCCAGTAACAATTGCGGCGCTCCAACGGCCGATCGTGCCTCGCGCCAGTGTGGTGCGTAGGGAGCGACGAGGGTGAGCCGGGAAAAGCCGAAGTTGGCCATGGCGCGCGCCGCTGCTCCTATATTGAGGGGATTGCGTGGAGAGACGAGTACGACGTCGAGGCGGTCGCGTTGGGCTGCAGGGAGCAAGGACTTATTGTAGTGCTGTGGTGATCGGTAACTTCTGAAGATGGAATTGGTACACTTTCACACGTATGGTCCCCGATACGGATTCCAAATTGCGCGCGGATGCATCCACAACAGAGATCGACGCATTGTGCGCGACGGCGCGGTGGTGCTATGGGCAAGGGTGGGTGCCGGCGACGAGCGGCAACTTCAGCGTGCGGCAAGGCGAGCGGATCCTGATTACGCCGAGTGGCCTCGATAAAGGCACACTGACGCCCGACGATCTGCTGGAGGTTGACATGGAAGGCCGTGCAAACGGGCTGGGCACGCCTTCGGCGGAGACGGGATTGCACACCGTTCTTTATCGTGGACGTCCCGAGGCCACGGCGATTCTGCATGTGCATTCAATTTGGAACACATTGCTTTCGGGGCAGTTTGCGGCGAGAGGGTATGTGTCCCTGGAGGGCTATGAGCTGCTGAAGGGCCTCGAAGGAGTTACGACGCATGAATATCTGGAGCGGGTGCCGATTCTCGAGAACTCGCAAGATTACGGAGAGCTCACTGACAAACTGGCCGAGACACTTGAGCAACATCCGCGCGCACATGGGGTTTTGCTGAGCCGGCATGGGCTCTATACTTGGGGTAAATCGGTAGCCGAGGCACGCCGCCACCTGGAGGCCCTCGAGTTCCTTTTCGAGGTGGAGGGGCGGCGGTTGTCAAGCAAGCAGGCATGAGATACCCGAGGTTTAGGTCGAGAACCTGGACGGTTAAATCTGTTTTTAAGTGCCACTGATGTTGAGGAGAACCCATGGCTGTTCTTCGCTTTCTTGATGATTCACGCCAACGACATGGACCTGTCGTTGGGGGCCCTGATAGTAACCGCATCATTGATTCAGAGCCGGAGATTGTAGCGGCGTTGGCTGAGATGGGCATCGACTACGAACGCTGGAGTCTCGACCGCGTGCCTGCGGACGCGACGGCTGAAGCGGTGCTCACCGCTTATGCCGACGAGATCGACGCGATGAAACGACGCGGCGGTTATGTAACGGCCGACGTGATCGATGTGAATCCCGAGACTCCCGGACTTGAGACGATGCTGGCGCGCTTCGACAAGGAGCACACACACTCCGAGGATGAGGTGCGTTTTATTCTTGCGGGCCGTGGAATATTCTTTCTGCGTCTTCGAAGGCGCGTGGTTTCAGTGGAGGTGGGCCCTGGCGACATGCTGCGTGTGCCCCGCGGAACGACGCACTGGTTCACGTTGTGCGAAGACCGGCGCATCCGCGCGATCCGCTGGTTTCAAGACACGACAGGTTGGACGCCAGCCTACACTGGCTCAGGCGTGGAGGAGGGTTACCAGCCGCTGTGCTTTGGCCCCGCGTACATGGGGCCACGCGTGTCCACGGGCCTGAGCGCATGAAGGCAGTTGCGACTCGGCTTTATCTACTGGATGTGGAAGGCACCGTGGCTCCGCTTTCGCTGGTGACGGAGCATCTCTTCCCTTTGCCCGCGCGCATTTCTCGACGTTTCTTGCGGAGCACCGCAGCGAGCCGGGAGTTGAGGCCGACCTGGAAGAACTGGCGGAGGAGAATCGCTCCGAGAGCGACATTGAGCGTCCGGAATTTTTCGTCTCTGAAGGCTGGAGGAAGGCCGTCCCTTATCTGCTATGGCTGATGGATCGGGATCGCAAATCTCCCGCGCTCAAAAGCCTGCAAGGTCGGGTTTGGAAAGCGGGCTTCGAATCGAAAGAGTTGCAGGGAACGCTTTTTGCCGATGTGCCTGCGGCGTTTGAACGCTGGTCTGCGAAGGGGCAGGCGGCGATCTATTCCTCCGGTTCAGTCGCAGCGCAGATGCTGCTGTTTCGGCACTCGATTTATGGCGATCTGACACCGCTGATCTCTGGTTACTTTGACACGCGAACCGGGCCCAAGACAGCTAGCGCGAGTTATGCGGCGATTGCGGCGGCGATGGGCGATGACCCGAGGACAATACTGTTCTTCTCTGACGCAGTGCGAGAATTGGACGCGGCGCGCGAAGCGGGTTGCCAGACGCGTCTGGTGTTGCGGGAGGGGAATGCGCCTGTGCAAGACGCGCATGAACACAGGTCAATTGAATCATTCGTGGGGATATAGGCTCTAATAAGACGTGATCTGGACGAACCCCGCTACAGCTGCTCTCAGCGAACTGAGCAAAGCGCCCATCGTGCGCTTCAGCGTGCTGGCATTGAGCTCGATCTTTTTTCTGGTCGATCCGTTCGCTGCGATTCCGTCCTTTCTCGCGATTACCGAAAGCGTCGATTCGGTGCGGCGCAAGCGAATGGCGCGCAAAGCGGCACTGACCTGTTTTATTGTCCTCACCTGCTTTGCGTTGGGCGGCCAATATATTTTTCAGATGTTCGGGATCAAGCTACCGGCTTTCGAAGTGGCCGGCGGGCTGATCCTGATGCTGATCGGATTGGACATGCTGGAGGCCAAACGCTCGCCCACGCAGGAGGCCCACGGCGATACCGAGGAGGGCGCGGCAAAGGAAGACGCTGGGATTGTGCCTCTGGGCATCCCGATGCTGGCGGGCCCGGGCGCCATCTCCTCGGTGATGGTGCTGGTGGGCCCGGTGCCGGCGCTGTGGCACTGGCAAATGGCGGCGATTCTGGGCGCCATTGGATTCACAAGCCTGGCGAGCTACTGGGTGCTGGCCGGGGCCGAAAAAGTGCGCCAGGTGATGGGCGAGACGGGAATCCGCATTCTTGTCCGAATCATGGGCCTTTTGCTGGTGGCTTTAGCTATGCAGTTCTTCGTCAATGGGCTGACGGATCTAGGGCTGATTTCGAGGCAGTGATTCTATGTTTCCCACAGAAAATGAACACTTTCCACAGACTCTTTGTGCTTGCAATTGGGTAAGCCGATTGCTATTCTCTGGAAGTTGCACGAGGTCAAACCGGGTAGCCGGGAGCCGCTTGCAAACGAGGGCAGCTTATGCTACTCTTGAAAAGTTGCAGAGGAGCAGTGGAGCCTCCCAGTGGCCGTGTGGCCTGCCCTGAAAGGGAAGTGGGAAGCTAGTTCGTTGGGTCAGGTGAGGCAAGAGCCCCTGAACCCCTGTAGGGAATCCCACAGAGAACAAGCCATTGCATGACCCAGGAGTTAATCTCCTGCGAGCCCTAGCGGCTCGGGCAGTTTTTGCTGGTCGCTCTTTGATATTTTGCGCAGTGCGATGCTTTCGAAGCGGGATTTTTCCGGTCTGGGGTTGTAACTTGCGTGCGAGGAACCACCGCCAACAGCGAGTTTGAGCGGCCTCAAGTAAGTCAAGATTTGATCCTTGACACGGAAACCAGAAGTTCGATAGCTTTAGAAAGTTCGCGCAAAAATGCCGGTAGCTGCGTCAAACGTGAGATATGGCATAGCGCAACAAGTTCGAGGACACCCTGGCGTAACAGTCCGGGCCTCGATCCAAAGGGGCACCGCTCAGGCGGACCGCTCTAAAGGATCTTTGACAATTAGGTTGAACATGCCAGTCGTGAGAAACGATCAGGTTTGGCTTGATCATTCTCACAAGGTAAGAGCATCTGCATCGCGTCACGTGATTGAGCGTGCAGATGCCGTCGAACCTATCTCTGACCTCCGTCGGGTGAGTAGACAATCAGGTTTCAAACGAGAGTTTGATCCTGGCTCAGAATCAACGCTGGCGGCGTGCCTAACACATGCAAGTCGAACGAGAAAGGGTAGCAATACCTGAGTAAAGTGGCGCACGGGTGAGTAACACGTGACTAACCTACCCTGGAGTGGGGGATAACTGAGGGAAACCTTAGCTAATACCGCATAATACCTACGGGTCAAAGGAGCAATTCGCTTTAGGAGGGGGTCGCGGCCGATTAGTTAGTTGGCGGGGTAATGGCCCACCAAGACGATGATCGGTATCCGGCCTGAGAGGGCGCACGGACACACTGGAACTGAAACACGGTCCAGACTCCTACGGGAGGCAGCAGTGGGGAATTTTGCGCAATGGGGGAAACCCTGACGCAGCAACGCCGCGTGGAGGATGAAGTCCTTCGGGACGTAAACTCCTTTCGATCGGGACGATAATGACGGTACCGGAAGAAGAAGCCCCGGCTAACTTCGTGCCAGCAGCCGCGGTAATACGAGGGGGGCGAGCGTTGTTCGGAATTATTGGGCGTAAAGGGTGCGTAGGCGGTTTGGTAAGTCTTATGTGAAATCTATGGGCTCAACTCATAGACTGCATCGAGAAACTGCCGGGCTTGAGTGTGGGAGAGGTGAGTGGAATTTCCGGTGTAGCGGTGAAATGCGTAGATATCGGAAGGAACACCTGTGGCGAAAGCGGCTCACTGGACCACAACTGACGCTGATGCACGAAAGCTAGGGGAGCAAACAGGATTAGATACCCTGGTAGTCCTAGCCCTAAACGATGACTGCTTGGTGTGACGGGTACCCAATCCCGCCGTGCCGTAGCTAACGCGTTAAGCAGTCCGCCTGGGGAGTACGGTCGCAAGGCTGAAACTCAAAGGAATTGACGGGGGCCCGCACAAGCGGTGGAGCATGTGGTTTAATTCGACGCAACGCGAAGAACCTTACCTGGGCTCGAAATGTTATGGACCGGGGTAGAAATATCCCTTCCCCGCAAGGGGCCGTAATATAGGTGCTGCATGGCTGTCGTCAGCTCGTGTCGTGAGATGTTGGGTTAAGTCCCGCAACGAGCGCAACCCTTATCTTCCAGTTGCCATCATTTAGTTGGGCACTCTGGCGAAACCGCCTCGGATAACGGGGAGGAAGGTGGGGATGACGTCAAGTCCTCATGGCCTTTATGTCCAGGGCTACACACGTGCTACAATGGCCGGTACAAACCGTCGCAAACCCGTGAGGGGGAGCTAATCGGAAAAAGCCGGCCTCAGTTCGGATCGCAGTCTGCAACTCGACTGCGTGAAGCTGGAATCGCTAGTAATCGCGGATCAGAATGCCGCGGTGAATACGTTCCCGGGCCTTGTACACACCGCCCGTCACATCACGAAAGTGGGTTGCACTAGAAGTCGGTGAGCCAACCGCAAGGAGGCAGCCGCCCAAGGTGTAATTCATGATTGGGGTGAAGTCGTAACAAGGTAGCCGTAGGAGAACCTGCGGCTGGATCACCTCCTTTCTAAAAGAGAAACGATGGCATTCACATTCCTTCCGCGATAGCGGAGCGTCGCTGATGCGAATCAGTCGGACGTGATGTGAGTGTCCATCAAACCCTGCAACTGCCGTTCCTGACGGCGGGCGCGGGAATTCTGATACAAGCCTTCTTTGCTTGATCACCATTCTCACGATGGTCATGGGCGGCGTAGCCGCCCAGCATGTTCAACCTTGTCCTCGAAACCCTTTAGCAATGAATGAGGATTTGGAGAGCCGCCGGGCTCCTGGCTAGTGTTATTAAGCCGGCGGGGGAGCGGCCGCAACGCGGGCCTGTAGCTCAGTTGGTTAGAGCGCACCCCTGATAAGGGTGAGGTCGGTAGTTCGAATCTACCCAGGCCCACCATCCTAGCCACAGGCACCCATAATTGGGGCTGTAGCTCAGTTGGGAGAGCACCTGCTTTGCAAGCAGGGGGTCATCGGTTCGATCCCGGTCAGCTCCACCAAATCTTCATTCGACTGCTTCCAGATCGCCGCCTCGACGTTATAATCGGACTCCGATCTGGAAGCAGGCCGTGCCAGTCTGTCGAGATCGGTCACGGCAGGTTTCAACAGCCTCAGGGCTGGCCCTCCTCGACAAAACGAGAGAGGTTTGGATGTTTGACAACGAAATTGATTGGGTAACGCGCATCGCGCACTAGTCCTCGTACCAGCCGCCGCGAGGCAGCTGAAGGGCGATGAATGTCGAGATGACGCGTAATACAAGGCCGAGCACAAGCAATGAGTTCCTGCAAGTTGAGTAACTCAGGCAAGTGTTCAAGTAAGAAGAGTGTCTTTAGGAGTTGTGACTCGGAAGCGCGTGAGCGTAGCGAGTTCGTTCTCAAGGCGGATTTATACGTAGGTTGATCTCTGATCAGGACCGAAGCGATTCGGCTCCCTGCGCTGGAGTTAATTCTATGGTCAAGCTACTAAGGGCGCACGGTGGATGCCTTGGCAGAGACAGGCGATGAAGGACGTGGCAAGCTGCGATAAGCTTCGGTAAGCCGCACACAGGCGTTATAACCGGAGATCTCCGAATGGGGAAACCCTCCCGGGCAAACCCCGGGAACTACCCGCTGAATACATAGGCGGGATAGAGCGAACTCAGGGAAGTGAACCATCTCAGTACCTGAAGGAAAAGAAAGAAACCTCGATTCCGATAGTAGTGGCGAGCGAACTCGGAACAGCCCAAACCCGTGGCATTTCGGTGTCTCGGGGGTTGTAGGGTCCGCAACAGTAGAGTTACCAATCTGGCTGCTAGCCGAATCCTCTGGAAAGGGGATCCATAGAGCGTGACAGGCGCGTAGGCGAAAGTAGTCCAGACTCGAAGCGGATACCTGAGTAAGGCGGGGCACGTGAAACCCTGCTTGAATCCACGGGGACCATCCCGTAAGGCTAAATACTAGTCTCTGACCGATAGTGAACCAGTACCGTGAGGGAAAGGCGAAAAGAACCCCGTCGAGGGGAGTGCAAAGTACCTGAAACCGTGTGCCTACAAGCAGTGGGAGGACTATGCCCGCAAGGGAATGTCTGACCGCGTGCCTATTGCATAATGAGCCGGCTAGTTATTCTTGTCAGCAAGGTTAAGCGTAAGCGAGCCGAAGCGAAAGCGAGTCTGAACAGGGCGTTCAGTTGGCAGGAATAGACGCGAAGCGGGATGATCTACCCATGGCCAGGTTGAAGGTGGGGTAACACCCACTGGAGGACCGAACCGGTGTTTGTTGAAAAAAGCTCGGATGAGCTGTGGGTAGGGGTGAAAGGCTAATCAAATTCCGTGATAGCTCGTTCTCTCCGAAATAGCTTTAGGGCTAGCCTCGGACGAATTGCGTTGGTGGTAGAGAGATGGATGGACTAGGGGGCTTTCCGGCTTACTGAATCCAACCAAACTGCGAATGCCAGTGACAACATATCCGGGAGTCAGACGGTGGGGGCTAAGCCTCATCGTCGAGAGGGAAACAGCCCAGACCGCCTGCTAAGGTCCCCAAGTTACAGTTAAGTGGGAAAGGAAGTCGGAACGCTCAGACAGCCAGGAGGTTGGCTTAGAAGCAGCCATCCTTTAAAGAAAGCGTAATAGCTCACTGGTCAAGCGGTCCGGTGCCGACAATACAACGGGGCTAAAACTGTACACCGAAGCAGCGGATGCACACCTTTTAGGTGTGCGTGGTAGGAGAGCATTCTCAACAGCAGTCGAAGCCAGACTGAGAAGACTGGTGGAGCGTTGCGAAGAGACCCTGCCGGCATAAGTAGCGATAACGGAGGTGAGAACCCTCCGCGCCGAAAGTCTAAGGTTTCCTGAGGAAGGTTAATCCGCTCAGGGTTAGGCGGTCCCTAAGGTCGAGGCCGAAAGGCGTAGCCGATGGACAGACGGTTAATATTCCGTTCCTCCCAATGTTCGTTTGACGATGGGGTGACGCAGAAGGATAAGCATGCCGCACTATGGCTATTGCGGTTGCTGCACGTAAGCTGGATCCGATAGGCAAATCCGTTGGGTCATTAACAGTGAGGTGCAACACAGTCCCGTATGGGGCTTACGATGCTGATTCCACGCTGCCGAGAAAAACCTCTAAGGAGAACAAAGGGAACCGTACCCCAAACCGACACAGGTAGACGAGGAGAATATCCAAAGGCGCTCGAGTGAAAGCTCGTTAAGGAACTCGGCAAATTGGCTCCGTAACTTCGGGAGAAGGAGCGCCCACGCAAGTGGGCCGCAGTGAAGCGCGTACGGCGACTGTTTAACAAAAACACAGGTCTCTGCTAAGTCGAAAACGACGTATAGGGGCTGACGCCTGCCCGGTGCCGGAAGGTTAAAAGGAGAGGTTAGCGCAAGCGAAGCTTTGAATTGAAGCCCCGGTGAACGGCGGCCGTAACTATAACGGTCCTAAGGTAGCGAAATTCCTTGTCGGGTAAGTTCCGACCTGCACGAATGGCGTAACGATCGTACGACTGTCTTAACGAGTTGCTCGGCGAACTTGTAGTACCGGTGAAGATGCCGGTTACCCGCAGCTAGACGGAAAGACCCCGTGCACCTTTACTACACCTTAACTATGGGTTATGGTTCTTGCTGCGCAGGATAGGTGGGAGGCTTTGATACCAGGTTCTCGGACTTGGTGGAGCCAACGGTGAGATACCACCCTGCGAGTGCTGTGATTCTAACCTCCTCCCGTGATCCGGGAGAGGGACATAGTTAGGCGGGTAGTTTGACTGGGGCGGTCGCCTCCTAAATTGTAACGGAGGCGCGCGAAGCTACTCTCAGACTGTTTGGAAATCAGTCGTCGAGTGCAAAGGCATAAGAGTGGTTAACTGTGAGACCTACAAGTCGAGCAGGTGCGAAAGCAGGCCTTAGTGATCCGGTGGTTCTGTATGGAAGGGCCATCGCTCAACGGATAAAAGGTACGCCGGGGATAACAGGCTGATCAATGCCAAGAGTTCATATCGACGCATTGGTTTGGCACCTCGATGTCGGCTCATCGCATCCTGGAGCTGTAGAAGGTTCCAAGGGTTAGGCTGTTCGCCTATTAAAGCGGTACGTGAGCTGGGTTCAGAACGTCGCGAGACAGTTCGGTCCCTATCTGCTGTGGGCGTAGGAGATTTGAGGAGGGCTGTCCTTAGTACGAGAGGACCGGGATGGACGAACCTCTTGTGTTCCAGTTGTCCTGCCAAGGGCACGGCTGGGTAGCGAAGTTCGGTTGTGATAACCGCTGAATGCATATAAGCGGGAAGCACGCCCCAAGATGAGATCTCCCTGAAGGGCCCAGAAAGACCATCTGGTTGATAGGCTGGGGTAAAAGCGCAGTAATGCGTGAAGCTTACCAGTACTAATCGCCCGTTCGGCTTGTCCATAGAATTAACTCCGCGCAGTATGAAGCGGACGCTCTTCTTACAAGCCTTGTAAGACCAATCAATTTCGTTGCAATCAGTTCTGTCAGAGCACAAGTTTTTTGGCGCCAGATTGCAGTCCGCGTTCCTACAAGCCTCCGGGAGAAACCATCCGGAACACGAAGCAGACGCCGCGGCAGCTGCGGGCAACCACCCGCCAAGCGCCAATCAAGTTTGCCGGTGACCATACTGCGAGGGATCACCCGTTCCCATCCCGAACACGGAAGTTAAGCCTCGCTGGGCCGATGGTACTGCACGGGCGACTGTGTGGGAGATTAGGTGATCGCCGGCAATAATGTCTAAAGCAAAAAGGCCATCCGCTGCGGCGGATGGCCTTTTTGCGTTTCCATCAGCCTATTTAGTGACGGTGGTAGCTTTTCCTTTTTCCTGTCAGAGGTTGGCTGCTCGATTTCCACTGACGAGCCGCACCAGCCAGGTTAGGAGCACCGCTCCAATCACGGCAATCAGGATGCTGATGATAAGGCCGTGCTCTCCGACTCCTCCGAATCCAAGATGACTGGACACAAAGCCGCCGATAAGCGCCCCGACCAGGCCGACCACCATGTCCATGATGAAACCAAAGCCTGAGCCCTTCATCAGTTTCCCGGTGAGCCAACCTGCAATCACGCCAATGATGATCCACGCGATCAATCCATGTCCCATGTGGTCTTTCTCCTTAATGGGCTTGGATGCAAGCCCTTCGATTGAGTATCCCGCAGTATGTCATGAATTTTGATGGCAAGTCTCGAGAAATCAGTGCGCATATAAACACGGCGTGCTTTTGCGGGGTGGCTTTTAAGCTTGCAGAGCAACTTCCGCTTGCGGGGCGAGTGTCGAATATCACTGCTTTGCGAGGGGCGGTTCTTGATGATACGGTCCTAGCGCTCGCACAAAGCAAAGGGACACTCACGTGGACAGACGTACGTTTAGCAAACTCATTGCGGGAGCCATCAGTGCTCCAGTCATCGCGGAAGCGGCATCGACGGATGCAAAGTCGAAAGTACAAAGTCAACATCGAGGCGCAGGGGATCACCGCCCAGGAACGGTGCATGCAAATCGGGCCAGTGGATCGTGGGAGTTAGTGATCTTGGATTCCGCTCCGCCGCACATGACGGAAACAGCAGGGCAAAATGTAGCCGATATCGATGGAGATGGCAAGACCGAAGTGGTGGTATGCGGCAATGGCGCGCTTCTGTGGTATCGCCTGTCAACGCAGGAAAAGGGCATCGTGGCGCTCGGGCGATATGGAGTGGGTCTCGCGCTCCGTGACATCGATCGAGATGGCCGCATGGAGATTATGGTAGGAAAACTCCTGCCGGGCGCGCCTGGCAAAGCCGAAAAGTGGATTCTCTGCTGGTATAAGTCGCAACGCGACTTGCACGAACCCTGGACAGAATACGTTTTTGATGAGGAAACGGCGGGCCATCCCCATGACCTAATTTTCGGTGACCTGGATGGAGACGGAGAGCAGGAACTGGTCGCAAATGCAATGTATTGCGATCAGCCTGGGTTGTTCGCTTATAAGATTCCTCGTGATCCTCACAACTCATGGAAGAAACAAGTTATCCAGTCTGGGTTATCGGCGGAAGGCACGGCTGCAGGCGACCTGGACGGCGATGGCAAAGATGAATTAGTCAGCGGGCCCTACTGGTTTTCCGCGCCGCATGAAGGTGCCTTTTCCGGGCAACTCTGGAAGACCCACGCTGTCGCGCAAGGTTATCGGGAGTTATGCCGTGCCGCACTGATCGATGTAACTGGAAATGGCCGGCCGGACGTTGTACTCGTCGAGGATGAATACCCTGATGGTCGCCTTGCATGGTTCGAAAATCGGGTTAACGCCGATCCTTCTCTGCCATGGCTCGAACACCCTATTGAGGCTCCGCTCAACTTTGCCCACACGCTAAGGGCCTGGCGCGATCCAAAGACAAAGCAGGTTCAAATCCTTGTTGGCGAAATGAACGAAGGCGGTTGGGAGGCACCTTATAACTGGAATGCGCGCCTGCTCAAGTACACAGTGTCAGACGGCGGTAAGTTATGGGTGAGTGAACTTATCTATCAGGGCGAAGGCACGCACGAGGCGATGTACGTTGATCTTGATCAGACCGGCAATCACGTCATTATTGGCCACGCCGGCCAGGTGATGGCCAAGTCTGGCGCATATATGGGATGGGTGCAGATGTTTCGCCCTCGCACGGCTTCGTTGATGCTGTCGGAATATCGACACTCATTTGTCGACCGTCAAAAGCCTCATACAGGCATCGATATTCATGCATTCGATGTGGATGGCGACGGCAAGCTCGACATTGTGTGCGGCGCGTGGTGGTACGAGAATCCGACGTGGGAGCGTCACGCGATTCCAGGGGTCGCTCAGATCATCAATGCCTATGACCTGGACAAGGACGGTAAGCTGGAACTCATTGGCATCAAGGAGAAGCCGAATGCAGATGGCTTCTATAACGGGCTTTCAAGCGAGTTGGTGTGGCTCAAGTCCATTGATCTTGATCGCGATCAATGGGAAATTCATACGATCGGCACAGGAGATGGCGACTGGCCGCACGGGAATGTGATTGCGCCGTTGCTGCCAGGGGGCCATGTAGCATTAGTGTGCGGATATCACGATCACAGTCATAACCCTCCCCAGATATTTGAAGTCCCCGAAGATCCACGAGAGCATCCATGGCCGAAGCGGGTCATCGCCGACATTCAGTACGGCGAAGAGATGATCGCGTACGATCTGGATGGCGATGGCAAGCTCGACATTGTCGCGGGGCCCTATTGGCTCGAGAATCTTGGCAATGGGCACTTTGACCCGCATCTGCTGATCGAATCGGAGTATCTGAAGTCTGCTGGTCTCGAGGCGATTTCGCGTATCGCAATCATGGATGTGAATGGCAATGGCCGGCCCGACATTCTATTCACCGTGGAAGATGTCGATTGGAATATACATAAGTCGTTTCTTTCGCCGGTGGGATGGCTGGAGAATACCGGCGACTTGCGTGCGGGCAAGTTCAAGGTACATATCATCGATAAAGTTCGCTCACCTCATTCCATTTCAGTAAGTGATCTGGATCAAGACGGCAAGATGGAAGTTATCGTCGGAGAGCACGATCCCTTCAAGCCTTATCGGAGCCAATGCCGGCTCTACGCTTACAAACAGGCCGACGCCAATGGAGTGACGTGGGCCCGTTTCGTACTCGATGACCGGTTTGAGCATCACGACGGCTCGAAGGCCGTGGAACTAAGTCCCGGCCGAGTTGCAATTATCAGCCATGGATGGATGGAGCAGACTTATGTGCATCTCTGGGAGCGAGAGACGGGCTAAACCTGACACGTTCGAACCAGGCTACACACCTACGGGTAGCTCCGGAATTCCACCCCGCGACTTGGCTTCCGCGACTACAGCGTCGAGTTGACCGAGTACTTCGGGCACGTTCATGGTATAGATCTCCCGTTGCGCGTCGTAACCTTGCTCGATCAATTGCTTGAGGTAGCGGCCTGCGACCTGGACAGCGAGTTCATCGGTAATCACCTTGCCGGTTCGCTTCTTCTGCTCGACCCATGCCGTGCAGGGCAGGGCAATCCACATGGGGCGGTCGTTCACGTCAAAGCGCACATCAACGGCATCAGCGTGACGCGTGGCGATCGCGACGATGGTGCCCTTCCAACGGCAATATAGATCTTCGCCACTCCAGAGATCAGTTACATGGAATTCTTCGTACATGGCTCTAGCCTATCGTTGCGACTGATGAGAGGCAAGCCGAGTCCGACTTGGCGAAGGAAAAGGGAACAGATTGCGAGGCCTCTCTCTCGTTTTGGAAAGTTATATTTAGGCGCGCAAACGGCGAAGATTTGACGAAAGCAATTCTACGCTAAATTTGCGAATTAAGCCGCATTCATTTTGCGACACGGCTGAAGGGCGTGCCCTGTTACAAAACCCTTCTCGACTGGGATGAATTTTTCCGGAGCCTGTTAGCCTTGTGCCCTTTACAAAGCGTGATTTTTTCGCAGCCTTACAGGTTGTGCCGTAGGCTCATCGGATTTATCCGATGCCGGATTCGGCCGGAATTTTGATTCTGTTCTTAGTGTGCGCCGAGCGGAGAAATAACATGCAAAAATTTCTATTCGCAATGGAACCATGGGTACCCTGCCAAAAGACCAGTGCATGCAGAACCTGCAAGTTAGTGTGGTGTCTCAGAGGTTCGTGACAGATGGTGCAAAGAGGAGCAACCGCAGATCCTTCGAATCCGTTTAGCCAAAAAACCGGCCAAACTACGCTCAGGATCACAAATCAATCGCTGAGGCACTATAGCTCCGCGCCCCATACCGGGATTGTAGTGGCAACTTTTTCGAAACCGGCGACGAGGAGCTTAGCGCGGGGGATTGCATCTTGCACTTGTCGAAGGGACAAAGATGCGTCATGGCTTGCCTGACTGTCCCACACCTCAGTGACCCAGAGGATATTTTCGTCTGCAATATCTTTTGCTACAACATAGCTCCGGCATCCCGGCATGTCGGCGGCACTTTGTTGAAGAATTGCGATCATTTCTTCGCGCTTGCCCGGCACGGTTGTGATTTTGGCGATCATTCCCCACATGGCGGCTCCGATTCACTCCGACGGTAGCACAACGCGGCCCGGTGGACGCTCCACTTGGCACACTGATAGACTGGAAGGGTTGCAGTCGTTGTGCCCCCTCCTGAACGGACCCAGCCTGCAAGTCGATTCGACGAAGGACAAAGAAACTCCGTGGACACACAAACCCGTCACGCCCTGAAGGGCGACAAATTTGCTCAGGCCACCAAGACCAGTGTGAGCTGGCTCAGCGGCCATCGATCCGGTGTCGTACGCTGGGCGATTAGTGGTGCTGTACTTGTGATTCTGTGCCTAGGCGCGGCCATTTTCTGGAACATTCGATCGGCTGCCGCCGACGCTGCCTTGGGAGCGGCGTTGGACTCCTACTCCTCGCCCTTAGCCCAACCGGGCGCGCCGCCCGAGAAGGGCGTTTACGCAACTTCAAGCGAGCGCTCCAAGGTGGCAAATCAACAGTTTGTCGCTGTGACGCAGCAGTATGGCTGGCTTCCTGAAGGAACCAAGGCCCGTTATTTTGCGGGCGTTACCTTTGAGGAACTAGGCCAGAATGGTCCCGCCGAGTCGGATCTAAAGGCTGCCGCAGATTCCTGGGACCATAACCTTGCGAACCTTTCAAAACTTGCGCTGGCTGGGCTTTATCGCAAGACGGGTCAAGACGCAAAAGCCATTGATCTCTACAACGCGGTTGTCGCCAAGCCATCGGTGACCGTTTCAGCGAGCGTGGCGCAGCTGGACCTCGCCGATCTTTATGTGGCAAGCGGCAAGAAGGACCAGGCGCGGGCTCTGTGGGCTAAAGTGAAGGACGCCGACAAGGATGGCGCTGCCGGCACCATCGCCACGCAAAAGCTCTCCGGGCAGTAGGAGTTTCGGAAACTCGGTGAGATTGTCCGTCGCAGGCCGGGCGCCTGAGCATTTTGCTGTCTGAGTGCGTCTGGTGGATGTATGAGCGCGGGCCAGACAGTATTCGCAGGTTGGATGGAGATAGCCCCTAGCGCCGTGCGCGACGAAACCCGCCAGCACGTTGAAGAGCAAACTCTCGCAGCCTTGGTGGACCAGTACGCTTCCACCCTCTACAGAGTTGCGTTTTCTGTGCTGCGCAATGCGGCCGATGCCGAAGATGCCGTGCAGGAAGCCTTTTTGCGAGTTCTGCGGCACCGCGAAACCCTGGGCGAAGTACGCGATCAGCGAGTCTGGCTGATCCGTATTGTCTGGAACATTGTTCTGGACCGCAAACGCCGTGCGAAGACCCGCCCCGAAACCGACGACATCGCTGATCTTGCACGCGTGCTGCCGGCCAATGGACTGAGCGCCGAGCAGCGCACCGCGGCGGCCCAACACCATGCCCACGTTCTATCCTGCGTTGACCAACTGCCCGCAAAGGAGCGCGAGGTACTGGTGCTTTCGGCCTTTGAGGAGCTCTCAAGCGTTGAAATTGCCGCGGTACTTGGCATCACTGAGTCCAGCGTCCGTTCCCGTCTGTTTCGTGCGCGCAACCTGATGGCCAACCTGCTCAACCATTCGAGGAGTCTCAGATGAACACTCCGACCGAGAAATCTGCTGGTCGCGACCGCACTCATGGAGGAGAAGCCGATAAGACGTTGCGGCTGATTGCCAGTCTGCCCGCCCCGCAAGGACTTGAAGATCGCGTCAATTCGGGCTTGCACTCGGTTGCGCAGCGAGGCCGAGTTTTGCATTGGCCGGGTGGGTCGCATTCAGGCGGGGGATGGACGCACGGTGCGATGGCGCGCTGCGCGGCTGCGGCGGCGATTGTGTTTGTGGTGGGTGGCGGCGGGTGGGGTGTGTACTCGCGCGTTCAACCGCCGCAGGAGCCGCGAGCGATTGCGATCCCGCACGTAGCAGCTCCCGGGGGATTCTCAAACGCCGGAGCGATGCGGACGCCGCAAACTCTGAGTGGACCGATCCTGAGCCATCCCGTGACGGGCACGATGAAGCAGACCGAGCCCAACGTCAAGAAAGATTCTCACACATTTCAGAAGCATCGCAAGAACGACAGCAGAGACCAGTCCCGGAAGGTCGAGAAGCAGGTTCAACCTGACGGAAAATAGAGGGGCGACCTTGCTTCCTAGTCTTTCGCAAACGCTCGAATAATCATGCTCAGCAGGGACAACACCACCGATCCCCAGAAGGCGGGAGTCCACCCTGACACGTCGAATCCGTCGACGAGTCGCGCAGCGACCATAATCATTGCGGCATTGATCACCAGGAGAAACAGGCCGAAAGTGATAATGGCGAGGGGAAATGTGATTACTTTGAGCAGAAAGCCGAGGGTCGCATTGAGAAAACCGATGACAACCGCCGCGATCAAGGCAGGACCCAGTGCCTCCACGTAGAAACCCGGCACAATACGAGACACGATCATCAGAGCAACCGCGCTGAGAAGCCATTGAATCAATAATCGAAACATTGCGTGTGCATCCTTCTTGCGGCAGGAATTCACCCAGTAATAGACCAGTCGATGGATGTTTACGGTATAGCACGCGTTGAGGAAAAAGCCAAAGCTCTTCCCGGAAGAAGCTGTGACCTTTTGAAAGAGCCAGGGGTCGAAGAGACGCCGATCGTGGCGGCGGAACTCCGCGGTATTAAAGGAAAGTGCGTCCATGTGGGTTCGAACTTTTATGGGGATTGTGGTTTTGTCTCTGCTGCCGGCGGTGCCGGTTTCAGGCCAGGGAAACTCTGCATTACCTGACATTCGCGATCTCATGCACGAGGTGATGGCTCATCAGAGACAGTTGGAGAAGATTCGCGAATCCTATACATATAGCTCACTGCATACGACGCAGGACATAAGTGCGAACGGCCAGGTGAAGAAGACCGAGAGCGAAGAAGCCGAGGATTTTTGCGTCAATGGCCACGTCATCGAACGGAAGGTGAAGAAGAACGGCCGGTCGCTTGACGATGGCGATCAGCGGAAGGAAACCGAGCGCGTCACCAGGCTGGTGGAGAAGGCTGAGAAGACGCCTCCCGGTCAGCCGTTGGAAGGGCCAACCATCAGCGTGAGCCGGTTGCTGGAGATCATGGATTTGCGCAATCCGCGACGATTGATCTTTCGAGGCCGGCCGGCCATTGTGTTTGACTTTATCGGACGCAAGGACGCAAAAACCCACGGATTGGCAGAGGACGCGTCAAAAAAGCTCCAGGGCACCGTGTGGATCGATGAAGCCGACCGGCAGGTGGCTCATCTCGAGGTGAGCTTCAACGACAATTTCCGCGTCGCCGCCGGCCTATTCGCCAGCATCCAGAAAGGATCCTACTTCTGGTTTGACCAGGCCCCAGTTTCCCACCTGAACAAACAGGACCAGCCGGCGGGATCTTCGGGGAATGACGAACTATGGCTGCCAACGGGAGGCGAAGGGACGATGCAGGCGCGTGTTCTGCTGGTGAAGAACTTACGCCAGCGCTTTAGCGAGCGCGACTATGACTACAAGCGTTTCACCGTAGATGCGCAGCAAGTAAAAAATGCAAAGGTCTCCCCGTCCGTGAAGCCGTAAGGCGCGCCGCCCGGCGATGTACAGTGAGACCATGTTCGTCCGTAAGCTCTCAATCCAGCGAATCGATTCAAGCGGCCAGCGGCATGCGTGCCCGTTGCGCTGGATCGACAATTTTGCGATGCGCAACTTTACCAACGAGGCGGTTTTTGACGATACGCTGCCGGTTGCCGATGGGGTGCTGGAGGCCGGACACCGCGTGCCCCTCGATCGGCTGCAGCCGGCCATGGAAGATTGGTTTCGCCGCAAAGGATATTTGAAACCGGACGAGCGGCTGGAGGTGCTGGAAAACGGAACCTGAGTCGGTCTTCTTGAGACCGAGGTGAAGGCGTGGCTTCCGCTCAGCGACGGGAATGCGATAGGCTCTTTGGTTGGTCTGTCAACCTCGCTGCCTCGGGCGCGGAAATCAGGAATGGATGGTCGTGAAGAAAAGCGCTCACGCGGTAGGTTTGGCTCTCCTTGGCATATTTACTCTAAACGTTGCAACAGGAGTGAGGCTGGTTGCCCAGGTACCCGCCGCATTCCAGGCTGACCCATCCGGCGACGATGCCGCGGAACCGGGTCCCCTGGCTAGGGATCTTTCTCCCGCGCTGAAGCCGCCGGTGATACAGAAAGCCATGCGCAAGGTAGCGGACTGGCAACTGCGCAGTGGGGAGAGCCGTTTCAGCACGGACTGGACTTATGCCGCGCTTTACGATGGGATGCTGGCGGCAACGCGCGCCACAGGTGATCCACGTTATGGGGACGCGGTGCTCAAGTTTGCCGATGCCAACGAGTGGAAGCTGGGTCCACGCTTTGCCATGGCCGATGACGAGGCGGTTGCACAAGCCTACCTCGAATTTTATTTAGAGGACCCGGCCCCGCTGAAGATCGCCGCGATCGAGGAGGAAGCCGACAAGCTGCTTCAACGGCCGGACGATCCGCAGAAGGATCTCTGGTGGTGGTGCGATGCATTGTTCATGGCCCGCCGGCCCTGGCTCGTCTGTCAAAGGCTACGGGGAACACTCCACTATCTCGATTACATGGATCGTGAGTGGTGGATCACCTCCGCTCACCTATACGATCCCGCGGCGCATCTCTATTCGCGGGACGCCAGCTATCTTGACCAGCGTGAGAAGAACGGAGCCAAGCTGATCTGGTCGCGCGGAAACGGCTGGGTGCTGGCGGGACTGGCGCGCGTGATTCCGTATTTGCCTGACAACTACCCTTCGCGCCCCAAGTATATTGAGCAGTTTCGCCAGATGGCCAAGGAGGTCGCGTCCATTCAGGGCGAGGATGGGCTGTGGCGCAGCGGTTTGCTGGATGCTGGCGCCTATCCTCGCCCTGAAGTTTCCGGTTCAGCGTTTTTCACCTTTGCGCTGGCGTGGGGCATCAATGCGGGCCTGCTTGATCGCAAGACCTATGAGCCGGTGGTGGCGAAGGCCTGGAAAGGGATGTTGGGACACGTTTATGCCGATGGCCGGCTGGGTTCAATGCAAAAAATCGGCGGAGCGCCGGGCGAGGTGAGCCCAGGCGGAAGCTATGTGTATGGCGTGGGAGCTTTTCTGTTGGCTGGCTCGGAAGTGAACAAACTGGCCCAGAATCGCCACTAAGGGCACCAAAGTGATGTTTATGCTGCCGCTTGCGTGGGGATCTCCGCGCCCCAAAGCTGGAATTCGGCCTCACGGCGAGCTTTGAGGCTCGCTAATTCCTGTGTACCCGCGTGGTCCCAGCGAAGTAATTGCTCGGCGGCCTCGTCATAGTTTCCGGCGTTCAGATTCTGAAGCAGGGTGGAACCGGCCAGTCGGCCGGAGCCGAGATTGAAAGTGAAGTCAACGAGCGCATCAAACTGGCCCTGGCTGAGCGGAACATGGACCAACCTCTCGACGGCCTGCTCCGCTTCGCGCACATCCCACAGCAAAATCACTTCCGCCTGTGTTTGGGTGATTCCCCCGGGATAGCACTCAGGATGGACCAAGCGGTGGCCAAAGCCAATGGTCGGAAGCCCCGCCACGTCCAGATAGGTTCGGTCACGAAAGCCTTCCGATTTTTTCAATAACTGCAATCCTGCCGCACTCAGATTCATCTTTTCTCCCCTTCGGCACCGCTTGATGTAGGAACTCAAGATTCACGCTAGCAGGATGCTGGAAATAATCTGCAATTGATTTCGATCTCAATGGGTGGCGGCGGGCTTGCCGGCGACATGAAGGAACTCAGTGACCAGACAGGCGATTGCGTCGTCGAAGTTGTGGTCGTGCGTCTTTTGCAGGAAGGCGATCCCGATCGACTGGGTCAATGTCCAGAGCACAAAGTGGGTCTTGCGGTCATAGATGACCAGGCGAAGCATGGGCCGGGGATCGGCGGTGCCATTCTGCTTGTTGGCATTCATCGGGCCATAAGGTGCCGTCAGTCGCACCTCGAGCACGAGATCCGCCTGGGCCGGGTCGCTCACCAGCCGAAACTGGCCGGCGGTTTTGAGATCTATATAAAACTCCTGGTATGTGCGGTCTGGATCGCCGCTAAAAGGGTTGGGAAACAGGCCGCTGTCTGATCCGCCATTCGAAACAAAGACGCTTTGAGCCGAGAGAATCGCTGAGGGCACTGGCGCGGGCGTTGCGGAGTTCGGTTGCGCCCAGGCTGTCGCGGTGAGAATGAGTGTGGGAAATAGTAGATTACGGAAAATGGTGTGGACTGTCATCGGAGTCCCTCTCCCTGCAAGCCAGAATCTGTGGAAAAAGACGTTCAATACACACGTAATGTTGCTATACGGAAACAACGCTGGCGTGATAGCCTTCCGGAATCGACAGCGAGGCCGAGAGGTGTCGGGTTCGAAAATCCCGAGTTGGGCGCTTGCAATTTCCCGGGCGCCGCAGCTTGAGTCTCATAGTCCGAAACAGGCCAGGTTTGCACTGCAATTGAATCATTTTTTGTAAGTTGCTCTGGTGTAAGGGCTTCAAACCTACAACTCGAACTGGGCAGCGGAGATTTTCCGCCGGAACTCCTGTGTAACTCTAGTTAACACTTGAGGATACTGGTGTCGAACTAGTAAAATCGGCAAATGGTCATAAGACGAAAAGCGAGCAACGCGAACACGAAAGAGCCAGTGCAGTTTTGGCTGCTGGTGGCGGCTTCCTGTCTTGCGCTGGCCTGCGGGGTCCTTACTTTCTTTACGGGGACCGTGCAGGCGGATGCGGTTTTGTCTCGGCCGGCGGTGGGTGATTTGCCCGCGACTCCGACGTCCGCTCCGACGCCGGTTATGGCACATAAAATTGTGATTGCACCGAAGAAGAGCATGATCCCGGCCCGCATGCTTAGGGGGGTCGCGTCGTGGTATGGCTCGGTGTTCAATGGGCGGAAGACGGCGAGCGGCGAAACGTTTGACATGTACGCAATGACCGCATGCCACCCGACGCTGCCTTTTGGCACGAAGGTGCGAGTCGTCGATCTGGCGAATCACAAGTCTGTCGTGGTCCGCATCACGGATCGGGGCGATTTGCTGAATAAGCGGATCATCGACTTGTCCTATGCTGCCGCCGAGAAGCTCGAAATGACAAAGAACGGACTTGCGCAAGTGAAGCTTGAGGTCCTTTCTCTGGGTCATTCGTCGGAGCCGATCCGATAGGATCGGTGAGGCGAAAGGTAAACCGGCTTTTTCCCAGCGGAGTTCCTGCGCAACATGTGAATTCGTGCCCTGCCAAAGCAGAAATGCAGGTCCTTCGACTGCCTGCGGTCGCTCAGGTTCACAAAATTCAAAGGGTGGCCGGTGCAGTGCCTTCCGGGTTCGCTCAGGGCGGGCTTTCGACTCCGTGCGGTCGCTCCGCGGCGTTCTCGCGCAACATGTGAATTTGGGCCTTGCGAAAGCGGAAATGCAGGTCCTTCGACTCCCTGCGGTCGCTCAGGATGACAATTCAAACGGCACTGTTTCGTGCCCTTTCAAAGCGCGGGGGTTCATTCGGTGTCGGGGCGCTTGTAGGGCTTTTGCAGATACTGGCGGGCCTCGTTGATGGCGCCCTGGGTATTGTCGTTGGTCTGCACGGCAAGCCGATACTCGTTTACGGCCCGGTCGCGCTGACCGGTGAGATCGAATATCTTGCCGATCTGGATGTGACTCCAGACTTCAGTCCATGGAGGCTCGCCGTCGCCTCGCAGCGCATCGCGATAGGAATTGACGCTTGCCTGATAGTTGCGTTGAGTGAACAACACTTCGCCAATGCGGTAGCTGGCGAGTGCGCTCTGCGGATTGGCCGTTAACGCCTTTTGATACTCCGCCAGCGCGCCGACCAGATCGCCTTGCGCCACCAGTTGCTGGCCTTTCAAGATAGCGATGCGAACTTGCAGGTCGGGCGAGGACTTGAGCACCCAGTCTCCGGGATCGATACTGATGCGGCGTGGCCTGCCAAAGGTGTCGACGACATATTGAGAGTCTGTGCCAACTACGTCGATCTTCTGGTTGACGGTCTTGCCATCGGTCTCGACGCGGAGTTCGACGGGCATGCGGAACAGGTCAAGGTCCTGCGTGATTTCGCCAATGGTGCGGAAGCCCTTGTTGTTGCCGAGCCGGTAGACACTGTATTTGTCATCGAAGGTCGGTGCGCCCGTGCCATCGATCCACTGGGCAAGGAAAGGCGTCAATTCCTGCTGACTTTGCGCCTCGGCTACCTTTCCGAGGTCGGCGGTGCGCACGGAACCGTCAGTATATTGGCTGAGCACGCCCTTGAGCGTGGCCAGAAAAGCTTTGTCGCCGATCTCTCCGCGAAGCATGTGGAAGATCATGGCGCCTTTTTCAAGGGTCATCGACTGGAACTGTGGTGAAAAGGGATCCTGGCGTCCGGAACTGGAGAGGGGAATGGTGTCGTAGGCGAGAGCGCCGGCGGAAACGTCCTCGAGGGCCGCACGCAAGGCATTCTTGCCACTCTCTTCCTCCACATACATCAGCTCGCCGTAGCGGGCCATGCCGTTGGTGATCCAGGCATCGTTGAGAGTGCGAGGACTGATCTCGGAACCCCACCACTGATGGGCAATGGTATTGGCCAGCAGGCGAACGCCGGATTTGTCGCCGACGCGCGAACCCATCATGCCGGCCAGTTCCGGCGCCCAGATCGCGGGGAGGGTGTCGTCGGGCAATTCAACGACGTTGAGGTGGGGCGTTTCAGGCGAGCCAAAGCTGTCGGTGAAAAAATCGAATTGCTTGGCGGCGGTCTCGGCCAGTTGATTGCCCGCGGCCTGGTGCGTGACGGTGAGGTAGACCTTCACATTGCCAGGACCCGCTGTGAATGGGCCCAGAAAACGGCCAGCGATTACCGTACCGGGAAATCCGGGCTTGGTCCAGTTGAAGTCAAACTCGTCTCCCGGCTTGCCGCTGGCGAGGGTGGCAGGATGGGAGACGCCCGAGCCGCCGCTGGCGAAGACTTTCATTCCCTGCGGGACCTTAATGTGCATCTCCGCGGTGAAGCGATCGGTGAGGTAGCCGGTCATGGGGAACCAGCGAGCCGGGTAAAGCAGATAGGTAATGGGTTCTTGAATGGCGGCTAGTTTGAGTCCTTCCACGGGGCCGTCTTCGGTGCCGGTGATCGCGCCGTCATAAACAAAGGTCCAATGCGCGGCCTGCCCCTTGGTCAAGGGCGAGGCGGGGGTCACGCGGATGGTGCCGTCGGCGAGACGCTCCCCGGTGAGGACCTTGCCGCTGTCGTCGGAGATCCTGGTGACCTTGAGCGCGGGATGAAAGCCGAAACTTACCTCTTCAGCGTTATCGGGCGCGGTGAAACTGACGACGGTCGTGGCGGCCAGATGGTGCGTGGTTGTATCGATCTCAGCATCGATTTTGTATCCGGTGATGTTGAGTCCGGCGCGCTCAGGCAGCTGAGCGATGAGCGGCGCGGCGATGAGTATTCCAGCCGCGAAGAGGGCGAGCTTTGTGACTAAGCGGAGTAGGGGAGACTTGAAGTTCATCATTCGCTTTCTCGAAAATATGGCAGTCGTTCTAGCAACGGTCAAGTGCTGGTATTACTGGGTTGGCCCATCAGGATTTCACAGTTTCGGCGAGAGTCGCAGGCAGGCCGAGTTGCTCAAGTGTAATGGCTGCCACCCGGTCAATTGCGTTTTCGCTCTTTCCTCCAGGAGCTGCGTTTCGGATATTCAGAAGACTCCGAATCCGCTTGAGCTCCATCATCATGGACTGGCGAGGGGCTCCATCGGGTAGCAGGGGCTCAAGGTGTTGGACGATATTCGCGGCGGTGAAGTTGTTTTGGATGAGCTCAGGAACCACGCGCTGGCCGGCAATCAGGTTGGCCATGGCGACATGGGGGACCGTCACAACGTGTTGAGCGATGGCATAGGTGATGGGCGAAACGCGATAGACAACAACAAAGGGATTGCCCATCAGGGCTGCCTCGACAGTGGCCGTACCACTGGCCACAATGGAGGCGCGGGCATGAAAGAGCGCCCCGCTTGCGCCACCACCACCTGCGGTGGGGCTGACTGCGCCTTTGGCGCCACCTGCGGTGGGGCTAACTGCGCCTTCGGCGCGGGAGTCGTCGACTAGTCGGAGGGTGAGGTTCTCACGGAGGTTGTTCACCATCCCCTTTATTGATCGGCGCTGGGGGGTGGTGAGAGTGGGAGCCAGCGGCAGGACGAATTCGAATTCCTGACTCGCTTCACCTTGCGAGCGGCGAGCGGACAGGAGACGGGCTGCCACCAGGATTTCGGGCAGATTGTCGCGAATCTCTTTGGCGCGGCTGCCAGGAAGGAGGGCGATCCAGGTTTTTACAGGGTCGAGAGCATTCTCCGCTGCGAATTGTGTGCGCGTGATGGTGGGTAGAGGCAAATCGGCGAGCGGGTGGCCGACAAACTCGGCGGTAACGCCATGCTCGCGGTAGAACTGCTCCTCGAATGGGAAGATCACGAGCATCTTGTCGATGTACTTCTGGACGAGGCGGATGCGATGCTTCTTCCAGGCCCAGAGTTGAGGACTGACAAAGAAGATAACGGGGACGCCGAGAGCGTGGAGTTGCTCGGCGAGCTTGAAGTGGATGTCGGGGAAGTCGATGAGCACGGCCACGCTGGGGCGACGCTCGCGAATGGCGCGCTTGAGCCGGCCGAATTCGCGGTAGATACGGGGCAGGTGGCGGACCACTTCGGTGATGCCCATGACTGCCATATCTTCAGACCGGACAATGACTTCGAGACCGGCGTCTGCCATGCGCCGGCCGCCCATGCCGAAGAATCGGGCGGTTTGGCCGAGAGCGGCCAGGCGCTTTTGGAGCGCGTCGACCAGGAGGGCGCCGTAGTGTTCGCCACTGGCCTCACCCGCCGAGATAAAGATGTCGGGACCGGACATGCATGCGCCCGCCTCGTGCTGCGCTGGCAACATCATAGCGGGTCTGGGATCGCTGGCCGGAGGGGGTAGCGGTCTCACAGTTTTACAGTCGTACAGTTTCACACTCGCGTTTTCGCGGAGCCATGGGTGTTCGATTTCTCTTTTAAATGAGCAATTTAGGTTGATTGCGAGGGCATTTTTGCTACTTTTTGCTCGAATTTGGTGGTCGTTTTTGGCACATTTAGGCAGATTTTGCTGCCTTTTGGTATGTAAACGGGGAGGCCTGGGAACCCCGCGGGAAGCTTGAATGTGAGACGAATCACTTACATCGGGCAGTTAGCGGAGCTGGCAACGGGCACACGATGGGTCTGCGGCCATGCAGGGATGATCCCAGGACTGATCAAGTCGTACCCGGTTGAATCGCGAGAGGCTTTGGTGGATGAATTGAGTTTAGCGCAATGCGGGAAATCCTCTGCAATGTCTTGAGTTGATCATCCCATTGGATTGCAAGAGGGTTTGGTTGGTCGATCCGGGAAACGCTATTGACATGGGTGCGGGACAGGGCAAGCGGGAGGAGCATCCCGTCGTAGCGGTCAAACGCCGCCCTAGCAGAGCCAGGACCCTTCGGCAAGCTCAGGGCAGGCTCAGCACCCCGGTTTGTGGCGGTTGCAGGTAATATCCTGTGCGCGTTTCGCAGTGAAGTTGTTCATCGGAGTTGCAGAGTGAAAAGACCCATATTTGCGGGCTGTCATGCAGTGTTCAATTTGGGCTATAGTGTCTATCTGCCGAAGGGTGGGTGTCTGCACGAATGTACGTTTGCACGTTAGGACGAAGTCAGGAGGGGTCCGATGGAGATTTCTGACACGATTGGGATGCTGCTGAAGGCCAAGAGCCAGCGCAGCGTTCTTTCGATAGCGCCCGAGCAATCGGTATATGAAGCGCTTGAATTGATGGCCAAGCACGACATCGGCGCATTGCTGGTCCTTTCCGGTGATCGGTTGGTCGGCATCCTTTCAGAGCGTGATTATGCGCGCAGGGGAATCCTGGTGGGCCACCATTCGAAAGAGACGCGGGTGGATGAGATCATGACCAGCCATGTGATGTCTGTGAGTCCGAAGCACACCGTGGACGAATGCATGTCGATGATGACCGGACATCATTTTCGCCATTTGCCGGTGCTGGAGAATGACAAGGTGGTGGGGCTGGTTTCGATTGGGGACCTCGTGAAATGGGTGATCTCGGGCCAGGAGCAGACAATTCAGGCGCTGGAAGGCTACGTCACTGGCGCGTATCCGGGGTAGGTGCGCTGTCGCCGAGAAGTTCACCTTTCATGTGATTGCTGGAAAAGAGCAAAACAACTCCTCTATGAGGCTACGACGAGTGGCCGCGCATCGAAAGTCCTTCAAGCTACTCCGATCCGGCGGGCTTGGCGGGCTGCGCGGTGTTCGCGGCTTTGGGCTTGGCCAGAGTTGCGTCCACGCGCTTCTTGAAATCTCCCTGGTCCTCGTGTCCCCATCCGCTCCAGTTTGAGACGACCTGCATCTCGCAGTTGGATCCTTTCGGGACCAAGGTGACGTGGTTCATTCGCTGCATGAGGGTTCCAGTGATATCGACATGGACGGAGTGCTTCGGCTGGTAATCAGCCTTCAAGTCCGCGTCGAATATCTTGACCTGCGCGTATTCTTCCTTGTTGCCCAAGGTGTCTTTGACCGCGGGCCACAGGTCGCTGCATTTGTTGGGATAGGTGGTTTTGTAGGTCTTGCCGAACGCCGGAAGGGCAAGAACGAGCATCAGGAGAGTCACAACCAAAGATCTTGCCATGGTATGCCTCGTCATCGTTATGCGATCCGTGGAGCCTCAGTTTTTGAGATGCTCCGCGATTCGGCGGGAATTATAGCCCTGACTGATTGACGAAGTATGTGACAACCTTCCAGGACGAGGCAGTCGCATGAACAGATCATGAGTGCGGTGAAGAGTTGCGATTCGGCCCTATGGGACGGCGCGTTCTTGCCTGAGCGGATTCCTTGGGGTGCGCTCGCTTCCCTGGCCAATTCTCCCTCACTCCCTTCGGGAGGCGAATTCATTGGGCCAACTTGCGGGGCGGATGGTACACTCGGCCAACCTGCCGCGGGATGACCAAACAACTTCCCCCAATTGATTGACTTCCCTCATGCAAGGCACAAATGGAGGTTGTATGCACGACGGAAATGGCGCAGCGGCGCCGTTGAATCCTGGACTTGTTTTCGAAATGGTGCAGGCGCAACAGCGCACTGCGGCACTGAAGGCAGCCATCGATTTAGATGTGTTTCGTGCGGTGGGCGAAGGACCGGGGGATGTTGCGTCGATCGCGCGGCATTGCGAGGCATCGGAGCGGGGCATTCGGATCCTGTGCGATTTCCTGACAATCTGCGGGGTGCTGGCGAAGGAGGATGGGCGCTATCGACATACGCCGTCGAGCGCTGCATTTCTCGACCCGCGTTCATCGGCATGCATGGCGTCTGTCGCGCAGTTCCTGTGCAACCCGGCGCTGCGTGAGCCGCTCGACCACCTTGCGGAAGTGGTGCGTGCCGGGCGGACCAACATGCCGGGTCAAGGGACAGTGGAGCCGGAGAATCCGATCTGGGTGCAGTTTGCCGAGAAGATGGCGCCGATGATGGGGCCGATGGCGGGGCCGCTGGGAGCGGTGGTTCTGGAAGGACGCAAAGGACCGATGCGGGTGCTGGACATCGCGGCGGGACACGGGCTGTTTGGGATTGAGATTGCCAAACAGAATCCGGAGGCGCATGTCACGGGACTGGATTGGGCTCCGGTGCTGCGAGTGGCATTGGACAACGCAAAAAGAGCGGGCGTGCATGAACGCTACGACATGCTTGCCGGCAGCGCGTTCGAGGTGGAGTTTGGCGGGCCGTACGACGCGGTGCTGTTGACGAACTTTCTGCACCACTTCGACCAGGAAACGTGCGTGGGGCTGTTGAAAAAGGTTCGCGGCGCATTGCGGCCGGGGGGACGGGCGGCCACGCTGGAGTTTGTACCGAACGAGGATCGCATATCGCCGCCGATGCCGGCAGCATTCAGCTTGACGATGCTGACGACCACCGAATCCGGGGACGCCTATACGATGAAAGAGCTGACGGCAATGTATCGCGATGCGGGCTTCTCGGTGATCAGCGGACACCCGATCCCGATGAGTCCCCACACGATTGTGATGGGACACGCCTGAGGCGGAGGCACAGACGCTGGGGCCAATGTTTCCCATTGCAATGAGTATCGTGTAGCGTTACACTACTCACATGATCAAGAGCTTCCGGCATGCGGGCTTGGAGAAGTTCTTTTTCACCGGCAGTAAGGCGGGAATCCAGCCGAGCCACGCGCGCAAGTTGAATGTTCAACTCACGACCCTTAACAAAGCGAGAATGCCCCCAGATATGGCTGCTCCCGGCTGGAATTTGCACGCACTGCACGGAGACTTGAAGGGACATTGGTCGATTAAGGTGAACGGTAGCTGGAGGCTCACCTTTCGCTTCGAGGTCGAAGACGCAATACTGGTCGATTACCAGGACTACCACTAGGAGATGCAAACATGCGGCAAATGTACAATCCGGCGCATCCCGGGAGTGTGTTGCGCGAGTGGCTTGGGGAGATGCAGGTTTCCGAGGCTGCGGCCAAACTGCACGTGTCGCGCGTCACCTTGTCCCGGATCCTGAATGGAAAGGCCGGTATCTCGGCCGACATGTCGCTGCGTCTCTCTGATGCTTTTGGAACCAGCCCTACGCTTTGGATTGACCTGCAAACCCAGTACGATCTGTGGCAGGCCAGCCGTAAGCGGCGGCCAAAGATCGAGCTGTTCAAGAAAGTCGCGTGAAGCCATGGTGGAGTACAAGGGAGATACCGTAGGACCGATTGATTTCGATCCGAAAGAGAACACATCTTCCGGAACCGTGTCCGGCCTCAAGGATGTGATTCATTTTGAGGTATCGACCGCAAAGGAACTCGTGCGAACCTTCCGCGGGAGCATCGATAGCGGAGTTCTCTCAGGCCGAAGTAGCCGTATGGGGAGTCCGGAGGCCGCTGGGTCGAGAAATTCGCCGTAGCGTTCTCACCGCGGATTAGCTGAAAGGGGCCGCAGCGGCTCGCTATTTAGCTGAATCAGCTGACATTCGCCTAGCCCGCACAGCGGTGGCGAGTTCGCCGAGCAGGGTATAGGTTTCTGCCCAGTCCATGCAGCCGTCGGTAATGCTCTGCCCGTAGACCAGGGGCTGGCCGGGAACGAGCCGCTGCGCGCCGGCTACCAAATTGCTTTCGAGCATGACTCCAATGATGTTGTGATTGCCTGCAGCGACCTGGGCTGCGACATCGCGGCAAACCAGGGCCTGGCGTTTGTAATCCTTGTTGCTGTTGGCGTGGCTGCAGTCGATCATGATGCGCGGCTTCACATCCGCTTTTTCCATCTGCATGATTGTCTGCGCGACGCTTTCGGCCGTGTAATTTACCGAGGTTCGTCCGCCGCGCAGAATGATATGGCAATCGGAATTGCCGGTGGTGACGAAGATGGCGGACTGGCCGTGCTTGGTGTGTCCGAGGAACGTGTGGGAGTGCGCGGCAGAGAGGATTGCGTCGATTGCCACTTGCACGTCGCCTGAGGTGGCGTTCTTGAATCCCACCGGACAGGAGACGCCGGAGACGAGCTGACGATGAACCTGGCTCTCGGTGGTGCGCGCCCCGATCGCTCCCCAGCTTACGAGGCCGGCGACGTACTGGGGGGAAATCATATCGAGAAATTCTGTTCCAGTGGGAACACCCATCTCGGCCAGATCGAGGAGAAGATGCCGCGCAAGGCGGAGGCCGTCGTTGATCTTGTAGGACTGATCGAGATAGGGGTCGTTGATCAAGCCCTTCCAGCCGATGGTGGTGCGTGGCTTCTCAAAGTAGACGCGCATGACGATATGGAGATCGGCTGAGAACTCGGTGATTGCGGACCGGAGCAGCGAGGCATATTCGCGCGCGGCCTTGGTGTCATGAATGGAACATGGGCCGACGAGGACGAGCAAACGCGGATTGCGCTGCCCCAAGAATGCGGGAGATATCGAGGCGGGCGTTGAAGATGGTGGCGATGGCGGCTTCAGAGATCGGAAGCTCTTCCTCAAGGAACACGGGGGGCAGGACGACTTTTGTCCATTGGATGCGAACGTCTTCTATGGCTTGGAACATGGGCCTTTCCTGGATGGAGAACGGCGGGCCCGGCGAACAGGCACGACGGGTGCTTTCTTGAAATGGTCTTCTTCTGAAATTTATCAGCACGGGCGCGGTCGCGGTTAGCGGTGATTTTTGCGCTTTGCGTCGACTTTGGGCCAGTACTGGAACTCTTCAGAGTAGAGTTCGCCGCTGAGATCAGCCAAGCGCTGCTGAAGGCGTGTTTGCGCGTCTGAGATGGCCTGGTTGTAAATGACAGGGCCTATATCCTCGAGAAAGAAATTAAGCAACAATCCCGCGGGGAGATCGCCGATGGGCTCGGGCAGATTTTCTTCAAAGTATCGCTGAATGGAAGCGATGGCAGCGGCGCGTGCCTGCCTGGAAAGTTCGAGTGTGATCATGGGGCGGGCTCCTGCGCGGGATGTACCTGGTTTCGGTACCTCCTCAATTATGCCCGTGCGGGGGGAGGGGATTAGACTCTCTGCGGATGGCGTACGAAGGGGGCGAGGAGTTGAAATCGCTGGGCAGATCGGGCTGCGCTCTTGTCTTGATCTTGCGTCTTTCGGGAGGGGTCTTCGGACAGCAAACGGGCGCACCGCCGAAGGCCTCCGATGGAGCAGGGGCGGCTCAGCAAGGCGCTGCTGTCGAGTCGAAATTGAAGCCTCTGGAATCGAAACCAAAGCCAGAGAAGAAAGTGCGTCCCGATTATGTCCGCAGGGATCGTGTGGAGTCGTTTGGGGCCAGGCCGGTGAGTGTTGCGAAGTTGGAGGAAGTGGTTGGAGAGGCGCATGGAGGGCACGATGCGGAAGTGGCCCGCGAACTCTCAGGGCTGCAACTCACGGAACGATTGAGCGACGCCCACCTGCAACTGTGGGCGACGGCGCTGCCGGGGAAGAAAGCCCGGGCCGAATTGGCGGCGTTAGCCGATGCATCTGTTTTCCTGGGACCTCCAGCGGTGGAGATTCCTGCGCAGGATGCGCCGGATATGGCGACGCAACATCACATGTTGGCGCAGACGGTAGATCTGCTGGACAAGTCGATTCCGAATTTGCCGAACTTCTCCGTCACTGAGAAGGTGAGTCAATACGAAGACACGATGGAGGAGCCTGAGTCAGACGGACAGGAAGAACCCAGTGTGCAGCCGTGGCGCCTGACGGGCAGCTTCAAGAAGGTCGTGCATTACAACGGGGGCAATGGGGCTGAGGATGAAGGGAATTCAAAAAAAGGACAGAGCCAGGAAACCAGGGGAATCTTCGGACCGCTCCTCTCAAGGGTGATCGTGGACGCGTCCCACGGCAAGATCATTTGGAGCCATTGGGAGCAGAATGACGCGGGGCTCAGGGGAGTGTTTCGCTACGAGGTGCCGGAAACGGACTCACATTACGGAGTGAGCAGTCGCACTCATGCGGAGAACGGGAAAGACGTCTTCGTTGAGCAGCGAACAAGTTATCACGGCGAGATTGCGGTCGATCCGGCCAGCGGTGTCATTTCGCGACTGACGATCCTGGCGGACTTGACGCCCAGGGCTGCAATCGACCGGACGGACGTGATGGTGGAATATGGGTCGGTGCAGATGGGCGGGACGACTTACAACTTTCCATTAAGGAGCGTCACGATTTCAGGCGGCCACAGCGAGCTTCAAGACGAAGAAAGGGGCGCCCCCTTTGCATTCGAAGAGACAACGTTGCAGGATGTTGCGTTTGGGAGCTATCAAATAAAGGGCTCGGTGTTAACGTCGTCGACCGACAGGCGACGCCGTAAGAGTGACTGAGGGCATCCGGAAGGTTCGTCAAGAGGGAGGTTTGAGCCCAGTGAAGACCCAATCGCTATCTTGACATTGGCTCATACCGCTTCATACAATCAAATAGGGATACTCCATTTATTTTTGGTTAAATATCTGCGGGATTTGGAGTTAGCGGCGGCGGGCCAGTTACCGACCAGGGCTTGTGCGGGACTGGTAAAGGGGTTTGGGAAGGGTTACCGGGGGCAGGGGAGATGTCAGAGGGGCGAGTCAGTCCGCGCGAGCGGCTGGTGCTTACCGCGATCATCGAGCTATACATCGCCACCGGGGAACCTGTGTCGTCTCAGGCGGTTGCGCAGGTGTTTGCCAACAAGGAAGGTTTGAGTTCAGCCACGATTCGCAACGTGATGGCGACCTTGGGCGACGCAGGCCTGTTGGATCAACCGCACACCTCGGCGGGACGGGTTCCGACGGCGGCGGCATTTCGCTATTATGTCGAGCAGATTACGCGGTCAGGTGTGCCGATGGGGTGGGGCGTTCTCTCGACCTCGGGCTTGAGCACGGACCCGCAGGACGTTTCGACGTTGAGCGAGGAACGGCGCGGACAGATTGAAGAGAGCTTTTCGGGGGTTTCAAGCAGCAATGATTACCTGGAGCGCACCTCACACGTGCTGGCGCTGATATCGAGCGGGCTGGGGGTTGCGCTGGCAGGTGCCGCGTCGGCGCAGGTGCTGGAACACATACATTTCTCGAGGCTTTCGGCAGGGCGCGTGCTGGCGGTGCTGGTGACGCAGGCGGGCGCGGTGCTGGATCGGGTGTTGACGTTGGACCATGAGCTGACGCACCTGGATCTTGAGACCGCGGCACGGTATCTGAATGAGAGCTTTCGCGGATGGCCCATCGAGCGTATTCGCGCCGAAATCGCGCGACGCATGGAGGCAGAACGAGAGGCGTATCACCAGATGCTGGCCTCGGTAGAGGAACTCTGCCGCAAAGGCGCATTGGCCGGTGGCGAGATGGGGCCGGCGATCTTTGTGGATGGGATGTCGAACCTGATTGCGGCTGAGGTAGATCGCGAACGGCTGCGCCAGATGCTGCTGGCGTTGGAAGCCAAGCAACGGCTGGTGGAGCTGCTGACGGCGTACGTGGACGGCCGGCAACAGGAAGTGCGCGTGGTGGTGGGACTGGATGCAGCATCGCCGGCGATGCAGGATTTGGTGCTGATTGGCGCTCCGGCGAGGCTGGGAGGGACGAACCTCGGAACCGTTGCATTGATCGCACCCACCCGTATCCAATATCAAGAGATGATTCACGCGGTGCGGTACGTGGCAATGCTCTCCGAGCGTCTTTTTGAGGCGCCGCCCGATTAGGCACATTCAACATCTGGGATCAGAACGGGATAGGGTAGCGGGCGATCGATGAAGCCTGCGTCTCCCCTTATCATCTAATAGGAGTGGTATGCGCCGAGGAATTTATCATTGAATACGAAGAAGGGTATTTGGAGATCACGTAGAGCTATGCCAGAACAGGAAACAGAGCTGGCGGCGGAAGCCGCGTCGCAACAAAATGAGGCATCTCAATCCGAGGAGGCGGCTGCACAGAGCGCATCGCCTGAACCGGCCGAGGTGAGCCGGGAAGAATTTGACCAGCTCAAGGCGGCGAATCAACTGGTGAAGGAGGAACGCGACCAACTGCTGGATCGGCTGGCGCGGTTGCAGGCGGAGTTTGAGAATGCGCGCAAGCGGGCGGAGCGCGAGCGGCTGGAGTTTCGCGAATATGCGACAGGCAACGTTGTGGAGCAGTTTTTGCCGGTGCTGGACAACTTTGAGCTTGCACTCAAGTCTGCAGGAACGGCCGAACAATTGCGCTCCGGTGTCGAGCTGATCGTTAAGCAGATGGAAGATATACTGCGGCAGATGCAGGTGCATCCCGTACCGACCTTGGGCGAGGAATTCGATCCGCGATATCACGAGGCGCTGGGCTCGGTGAGCGCGAGGACTTGCCCGACCAGCACGTGGCGGAGGAGATTCGCCGCGGCTACAAGCTGCGCGAGCGGCTGTTGCGGCCGGCACTGGTGCGTGTTGTGTCAAATCCGAAACAGACCAGCGAGTAACTTAACAAATAAGCAAGAGAATATGGATACCAACGAATGGGTGCTAGCACAAGAGTGAGCAAAGCCGACTACTACGAAGTTCTGGGTGTTTCGCGCGATGTTACGGACCAGGAACTGAAGAGTGCCTACCGCAAGCAGGCGCTGAAGTATCATCCTGATCGCAATCCCGGAGACCACGCCGCCGAAGAGAAATTCAAACAAGCGAGCGAGGCCTACCAAGTGTTGAGCGACGCGGACAAACGCGCCGCTTACGACCGCTTTGGCCACGCCGGTGTAGGTGCATCCGGGGCAGGTGGATTTGGGGGCTTCAACGGAAACGTTGACCTGGGTGACATCTTCGGCGACCTGTTCGGCGAGATGTTCAACATGGGGGGGGCCAGCAGCGGGCTTCGCGACAGCGGCGCGGCGAAGATTTGCGTTTCGACCTGGCGATTGACTTTGAGGAAGCGATCTTCGGTGCAGAGACGGAGATCAGAGTTCGACGCTACGAGGCGTGCGGGACCTGTCATGGGACCGGCAGTTCCTCAGGCAAGGGCCCCATCACTTGCCCGCAGTGCCAGGGTCGCGGCCAAATACGGTACCAGCAGGGATTCTTCTCGGTGGCGCGCACATGCAGCGCCTGCGGGGGCTCGGGCACGATCGTCAGCGATCCCTGCGGGAGTGCCGTGGCGAGACGCGCATAGCGAAGGAGATGAAGCTGAATGTGAAAGTGCCTGCCGGGGTTGACGACGGGACGCGCATTCGCTATGGCGGCGAGGGCGACGCGGGGCGCTGCGGGCGGGCCGGGGGGAGACTTGTATGTTGTGCTCTCCGTGCGCAAGCATGACTTCTTTGAACGCCAAGGATACGACCTGCATTGCGTGATTCCCATCAGCTTTCCGCAGGCGGCGCTGGGGGCGGAGATCGAGATGGACGGGATTGACGGCCCGGTGAGCCTGAAGATTCCCGAGGGAACGCAGAACGGCAAGGAACTGCGCATCCGCAGGAGGGGCGTTCCTCACCTGAACGAAAAGGGCCGCGGCGACCTGATTGTCAAGGTCATGATTCAGACTCCCAAGAAACTGAGTCGCGCGCAACGGGACCTGGTGGAGAAGCTCGCGGAGACGATGACGGTGGAGAACAAGCCGACATCGCCGGGGCTGCTGGACAAGATGAAGGATCTCTTCAGTTAGAAGCTTGATCCCGGGAACCAAAGATTGAATGCCACGCTTTTTTTTGCGCCAGCGTTAGTACACATCGCGGTGATAGCGATGTTCTTCTCTCATGATATGGACATATTCCACGGCCGCCTGCGCCGACATACCACCCTGCTTCCCTACGATGGTATGCAGTGTTGCGTGTACATCCTTCGCCATTCGTGACGCATCGCCGCACAACATACACGCTCGCTCCATTGTAGCCAGTTCCAGAACCGAGGAGCCTCCTGCAGCATTTTGTCTTGTACATAGACCTTTGTGCTTCTGGTCGCTAGAAAAAGCGGTATCGAGCCGCGTCAAATGACCGTCCGCGCGCATTGCATCAAGCTCTTCGCGATAGAGGTAGTCGGTCTTTGCACGGCGCTCGCCAAAGAACAGCCAATTACCGCCTTTCGCACCGAGTGCGCGTCGTTCGTGCAGGAATGCTCGAAAGGCGTAATGCCGGTGCCGGGACCGATCATGATGATCGGTGCATCGGCCTGAGGCAAACGAAACTTCTTGTTCGGCTGAATGTAGACGGGCAGACGGTCTGCAATGGCGGCACGATCGGCAAAGAGCGTTGAGCAGACATCGCCGCGCTCCCGATTATGTGAGTTATAGCGCACCACCGCGACGGTTGTATGAGTCTCGCCGCTGTGAGACGGGACCTATTGGGACTAAAGACCTGATCTCAAAGTAGACCTGAGATCGTCGCGTCCTTATATTATATTGAAGGTTTATTGGTGGAGCTGAGCGGGATCGAACCGCTGACCTCCTCGTTGCGAACGAGGCGCTCTCCCAGCTGAGCTACAGCCCCACGATAACTTTCTTTATCTTACCAGCGGCTCACGGTTCGGGGAAGGCCCGTTGCTGCGAGGCTTGACAGCGTGGTTGCATGTGACGGGAATCCACGCGCTGGAGTTCAACGGACGTAGGTGTATGTGCCACAAAGGTCGGTGGAGTGGGCCAGCGCGTCCATCGAAAACACGGGCGCGGCTGATCCCGAGAAGCATCGCGATCTGCAAGGTGCGTCGGAAAATAGGTCGCCATCGATTGGGTCCTCGGTTCCGCAGAGCGTGTTGTGATGGAGGAAGCGTTTGGAAGCAGGCACCGTCAGATGGTACAGGGAACCAGTGCGACCGGCATTGACGTCCGCATCGAATGCTGCGCTGACCTCGGCCGGCGCTAGCTGGCGGGCCTGCGCAATCAGAAATCCGGTGAAGTTGATCATGATCTTCGTTCCGGAGATTTCGATGTCCCCGGTGATGGAATTCGCCGTGTTGCTTGCGGCTCGCCAGTAGCCCTTGTCCTGTGCGGCGCAGGAGAGGGAGCCGGCGAGAGCCAGGGTGGCGGCTATGCGGACGAGAAGACGGGTATTCACTCTTTGAGGATGACATTCACAGGAGGGTGAGAGCAAACGGATGGCTGCGGATAGGATTCGGGCCGCCAATCACCTGCGCGCCAAGAGGCAACCGCAGGTCCTTCGGCTCCCTCCGCTCCGCTTCCGGTCGCTTGACACGGTCTGAAGGGGGATGGGGTGCATCCCTCAAAGGCTTAAGCTCGGATTCTTTTTTCGCCACTTATGGCACGGCTGAAGACATGCCCTGATACAAGACCTTCGCCAATCTCGGCCGGAATGAGTATTTCCGCAACCTGCCTTTCAAAACCGCCCTACGTCAATTGGAGAACGTGCCTGGAAAAAGCAAAGGCCGGGGACGATACCCCGGCCTTTGTTGCCAGACCTCTGGAGAACTAGACCACCTAGACCACCCAGAGCTGGAATTTCGTTTAGAGCTGGTTCATGTTCTGCAGGAACTCGGCGTTGTTGCGGACCTTTTCGAGGCGGCTGATGAGCAGTTCCATGGCTTCGACGGGCGACAGCGGGTTGAGCACCTTGCGCAGCACCCAGATGCGCTGCAGAGTCTTCCTTGGGGATGAGCAGCTCTTCCTTACGGGTGCCGGAGCGCTGGATGTCGATGGCCGGGAAGACGCGCTTGTCGACGAGCTTGCGGTCGAGAATGATTTCCATGTTGCCGGTGCCCTTGAACTCTTCGAAGATGACTTCGTCCATGCGGGAGCCGGTGTCGACGAGGGCGGTGGCGATGATGGTGAGCGAGCCGCCTTCTTCGATGTTGCGGGCCGCGCCGAAGAAGCGCTTGGGCCGCTGCAGAGCATTGGAGTCGACGCCGCCGGAGAGCACCTTGCCCGAGGGCGGCACGATGGTGTTGTAGGCGCGGGCGAGACGAGTGATGGAGTCGAGAAGGATGACCACGTCGCGTTTGTGCTCGACCAGGCGCTTGGCCTTTTCGATCACCATTTCGGCAACCTGAACGTGGCGGGCGGCGGGCTCGTCGAAGGTGGAGCTGATGACTTCACCCTTAACGGAGCGCTGCATGTCGGTGACTTCTTCAGGGCGCTCGTCGATGAGCAGAACGATCAGCACGACTTCAGGATGATTTGTGGTGATGGAGTTGGCGATGGACTGCAGCAGCATGGTTTTGCCGGTGCGGGGCGGGGCGACGATCAGGCCGCGCTGGCCCTTGCCGACGGGCGTGAGCAGATCCATGACGCGGCCGCTGATGCCTTCGCGCACGGTCTCCATCTTGATGCGTTCCTGGGGATAGAGCGGCGTGAGGTTGTCGAAGAGAATCTTGTTGCGGGTCTCTTCGGGCGATTCGAAGTTGATGGCCTCGATCTTGACCAGGGCGAAGTATTTTTCGCCTTCATGTGGGCGGGCGGACGTTGCCGCTGATCGAGTCGCCGGTCTTGAGATCGAACTTGCGAATCTGCGAGGGAGAGACGTAGATGTCGTCGGGGCCGGGCAGATAGTTGTAATCGGGGGAGCGCAGGAAGCCGTAGCCGTCGGGAAGAATCTCGAGAACGCCATCGGCAAAGATGTGGCCTTCTTTTTCGCTCTGGGCCTGAAGAATCTTGAAGATCAGGTCCTGCTTGCGGAGGCCGCTGGCGCCTGGAATTTCCAGGGTGCGCGCGATGCGGCTCAGTTCAGTGATGTTCTTTTCTTTGAGTTCAGCGATCGTCATGTTCACCTGCGATAAGGAGGGATGGATGTGAGGGAGACCGAGAGGGGGAAGTGCTCCAGGAGCAATAAGGCGGGAGCTTGCATGGAATGAACGGCCGCGATGGCCGCAAGCTCAAACAAGCTCCCGAAATGAAGCAGGAGCGAGAGAGGCGGAAAGGGCCGGCTACCGTCAGCGGAAGGCCGTCTTGAAACCGTTGCTTGATTCGACTATACGCTACAGGAGGTCGCCGGTCTAGGCGGCGCGACGACTTTCGACAGGCTGGGTCGCACGGAGCCTCGACGGCTGCACGCGGAGCCAGGGTTGGTGGTCTGGAAACGGACCAGGACTTCGTTGGTGGTGTCCTGCAGCCGTGTGTTCGGCTTGTGCAGCTTGCGGGTTGCCTTGCTCGCCAGCTGGCAGAGCTGGTAGCGATTGGACACGTGAGAGAGTGCCCCAAAAACTAAATCAGAACGCATTAAAGTGTATCTCCTTCCAAGATCAGCTGCCTGGCTGGTACTACCTGGCACCACCAGTACAGTTGGCAGCTGATATAAGATCGAGCGGCTGCCCCAAACAGCCTGCTCTCCATCTTTAGACGCACGAACTGGGCAACGAGTTCGAAAAAATCTTGACGCAGTTGCGCGTGCAAAGAAACAGGTTGAATGCCAATTCAGCGACGGTAGGATTGCCGCCGAGGAATCCATGATTTTCAGTAATCCCGTGCAGCTGCCAAAGCACACACCGGCCATCAAAGATGAGCCTCGGCTCAAAATGATGCGGGAAATAGCAGATAAACGCGCGATCGCGCTTTGCGATCTTCCCTTATGGATGGCACTCATGAATGTATAACGATATGGCTTTCAGGTCAACTAGTTTTTCTTGAGCTTTTGGCCTGGCGTGGAAGCGCGGGCTGGTGTAGCGAATTTACTTGGTTAATGATATTTGATGTATCAATAAGTAAGAACGAGCAAAACTCGGGGGTGCAGCCTCGATGTCGGAGGAACGTAACCAGTAAACGTTGCTCTCGGATAAGACGAAAGTACTCTGCTCACGCAAGCTGTGGAAATGACCATGATTTACGCCCAGTAGCTGCGATCCAGGGTGCGATATTGGATGGCTTCGGCGAGATGGGCGACGCCGAGGTCGCTCGGCCCCTTCGAGGTCGGCGATGGTGCGGGCCACTTTAAGGATGCGGTCGTGGGCGCGGGCAGTCAGGCCCTGCTGTTGCATGGCGCGTTCGAGCAGGCGCTCGGCGTCGGCGGCCAGTTCGCAGTGGGCGCGAATCTGGCGGGTGGTCATCTGAGCATTGGAGTAGATCTTGTCGCCCGAATCTGCGGAACCGCTTGCGCTGGCGCTCGCGGGCGGCCAGCACGCGGTCACGGATTTCGGCAGAGCCTTCGGCGGCGGCTCCGCCGCGCAGCTCCTTATATTGAACGGCCGGCACTTCGATATGGATGTCGATGCGGTCAAGCAGCGGACCGGAGATTTTGGCGACATAGCGCTGAATCATGGGCGGGGTGCACATGCATTCGCGCGACTTGTCATTGAAGTAGCCGCAGGGGCAGGGATTCATGGCGGCGGCGAGCATGAAGCGCGCGGGGAAAGTGAGCGACATGGAAGCGCGGGCGATGGTGACGGTGTGATCTTCAAGCGGCTGGCGCATGACTTCGAGGACGTTGCGGGGGAACTCGGGCAGTTCGTCGAGGAAGAGCAGGCCGTTGTGGGCGAGCGAGACTTCGCCGGGGCGGGGAATGATGCCGCCGCCGATGAGGCCGGCGTCGGAGATGGTGTGATGCGGCGAACGGAAGGGGCGCTGCGTGACGAGCCCGGCGGCGGCGTCGAGAACGCCGGCGACGGAGTGGATCTTGGTGGTCTCGAGCGCTTCTTCAAAAGTGAGCGGCGCGAGAATGGAAGGCAGCCGCTTGGCGAGCATGGTCTTGCCGGAGCCGGGCGGGCCGATCATGAGGATGTTGTGGCTTCCGGCGGCGGCGACTTCGAGGGCGCGCTTGGCGGTGTGCTGGCCGCGCACATCTTTGAAGTCGACGGAGAAATGCTGCAGTTCGCCGAGCAGCTCGGCGGTTGCGACGCGGAAGGGTTCGCGCTGGACCTTGCCGACGACGGTGGAGTTGAGCAGATCGAGCACGTCGAGAAGCGAGGAGACGGGATAGACATTGACGCCTTCGACGACGGCGGCTTCGGCGGCGTTGGCGGCAGGCAGGATGAGATTGGGAATCTTTTTCTCGCGGGCGAGGATGGCGACGGGCAGCATGCCGGGTATGGGTCGCACGCTGCCGTCGAGACCCAGCTCGCCGACGAGAAGAAAACGGCTGAGATCATCGATGCTGCAAGGCGCCGTACGCGCCGAGGATTCCGATCGCGATGGGCAGGTCGAAGCCGGAGCCTTCCTTCTTCAGGTCGGCGGGAGCGAGATTGATGGTGATGTGCGTGGGCGGAATGAGATAGCCGGAGTTCTTGATGGCGGCGCGGACGCGATCGCGGCTCTCGCGCACGGCGGCGTCGGGAAGGCCGACGGTGTGGAAGTGGTCCTTCTCGGTGACGACGCCGCTGTAGTCAACTTCTACGTCAATTAGGTTGGCGTCGATTCCATATACCGCTGCACTGAGAGCCTTAAAAGAGCATGGTGTCAAGTGCAGCGAGTGTAGCAGAAGGAGTGAAAAGGGTTCTGTGATCGGTGACCGTCGTGGCAGACTCCCGAGATTCGTTGCATCTTGAAGGTGATGCGAACAGACAACGGATCACTGACAACTGCTTCACGCTACAATCTCAGGGTGACGACGAGTCTCTTCGATCTCTACAAGATCGGCGTTGGTCCTTCGAGTTCGCACACCATGGGCCCGATGCGTGCGGCGTGCCGTTTTGCGCGTGAACTTGGTGCGCACGGATTGCTGGAGCGTGTCAAGCGAGTGCAGGTTGAGTTGTTGGATCGCTTGCGCTCACGGGGCTGGGGCACGCAACGGATCGCGCCGTGCTGCTCGGCCTGTCGGGCAATGAGCCGGCGACGATCGATCCCGGCGGTGATTGAGTCGACGGTTGCGGATATCCGTGGTCCGAAGCGCATGAATCTGGCCGGGACGCGGTCGATCGGTTTCGATGAAGCGCGCGATCTGGTTTTTCAGCGCGGGACAGATGTTTCCGCCGGGCGCAAGCGACTCAACATCCCAACGGAGTGCGGTTCACGGCGTTTGACGATGCAGGCGTGGCGATCGAATCAGCGCACCTTCTTTTCCATCGGCGGGGGATTCATCGTCGAAGATGGCGCGGAGCTGCAAGGGGAAAAAGCGGCGCCGCGGTTCCATTTCCTTTTCACACAGCGGCGGAGTTGCTGGCCACTGCAGCAGGCGAACGATCTCTCGATCAGTCAAGTGATGCTGGAAAACGAATGCGCCCTGGTTGCGAACGGCCCTGAGCGCTTGCCGGTGGAAGCGGTGCGCGCGGGCATCGATCGCATTTGGCAAACGATGCAGGATTGCATTGAGCGCGGGATCGCGACCGAAGGGATCTTGCCGGGCGGGCTGAATGTGAGGCGGCGGGCGCACCGGCTGGCAGAGCGGCTGCGCGAGAAAGAAGCGAACGGTCTGCGCGGCGATCCGCTGGCTCCGCTGGATTGGGTGACGGTGTACGCGATGGCGGTGAACGAAGAGAATGCCGCAGGTGGGCGCGTGGTGACCGCTCCGACCAATGGCGCCGCAGGCGTGGTTCCGGCGGTGGCGCACTACTACAAACGCTTTGCATCGCGAGGCGGATCACGAAGGCATGCTTCGCTTCTTCCTGACCTCGGCGGCCATCGGCATCCTCTATAAGGAGAATGCATCGATCAGCGGCGCAGAGGTGGGATGCCAGGGCGAGGTGGGCGTGGCCTGCTCGATGGCCGCCGGCGGGTTGACCGCGGCGCTGGGCGGGACCAATGGACAAATGGAGCACGCCGCGGAGATTGCGATGGAGCATAACCTGGGCATGACGTGCGATCCGATTGGCGGGCTGGTTCAGATTCCCTGCATTGAACGGAACGCGATGGGCGCAGCGAAGGCGGTGCATGCGTCGCGACTCGCGCTGAGCGAGTCAGAAGAGCACAAGGTATCGCTCGACCAGGTGATTCGCACCATGTACTTGACCGGTCTCGATATGCAGTCGCGCTACAAGGAGACGAGCCTTGCCGGGTTGGCTTTGAACATCATCGAGTGCTGATCCGCAACAGCACCCGGCGGATGGTCATCGGCAATGTTCCATCCTGCCGCTAATGTGGCATCTCAGAAGTTCGTTGCACGAATCGAAGGTCCCAACTGCAGCTTCTTCGACTCGCTTCGCTCGCAGAATGACAGTCTTATTTCTGGCTGCTAAAGGATGGCAGGGAGATTTGGATCGGGCGTCCCAAATGCAGGTTCTTCGATTCGCTTCGCTCGCTCAGAATGGCAGTCATATTTTTTGCCTGTTCAGGATGACAACGCATTTGTGAAGCGAACTTCGGATTCAGGGGCACAGGAGACGATTCAATTGCAGATGCCGGAGAACGATCCGCGTCTCGGGCCATCGGACGAGACGCAGCAGGAGACGGACGCCTTTCCGCGCACGTTGGCGCCAGCGTGGCACACTGCGGTGCTTGTTGCGAGTCTTGTTGCGCTTTCGATCCTGGGAGCGAAACGGCCCGCGGCCGTGACCGATTCGTCAAAGCGGCTAATGACGTATGCAGCGACGGCGGCGATGGAAGTGGTGTTGCTGGGCTGGGTCGTCTTCGGGTTGCGGCTTAAGAGGGTTCCATTTCGGTCGTTGCTGGGTGCGGTTCCCCGCGACCTTCGCTCGATTGCCCTGGATGTGGGAATTGCATTTGTGTTCTGGTTTGGCTCATTGATGGTGCTCGCCACGCTGGGCGTCTTATGGACGGGCATCGAAGCAGCGGTGACGCACCAGGTTCCTGCGATCCGCGCGGGGAAGCCGTTACAACCGAGCCCGTCTGAACAGAAGACACTGCGGACTCTCGAGGAGCTTGCTCCATCGAGCGGAGAAGAAATTGCAGCCTGGGTGATGCTGTGTCTTCTGGCGGGCGTCGTTGAGGAGACCGTGTTTCGCGGCTACCTGCAAGGTCAGTTCACTGCATGGGCACATGGAAGGATCGCGGTGGGCGTGGTGATTTCCGCACTGCTGTTTGGCGTGGCGCATGGGTATCAAGGCGTGCGGAACATGATGTTGCTTGCAGTTTTCGGTGTGCTCTTCAGTTTGCTATCGCTCTTTCGGAGAAGTTTGCGCTCTTGCATCTTCGCGCATAGCTGGCACGATCTCATCGCCGGTTTAGCTCTTGGGTTGCTCAGGTCGCATCACATTCTTTGAAAATCGCGAGGGTGATGGAAATCAAAGTTGAGTAATTGTTGCCACTTTTTCCACTCCACGTTCGTTTTTTTCTTGACACTGAGCATGCATGAATCTATACATTCCTCAACTGCAATAAAAGTTGCAGTTTCGATGCAACCCATCGAAAAGGGAGAATAGGCAAATGGCAACTAAGAAAGCAGCCAAGAAGGCACCCGCGAAGAAGGCCGCGAAGAAAGCCACGAAGAAGAAGTAACGGGTCAATCCAACCAAAAGGCAACACTGAGGGGGACGCATCAAGCGTCCCCCTCAGTGTTTCTGCGGAAAGACTAAGATATATGCGGAAAGGTGCATGAATAACAGGCGATGACGCGTCGACGCTGGATTGCCGACATTTGGGATGAAGCCACCGCGACGCTTATGGGATGCGCAGGCCGAACACATGATGCGGGTGTTGCGCGCGCAGCCGGGCATGGAAGCCGACGTGGTTGCGGGCGGCCATGTGTTCCATGCGGAGGTCGCCGCGGTCGCGGCATGGACGAGGTTCGCTTCAACCTGATCGCGGAGCTTGAGGCCGAGCCGGCACTGCCGGTTACGCTGGTAATGTCCATCTACAAATTCGATCACATGGAGTGGGCCATCGAGAAAGCGACGGAACTCGGCGTCGCTTCGATCGCGCCGGTGATTGCGCGACGGACGGAGAAGCACCTCGGCATGCGGCTGCGGAGAAGCGCGCCGAGCGTTGGCGGCGCATCGCGCATGAGGCAGCACAGCAGTCGCGGCGATCGGATGTGCCGGTGATTCACGATCCTGTTCCGCTGGCGACGCGAGTGCAAGGCGGCATCGAGTGCTACGCGCATCGTGCTGGCGGAACAGGAACGTTCGACGACGCTGCGCAACACTCTTGAAGAAGCCGATGGCAGCGGCGCAGTCGGAGATGCCGGAGTTGGAAATCGCCATCGGGCCCGAGGGCGGATGGGCGCCGGAGGAAGAGGCGCTGTTTGATGCCGAACGGCTGGCGCGCTGTTTCGCTGGGGCCGCGTATTCTGCGCGCGGAGACGGCGGCGATCGCGGCGCTGGCGGTGGTGGCTCGATGCTTGAGTAGGCAGAGTCGATCCAGCTGCCGAGTCATCCCGCTCGCGACGTTGCAGGAGACTCGATTGCGGCTCTAGCTGATCTAGAGCGAGACGCCGCGCTTCCATGGGATGAAGTCGTTCTGGCCGAGTAGCTCGGCTTTGGTCAATCGCTCTCCGCTCGCCACTTGGATGCAAAGATCGAGCAGACTGCTCGGCGCATTCGGGAATGGTCGTCTCGCCGGTGACGATGCCGCCGGCATCGAAGTCGATGATGTCGCCCATGCGCTCGGCGAGTGTGGAGTTGGTGGAGATCTTGATGACCGGGCGCAACCGGATTGCCCGTGGGCGTGCCCAGCCCGGTAGTGAAGAGGACGAGGTTGGCGCCGGCGCCGGCCTGCGCGGTCACGCATTCAACATCGTTGCCCGGCGTGCACAGCAGGGTCAGCCCGGCGTAGTGGCATATTGCGGGAAATCGAGCACGTCGCGCACCGGGGCGACTCCACCTTTGCGCGCCGCGCCGGCGGACTTGATGGCGTCGGTGATCAGGCCATCTTCGATGTTGCCGGGCGAGGGATTCATCTCGAAACCCGGAATGCACCGCCTTGGCGCGCGCGGAGTAGGCCTGCATCAGGTCGTAGAAGCGCTGGGCGAGCTCATCGGTGGCGCAGCGGTTGATCAGTTCCTGCTCGACGCCGTGGAGCTCAGGAAATTCGGAGAGGATGGTTTTGCCGCCGAGTTCGCCGAGCAGATCGGAGATATAGCCGAGGGTTGGATTGGCGGAGATGCCGCTGAATCCGTCGGAGCCGCCGCACTTGAAGCCCGACGGTGAGCGCCGAGAGCGGCGCCGGCGCGCGCGTGGCGCGTTGGCTTCGACGAGTGCGGCGAAAGTCTGATCGAGCGCGCCGGTCATCAGACGCGGTTTCGCGACCCGACCGCTGCTGATCGAAGATCAGAGCACGGGCTTGCGCATCTCGGGATCGCGCGCGCGCAACTCGTCCAGCAGCATGCTGGACTGCGCGTTCTGGCAGCCAAGGCTGAGCACTGTTGCGCCGGCGACGTTGGGATGGTGGATATATCCGGCCAGCAATCCGCAGAGTGCCTGCGCATCCTGGCGCGTGCCGCCGCAGCCGCCTTGGTGAGTGAGAAAGCGAATGCCGTCGATGTTGGGGAAGACTCGCTCGGATTTGCATGAGCGAACTCGTGCGGCATGCCGTTGCCATCGCCGCTGGCGTTGCGTTCGACAAGCTGGCGGACATGCTGGCGATAGCTGTTGTGCGCGCTGCCATAGCCCAGTTCCTCTTCAAGAGCTTCGCGCATGCGCTCGACGTTGCGGTTCTCGCAAAACACCAGGGGCAGCACGAGCCAGTAGTTGCGCGTGCCCACCTGGCCGTCGGCGCGGTGATAGCCCATGAAGGTGCGCTCGCTCCATGCGGAAGCATCGGGCTGAGTCGAAGGAAACGGGTTGCCGCGTGCGCCGATGTAGTCGCCGGCGCGGTGGCGGATGTTGCGCGTGGAGAGCAGGCCGCCGCGTGGAATAGGCTCGGTGGCTTCACCCACCACCATGCCGTACATCCGCACCAGATCGCCGGGCTTGAAATCAACGAGCGCCACCTTGTGCTTGGGGGGGATGGCTTGCGTGACAGTGCAGGTTGCGTTCCCGTAGTGGACAACGGTTCCGATTTCGAGGGGCGTTAGAGCGACGAGGACATTGTCGCGGGAGTCGAGTTGCAAGACGGATTCCGGCATAGTGATTTCCTTGTCAGGCGGCCAAGTGCACGAGGCTTCCTGTGGGTAGGATACAACCGCCTATGGAACGCGCGGCGTGCGTGGTTCGACGAGAGCGCATCTTCATTCGAACCGATTAAGTGAGCCAGCGCGAAGGGAACGGCGCGACGGAAGGAAAATCAGCGTCAGCCGTTTCATATCAATACAGAAAATGTTGCAGATGAGACATCCAGAGTGGTATACGTTGCCCGCGGGTGAAAGAGCATTGTGGCGGAATTGAGTTGAGCCTCGATGCACCGCGCAAGGGGAGAAGCACGATGTTTACACGGACTATGCAAGGAATGTCGGCCATGCTGGTTGTGGCCTCGGCCGTCACGATCTATGGCCAGGCGGCGCCGCAACTCACGATTCAATGGGACCAGACAGTGGTGGTCTCGAAGTCGACTCCCACGTTGCAGGTGGTGGTGAATCCTCCGCTGCGGCCGGGCGAGGCGCTGAGCGCTCCTTCTTACAAGGCTGTGAAGGAACTCGGCGCCGATTATGTGCGCTATGTGCCTTGGCTGCCCTATCCAAAACTGGGAGTGGCCGAGTTGGAGGCACCCACAGCGCAAAAGACCAGCTGGGACTTTAGCCTGATCGACCCGATGACGAAGGATTTTCTTAATGCAACGGACGGTCATCCTACAGTCATGAATTTCAGCACCATGCCGGCATGGATGTTCAAGACCGACAAGCCGGTAGCGTACCCCGCCGATCCCAACCAGGTGACATGGGATTACACCCAAGGCAAGGAACTGCGTGATCCCAGCGGCAAAGAAGTGGGCGACTACTATAACCGGCTGGTGAGCTGGTATGTAAACGGCGGCTTCACCGATGAGAACGGGGTGCACCACGAGTCGGGGTATCACTACAAATTTGCAGTATGGGAAGTGCTCAACGAGGTTGAGTCAGAGCACTCGACGACGCCGGAACTCTATACAAAGCGCTACGATGCGATCGTGGAAGGCATTCATCGCGCCAGCCCCGATACGAAGTTCATGGGCATGGCACTGGGCGGTCCCGGAGACGATGCGCAGTTCATCGAGTATTTCCTGAATCATGCAAATCATAAGGCAGGGATCCCGCTCGACTATATCTCCTACCACTTTTATGCGGTGCCTACGCGCACGCAGACGATGGCGGATTGGCAGTACACGTTTTTTGATCAAGCAAACGGGTTCATCACCGGAGTGCGGTACATCGAGAACATGCGCAAGCGGCTCTCGCCCGAGACGAAGACGGACACGGACGAATTGGGCGTGATCTCCTCCGACGACCTCAGCCAGGGTGATCCCGGCCATGTGATGCAGCCCATTCCGCCGCAATATTGGAATTTGGCGGGCGCGCTCTACGGCTATTTGTTCGTTGAGCTGTCAAAGCTGCAGATCGACATTATTGGTGAATCGCAGCTGGTGGGTTATCCGACGCAGTTTCCCAGCGTGAGCATGATGGACTGGACCAACAACAAACCCAATGCGCGCTTCTGGGTTTTGAAACTGCTGAAGGACAATTTCCATCCGGGAGACAAGCTGGTGGAAACGAAAGTGGGCGAAGGTTCTCTCTCGGAAGACCTAGAGGCGCAGGCCTTTGTTACTCCCGAAGGACGCAAGCTGTTGTTGATCAACAAGCATGATCATGCCCTCGATGTCTCGCTTCCGGATTCTGAAAAGGCCAGCGCACTCGTGGTGGATGTCGAGACTGGTGACGGCCCGGCTCGCAGCGTGAAACCTGATGCGGGCAAGATTCACCTGGAGCCGTTTGCCGTTACGGTGGTGAGCTGGTGAGCGCGGCGGGGGCGGCACCCCAGCCGTTGAAGCGCTATGCATTCATGCTGCGGATTCGTCCGGGCACGGAAGAGGCGTATGAGGCAGCGCATCGCGCGGTGTGGCCGGAGATGCTCGCGCTGCTGAAAAGCGCGGGCATCAGCGAGTATTCCATCTATCGCCGGGACCAGCTGCTGGTTCTGACGCTGCGTGCGGCGGACTTCGAGGCAACCTGGCAGAAGATCGAGGCCGATCCCATCAACACGCGCTGGCAGCAGGCGATGGCGCCGTATTTTGCGCCTAACGAGGGCGTGCGTCCCGGCGAGCGCTTTCCCATGATGGAAGAAGTTTTCTATCTGCCTTGAAGCGGAGAGATAGATAAGGAGCGACGATGAGCGCGGAACAAACACTGCGCGTGGGGTTGTGCGGCATTGGACTGGACGCATACTGGAGCCAGTTTGCAGGGCTCGAAGGCGCGCCTTGAGGGTTACGTGGCGCAGGTGGGGGCACGGCTTCAACGGCCGGGCGTTGAGGTTGTGAACCTTGGCCTTGTCGACACGCCGCAGCGCTCCCGCGAGGCCGGCCATCAATGTCGCCGCGAAGACATTGACGTTTTATTTCTCTACGTCACTACCTATGCGCTTTCGAATACGGTGCTACCGGTCATCCAGCGCGCCGGAGTGCCGGTGGTGGTGCTGAACCTGCAGCCTGGGGCGGCCATCGATTACGCGGCCTTTAACCGGCTGGAGGATCGAACGGCGATGACGGGCCAGTGGCTCGCTTACTGCTCGGCGTGCCCCGTGCCGGAGATTGCCAATGTGCTTGAGCGGGCGCACATTCCATTTCACCAGGTGACGGGGTGCTGGAGGAAGCCGCAACCTGGCAGGAGATCGAGGAGTGGCTGGCGGCGGCGCGGGTGCGGTCTGCGCTGGCTTCGTCGCGGCTTGGCCTGATGGGTCACTACTACAGCGGCATGTTGGACATCATGACTGACGTGACCTTGGTTTCGATTGCTTTTGGTACGCATGTTGAGATTGTCGAGGTGGACGAGCTGAGCGCGCTCGCCGCCGATGTGAAGGATGAAGAAGTTTCAGAGCGCGTTAGCCAGTTCCAAAGCAGCTTCGACGTGCAGCCCGACTGTGCGGCAGAAGAACTGCGCCGGGCCGCGCACGTCGCTAGCTCTGGACTCGTTTGTTGCGCAGCACGAACTTGACGCGATGGCCTACTACTACAAAGGCTCAGGTAATGCTGCCAACGAAGACACCATGAGTTCCATCATTCTGGGGACTTCGCTGCTGACCGCGCGACGACATTCCTGTGGCCGGCGAGTATGAAGTTAAGAACGTGCTGGCGATGAAGATGATGGACGTACTGGGCGCGGGCGGCTCCTTTACCGAATACTATGCAATGGACTTCAACGACGACCTGGTGTTGATGGGCCATGACGGCCCGGGCCATATCGCCATTGCCGAGGGGAAAACCAAGGTGCGGCCGCTGAAGGTCTATCACGGCAAGGTAGGGCGCGGCCTGTCGGTGGAGATGAGCGTCAAGCATGGGCCGGTGACGCTGCTTTCCGTTGCGGAGGATGCGCAGTCACGCTTCAAGCTGGTTGTTGGGGAAGGCGAATGCGTGGCCGGCGCGATTCTCGAAATCGGCAACACCAATAGCCGCTTTCGGTTCCCGTTGGGCGCACGAGGATTTGTAAATGCGTGGAACGCGCAGGCACCGGCGCACCACTGCGCAGTAGGCGTGGGGCACGTGGCAGCCACGCTTGAAAAAGCTGCGGCGCTGATGGGGATCGGATTTCATCGCGTCTGCTGAAGCAAGGGCTCGGGCATTGACTTACAGGTGCGCGAAGTGGAGCAGGAGGCCGGCCAGTGCGCCGCCGACCAGCGGGCCCGCGATTGGAATGGGCGCATAACTCCAGTTCGAACTGCCTTTGCCGGGAATGGGCAGAATGGCGTGGACGAGTCGCGGCCCCAGATCGCGCGCGGGGTTGATGGCGTAGCCAGTGGTGCCGCCGAGGGAGAGGCCGATGCCCCATACCAGGCTGCCGACCAGCCAGGGACCCATGCCGCCGGCAGGCCCTGTTGCGGAAACGCCATGCGAGAAGATGGCTCCCGCCACCAGCACCAGAACCATGGTGCCGATCACTTCGCTGATGAAGTTGAAGAGCGGACTTGGTATGGCGCCGCGGGTGCAGAAGATGCTGAGCTTTGCGGCCTGGTCGGGCGTGTGCCGCCAGTGCGGGCCATAGTGGAGCACCATTAGCGAGGCTCCGCAGATGGCGCCAAGCAATTGCGCGGACCAATAAGTCAGCAGTTGGGAATAATCGCCGCTCGACACCGCACTTGAGATGGTAATGGCGGGGTTCAGGTGAGCGCCGGGGCTGCCGAACGCCTGCGCCACCAACACGCCGCAGAGCACGGCCAATGCCCATCCTGTGGCGATGACCATCCAGCCTGCGTCGGCTGCGTACGACTTGCGCAGAGTGACGGCGGCGTTGACGCCGTTGCCGAGCAGAACCAGAACCAATGTGCCTAAAAACTCTCCGAACCAGATGGAATGCATCAAGGCTTCCTTGCCGTTGCATTGCCTCGGTGTTGGGGTTTAGGACCGAGGACAGAGTGCAACCGAAGACAGGATTTACGGAACTCAAGCATTGTGCACTGTCGGGCCTTGGTCCGCCAAGCGGTTACGGATTAAGTAAGATTGGTGATATGGCGGACGTAACAATTCGGCTGGCGCGGCGCGGCGATGAAGATGAACTGGGCGAGATGCGTGCCTTGCTGTGGCCCGATGCCACGGTGGAGCAACATAAACAGGAGGCCGGGGCGCTCATTCAGAGTGGCATGAGTGGCACACTCCCCGGCGCAATCTTTGTGGCGCGCCGGGAGCGAATCGCTGGCAGGCTTTATCGAAGTCGGGTTGCGTTCGCATGCAGACGGTTGCGACATGGCACAGCCCGTCGGCTTCATTGAGGGCTGGTATGTGCGCGAGGTGCACCAGGGCCAAGGGGTGGGAAGGGCATTGATGCAGGCCGCGGAGGAATGGGCGCGCGCGAGGCAATGCCGGGAGATGGCATCGGACGCGCTGATTGACAATGAAGAGTCGCTGCGGGCTCATCTTGCACTGGGATTTGAAGAGGTGGATCGCTGCGTGCATTTTCGCAAGCAGCTCTGAGCGGGTTTTTGCGCGTCGATCGCCGGAAGGGCAATTACTTGGCCTTCTGTGGCGCGGGCGACCTGCCGCTCATCAATTTGAGGTGATTCCGTCCCCAGCCGCAGACGGTTTCAAGCACGGGGACCAGCGTCAGGCCATATTTAGAGATGGAATAATGGACGCACGGAGGTACGGCCTGCTGCTGCCGCCTCAGAAGGATTCCATCGCGTACGAGTTCCTGCAGGTGGCGAATCAACATGCGCTCCGTGATTTCGGGAATGCTTCGCCGGAGTTCGCTGGTGCGCATAGGCCCCTCAGAGAGGCGCCAGAGAATGGTTCCTTTCCAGCGGCCGTCGATGACGGAAAGCATGGCATCGATGGGACAGGCGGAGAGATCCTTCTTTTGAAACCGGCATGGTCTGATTTCCCCTTTGAGTTGCCTGGTTGACTGACAAATTTGTCAGTACTACTTTCTGAGTCAGTATAGCTCCATTGCGAGTCTGACATGCAGAGGTGATTCAAATGACTTTTCTCAATATCGCAACCGTTGTTTGTATCGGGCTCTTAGTGGGTACCGAGTTTGCGGTATCTGCGTTCATAAACCCGGTTCTCGCCAAGCTTGACGATCACGCGCAGGCTGAGGCGATTCGAATGTTTGCGCGAAATCTCGGGACGGCCATGCCGATCTGGTATGGGCTGAGTTTCGCGCTTCTTGTGCTTGAGGCCGTTTTTCACTGGCACGATTCGGGTGTCTCGATGCTGATTGTTTCCACCGGAATCTGGGTAGCGGTGATTGTCCTCACGCTGATGTTCCTGGTGCCCATCAACAACCGGATGGCGCGAGTCGACGCTGGATCGTGGTCTGAAGAGGCACGAAAGCAACATGACCGATGGGACAGGCTCCATCGCATTCGGGTAGTTGCGCTGGGAACGGCGATGGTCTGCTTTCTTCTTGCAATCCACGTATGAGGGGCGCGGGTGAGAAACCGTTAAGGTTTCGGAGCACCTGCCTCATCGGCGCTGATCGTTCCGTTTGCGTAGCGCGGCCAGTGAGAGATCAGTTCATTCACGACCACGTGCCCGACCGTATAGGCGGCCTCGAGCGAAGGCAGATACGCGCTGTAGGTGCCGACGCGCTGGCGTGCGAGGCTGTCTGCGGCGCTCATGCCGCGCGGCTGCTGATCGAAATTGCTGACCGTACGCAGGGCCATGACACGCTGGAGGTCCACGCGGCCGGCGCGGGCGAGATTCTTCAGCGAGAGCAGGGTGCCGGTGTCCTCCATTGCAGTGGTTACGAATTGACCTTGTCCGCCGGTGAAATAACTGAGCCACTCAGTGGCCCATGCGTCAAATAATTTTCCGTGCCAGTAGCGCGAGGAGGAAACTTCGTCGCCCATGGTGACAAACGGAGGGCGATCGGCGGCTGCGCCATCGAAGCGGCTGCGAATCTCCTTCAGCTTGTCGGTGTCGGTGAGCGGCACGGCGCGCGTGAGGTTGTAAGCCCACTTGGCGAGGTGCGGATTGAGCGCATACATCTGGCCCTCAATCGGTGCGGCCGGCGTTTCAAAGGGGCGCGTCTTGCGCAGCGGCAGGTAGCCGGTGGACCAGTCGGGTGGGATTTCGCGTGCGTCGATTTCGTAGCCGAGGTCGCCATCGACCACCCAACGCGCCCACACAGCCGATCCGAGCGAGGCGCGCTCAGGGGTCGCCCCGGCGATTCCGGCGATGATCCAATAGGCATGGCGAAGGTCGAAGCGCGGGTCGAGACCGAGCGCCATGATCGTCGCAGCAGCGTTGGCCGTGCCCTGGCCGGTCAGTACTGCCATTTCACCGGAGCTGTTCATGCGTATTGCATGATAGGCGGCGGGCAACGGGTAGATGCGGTCAAGATGGTCGCGTTCAACCCAGTATTGCAACTCGCCGGGCGCGTCGCCGGTGTCCTCGCCCACTTCGAACATGGTCACGACGACCACTTTCACAGGAATTGGCCTGGGCTTTGCGGCGGCGATGCCGGCGATGCCGATCAGCAGAGAGCATGAGAGGAAATAGCGCATGGAGGTCGTCATTGATTGCGATGGTAACGGAGAATGGCCGGGAATTGGGGATTGTGAGTAATACGATTGGAGGGACGAGGAGAGCTCGATGGGGCAGAAGATCAAATTCTTGATTGCAGCGGTATTAACAGTGGCCGCGCTAGCCGCCGGTGCGCAGCCGTCGCAACAGCCGCCTGTTCATCACTGGGCGATCGTGCTGCACGGGGGCGCAGGCGTGATTGAGCGCGCCACCATGAATCCCAAAACCGAAGCGGCTTATCGCGCCGGACTCGCGGAGGCCATCGAAGCGGGAGCCAAAGTACTCGATGGGGGAGGGTCGTCGCTCGATGCAATCGAGGCATCCATTCGCATTCTCGAAGACAACCCGCTTTTCAATGCGGGTCGCGGGGCCGTGTTCACGGCCGCGGGCAAGAACGAGTTGGACGCGGCGATCATGGACGGGGCGACGCTGAATGCCGGTGCGGTGGCTGGGGTGACGCGTACTCGGCATCCGATGAGCCTAGCGCGCGCGGTGATGGAGAAGTCGCCGCATGTGATGCTGGCAGGCGCGGGAGCCGATGCATTTGGGGCTGAGGTGGGGCTGGAACAAGTCGACCCGAGTTTCTTCTTTACGGAAGAGCGTTGGGATGCGCTGGTGAAGCAATTGCAGAAGGAAGGCCGTCCGATTCCGCCGCGCCCGGCCGGCGCGCCGCCCGCACCGGTCGAGCCGGTGTCAGCAATTGAGCCAACCGATGCCCACAGATTTGGCACCGTGGGCATGGTGGCGCTGGACAAGCACGGAGACATCGCGGCTGGGACATCAACCGGCGGTCTGACGGGTAAGAGGTGGGGGCGCATCGGCGACTCGCCCATTATCGGCGCCGGCACCTACGCGTTGAACCAGTCGTGCGCGGTGTCAGGAACCGGCACGGGCGAGTATTTCATCCGGCTGGGCGTGGCGCGTGAGGTTTGCAACCTGGTGTTGTTCAAGGGCATGCCGCTGCAGCAGGCTGCCGACCAGGTGATCCACAAGGAACTGGAGGCGCTGCATGGGGACGGCGGATTGATTGCGATTGCCCCGGATGGGCAGATGGCATGGAGCTTCAACACGCCGGGAATGTATCGGGCCAAGGTGGCCGAAGGCGGCAAGGTGGAAGTGGAGGTCTATCGGGATGAGCCGTGAACCCCAGCATCGCAGGAAGTCTTTGTCAGCGTTGTTCCCTTCGTGCCTGCCTCACAAGACCCACTTTCCGGGTTGAGGTTTCCAGTAGACTGTCGGCATGGCGCTCACATTTACGACGTCGTATATCGAAGACGCTCTTGCGGTGCTGCGGTACTACAAGAAACTTGCCGAGCGGGCGATGGAGCAGGTCAGCGATGCGCAGCTTTTTGCTTTGCTGGATGAGGATGCGAATTCAATTTCGATCATCGTGAAGCATATGACGGGCAACATGCGGTCCCGCTGGACGGATTTTCTGACCACGGATGGAGAGAAGGCGGACCGCAATCGCGACACGGAGTTTGTGGACCCACCGGCGACGCGCGCGGCCCTGATGGAAGAGTGGGAGAACGGATGGAGACGCGTGTTCGAGGCGCTTGAGCCGCTGACTGATGCGGACCTGGGACGCACGGTGACGATACGTGGCGAAGCGCATTCGGTGATGCAGGCGATCAACCGGCAACTGGCGCATTATCCGCATCATGTGGGGCAGATCGTACTGCTGGCGAAACATTTCTCAGGCGGGCGGTGGAAGACGCTCAGTGTGCCGCGGAATCAGTCGGTAGAGTTCAATCGGAAGGTTTCGGCCGGAGAGGCCAGCCAGAGGTGAACGGCGCTGGTCGAAGGCTTGTTCCCTGATTCGATCCGCGGCCCCAGGTCGATGCTGCATGTGACCTATGACAGGTGTTCGATGGACAATTCGGGACCTTCGCGGTGCGCTTGCACGCGAAGAACTGCGGCCGCAGGAACTGGCCGAAGAAGCGCTGAGCCGCGCTAACGGAAACGCCGGCCGCAACACTTATCTTTGGCGGGACCGGGAGTGGACTCTTGCTGAGGCGGCAAAGGCTGACGCAATGCCGCGCGGCTCGGGAGGCGTATTTGGCGATAGCCGCGACGCGCTGTGGGGAGTGCCGATCTCAGTGAAGGACTGCTTTGACCTAGCCGGTGCGCCGACCAGTTGCGGTGTGCGTTTCTATCGCGATCTGAACGGGGTTGCGGCGAAAGATTCGTGGCTGGTTGAGCGTCTTCGCGAGGCCGGTGGGGTGATAACGGGCAAGACGCACCTGCACCCGCTGGCCTACGGCATCACTGGCGAGAATCCGGAGTTCGGAGACTGTGTGCAGCCGGGAGACGAGGGCGCGCTCACGGGTGGGTCGTCGAGCGGCGCGGCTGCAAGCGTGCTGGAGGGCTCGGCTGTCGCGGCGATTGGAACTGACACGGGCGGCTCGATTCGTGCTCCCGCGGCATTGTGTGGACTGGCGGGGTATCGCGCGTCGATAGGTCGTGGTGACTGGCGGGGCGGTGCGCACCTGGCACCATCGTTTGACACGATGGGGTGGCTCTTTCGCGATCTGGAAGATGCACCGCTGCTGGGCGGCCTCTTCTCGCAGGGCGCGTCGAGCGGAGTTCGGCAATTCTCCCGCTTTGCGATGGTGGGCGCCGAATTATCTGAATGATTGCGAAGCGGAGATCGTCGCCGGACTGCGGGCTACAAGCGCTGACTTGAAGGCGCTCGGTTTGCGAGGCGATGTTTTCGATGCGGGCTCGTGGAGCGATGCGTTCAGCATCTTTGCGCCGATCCAGGGATGGGAGGCGGCTCGCATCCACGCGGGGAACTTCGATCGCTTTGAACGCGGTATCCGCGAGCGGCTGGAGTGGGGCGCGCGTTTCACGGCCGTCGAAATTGCCGGGCTGCGGGAGCGCCACGCGGAGTTTCGCGCCGGTGTGGATGCGCTTCTCGCAGAACATGAATTGCTGCTGATGCCTGTGACTCCTGTCGCGCGCCTCGCTGGCGGTGCCGATCACAGCCAAACGCGCGTGCGGCTTTTGCGCTATACCGTGCCCTTCAGTCTGGCCGGAGTGCCGGTGGTGACGATTCCCTGCGCGATGGGCGGCATGCAGTTGGCCGCTGCGCGCGGCTGTGATGAGGCGCTGCTTGAGTTGGCGGCTCAACTCGGGGCGAAACGACGGGAAGTGCGGCACGCGTGAACAGGCAAGGGTTGTTCTCCTCACCGGGTAGTCAGTTTGAAAGAACCGAACCTCGGGGGCCAAAGCCCGCGGTGAGTTGGCAGAATTTGATGTACGGGCTAAAGCCCGTACCCTTCAAGGCTAAAGCCCGTACCCTTAAGGCTAAAAGCCCGTACCCTTCAAGGCTGAAGCCCGTACCCTTCAAGGCTGAAGCCCGTACCCTTCAAGGCTGAAGCCCGTACCCTTCAAGGCTGAAGCCCGTACCTTCAAAACTGAACCACTACCCCTTACCAGGTGATTTAGATTTGTGATGCGTTGAGCGGGCTCAGAATGAGGTTGGTTATATTGCTAACGATCGCCGCGTAGCTGAAACGCGGATCGGCGAAGAGTTTCTTCCATGCCGGATCGTTGCGGAAGATGTCCCATTTCGCGTCCAGTTCTGTCGAATTGGCAAAGCTGAGCATGTAGGTGAGACTCGGCATGCGCGGGCCAATGAGCGTATCGCTGAAAAACACCGGGTTGCAACCGGCATTCTTGAAGATGTCAAACTCACCTGCGTGGAACATTTCCACCTTGCGCACATGGTCGTGGAAGCTGGGGCTCTCATAGGTGCGCAATTGGAAGATGCGCTTGGCTTTTGTGGAGGCCGCCGGGGGTGGCACGAGTCTGGGCCAACCTTCAAAGGCCGCGGTAAGGGAAACATCGACTCGTTCGAACGAGGGCGCTGTGGCGGGGGCGCTCCAAAACGGCTCGGCGGCTTTCATGAAGTCGGCGTCCTTGGCGAGGCGCAGATCCAGTTCAACGAGCGCTTCGATGGACGAGCCGGGAATCAGTGCATAAAAATGGGTGTCTCGGCTCCGAAGTCGAGACGGAACGCGCCGATGGGGCCCATGCCCATGCGTGTGAGCGCCGGGATCAACGCGTCGGAGAAGTAGCTTTCGGTGAGTGCGGTTTGCGGTCCAGTCTGCAGGTGGTAGCGGCGAATCTGATAGAACTCGCGCGGCGCGGTTGCTGCGGTCTGGGCTTCGCCCTCGCGAGCGAGAGCAACGGTAGAAGCGGCGAGAGAGGCGGCAAGAAATTGGCGACGCTGCATGGTGACCTCCGAGAAGAAGCCTCAGTTTACGTTACGAGGCGGGTGTCATTTGTTGGGAAGATTTGGCAGAGTGACGGGACTATTCTTCGCCAATATCCTCGTTCCAGACTTCAGGGTGCTCTGCGATGTAGCCCTGGAGGAGTTGGCGGCACTCGTGGTTGTCCAGGTCGATGACATCGACGCCGTTCTCACGCAGCCAGTCCAAGCCGCCCGGGAATGTGCGGCTCTCACCCACAACGAGTGTGCCGATGTGAAATTGCCGGACCAAGCCGCTGCAATACCAGCAGGGCGCGAGGGTGGTGACCATGACGAGATTGCGGTAGCTCCTTTGCCGGCCGGCAAGACGAAAGGCGTCGGTTTCTGCGTGTACGCTCGGGTCGCCCTGTTGCACACGGCGGTTGTGACCCCGGGCTTAGCAGATCGCCGGTCCCGGTAAAGAGCGCGGCGCCGATGGGGATGCCCCCTTCGGCCAATCCGGTGCGGGCTTCTTGAACGGCGACTTCCAACATGCGCGCATAGAACGCTGAATCTGACACAAAAATGCCTCTTATGTAGAAGATAAGGCATTCATGAAGGGGGAGAGCTCGGGTGCAGCCGATTCCTGTGTGCCACAAGAGACAAACGGGGCATCTTGACTTGGAGTGCGCTCTAAGATGTAGGGTGGAATTGTGAGGGATGCAGGATACACAATTCGGAGCATGGCAGAACGGTGCGGGATGACGACGCACACGCTGCGCTACTACGAGCGAGTGGGACTGATCCAGCCGGTAGGACGCGCGCACAACGGTCATCGCCGCTACTCCGAAGCCGACGAGGCCTGGATCAACTTTCTTCACTGCATGCGGGCCACCAACATGCCGATCCGCGAGATGCAACATTATGCCGAGTTGCGTGAGAAAGGCGACTCGACATCGCTGGACCGGCGCAAGATTCTCGAGGACCATAGGGCCGCTATTGCCGCGCAGATTGTGGAGTTGCAGGAGGCTCATGCACTGCTGACCCACAAGATCGAAAACTACCGCAAAATCGAGCAACGGATCCGCATCGGCGGTCCAGAGCTTGCCGAACCGGAAGTGGATTGCACGCTGGCGCCTGCCAGTTAGAGTCTGCCAGCTTAAGAGGAAATCATCATGAAGACCCGCAGGTTGGGCACAAATGGCCCCATTGTCTCCGCGATCGGGCTGGGGTGCATGGGAATGAGCGAGTTCTATGGCGGCCGGGACGACGCGGAGTCGCTGGCAACCATTGATCGCGCGCTGGAACTGGGCATCAGCTTTCTCGATACTGCCGATGTATATGGTCCTCATACCAATGAAGAATTGGTGGGGAAGGCGATCAAGGGGCGACGGAACCGGTTCTTTATCGCCAGCAAGTTTGGGATCGTGCGCGACCCTGACGATCCAGGGCGGCGGGGCGTAGACGGCAGCCCGGGGTATGTGCGCAAGTCGGTTGAAGGCAGCCTGCGCCGTCTGGGCACCGAAAGTATCGATCTCTACTATCAACACCGCGTAGACCCCAAGACGCCTATCGAAGAAACTGTGGGTGCAATGGCGAGGCTGGTAGATGAGGGGAAGGTACGTTACCTGGGCCTTTCGGAGGCCGCGCCTGCCACGATCGAACGCGCAAATCGTGTTCATCCGATCACGGCGCTTCAGTCAGAGTACTCGCTGTGGACTCGCGACCCGGAAGCGGGGGTGCTGCGCACCTGCCGGCGACTGGGCATTGGGTTTGTGGCCTACAGCCCCTTGGGCCGCGGCTTTCTGACAGGAGCATTCAAGAGTCCCGAGGACTTTGAGCCGGGAGATTATCGGCGCGTCAGTCCGCGCTTCCAGGGTGAAAACTTCACGCGCAATCTGGACCTAGTGGAGAAGGTGAAGCAACTGGCTGCGGAGGCGGGTATCACTCCTAGCCAACTTGCCCTGGCCTGGGTGCTGGCGCAAGGCCAAGATATTGTGCCGATTCCTGGAACCAAGCGTCGCAAGTTTCTCGAAGAGAATGCGGGCGCAGTGGATATTACGCTGCCGGAGAAGACGCTGCGGATACTTCAGGAGGCGTTTCCACCTGATGTGGCGGCCGGCGACCGGTATCTGCCGGAGATGAAGGCGTTGGTGAACGTGTAGGATTTTTCCCTGCGGATTGAGGTGGCTTCCCCTCGTCTTGATCCGCATGAATCAAAATGCAGGCTTGTTTTCCCCAAGCTTGCGGGAAAAACGCCTTTCTGCCAAAGAAACTGGCAGGATGGCGGCACGGGTTTCGGCCCGAGGAGGTCACTGTGACAGACTCATCTGATCTGCGGTTGAAGGATTCGCGGTCGGCATCGCCCCGAACAGTGGACAAGGAACTTGCGCCCGATCAGCAAACGCTGGAACTGGAGCCTCCCGAAGCAGGTTCAAAGGGTGGTCGGTTCAGCCGGCGGACATTTCTTTCAGGGCTGGGGGCGACGGGCGTGCTGGCGGGTGCAGGGCCGCTGGTGATTGCCACTCCGGCGTTGGCTTCGGAAGGTGAGGAACCTGGCGTGGTTTCGGGAACCGGCACAGTGACCCTGCGCATCAACGGCAAGGAGTACATACTTACCGGGCTCGACACCCGCGCCACTTTGCTTGACACTCTGCGCGAGCGGCTGCAATTGACGGGAACGAAGAAAGGCTGCGACCACGGACAGTGCGGCGCATGTACGGTGCATGTGAACGGACGCCGGGTGAATAGCTGTCTCTCGTTTGCGGTGATGCACGAAGGCGATGAAATCACGACCATCGAAGGCGTTGGGCAACCGGGGAATCTGCACCCTATGCAGGCAGCCTTTGTGGAGCACGACGGGTACCAGTGTGGCTACTGTACAAGCGGCCAGATCATGAGCGCGGTGGCGTTGCTGAAAGAGCCCATCGGCCCCAACGACGAAGACATCAAGAACGCCATGGCGGGCAACATCTGTCGCTGTGGAGCCTACACCAATATTGTTGCCGCAGTCCGGCAGGTCCGGCAACGGCAGCCTCAGGCCTGAGCGAGGAGAAGAGACTATGGAAACCTTTAACTACGTCAAGGCTTCGAGCATCGACAAGGCGGTTGCGAACGGAAGCACCGGAAAGTTTATCGCCGGTGGAACGACGCTGGTGGACCTGATGAAGTTGAGCGTCGAGCGTCCAACCGCGCTGGTAGACATCAATCTGTTGCCGCTGGAGAAGATCGAGAAGCTGCCGACAGGCGGTCTGCGCATCGGGGCGATGGTGCGCAACTCCGATCTGGCTTGGAATGCGGATGTGAAGGAGTCCTACGCGGTGCTTTCGCAGGCGCTTCTCTCCGGCGCTTCACCACAACTGCGGAACATGGCGACCACGGGCGGGAACCTGCTGCAGCGTACGCGATGCGCCTACTTCCGCGAGCCCACGGCAGGGACGCCCGCCGGCTACGGATGCAACAAGCGCACGCCGGGCACGGGCTGTGCGGCTTTGGAGGGGTTCAATCGCACCCATGCGATTCTGGGCACCAGCGACCACTGCATTGCTACGCACCCATCAGATATGTGCGTGGCGATGGCGGCTTTGGAAGCGGTGATTCAGGTTGAGGGCCCCAAGGGAAAACGCTCGATTGCATTTGCGGACTTTCACAAGCTGCCTGGTGACACGCCGCAGATTGAGAACGCGCTGGAGCCCGGGGAGCTAATCACTCATGTGGACCTGCCCAAGCCAATCGAGGGCTCGCGCTCGGTTTACTTGAAGCTTCGCGACCGCGCCAGTTACGAATTTGCGCTGGCTTCGGCCGCAGTAGTGGCGAAAGTCGAAGGTGGGCACATACGGTACATTCGGGTGGCGATGGGAGGGGTAGGTACCAAACCGTGGCGATCACACGAGGCGGAAGCTGCGCTCGCTGGGAAGACGGCGGAACCCGCCAATTTTCGCAAGGCGGCAGAAGCAGCGCTGGCCGGGGCGAAACCTCGAGCCGACAACGCCTTCAAAGTGGAACTGGCGAAGCGTTGCCTGGTGCGCACGTTGAAGATGGCAACCGCATAGAGCCGACAGGAGGAAATTGTATGGCGACGCAATCATATCCCGATGCTGGAAAAATCATTGGCGCAGCAGTACCTCGCATCGACGGCCCATTGAAGACATCGGGGACCGCTCGCTACTCCGTGGACCACACTTTTCCTGACCTGGTGCATGCGGTTGCTGTGCAGAGCACCATTGGCAAAGGTCGCATTCGTTCACTCGACGCGAGCGCTGCGGAAAAAATGCCCGGTGTGCTGGTCGTTCTTCATCACGGAAACCTGGAGAATATCTATCGCACCTTTCCCCGCCAAGAAGACGGCAGCATGGCCGAGACGCGACCCCCTTTTGAAGACGACAAGATTTATTACTGGGGCCAATATGTTGCGGCGGTCGTGGCAGAAACGCTGGAACAGGCCACTGCCGCGGCCGAAGCGGTGCGCGTGGAATATGACGCCGAAACTCCTGATGTGCGTACCGATCTGGGTGCCGGCTTTACCGGACAGCGTGAAAGCAGTTGGAAGCGCGGAGATCCTGACCAGGCTCTTTCCGCATCACCGGTGGTCGTGGATGAAACCTACTCGACACCCGTGGAAACGCATAATCCCATGGAGATGCACGGCACCGTCGCGGTATGGGACGGCGAGAATCTGACACTGTATGACTCCTCGCAAGGTGTCGTGAGTCATCGCACAGTGATGTCGGAGGTGCTCGGCATTCCTCGTGAAAACGTGCGCACGATCTCGCGCTTTATAGGCTCTGGCTTCGGCGGCAAGCTTTCCCCCTGGCCGCAGGCGACTTTGGCTGCTGCGGCTGCGCGCCAACTGAAGCGGCCGGTGAAACTCAGCGTCGACCGGCGCATGATGTTCTCCAACGTTGGCCATCGTCCTCGAACCCAGCAGCGCATTCGCCTTGGCGCAACGCAGGATGGCAAACTCACCGCCATTCGCCACGACTTTTTCACCGAGACTTCGCAGCTTGATGATTTCGTGGAGCACTGCGGCGAACAGACGCCGTTTATATATAGCTGCCCCAATCTGGAAGTCACGACCGGCATGGTGCGCCGCAATGTTGGTACGCCTGCTCCCATGCGCGGCCCCGGCGCCGTGCCTGGGTTGTTTGCGCTGGAGTCGGCGATGGACGAACTCGCCATCAAGCTCAAGATGGACCCGGTGGAGTTGCGCCTGAAGAACGACGCCGAACGGGATGAGGGGAAGAATCTTCCCTTCTCTTCACGTCACCTGAAGGAGTGCTTTACAACGGGCGCCGAAAAGATCGGCTGGAAACAACGCACGCCCGAAGTTGGGTCGATGCGTCGCAACGGCAAGGTGATTGGCTGGGGACTTGGCGGCGCTTCGTGGGCGGCAGCGCGCATTCCCTGCTCTGCAAGCGTCGAACTCTGCGCGAATGGCCGCGTTTGCGTTCGCTGCGCGACGCAGGACATCGGCACCGGCACTTACACGCTTTTTGCCCAAGTCGCACACGCTAAAACAGGCGTGCCACTGGACCGGATTGACGTCTTCCTGGGCGACACATCGTTGCCTGAGGGCCCTACATCCGGCGGCTCCATGGTCACGAGTGCGATTTTGCCCGCTGCCACCGGCGCAGTGAATCAGGCCGTTTCACGGCTCCTCAATATCGCTGCGCTCACGCCAGGTTCGCCCTTCCACGGCGCGAAGCCTGACACGCTGACGGTGGCAGAGGGTCGTGTGGTGTCCAAGCAGGCTCAGCCCCCCAAGTTGTCGGTGCGGCGTACCACACTGGCGCCGACCTCCCCGTGAACGGCCTTCCATTTGAGGAGGTGCTTCGTCTCGCCAATCTGAGCGGCATCAGCGCGACCGGCAAAACATTTCCGTCGTTTGAAGATCCCAAGGCGCAGAGTTATTCTCTGCACTCGTTTGGAGCGCATTTTGCGGAGGTGGAGTGGGAGCCGGAAATTGCACGTCTGAGCGTGAGCCGCATTTTCTCGATCTTCGATTGCGGACGCATCATCAACAAGAAAGCCGGCGAGAACCAGATTTTGGGCGCGGCGGTGATGGGGGTGGGTATGACGCTGTTTGAGCACACCCACTACGAGTCCCGGCGCGGGCAGCCCATCAACGGAAATTATGCCGACTACCTTGTAGCCACGTGCGCCGACCTGCCCGATCTCGATGTCACTTTCCTCGACTATCCCGACCTGATCGTGAACGAATACGGAGCGCGCGGAATCGGCGAGATCGGCATGGCGGGGGTGGCTCCAGCCATCACTTCCGCTGTGTACCACGCCACCGGTGTACGAGTTCGTGACTTGCCGGTTCGGATCGAGGACTTGCTGCAAGCGAAGATTCTGGAAGCATGAGCCAGCTTTGAGCGACAATTGGAGTCAATGACCGATCTCGAACGCATGCTGCCCCTTTGGCGCGAACTGGAAACATCGGGGGCGGATTATGTGCTGGCCACGATTGTGGCCGTCGAGGGTTCGAGCTATCGCAAGCCGGGCGCACATATGCTGCTCGCGCCGGACGGTCGGCGCGTAGGCACCGTGAGCGGTGGATGCCTTGAGGCCGAGGTCGCTCGCCGCGCCTGGTGGCTGACTTCTGCGGGGCCAGTGGTGGAGCGCTACGCTACCGCCGATGATGATGGCGACCGGCCTTATGGCTCAGGTTGCGGAGGCGTGGTTTTTCTCCTGCTGGAGCGGCGGCAGACAGCAGGCCCGTTGATGGTTGCGTTGGAGGCGGCATTCAAAGCGCGGACTCCGTTGGCGATTGTGACGGTTCTAGGGGGAACGCAGATAGGCCGAAGGGCTTATGCGAACCTGTCGAATAACTCAGAAGAGCTATCCAATTCCGTCGTGTTCAATCCGATGGTTGACGTTGATGTTAGAGAGCTGGCAGAGTTGGCGCTGGACCGTCGTACGTCCTTCGAGACGAAGGTTCCTCTGGAGGGCGTCCCGACGCGCATTTGGGCTGATTATCGAGCGGCGCGCCCGGGACTGTGGATCTTCAGCGCGGGCGACGATGCGAAGCCGCTTGCGACCCTGGGGCGAGAATTGGGCTGGTTTGTGGCTGTCGGTGATGGCCGATCGCACCTGGCCACGCGCGAACGATTTCCGTCGGCCGACGAAATTCACGTGTTGCCCATTGCCGAATTGCCCGATGCGGCGCCAGCGCATCTGAGCCTGCTTCCCAGCGATGCAGCCGTAGTGATGACTCACAGTTTCGAGCAGGACTCGCGCGTGTTGGCGTCGTTGCTTGCGCTCGCGTTTCCGCTGGCCTACCTCGGTGTGCTTGGCCCGCAACGCCGGACTCGAGAGCTGTTGGCTGAAGCTGCGGGGCTGCTTCATCTTTCGGTTACCGCGGAACGTGTGGATCAATGGCTGGCGGAGATGCATGCACCGACAGGCCTCGATCTGGGTGCCGACACACCCGCAGCGATCGCGCTCTCGGTTGTGGCCGAGATTCAGAAGGTCATCTCCGCCGCCACCGGTGAGCCGTTGCGGCAGATACGTGCTGCCAAGCAACCTATAGCCTGCTGAAGGGATTCGGCTGTGGGTGCGGCGAAAAATCAGGCTGCTTTGGCAGCCAGATGAGCCTCCAATACCTCGAGGAATTTGGCCAGCCACGCTGGATGGGCCGTCCACGCCGGGCCAGTCACCAGCTTGCCGTCCACCACGGCTTCGGAGAACTCCACGGGGATATAGGTCCCGCCGGCTGACTCCACCTCCGGTGCGCAGGCTGGATAACAATTCAATTTGCGACCCTTCACGATGCCTGCTGCGGCCAGCAACTGGGCGCCATGGCACAAGGCGGCGATGGGCTTGCCGGCCTTGTCGAAGTGCCGGACGATGTCCAGCACTCTTGGGTTGAGGCGGAGATACTCTGGCGCGCGGCCGCCTGGAACCACGAGCGCATCGTATTGGGCGGGATCAATCTCGTCAAAAGTCGCATTCAAAGTGAAGTTGTGCCCGCGCTTCTCGGTATAAGTTTGATCGCCTTCAAAGTCGTGAATTGCTGTACGCACCTGCTCGCCCTTCTTCTTTCCCGGGCAAACCGCGTTCACCGTGTGGCCCACCATCTGAAGGGCCTGGAAAGGCACCATGATTTCGTAGTCCTCAACAAAATCGCCAGCGAGCAGCAAAAGTTTTGCAGACTTCATCGCATTCATCTCCAGTTAAAGCAGTCACATTCGTTGCCAGTATCGTTCCAGATGAGCTTCGGCAGGGTGAATTTTTGGCCGAACAACCGCCAACTAATCTGATGGAGTGTTTGGTACGCAGGATTCATCGGACGGCGGTGCAAATCTGAACTTCGTCCGTGCTCAAACTCCGGGAAATTCGATACCATAAAACCTTGTGATGAAACCTTCGGTTGCTTCCCTGGATATGTTGAACGCTCGTATTGTTGCCTGTGAGCGATGCCCGCGATTGCGCGGACATTGCGCCGAGGTGGCGCGTGTTCGTCGACGGGCCTACGCGGAGTGGGACTACTGGGGACGCCCAGTGCCGTCTTTTGGCGACCCGAAAGCGCGCGTACTGGCGCTGGGACTGGCACCCGGGGCGCACGGCTCGAATCGCACTGGACGGCCTTTCACCGGCGACGGTTCTGGCGATTTCCTCTACCCCGTGCTCCACGAGGCTGGTTTTGCCTCGCGCTCTCTTGCAACCTCGCGCAATGATGATATGAAACTCTCCGGCCTTTGGATCACCTCAGTTGTTCGCTGTGCTCCCCCGGCCAACAAGCCGACGCCCGATGAGCAGCGCAATTGTGCTCCGTGGCTCGACGAAGAGATGGGCCTGCTACGGGACCTGCGCGTGGCGGTCTGCCTGGGCCGCATCGCGTTCGATGGCCTCCTAGCGCATGCGCAGCGAACAGGCAAGATAAGTACCCGTTCTGGTTACGTGTTTGGCCACGCCGCCGAATACACATTGCCGAGTGGCTTGCACGTGATCGCCAGCTTCCATCCGTCGCTGCAAAACACCAACACCGGGAGGCTCACGCGGCCGATGTTTCTTGCCGTTTTCCAGCGCGCCAAGCAACTGGCTGGTTTGGCATAGCGTGCGCGTGGGCACCGTGCTGCTGGCAAATGGATTGTGAACAAGGGACGAATCGCGGCGGATTCAGCGAACAGGTGAAGGGACCATTCAAGACAGGTTGATGGTCAATCGAATAGAGTGGATTGGTTCGGGAAGGGGTTCGTCTTGCGATGCGATTGATACAGGTTGCCGATGCAGTGCGGTATCCGCGCATGACCACGGAAGAGTTGCGTTCGGCTTTTCTTGTGGAGGAACTTTTCCAGCCCGGTCGCGTGGATTTGGTGTACGTGGACCTTGACCGGACAGTTATTGGCTCCGCGGTTCCGCTGGTTGAAGCTCTTACGCTTTCGACCGCTCCCGATTTGCGGGCAGATTACTTCACCGAACGCCGTGAGTTAGGCATTCTAAATATCGGCGGAGCGGGATTGGTCGCGGTGGATGGGGAAAAGTTTGAGTTATCGAACCTCGATGCGGTGTATGTTGGGCGCGGGAGCAGAGATATCTCGTTTACCAGTCTCGATGCCTCCACTCCGGCCGAGTTCTATCTGTTGAGTTATCCAGCCCATGCCAGTTATCCGGCGGCAAAGGTTGAATTCCGCACCTTGGAGCCCGCGGTTCTAGGAACGCCTGAGAAGGCCAACCACCGGCGGATCGCGAGGTTTATCCACCTTGATGGCGCGCGAAGTTGCCAGCTTGTGATGGGAGTGACTCGCCTGTCGACCGGTAGCGTGTGGAATACGATGCCGCCGCACACGCATATGCGGCGTTCAGAGGTGTATCTCTATTTCAACCTGGAGCCAGCCGACCGCCTGGTTCACATGATGGGGCCAGCGCACCAAACGCGGCACATCGTTGTTGCCAACAAACAAGTGGTAATTTCGCCGGGGTGGTCGATTCATGCCGGCGTGGGTACGTCGAGCTACTCGTTCTGTTGGGGCATGGGAGGCGAAAACCAGGTTTACACTGACATGGACCCGCTGGCAATTGCGGATCTGCTATGAGGCGCGCAATGCGGAAACTGATCGCTACGATGATCCCGGCAGCATTCCTGCTGCTATCTCTGGGGGCAAGTGCACAAGCTATGAAAACAGATGCCTGGTCTCCCGCTCAGCTTCTGGAGCGGGCACAACACTTGAGGCAGTTGGCTGCGCAAGGTGATGGCTCCGCCAGCGAGACTCTCGAAAAATATCCGCACCACTACACCATGCTCGCCTTCCGCAACCGAAACGGGGGCGGAGAACTGCATCAGAACTATGCCGACCTATTTTACATTCTCGACGGCCATGTGACCTTGATGACTGGAGGCGAAGTTGTGGATCAGAAAACGACTGCGCCGGGTGAGATCCGCGGAAGTGCAGTAAAAGGCGGTACGCCGCAGGAACTGAAAGCGGGCGACGTGGTGCACATTCCCGCGGGCACGCCTCACCAGATGCTGGTGCCGGATGGGAGTACAGTCACCTATTTTGTGGTGAAGGTTCAGGAGAACCAGTAGTGCCCGCGGATTCGCTCGGAGCCGGAGACCGGGATCGAAGACCGATGCGATTCTGATTGGGAAAAGAGCGGTCAATTGAAGAACGAGAGACCGGCTAGTTTTGCGTTTTGTAGTTCGCGGCCGGCACTTTCGCGGATGTTTGCGAAGGCGTCGGCAAATCGGGCCGCTCCCAACCTCCGCCAAGGGCTTCGACCAGTTGGACCGACGAAAGCATCTCCTGGACCTGCAGCGAATTGAGCGTCACCTGGGCTCCAAGGAGTGCTGTTTGGGCGGTGATCACGTCGACGTAAGGATCGACTCCACTGTTGTAGCGCTGCATTTCGAGATCCAGGAACTCCTGGGATGATTTGACCGCTTCCTGCTGGCGGAGAATCTGCTGGGAGAGGATGCGGGTTGCGGCCAGAGCATCTTCGACCTGCTGAAAAGCGGTCAGCACGGACTGACGGTAGGTGGCGAGGTCAGCATTGTAAATTGCCTCGTACTGATGCAATTGCGCCCGGTAAAGGCCACCATTAAAGATGGTTTGCGCGGCGCTGGGCCCGATGGCCCAGAAACGGCTGGGCCAGTCGAACAGATGCTTGAGAGTGGAACTCTCGAAGCCGCCTTGTGCGGAGATACTCAGTTGCGGAAAGAAGGCGCCGTAGCCGATACCGATGGTTGCATTGGCGGCGGCGAGGGTGCGCTCGGCGGCGGCCACATCGGGGCGGCGCTCCATGAGTTGCGATGGGACGCCAGTCGGAACCGAAGGCGGGGTGTAGAGCATCGGCCTAACCTGAACGGAAAAGTCAGTTGCGATTTTGCCGAGGAGCGTGGCAATGGCGTGTTCGTATTGTGCGCGCGACAAAGCCACGTTGGTTGCGGAGGATTCCGCGGACTGGAGCGTGGAACGGGCTTCCACAACGGAGATGTAGTCTCCGGTTCCGGCATCATACGCACCCTGTGCAGCATCGAGGGCTTTTTGATCGGCGGCGACGGTGTCGTTAAGAATTTTCTGAAGCATATCCTGACCACGGATTTCAAAATAGAATTGCGCGAGGCTGGCCTGCTCAGTCAATTTCTCCAGTTCGAGATCGGCGGCGCTGGCCTGCGCGCTGTATTGTGCTTCTCGAACCTGGTTACGAATCTTGCCCCATAGGTCGGGGGTCCATGAAACGTCCAGCGGGGCAGCCCAGAGTGTTGAGGTCTGCCCCGTGTTGGCCTGTGAAGTGTTGCGAAGATTGGTCGAACTGCGCGATCGATTCCAGGAAGGATTCACAGATACGGTCGGCCAGAATTGCGCACGAGCTTCGGCGATGAGGGCGCGCGCCTCCATGAAATTTTCAAAGGAGTCCCTTATGTTCTCGTTGTTGATATTGAGCTGCTCTTCGAGCGCGTTCAGTTCCGACTCATTGAAGATTTCCCACCACTTGCCGCGTATCATGGCATCCTGCGGACTGGCGACCTTCCAGCCGTTCGCGTCATTGAAATTCACCGTGGATTCCTTGTAGTTTGGCGCGGCAATCGACGGTGGGGCGGGCGCATGGTAGGGAGGCCCCACGCGGCATCCGGAAATCAGCGCTGACAAAGCAAGAATGGCTGGGGCCGTTGCCAAGGCGGTTCCGAGTTTTCCTAAAAGAATCATAGAAAGTCCCCCACTGGAATCAGGACGCGGGGCTTGCCGCTCCATGACGAATGGTTTCACCGGAGTTACCTAGAGCGCGAAGACGCAGGCGATCCATGGTCAGATAGACAACTGGAGTCGTGTAGAGCGTCAAGAGTTGGCTGAGCAGCAGCCCGCCAACGATGGTGATGCCCAAGGGCCGTCGGAGTTCGGAGCCGGTGCCGGTGCCGAAGGCAAGTGGCAGAGCGCCGAAGACGGCGGCCATTGTCGTCATCAAAATCGGCCTGAAGCGCAGCATGCTGGCCTCGAAGATTGAATCGTAGGTGTTTTTGCCGTTCTCGCGCTCCGTCATGAGGGCGAAGTCGATCATCATAATTGCGTTTTTCTTGACGATGCCGATCAGCAGAATGATGCCGATGATGGAAATGACATTGAGGTCGATGTGGAAGAGCATGAGCGCGAGCATGGCCCCGACGCTTGCCGAGGGTAGCGTGGAAATGATGGTCAGGGGATGAATCAGACTTTCATAAAGAATGCCAAGCACGATGTAGACGGCAAGCAGGGCTGTCGCCACCAGGTACTTCTCGGTTGAGAGAGAGTCTTGATACGCTTGAGCGGTTCCTGCAAAGAATCCATGGACCGTCGAGGGCATGCCAAGGTTGGCCTCCATTCGGGTGACTTCACGAGTAGCGTCACTGAGCGAGAGCCCGCTGGCCAGATTGAAGGAGACGGTGACAGATGGGAACAAGCCGGTGTGGCTGATTTGGAGAGGCGTGGTGCCAATTTGGGTTTTCACCACGCTCAATAACGGAGAGACAGCATTGATGCCGGCTGCATTACTTGTGGACGATGAAGCCGGTGGTTTGAAGTAAACATTCTTGAGTTGCGACGGATCCTGCCAGTATGGCGGTGCAACTTCCATCACCACGTAATACTGGTTGAGCTGGGTGTAAATGACGGAGACCTTGGACTGTCCGAAAGCGCTATACAGCGATTGATCAAGAGACTGCGCAGTCTGCCCAAGGCGAGCCGCGGTGACGCGATCGTAGGTGAGCATTTCCTGCAATCCGCCGTTTTGCTGATCTGTATTGACGTCCTGCAGACCAGGCAGCTTTTTCATATTTGCGAGCAGAATCGGGCCCCAGTGAAAAAGATCGTCGATATTGTCGGCTTGGATCGCGTACTGGTACAGCGCAGCACTGGAACGTCCGCCAATTCTCAGGTCCTGCACGGGCTGGAGAAATGCAGACGCGACCGGCAACCTGTTCAATTTCGGGCGGAGACGGCTGATGACCTCCATCGCGGTGGCTTTCCGCTCCGGGCCGAGGGGTTTCAGTGCGATGTATATGAATCCTCCGTTGCTGGATTCGTTGCCCCCTGTAGACGCAATTCACATGCTCGACCGCGGGATCTGCCTTGATGACTGCGACCAGCCGCTGAATGGAGAAATTCATAAACGGAAACGATGCATCCTGCGGCCCTTGTACGCTGCCGACGGCGGCACCAGTATCCTGTGTTGGGAAGAATCCCTTTGGAATGCGAACAGCCACCACGAGATTGAGTGCGATGGTAAGAGCCAGCACGATCAGCGTGAGCGCCGGATTATCTAGAACCCAGGTGAGCGAATGCCTATACGCGGAGAGCATCCCGGCGAAGAACTTCTCGCTCATGCGGTAAAGCCAATTGTGTTTCCCTCCCTCCTGGACAGGCTTCAAGAGGTACGCGCACATCGTGGGAGTCGTGGTGAGGGAGATGATCATGGAGACGATGATGGCCGTGGAGAGTGTCACCGCGAACTCGCGAAAAAGCCGACCGACGATGCCACCCATCATGAGAATGGGAATGAAGACGGCAATTAATGACATGCTGATCGAGAAAACAGTGAAGCCGATTTCCTTTGCACCGAGTAACGCGGCGTCAAAGGAATCCATACCGCCCTCAACGTGGCGCGTGATGTTTTCCATCACCACGATGGCATCGTCTACCACGAAGCCAGTGGCGATCGTGAGGGCCATCAACGACAAGTTATCAAGGCTGTAACCGAACAGATACATTGCAGCAAACGTACCAATGAGGGAAACCGGCACAGCGACGGTAGGAATCAGTGTGGCCCGAAATGTCCTCAGAAAAATAAAGACGACAACCACGACGAGGATGACGGAACCGATCAGTGTCCTTTCAACATCGCTGACGGAAGCCCTTATCGTGGTAGTGCGGTCAAGAACGACGGTTGTCTGGATGCCCTGCGGCAGGATCGCCTCAAGGAACGGCAGTTGTGTTCGAACCCGGTCAACGGTCTGAATGATGTTGGCCCCGGGTTGTCGAAAGATAATGATGAAGATAGCGCGAGTGCCATCCATGTAGCCGGCGGTCCGAATGTTTTGCGTGGAGTTAGTCACGTCAGCGATATCGGAAAGTCGAACGGCCGCACCATTGTGATAGGCAATGATCAAAGGCTTGTACTGGTCAGCCAACGAGATCTGATCGTTTGTAATGATGTCCTGCGAAACCTGATCGTCGGAAATCTGGCCGCGAGGCTCGTGGGCGTTCTGCAGGCTGAGGACAGATTGAACCGACCCGAGCGTGAGCCCGAAGCTCTCCAGCTTCCCTGGATCGACCTCAACTCGCACCGATGGAGTGGCGCCGCCGCCCACCGCAACCTGCCCGACTCCCTGAATCTGTGAGAGCCTTTGTTCCAGGATTGTCGACGCGAGATCGTAGAGTTTCGTTACATCGTATTTGTTCGACGTGAGCCCAAGGATCATGATAGGAGCGTCGGCTGGATTCACCTTGCGATACGACGGACTTGCGGGGAGATTGATGGGAAGGTAGGTGCGCGCCGCATTGATTGCCGATTCCACGTCACGGGCGGCGCCATCAACATTGCGGCTGAGATCGAACTGCAGGGTGACGGAGGTCGAACCGAGCGAACTGGAGGAAGTCATCTCTGTCACGCCGGCGATGTGGCTGAATTGTCGTTCAAGGGGAGTGGCAACGGATGCTGCCATGATCTGCGCACTGGCCCCAGGTAGACCTGCCGAGACACTGATGGTCGGAAAATCCACCTGCGGAAGGGGAGAAACGGGGAGAGCATAAAACGCAATAGCGCCGGCGAGTGCGACAGCAGCAGTGAGAAGCGTGGTCGCTATCGGTCGCCGGATAAATGGAGCCGAAATGATCATGCCGCTCCTGTTTCGGAGCGCGGTTGATTGCCGGTCCGACTGCCGGATGGTCTCTTATGCGTCAGACGCTGACCAATCCGATCGAAGAAGACATAGATGATCGGCGTGGTGTAGAGCGTGAGGATCTGACTCAGGAGGAGTCCGCCCACCATGGCGATTCCAAGCGGGCGGCGCAGTTCTGAACCGAGACCGGTTCCAAGAGCAAGTGGAAGTCCGCCCAGCAGCGCGGCCATGGTGGTCATCATGATGGGCCGGAAGCGCAACATACTTGCTTCGAAGATGGCTTCGGTTGATGATTTGCCCTCATTGCGTTCCGCTTCGAGCGCGAAATCGACAATCATGATGCCGTTTTTCTTCACGATGCCGATGAGCAGGATGATTCCGATGATGGCAACGACAGAAAGATCCTGGCGGCAAATGATCAGCGCGAGGAGCGCACCAACTCCAGCCGACGGAAGCGTGGAAAGAATGGTGATGGGGTGAATAAAACTCTCGTAAAGAACACCCAGCACGATGTATACCGTGACCAACGCTGCAAGAATCAGCAAGGCCTCATTCGAAAGCGAGTTTTCAAAAGCTGCCGCTGTTCCCTGAAAGCCAACCTGGAGGCTGGGTGGGAATTTGAACTGCTTCGCCACGTTGTCGATGTTGCTTATAGCCGTCCCCAAGGAGGCATTCGAAGCGAGATTGAAGGAAACCGTTACGGATGGGAACTGGCCCTGGTGATTGATGGAGAGAGCCTCGGTTGTAGGGACGGCTTGAGAGAATGCGCTGAGGGGAACGGCGTTGGGGCTCGCGGATGCGGTTGTTGTGTTAGGCGTGGTTCCCGTAACGGTACCCGTGCTGGGCGAGGATGCACCACCTGCCGAGATGCGCGGGACGGCGCTAACAGGAGCCGTAAGCACCGAGGACGATGGGGTGTAACGCACCGCGGTGGTGAGAGCATTTGAACCCGCTGCGGCTGAAGCGGATGAGGAAAAGGAGCTTGCCGCGCCCGCACCTGAGGCGCCCGACGAAGCGTTGGAGCGAATGTAGAGATCGCCAAGTTTCGCCGGGCTCTTTTGCCATTCCGGCTCGGTCTCAAGGATTACGTGGTATTGATTGGTCTGGGTGTAGAGGGTGTTGATTTCCCGCTGACCAAATGCATCATAGAGCGTGTTGTTAATGGTTGTGGGCGCAATGCCAAGGCGAGATGCAGTCACGCGATCGATGGTCAGCGAAATAGCACGGGCCTCAGTTGCTGATCGGTAGCGACGTCGTCCAACTGGGGCAATTTGTTGAGTTCGGCGACAAACTTGCCGGTCCACTCCTGCAGTCCATTGGTGTTGGGATCTTCAAGGGTGTACTGGTACTGCGTGCGGCTGACCCGATCATCAACGGTGATATTCTGCACGGGCTGCATGTAGAGGTGAATGCCGGAGACTTGCCGCACGCTATTCTGCAACCCGCGAATTACATCCGAAGCGCTTTCGTGACGCTGATCGAGGGGCTTGAGGTTGATGGAAATCCGGCCGGAGTTCAGAGTGGTGTTCACTCCGTCCGCACCGATAAGGCAGGCGAGGCTCTCAACAGCAGGGTCGGCGAGAATCACACGAGCGAGTCCCTGTTGGAGAGTGGACATGTTGTTGTAGGAGATGGATTGCGATGCCTGAGAGATGCCCTGGATCACGCCGGTATCCTGTACTGGGAAGAAACCCTTGGGAATAAAGATATACAGGAAGATGGTGAGCACGAGCATCGCCAATGCGATCAACAGGGTCACAGTCTGATAACGCAGGACCACATGCAAAGTGCGGCCGTAGAAATCAATCATTCGCTTAAACATTCTCTCGGAGACGACATAGAACCGCGACTGCTGCTCCTCTGGGGTGTGGCGGAGAATGCGCGAGGCCATCATCGGAGTGAGGGTGAGGGAGACGACAGCCGAAATGATGATGGTCACGGCCAGGGTGACCGCGAATTCCCGAAACAGACGACCAACCACGTCTCCCATGAAAAGCAGTGGAATCAGTACAGCGATAAGCGACACCGTCAACGAAACGATGGTGAAGCCGATCTGGCCAGCACCGATAAGCGCTGCCTCAAGGGGTGGTTTACCTTCTTCTAATACCGAGCGATGTTTTCGATCATTACGATCGCATCGTCTACGACAAAACCGGTGGCGATCGTCAGCGCCATCAACGACAGGTTATCGAGACTGTATCCCAGCAGATACATCGCGCCAAATGTCCCTACAAGAGAGAGCGGTACAGCAACGCTTGGAATGACGGTTGCGCGCAAGCTGCGCAGAAAGAGAAAAATGACCATGACCACCAGTCCGATGGTCAGCATGAGCTCGAATTTACGTCGTTCACCGAGGACTGGATGCTCGTTGTCATATCCGTCATCGTGGTTACGTGGATCGATGCCGGAAGATTTGCTTCGAGCTGCGGCAGTACCTGCTGAATTCTCTTGACGACTGTAATGGTGTTGGCGCCCGGCTGACGCTGGATGTTGAGAATGACTGCCGGTGTCTGATTCATCCAGGCCGCTTCTCTCGTGTTCTCGACTCCGTTCAGGACCTGTGCCACGTCTTTTACGAACACCGGCGCACCATTGGAGTACGCGATTACAACGCTGCGGTATCCTTCCGCATTGATGATCTGGTCATTTGCGTCGATCTGATAGTCCTGGCGCGGTCCATCGAAGTTGCCCTTGGCTGCATTGACGCTGGACTGCGTCAATGCGGTCCGCACATCCTCCATGTTCACCCATAAGAAGCAAGCTGGACCGGATTTACATCGATGCGCACGGCTGGCTTTTGGCCGCCGCTGATACTGACGAGCCCCACCCCGGTCAATTGCGAAATCCTTGGCGCCAGCCGCGTGTCGACGAGGTCTTCAACCTGAGAGAGCGGCATAGCATCCGAAGTGACAGCAAGAGTCAAAACGGGCGCATCGGCGGGGTTTGTTTTGTTATAGACAGGCGGAGTAGGCAAATCGGACGGTAGATAACTTTGCGAAGAGTTGATTGCGGATTGCACCTCTTCTTCCGCGACGTCGAGGTCCAGGGAAAGATTAAATTGAAGCACAATCACAGAGACTCCGCCGGCACTTGTAGAGGTCATCTGGCTTAGGCCTTGCATCTCTCCGAATTGCCTCTCCAAAGGGGCGGTGACGGTGGTGGCCATGACGTCTGGGCTTGCGCCGGGGTAGAACGTCAGCACTTGAATAGTCGGGTAATCGACCTGAGGCAGGGCGGAGATGGGCAGTTGAAAGTATGCAACGATGCCCACCAGCAGAATCGCCGCCATGAGCAGCGCGGTGGCGACCGGCCGCAGAATAAATATCCGAGAGGGGTTCACGGGGCGCTACCCTCGGTTGATTCAGATGTGGATGGAAGCTTGACCTGAGAAACGACGATCGGTGAGCCGTTCTGCAATTTTTCAAAGCTGCTGTTGGCGACGACATCCCCGGGTTGAAGTCCCTGAACCGCGGTATTTCCTCCATCGGAGTTTCCGGCTCTTACACTGCGCAAGACCGCCTTGCCGTTAGAGATGAGATAAACAAAGTCCTGATTCCCATTGTGCTGAATTGCCGAGGACGGCACGAGGATTTGATTTTGCAATGTGGTCACAAGCAGGCGAGTATTCACGAATTGATTGGGGAAGAGGATTCCGCTCTTGTTATCAAAGTCGGCTCGCAGCTTCACGGTCCCGGTGGTGGTATCGATCTGGTTGTCGATGGTCGTCAATTTTCCGGTGGCGAGAAGCTTCTGCTGGTTTCGGTCGAAGACATCGACCTTGAGTTGCCTGCCGCCCTTGCGTTGTTCGAGGACCTGAGGCAGGTCGTCTTCGTTCAATGGAAAGATCGCGGTGATCGGCTGGATTTGTGTGACGACCACGAGAGCAGTGTTGGAATTGGCGGTGACCAGATTCCCTGGATCGACGAGCCGAAGACCTACCCGGCCGGTGATCGGCGAAGTGATGTGACAGTAGGAAAGCTGCACTTCGCCATACTGAACTGTGCCCGTGTCGTTCTTACTGTCCCCTGATCCTGCAGGGTCACTTTTTCCTGATCTTCCAGCGTTTGGCGTGGAATCGCGTTGCGCGACCACGCTTCCTTGTAACGGCTCAAATCCATTTGCGCTTCAGCAAGGAGGTTTTGATCGCGCTCGAGCAAACCTTGAGCCTCGGCAAGCTGCGCGGCATAGGGGCGGGAGTCGATATCAACGAGTGGATCTCCTTGCCGAACGTACCGGCCTTCGCGATAGTGAACCGTCGTCACGACACCTGTTGCCTGTGCAGAGATGGAGGCGGTGTAAACGGGAGTGACGGTGCCGATCGAATTCATGTAGAGATTGATCGAGCCGCTCCGGGCGGTTGCGGTTGTGACTGCAACCGGGCCGGTGACGGCACGCCGGCCTGCTCCCGCGGCAACTGCCGGCGACTTGTTTTGTTGAGTGATCACCCAGTAAAACAACAGCCCAAACAAAACAAGAACGACTGCCCAAATCCAGAGGTGCCGTCGGCGCCGCTCAGGCACAGTAGTATCCGTTTGTGGCCCTGGCCTCTTGGGATCCGGCCCCGAAGATGCTTCTTGTATTCGATGTTCAACCTCGTCGGGTCGAATTCACTGCAAGATTGGGAAAAGGAGGGAAAGCAGATATCAAACAGCGCGATCGGGAAACCAGGCACAACGACCAAATGTGATATATGACGGGAACTCAAGAAGATTTGTCGCACTGCGCAATGTTGTTTTTTGGGGGGATCGATGAGATTTCTAAGTGAGCGGGAACCGGGGAAACCATTTATATCTTCCTGGCATCTAATCCCGACTTTTGAGAATTGAAGAATAATGTGGAAGAAGCATTCTCTGCCGGGGAAAAATCACCAACGCCAAGGGACTTTACGACTTTGCTGACGCCCCAAATGACCGGAGCCCGCTCAGGTATTGCGGAAGCGCTGGACGAGGGCGCTAACACCGGGCCAATCTCGCTCACGGCGAGTTCAACCATGGCTATTCACACCCGCTGGGGGTCCGACATCCGAATGTGCGAGGGGGTTTCGTTGAACTTGGAGCGGGAGACCGGGATCGAACCGGCGACATTCAGCTTGGGAAGCTGACGTTCTACCACTGAACTACTCCCGCCCTTTAGAATCAATAGCTTATATCGAGTGATCGACATCGCTGTCCAACTCACTGTCCATCAGCCTAAATCATGTGCATCATCCGCCTCGCAAGCGGAAGGAGCACGAAGAACGTGGACAGTGAGAATGGTCATAAGCAAGTCAACCTCGTACAGTATCGCCGACTCGGCGGCCGCTGGCAATTCGTGCCTGTTGTCCGGAAGAATGGCAAACCCGACCCGAGACTCATACTCATCCATGGTGAACCGACCAGCAGCAAGGGCGGGCACTTCTATGTTGCCTGGAGGGAAGATGGCAAGCTGAAACGTCAGGCCGTTGGTTCTTCTCCCCGCGGAGCGCTAGACGCATGGCACCTCAAACTGGGAATTCTCGCTGGAGACGTCGAACCAGACCCTGAACCAGATACGGCGGAGAGCAAGACAATCGATGCTGCAATCACGGAGTATCTCCGCGATGTAAAAGCTACAAAGAGTCCTGCGACCTACAAGTCATACAAGCGCGATCTGGTGCGGTTTCGAGAACACTGCGGAAAGCTCCTCTGTCTCCCGTCTTGATCGGTCGGACGTCATGGTCTTGTTCGCAGCGGGCCGCGAAGAAGGCCTCAACCAGAAGACGGCCAACAAGAGAGTCGTCGCGTGATGGCGTTGATGCGCACATGCTGGAAGCATGTAAGGAGATCGCCCTCCGCGCGGGTCTCAATTGCGGAAAGTGCGAGGGAACCTACACTGTCAAGCGATCAGCAACAAAGAAGAACAAGCTGCCTTACTCCTGCAAGACCGCTCCGCGCTGCTCGCACTGGTTCCTTCACAAATGGCGTCACACCTTCACCAGCAACATGCTGCCGGTGTTAGGACTCAAGAAGTTGCAGTTAGTCTCGAAGTTTGAAATGGAAGATGAGTGGATGGGCGGCGGCACGCTGCGCCTTCGGTGAAGATCGTAGCGACCACCGGCGGCCAGTTCGTCGATGGTCGTTACTCCTTGATCATTGGCGTGCTGCCCCACCCGGACCGGCAATCGTTCGATGGCGAGAAATGTCTACAACAGGGTGATCTGGTTATCCACTGAGATGATTCCCGGAGCCAGCCACGCTTGCCTTTCCGCCTCCTGCCTTTCCGCACCAGGAGCGCACCCGGCCTTTGAGAATGGCTTTGCTTCCCTGTACCTCAACGGTAATGTTGCTGGCATCCACCTGTGCGGTGCGGATCAGCGCGTCCTCGATCTTCTTCTTCAAGTCGCTTGGGGAAGCGGCCGGTTTTACGATGATCAGGTTGCTCACGCCCTTCGCGCCCCAAAGGCCACGCACGGCGCGCTCCGCTTCCAGCTTCTGGTATTGCCACTCCACCTCGCCCTTGAGTGTCACCCAGCCCTTGTCGACGGTTACCTGAATCTTGTCGGCCGGGACACTTGAATTCCACTTGAGCGCGTGGACCGCGGCGGACGCAATGTCGGCGTCGGTGCGCTCTCCGATGGTGCGTACATTGATGTCGTTGGCTACGGCGACCACTCCGTGTCACCCGATGGGCGGCCTCTTCGGCCTTCCACTTTTTCAGGTACGTATCCACCGTCCCGGTGAGGGTGACAACGCCGTCTTTGACTGCCACGCCAATTTCATTGGCCTGGATGCTGTGGTCCCACCGTAGTTCGGAGAGCACATCGGTCTGAATCTCTCGATCTGTACGAGTCATGGTTGCGGTTGGCATCTGAACTCTCTCCTTCTTATGTCGGCATGCTACAAACGAGCACGCGGCTGTTTTCAAAGAAACGTGGTGTGATGCCCGTATCGAGACGTAGCATCAGGGTAGGCAGAATTCGGGCGACTGGTCAGGGCAACAGGCCAGGCGTCATTGCTCATTGCGACATATCAATCCCGGTCGATGGCCTGGCTGGACGAGCCGGGACGGATCTTCCGGCTGAATTCCAGTCACCTTTCCTTTACGCCGCCTGTTTCGCGTCCTTCGCTGCCGGCTTCGTTTCTGTCGAAGACGATTTGCTGTCGGACTCAATCTGAATCTGACGGCGATTCGACTGCGGCTTCGGGGCGGGCATCGAGATCTCCAGTACTCCGTCGTGAAAACGGGCCTTGGCTTGTTCCGGATCGGCGCCCTCCGGCAAGGGGATGCGGCGGTAAAAGAATCCGAATTGCCGTTCACTCCGGCGCACTCCTCCCTCGGTGGACTCGCGTTCCATCTTGCGCTCCCCCTGGATTACGAGCGCATCATCTTCCGCCTCGACGCGAACTTCGTTCGGTGACAATCCAGGAAGTTCGGCAAGGATGTTGAACTTGCCATCGCGCTCGGAAATCTCGACGGTCGGGGTCCAGGCAATGGCTTGGTTTATCTCTCCTTCCGACGCGAGCGGCTGAAGCGCGCGATCAAACTCGTCTGCCATTCGGCGGAAAAGAGAAAATGGAGTCATACGAAACATCTCGAATGGAGAGAGCGGAAGCCCCAGCACACCCGGCCGGAGATTTCTCGCGATCGCACCCGGGCGAGTTTGCTGCGTCAACCCGGTGCGTTGCGAAGACTTATCACCCTCGTTGGTCTTTTGTGATGTTGCGGTTGTCGGTTCGGTTTCGGTCGGCATGATGATCTCCTTTCTTTTGTAGTTCGCTTCCATGGTTGGAGAATCGCCTATCGCCAAAGTGTGAAGAGCGACGAAGAAGGCGCGTCGTCGCTGGAGGTTCCACCCAATGTGTGACGATTCCAGGGAAGTGCGTTTTCAAAGGAACTCTTTCATCGCGGATAAAAGCGTCTCGTAGTCATACGGCCCAGGGTGACGACGATCGTTAATAAAAAACGTTGGAGTGTCGCTGACCCCATTTTGATGTCCGCTGAGGATGTCTTCCCTCACCCGAAAGTCAAACGTGTGCAACGCCATGTCCCGATTGAACCGCTCCATGTCGAGACCGCACTGGGTGGCGTAGACCCTTAGGTGCTTGTCCGACAGAGCGTGTTGTTGATTAAAGAGAAGGTCGTGCATCTCCCAGAATTTGTTCTGCGCGCCGGACGTCTCCGCTGCCTCCGCGGCATGCTTCGAATTGACTTCCAAGCTGGACAAGGGGTAATTGCGAAAGACGAAGCGCATCTGGTCGCCCAGGACCGCCTCGAGGCGCCTGACCACGAAACGCGCTTCGTCGCAGCGAGGACATTTGTAGTCGCCATATTCAAGCAGGGTCACCACAGCGGACCCCGGACCGCGAACGTGATCTCGACTGGTTATGGGAGGGGTGAACTGGGTGGGAACAGCCGTCGTCATCAAATGTGATCCTCACTTTCCCTTGCGAGATGCTAGCGAGCGTGCTGCGCAAATGCAATTACACGGGAGGATAGAAATGCTATCGGGAGGGCGGCCTAGAGCCTGTTATGAAGTTTGCACCAAGATAGGTGCTTACGTTGGCGGCCGATCCTGTCCAGTATGGAAGGATGGCAAGCAAGGGGAAAGTCGGTTATCCGAGCGATGTTTCGGATGAGGAGTGGGCGTTTGTGCTGCCTTATCTGCTGTTGAGCCGCGAGGACAGCGCCCATCGGGAACATGATCTGCGATCGGTTTTCAATGGTGTTCGCTACATTGCGCGGACCGGCAACCAATGGCGGTTCATGCCGCACGATTATCCTCCGTGGCCCGCGATCTATCAGCAGATGCAGCGCTGGATGCGGGCCGGATGCTTCGAGCGTCTGGTCGAAGACACGCGCATTCTGTTGCGGGAGTTTGCCGGACGCAAGGGCCAGCCAACGGCAGCGTGTATCGACAGTCGCACGCTGCAATCTACGCCCGAGAGTGGTGCGCGGGCAGGCTACGACGGCGCCAAACGGCGCAAGGGCTCGAAGGTCCACATCGCTGTGGACACGCTGGGGCACCTGCTTGCACTGTCGGTGACCTCGGCCGATCAGGGCGACCGCGCCCAGGTCGAGGCACTTGCCGAAGACATGCAACAGGTGACCGGAGGCACGGTCGAGATGGCGTATGTCGATCAGGGCTACACCGGGTCGACTGCGGCGGAGGCCGCCCAGAGCCACGGCATCCGTCTTGAAGTCGTCAAACACCCCATGGCTAAACGCGGTTTTGTGCTGCTGCCGCGCCGATGGGTGGTCGAGCGCAGCTTCGCCTGGGCCGCTCGCTTCCGCAGACTCGTGCGCGACTACGAACGGCTCGACACTACGCTCAAGGGATTTCATTACGTAGCCTTCGCATGCCTCATGATCGCCAATATGTTCAAACAACTCGCATGAACTTCATAACAGGCTCTAGGGATAACTACGACCCTCTGGGTTGAACCTTCTACTACCTTCGACTTAGGTCAGACGACTCGGGTCTTCTTAATGCGAAGGGCTTACTTTTCCGTGCGCTACTGGATAGACATGTAAATAGGTACCCATATTCAATCGAGGCTCATCCTAGCGACCAATTGTTTGCGGGAGTCAACGCGGCTAACATCGCAGACCAGTCGCTCAGCCATCGGGCCACTGGTGACTGTGTTGCGAGACGGACATTAGTGCCGCGCTGAGTCAATCGAGAGGAAAGCGAGGAAGTTATGAAACAAGCGTTCTACCTTTACGCACGGGCGACAGCGATGTTCATGGTGGCCTCGCTGGTGTTAGCTGGAGGCTGCAAGTCCGGAGAGAATACGGCCAACATCCCGCAGGCAAAGCAGGTGGGCGAGCCGCAGCCCCAGTCACAAACAAATTTCGACCAGCAGCGGCAGAATGCGGAAAAGCAGACCCGCCCTGAAGTCGAAAAGGAACGGCAGAGTGCCCAGGAACAAGCGAATCAAGCACTCGATCAGGATGCCATCGCGGCGATCAATCAAACTCAGAATGCGATCAAGGCAATTTCTCAGAACAAGAAGAACGATGCGCTTGCCGCAATCGAAGCGGCTACCGGAAAGATCAATATTCTTCTTGCTCGTAATGCCAAGGCGGCTCTGATCCCGGTAGCGTCGGAGGTCGAAGTGATCGATGCCGCGCCGCTCGACGAGAAAGCTGTCCAGGCGTTGGACCACAGCGTTTCCGAAGCGGTCAAAAACAAGAATTACCCGACTGCCCGTCTCCTGCTGTATTCGCTGGAGAGCGAAATCCGCGCTCGCACTTACAATCTCCCGTTGGCCACTTATCCTCTGGCCCTCCAGGAGGCGGCGCGATTACTCGATCAAGGAAAGAACGATGATGCAAGCAAGGTGTTGGGAACGGCGCTCAACACTTTGGTCACTGTTGACAACGTAACGCCGATCCCTCTTGTGCTTGCGCGCGCGGCCATCGCAGCCGCGGAAGAACAGCGGCAGAAAGACAAGAACGCAGCGCAGACGCTGCTGGCGACGGCAAAGGATCAGCTTCATCGCTGCCAGGAACTAGGCTATGCCGCCAATGCCTCGGAATACTCGGCGCTGAATACCAGCATTGCACAGCTTGACAAGGAATTGAAAGGCAATGGCGATACGACCTCGCTGTTCGCCAAGCTGAAAGACGAACTTTCGCCGCTGTTCAACCGCCAATCGGCGCAGGAGCGGCGCTAATAACCAACTACGCAAACGCGCGGATTGGAAACATGGAGAAAGGAGATTGACATGTCAGTTTCACTAGGAGTAGTTCATCGTCTACTGGTAGTCGCCTTCTTCGGTTCAACGACGCTGCTGCCACCCACCCTCTGGCCGGTGGCGCGGAACCCGCCCAACGCCGAGGTCGCCGCCCAATTGGATGCCGCAAACGCTGAGGCGGCGGAGTTGGCCCGCAATGCGGATGAAATGACTTCGCTGCTCCACAATGATGTGAGTTGGGAGTCGCATGCCGCGATGCTGAGCCGGATCAAGGATCACGTGAACAACATGGGAAGAATCGTGGCCAAGCTGCAGGAAGAACGCGAGGAGGCGTCTCCGTGGCAGCAGCAGGCCATCGATCGCATGGTACCCATGCTCAAGGAAATCGCGGGCAATACCACCGCGGCCATCGAGCATCTGAATCAGAATCATGAGCGCCCCACGACGCCTGACTACGTTGAATATCTTCAGCAAAATGCGGATACCTCGCATGAACTTGCAGATATGATTTCAGCGGTTAACCAGTATGGCCGCGAGAGGACCAAGCTGGAACGACTCCAGGACAAGATAGAAGCACCCGGCAGTTTAGCCGGCAGTACGAAGTAACTGGTCGTGCCGTCTGACCGTCGCTCGACGAGATATCGGCGGACCGCTGGGGCGAAACTGTCCTATTGTCCGCTTGCCTGCCGGCAGCACAGAAATGGAATCAGGATCGACACAAGCGCGACAAAGGAGCGTTCAGAATGAAACTCTATCGAAGGACCTTATGGACGGTGGCTCTTGCCATCCTCCTCTTCTCGATTCCAGCAATGGCGGACAAAGTGGTGACGGACTTTGACCACTCCGCTAGCTTCAGCCAGTACCACACCTACTCGTGGGGACATCTCCATGCCGCGGATCCTCTTTTCGAGCAACGGGTTCGCGAGGCCGTGGACCAGGCGCTTCAAGCGAAAGGATTGCGAGAGGTAGAAGATGGGGGCGACCTGACCGTGACCGCAGTGGCCGTCAAAAAGAACAAGACCGAATACGACACCTTTTACGACGGGCTAGGGCCACGCTGGGGATGGCGTGGCTGGGGTATGGGCATGGCAACTACGACCATTGACAAAATCCCGGTTGGCACCTTGGTCGTGGATCTCTACGACACCAATTCAGAGCACTTGGTGTGGCGCGGTGAAGCCCATGATCAACTCTCTGACCAACCGGAAAAGGACACCAAGAAGCTCAACAAGGCGGTGGACAAAATGTTCGAGAAGTTTCCGCCACGCGCCTAATCAGTCATTGAATGAGCCGGGCCGGCCGACACAGGCCGGCCGCCGGCCCGGAAACACACTCTTATTGCCATCGATACGCGTACAAGGAGGAAGCCTTGAATGCCATGGTAACGTATGCTCGCTCGGAAAGAGGGTGGTCCATCGCCCTTGGCATCCTGCTGATTATTGCGGGACTATTGGCTATTGCGGTGCCGTTCTTTGCCGGCGTGGCCGCCAGTGTCTACTTCGGATGCCTGGTTCTCTTCGCCGGGGTTGCGCACCTGGTGTACGCATGGTCGCAGCGCAGGGTAGGCGCAATTCTATGGCAGATTCTCATCGGAATCGTGTACCTGGCCGCGGCCTTTTACATGCTGGCCCTGCCCGTTGCCGGGGTGGTTGCGCTCACGCTCGTGCTGGCCTTCTACATTGCCATTGAGGGAGTGTTCGAACTCGTGGTTTTCTCCCTCCTGCGAAGGCTTCCCGGATCAGCATGGTTCCTGGTGGATGGGGTGGTGTCGTTGTTGGTTGCCAGCCTGATTCTGTTTCACTGGCCATCGAGTTCCTTGTGGGCTGTGGGCACGCTGGTGGGCGTGAGCATGCTGTTTAGTGGCATTGCCAGGATTACCTTGCCCGTCCGTCTACAGGCGATCTGACGCTCAAACCGACGAAGAGGGAGGATCGAGCATGAAAGCTGCGTGTGCGCAAATTCGGAGCGCGGTCATTCTGGCGCCGATGGTCCTGTTTACATTCCAGTCACCTCTGCTTGCAGGGGTGGCAAGAAGCGACAGCCAGGATCTAGCGACGCTTCTCGAACAAGCCAGCGACGAAGCGCGTGAATTGGCCATCGACGCCGAAGATTTGCAAACCCTCATCGTGAGCGACCAGAATTGGCTTACCCACACGTTGATACTGGCCAAGATCAAGGGACATGTGGATAACATGTCGCTCATCGTGGATAAGTTGACCAGAGCACGGAAGTCCGGTTCAGAGTTGCAGGAGCAGGCCGTCGAACGAATCCTTCCCCTAGTGAGGGAGTTACAGGCTAATACAACAGCCGCAATGAACTATCTGAATCAGAACAAGGATCGGCCTGTTTCCGACACTTATAAGCAATATCTCGAGAAGAATGCCCAGACCGCACGGCAACTCTCCTCGATCATCTCGGCTTTGGATGATTATGAGAAGAGCATGACAGAGATCAACAGAATACGAAGCAAGCTGACCGGACCGGAAACCGGCAAGTGAGATGTCGCGGCGCGAGGTTCTAAACATCCGGGCGTGTTCTGATCCGCGCGATGCATTCATCGTCGCATCGGCATGGACTTGAGCGGTGGTTAGGGCGGTCGATGACAAACAACCTTCTGACTCTCGCGGCGGAATTCAAGGAGCTGCGTTCCAAATGGCAAACGCTTTCGTTATACGAGAGATTCGAGCAAACAATTGTTGCAGCGCTCATCCTGGTGATCGCTCTCATTGTGGCGGTCACCACCTGGCAGCTGTTCTTGCACACCCTGCGGCTAGTGAGCAGCCAAGTACTCAATCCAGGCGATCCCCAGGTTTTCCAGGGGCTTTTCGGGATGGTGCTCACGGTGCTCATTGCACTTGAATTCAAACACACGCTGCTGGTCGTCAAGCATCATCGCCGTGCCATCGTCCAGGTGCGCGCGGTCGTGCTGATTGCGTTGCTTGCATTGGTTCGCAGGTTCATCATCCTCGATCTCTACCAGACCTCCCCGAGCACCATCGCGGCGCTGGCCGGAGCATCTCTCGCCCTCGGGGTCGTGTTTTGGATTGTCGGCACCAAGGAAGAACCGCCAGAAGAAGAGACCGAGAAATGAGATTGGCCTGATCACCGCCGGGCCTATCGCCGCCGCCGGACGCGCAAATGCATGATTGGCCTCGGTAATCCGGGCGAACCATCCAAGGAGACACAATGAAACTCGCTGGTTTTCGTCATTTGTTGTTCATCGCCTTTGTGCCGCTAATGGCTTTGTGCTTTCCAAGAAGCGCACTTGCCCAGCCGGCGCCCCTGGCTCCGCCCCAATTGGACCAGTTGGTAGCGCGGATCGCGCTCTATCCAGACCCGCTGCTGGCGCAGATTCTTACTGCGTCGACTTACTGGACCGAGATTCCCGAAGCCGCGGCATGGGCGGATCAACACAGTTATCTGAAGGGGGATGCGCTGGCGGAGGCCATTCAGGCCGATCACCTGCAGTGGGATCCGAGCGTGCTGGCTTTGCTTCCATTCCCTTCGGTTCTGGACATGATGGCACGGGACCCGGCATGGACGGAGCAACTCGGTAATGCGGTCCTGACGCAGGATGCGGAGGTTATGGATGCCGTGCAGCGGATGCGCCAGCGTGCCAGGAGCTACGGTTATCTGGCACCGAATAGCTACATCAATGTTATCGCGGACGGAGGATATATCCAGATCCTTCCCGTGGATCCAAATGTGGTTTACGTTCCCTATTACGACCCTCTCGTGGTCTTCGCGCCACCGCGGCCTGGCTTCGCGATTGCGGGCGCAATCCACTTCGGCCCAGGAATCACCATTGGTGCGGCATTCGGTGGATGGGGATGGTGGCTTGGCTCAGGATTTCTCTGGCCTTCACACACCATCCTGATCGATCGCCGTCCATGGACTCGAGTGTGGATCAACCGAGTCGGATACGTACACCCGTATGGCCATCCATGGGTACGTCCGGCCGGACCGCGCGTGGAAGTCCATCGGTTGAGAAGGTAACGGCGTGTAGCCGACCGGCATAGGAGTTTATGCCGATGAGTACATGGGCATGGCTGATGACCAAACCTGAGAGGGTTCGGGGGCGTGCAGTGTCGAGGGATTCCGGTGCGCCGCGAGAGGGCCGTATCGACTCTCCCGGGGAACTTCTCGTTCCCGCCGTTAAGTATGGCCTGATGCAACGCATGGCTGCGCTCGTCGAGGACTCCAATGATGCCATCATCAGCGTGGCGGGTGAGGCTACAGTCGCCAGTTGGAACCGAGCCGCGGAATGCATCTTCGGATATACCGAGCAGGAAATGATTGGGCAACCGATCTTCCGGCTCGCCTGCGTCGGTGAAGAAGGCGCCATGGGCGCGGTGCTCGACCAGGTGCGCAACGGAAGACGCCTGGACCACTATGAGACCAGGCGAAGGTGCAAAGACGGCTCAGAGATTCCTGTATCCCTGACCGTCTCTCCTATACGGAACGCTGCCGGGGAGATCGCCGGAGTCTCGGAGGTTGCGCGAAATATCGCTCGCCAGAAGCGCGCTGAAGAGGCGGTGCGAATTTCGGAGAAGCTGGCGGCCGTGGGGCGCCTCGCTTCCAGCGTTGCGCATCACATCAACAATCCGCTGGCGGCTGTCACGAATCTTCTTTTTCTTCTGCAGAACGAAGACCTTTCCCCGGAAGGAAAGCAGTACCTGGCAACCGCACACCGCGAAATATCGCGCGTGGCCCACATTTCGACGCAGGCCCTGGGTTTCTGCGGAAACAGCGGAGAACCCGTCTGGGCTTCGATCTCTGCCATTCTCGATGAAGCGCTGGCCTTGCACGATAACCCCATCGAAGTGGCAGGCATCGAAGTGTTGCGCGATTATGACGCGACGTTCGAATTTCGCTGTCATCCGGGAGAGATGCGGCAAGTGATGGTCAAACCTGATGGGGAACGCGCTCGATGCCATGCCCTTCGGCGGCAGGCTGCAGTTGAGAGTTCGCAGAGCCACCGATGGGATGACCGGCTCGCCCAGGCCTGTGGATTACGGTCGCAGATAATGGCCACGGAATGAGCCCTGCGACCCGCCGCCATGCCTTCGAACCCTTTTACACGACCAAGGAACGAACCGGGACCGGGCTGGGGCTATGGGTTTGCGCCGATATCGTAAGCAGGTACAGGGGTCGCATTGCGGCACGGAGCAACGATTCACCTCGGACACAGTGGTTCGGTGTTTCGCTGTTCCTGCCGCTGTAACTTCCCCATCCGCATTTTATTGATGCGATTTGTAAAATAGTGTTTACATCGTCAGTCAAATACGCGGCCATCTGTCATTGGCTGACTAAAGATAAAAATTAACATTGGCCCGAAAGTTTTACATTTATGCGAACGCCGTACAATCCCTGATAAAACGGTTATGGCTGTCTTCGAGCATCTTATTCCCCGACCTCATTCTCCGGGAGCCAACCTAACCGGCCCGCCTTGCACGAGATTTCTTCAATGCGTGGTGCGGGGGACTTTCTCTTGCATCAACTGTTTGGCCATTGCGTTTCCCGCTTATTGCGCGAGAAGCGGCGAGGTGCACGATGCAATTTCTGGATGCTATGTTCTCGTCTGGCCCCTTCATGCCCCATGGATATTGCTATATGTGGGTTCCGGGGCTGGTGTGGCTGCATGTGATCTCCGATTCACTGATCACGCTTGCGTACCTGTCGATTCCATTCACGCTCGCTTATTTTGTCCGCAGGCGGACCGATCTGCCATTCAACTGGATGTTTTTGTGTTTTGGCGTTTTCATTCTTGCCTGCGGCGCCACCCACGCCATGGAAGTGTGGAACCTCTGGCATGCCGACTACTGGGTGTCAGGGGTGATCAAGGCCATCACGGCGATTGCTTCTCTCGTTACAGCTGTGTTGCTCGTGAGACTGGTTCCTCACGCCGTGGAGCTGCCGAGTCCCGCGGCTTTGAGGATCGAGATCGCGGAACGGACGCGGGCGGAAGAGGCCTGAAGTTGGCGAAATCGGAGCTGGAACTTGCGGGTCGAGGAGCGCACCGCCGAGTTGAAGAAGGTCAATGAAGATCTGGTGCTCGAGATCGCATCGGCGCCAAGCCGTAGAACAAACCCTTAGAGACAGCGAAGAGCAACTGCGGTTGGCGCAGGAAGCTTCGGGAGTGGGAGTGTGGGACTGGGACACCCGCTCCGACCGGGTGGAGTGGTCCGACCAGACATTTCGCATCTTCGGCATGCAGCCAAGCGAGCAGAAGCTCGACGAGTCGAGCTTCCTGACGCTGATTCATCCCGAGGATCGAGCGGCGGTGAAACTAGCCATTCGCGAGGCGCTCCGGCCGGGCGGAGAATACGATGCCGAGTACCGGATTCAGAGGCCGGATGGCTCGATGCGCTGGGTGCTGGCCATGGGGCGGACGCATTGCGACAGCAAAGGTTCGCCATTCCGGATGATCGGCCTGTGCCTGGATGTCACCGAACGCCGCCAGGCCGTCGAAGAACTGCGGCGAAGCGAAGAGCGATTTCGCCTCTTGGTGGAAGGCATCGCCGACTATGCCATTTATATGCTGGACGCGGACGGATTCGTCAGCAGCTGGAATAGTGGAGCGGAGCGGATCAAGGGATATTGTGCGGAGGAGATTATCGGGCAGCACTTCTCGTGTTTTTATGGCGGACGAAGATCTGCGTAAGGGCAAGCCGGCGATGGCTCTTCGCGAAGCGGCCGCGACAGGCAGGTTCGAAGAAGACGGCTGGCGGGTGCGGAAGGATGGATCGCGATTCCAGGCGAACGCGATCCTCACCGCGTTGCACGACCCGAAGGGAAAGCTGGTTGGTTTTGCCAAGATTACGCGGGATTTGACGGAAAGCCGGAGGGCGGAGGACGCGGTTCAGGCCGCCCAGGCAGAACTGGCGCGGGTGGTCAGAGTGTCCACCCTGGGGGAGTTGACGGCTTCCATCGCCCACGAAGTCAACCAGCCGCTGTCGGCAATCGTCACCAACGCCAATGCGAGCCGCCGGATTCTGGCCAGCCCGGCTCCGGATATTGAAGACGTGCAACAGGCTTTGACGGAGATTGCCGAGGCGGGAAGCCGGGCGGGAGAATATCATCTCCCACATCTGCGCTCTGGTGAAAAAAGGGGCCCTGCAGAAGAGCGCGGTGGATATCAACTCGGTGATCCAGGAAGTGCTGGATCTCATTTCCAGGGTGCTGGAAAAGCAACGACGTCTCGCTGGAAATGGAACTGGGACCTGCCCTTCCGGCGGTGCTGGGCGACCGGGTCCAGTTACAGCAGGTGGTGTTGAATCTGATCATGAATGGAATTGAGGCGATGAGCGCAGTTCCGGACCGCCCGCGGGCGCTCGTCATCCGCTCCGACGCGCGCGAATCGGGCCTGGAGGTGACCGTTCAGGATTCCGGGATAGGGCTCGATCCCCGGAATATCGATCATATCTTCGATACATTTTTCACCACCAAACCCAATGGAATGGGCATGGGCTTGTCCATCTGCCGGTCGATCATCGAGGCGCATCGAGGCCGCTTGTGGGCCAGCCGCGGATCCCGCCGTTCAAGGCGCGACCTTTCGGTTCTCTTTACCGGCAGCGGCATAGTAGCGTGATGACTGAATCGTCTCCAATCGTGTATGTAGTGGACGATGAGCCTTTGGTCTGTCTGTCGCTCAAGCGACTCCTGCGGTCAGTGGGCCTTGAGGCCCGCACGTTCGGATCGGCGCTGGAGTTTCTCCACAGCCAACGCCCTGACGCGCCGGGTTGCCTGGTCCTCGACGTTCGGCTTCCGGGCCTCAGCGGACTCGATCTTCAGACCGAGCTTGCGGCCCGGAAGATTACACTTCCCATTATCTTTGTCACCGGCCATGGCGATATCCCGATGTCGGTTCGCGCCATGAAGGCCGGGGCCATCGAGTTCCTCACCAAGCCTTACCGGGAGCAGGAACTGCTGGAGGCAATCCAGCGCGCGATCGACCATGACGGCATCACCAGGCAACACAGCGCGGAATTGCGCGCGTTGCAGGAGCGCTATGCATTGTTGACCCCGCGCGAACGAGAAGTCTTTCCTCGCGTGACCAGCGGTTTGTTGAACAAGCAAATCGCCGCGGAGCTGGGCGCCAGCGAAAAGACCATCAAGGTTCATCGCGGGCAGGTGATGCAGAAGATGGAGGCGGAATCATTGGCCGACCTGATTCACATGGCGGAGAAACTCGGCCTTCCTTCCAATTGATCCCGGCCTTATGGGACCAAGGTCCCATAGACACGCCGCCGTACCGGGGATACCTTCAATCGTGTAAGGCAAGTGAAGCAAATGAGCCAGCTACTTTCCGGCGCTCAACAGCCCCGCGAGGCCAGCGCCGGAACAAAGCTTCCATTGACAGTGATTGGCGGGCCGGAGGTAGAGTCATGACTGAGACCGAGACTGGACTGATCGCAATCGTCGATGATGATCGATTGATACGCAGGTCTCTTGAAAGGCTCCTCAAGTCCGCCGGACTCACGGCGAAGAGCTTTGACTCGGCTGAGGACTACCTTGACGTGGGCGACCATAATGGCATCTGCTGCATCATTCTCGATATTGGTCTGCCGGGCATGAGCGGATTCGAATTGCATCGCCGGCTGGCGGCAGAACCCAACCGGCTGCCGGTGGTATTCATTTCGGCGCGCGACGAACCAGAGGTAGAAAACAAAGCCACACAAGCAGGAGCCATCGCTTTTCTGCGCAAGCCCTTCGAAGATGACGCCCTTCTCAACGCCGTTCAAACCGGTATGGAGTTATTGAAAAACAGAAGGCAGTAACGTCTTCGTTCTTTGCATGTGCACTGGCGCACATGCAGTGAATCCGAACTTCCACTCTGTTCACCTTGCGGCGACGGCCCCAGGGCGCCGCCGGCGAGGGAACCCTTGCCACTTGCGGGGAGGAGTATTGTGTCGATTTCAAATGGAATTACGGATCATGGCTGCGGACTCGCAGAATCTACCCGCCAGCCATACAGGGTACTGGTCGCTGATGAACATCCGATCGTACGCGAGGGATTGGCCGCGCTGATCAACCGCAGGTCCGACATGATAGTCATCGCCGAGGCGTCCAGCGGGCAGGACGCCGTGGATCAATTCGTTGCGCAGTCTCCTGACCTGGCTATCCTGGAGCTGAAATTGCCCCTGATGGACGGAATTGAGACCGTCAAATCGATTTGTGCCAAGAACCCCGCGGCGCGTCTGGTGGTGTTCACAACCTGCGTGGGCGAGGAAGACATTTACCGGGCGCTAAGGGCAGGCGCGTTCGGATATCTGTTGAAAAGTACATCTCTCCCTGAGCTCATCGAATGCATCCTGGCAGTGGCGCAAGGAAAGAGATGGATTCCGCCCTCGGTGGCGGCCCAGCTTGGAAAGCGAGTTCAGGACCGCGGACTGACCTCGCGGGAGACGCAGGTTATGCGCGCGCTGACCACCGGCAAGAGCAACAAGGAAATCGGCTCGGCCCTCGATATCAGCGAATCGACCGTCAAGGTGCACGTGACGCACATTCTCGAAAAGCTCAATGTTACCGGACGCACAGAGGCGATCAACGTCGCTTTGAAACGGGGACTGGTGCACATGGATCAGCCGGGCGCTTGAAACGGTCGAGCTGAATCGCATGGGTATCCTTCTGGCTGATCACCATCCTTCCCGGGCTTCGCATGGGGCGCTTGGTGGGTCAGGCCCGACTCGGACCTCACAAGACTAGCTTGGAACCACCCGAAGGTTGTTAGTCACGGAAAAGATTCCGGGGACCGTGTTGGCGCGGACACCGGCGAGGTTCTTGTCTGCCTCGCTGTCGACAACTCCCTCCAGAGTTACATGGCCGCTCTTGACAATGATGCGGATTGGCTTCTGTACGCCCAGGGCATATTTCTCCAGGGCCGGAAATCCGTAGATAGCGCGATACAGGGCCAAGCGCAGTTGGTCGTCCATCGGAGACGGCGGCAAGACCTCGATCTTGTTGACCACGTGCTGGACGCCTTCGATGCGTTTTACGACATTTTCCGCGTCTGATTTGAGCGTAGGCCGGGTTACGTCTCCGAGTAGCGTGACGGTCTCGCCGTCCACGCGGTACTCAATGTTGTCGAACACTCCGAAGTACGGGAGCATCAACAACTCGTGGCGCACCTCTTTTTGAATGCGCGCCTGGGCGGGATTTCCGGGCTCCATCTGGCTGAAGGTCACACTCGGAAGTGCAACCAGCAGAACAACGAAAAGCGTCAAGTTACGTTTCATGGTCCCTCCTTGAACCAAAAAGTGGGGCATCGGCAAATATGTTCCAGCAGATAGCATTGGTTATGGCTTCGCAGTGAGCGCCGCAGTATCTGTCTCCTTTGCAGCGGGAAACAGATGCAGGGTGAATTCGTACATTTCCTGATCAGGATGGATGATGAGCACCACCAGACGCTATTACCACTAGGTCTTACGCTCGACTACGACCCAAGGAGACGCTCTCCGTGGTCGGTGGTTATATCGCACAACAGGCTTACGGCGGACTTCAACCTGTGGTGGACAGCCTCATAGGAATTCCAAGTGAAGTAGTGTTCCCCCTCACGAGCGATTGTTCCAGCAAGCTCGGCCAACTAATATGCCCTTATGAAAGACCGCTTCTATCGCTCACTTCATCCTGCAAGCCAGACTGTGCGAGAGAGACCTGGTCACCATGAATGAGAACTTACTAGGATACTCAATTTTATCTTTGGCTGCAGGCATCGCAACCTAAGTCGGTCTTTCACTTGTTGGCGCCGGACCTATGAAGTGTGCCTCAATTGCCGGACGTCAAGTTCCTTACTCACTCAAAACCATGTCACCGCAACGGACCGGCCCACCCCAGGATGCAGCCAAGGCCAACTCACATTTTCGAGTCGACTAGGCTACCGCCGTCGCCATCGGTTCGGTTGGTATGTCAGGTCTGCCGGGCTCCCGCATCAGCAACCAGCAGCCTGCATGACGGTTCTAGCGACAGACACGTATCAGGAGGAAAGGACCATGAAAGCAGTCGCTTACAACGGACCCCGCGACGTCGGCGTGAAAAATGTTCCTGACGCCGGTATTGAGCAGCCGAACGATGTGATCGTCAAAATCACCACCACCAACATTTGCGGTTCTGACCTGCATATGTACGAGGGCCGGACCGATTTCAAACCGGGAGGGGTTTTCGGTCACGAGAATACCGGTGAAGTCATCGAGGTAGGTCCTGGAATCAGCCGCATCAAAAAGGGTGACCAGGTCAGCCTCCTATTTAACATCGGTTGTGGCTTCTGCAAAAACTGTGAAGCAGGTCTCACCGCGTATTGCCTCACTGTTTATCCAGGAATGGCCGGGGCTGCTTATGGCTTTGCCGGCATGGGCCCTTTTCCGGGAGGACAGGCGGAATACCTCCGCGTTCCCTATGGCGACTTCAACTGCTTGCGCCTTCCTGGGGACGCCCGGGAAAAGCAGGACGATTATGCATTTCTACCTGATATATTTCCTAGCGGTTCCCATCGACCGACTGAAGGTTTCCCCCGTGAAGGTGAGACTGCCTTTGACATGGGACTCTTTTGGTTCAAAAGGCAGTCGATCGGTACCGGGCAAGCCAACATCAAGCACTACAACCGGCACCTGCGCAATCTGATGCACGCCGGCCGGGCAAAACCGTCCTGGATCATTTCACATCGATTGCCTCTGAAGCAGGCGCCCAATGCCTACCAACATTTTGACGCCCGCGACAATGGGTGGACGAAACTTGTTCTAAGACCCGCGGCCTAGTCTTGATTGTGGTCAAGAATGGGGGTGAATGCCGCCCCCATTCCTT